>JBGASC010000002.1:0-205158 GCA_044229935.1 Planctomycetota bacterium | reverse complement strand
CGTCGCGGGGTTTGTCCGGAATGCGGCCTCGAGTTCGCGTCGCGCGGACTCAACGGCCATCGTCGCCTGCAGCACGGGGTCGGGGTTCCGCCCGCGCTGCCGGCAGCCGTGCCCGAGGCCCTGGCACGGGAGATCCTGGGGGCGCTCGATCTGTTGCGCGGGACCGCCGCGCGCATCGAGGAGCACGTGCAGGAGTCCGCGCGCGAGCGCCGCGAGGAGCCTTCGGTCGAGGCCGAGCGCCTCGAACGCGAGCTCGCCGAGCTGCTGCAGCAGATTGCGGCCGTCGAGCGCCTCGCCGCGAGCGGCGCTGCGGCGGAGTTCGTAGCCGAGCAGGGCGCGGACACGGCCGCCGAGCTCACGCGCCTGCGCCGTGAACAGGCGAAGCTCGTCTTCCGCCTCGACGAACTGCACAGCGGCGTGCCCAACGACGAGCGCTTCCTCGTCTGAGGCGCAGCGCGTACGGAACACGGCATTCTTCTCACCGATTCGACCGCGGCATGTCGCGGCCACCCGCACCAAGTGGGCCAGCGAGGAGATCGCGGGCCTCCGTGCAGACGAACCGGTGAGAAGGATGCCGTGTTCCGTACGGCGGCAAATCGGCGTGCGATCTGCCATCATGGGCACATGCCCAACCTGACCCGGTCGCAAGCGATCTTCAGCGAAGCCCAGAAGCTCATCCCCGGCGGCGTCAACAGCCCCGTGCGCGCCTACCGCTCCGTCGGCGGGACGCCCGTGCACGTCGCGAGCGGTTCCGGCGCCTGGGTCACCGACGTCGACGGCAACCAGTACGTCGACCTCGTGCTCAGCTACGGCCCGCTGATCCTCGGCCACGCCGATGCGCGCGTCGGCGCGGCGCTGCGCGCGGCGGTCGACAAGGGCACGGCCTTCGGCGCGCCGACGCAGGGCGAGCTCGAGATGGCGCGCGAGATCAGCAATCGCGTGAAGCCGGCCGAGATGGTGCGCCTGGTCAACTCCGGCACGGAGGCGACCATGGCGGCGCTGCGCCTCGCGCGCGCGGCGACCCGGCGCGACCTCGTGCTCAAGTTCGACGGCTGCTACCACGGCCACGCCGACTCGTTCCTCGTCAAGGCGGGCTCCGGCGCGCTGACGCAGGGCGCGCCCGACTCGCCCGGCGTGCCCTCGGCGCTCGCGGCGCTGACCGTCGTCGCGCAGTACAACGACCTCGGCAGCGTGAAGGCGCTCTTCGAGAAGCGCGGCCAGGAGATCGCCTGCATCATCGTCGAGCCCGTCGCGGGCAACGTCGGCCTCGTGCGGCCCGCCGCCGGGTTCCTCGAGGGCCTGCGCGCGATCTGCGACCAGCACGGCGCGCTCCTGATCTTCGACGAGGTGATGACCGGGTTCCGCGTCGCGCGCGGCGGCTACCAGCAGATCTGCGGCGTGAGACCCGACCTGATCACGCTCGGCAAGGTCATCGGCGGCGGCCTCCCGGTCGGCGCCTACGGCGGCCGCAAGGACCTGATGTCGCGCATCGCGCCCTCGGGCGACGTCTACCAGGCGGGGACGCTCTCCGGGAACCCGCTCGCGGTCGCCGGCGGCCTCGCGACGCTGCGCGCGACCGACGCGCCGGGCTTCTACGAGAACCTGGAGCGCCAGAGTGCGCGCCTGCAGGCGGGCCTCGAGAACGCCGCGAAGAAGAACAAGGTCGCCGTGCACGTCGGACGGCAGGGCGCGATGCTCTGCCCCTACCTCTCCGACGTGCCGGTGACGAACCTCGCGCTGGTGATGAAGACCGACCGCGCCAAGTGGACGAAGTTCTTCCACGCGATGCTCGAGCGCGGCGTGCTGCTGCCGCCCTCGCCCTTCGAGGCCTGGTTCCTCTCCAGCGCGCACGACGACGCGGCGATCGACCACGTCGTGAAGGCGGCGGAAGAGGCGTACGGGAAGATCGGATGAGCGCGCGCACGGCCGCGCTCGGCGCGACCCTCCTGCTCGGTGCGTGCTCGGTCCTGCCCGGGACGCGCGAGGAGCCCGCGCAGGTGCCGATGCCCGATGCGGCGCACGTGATCTGGCTCGACCACCCGGCCGAGCACTTCACGAGCGCCCTGCCGCTGGGCAACGGGACGATGGGCGCGCTGGTCTTCGGCGGCGTCGACCGCGAGCGCATCGTGCTCAACGAGATCGGCTTGTGGTCCGGCTCGGTGCAGGATCCCGATCGCGCCGACGCGCACGAGTACCTGCCCCAGATCCGCAAGCTGCTCGTCGAGGGCCGGAACCTCGAAGCCGAGGCGCTGCTCTCGCAGCACTTCACCTGCGCCGGCGCGGGCTCGGGCCAGGGCAACGGCGCGAAGCTCCCCTACGGCTGCTACCAGGTGCTCGGCAACCTGCGCCTGGAGTTCGGCGCCGGCGTACCGGACCTCTCGACCTGGACGCGCGACTCCGGCGGCAGCGGCCTGGACGTCGCGCCGCACACGAGCGAGACCTTCCGCTGCACGTTCACCGCCGACGCCGGCCTCGTGGGCCGCGCGCGCAGCCTGGACTTCTCGGCCATCGACGACACGGGCGAGATCGTGCTCAACGGCGAACCACTCGGCCGCACCGAGGACTGGTCGCGCTCGTACTCCTTCGACGTGCGCGGCAGGCTGCGCGAGGGCGCGAACGAGCTCGTCGTCACGGTTGCGAACGTCGGCGGCGAGGGCCACATGGCGCGCCAGGTGACGCTCGGCACGGGCGCGGACGACTACCGCAACCAGCTCGACCTGCGCACGGGCATCGTGAAGACGAGCTGCTCGCGCGAGGGAGTGCGCACCGTGCGCGAGTGCTTCGTCTCCAGGCCGCACGAGCTCTTCGCCGAGCGCATCTGGTGCGAGAAGCCGGGCGGCCTCTCCTTCGTGCTGGAGCTCGACCGGCCCGAGGGCGCGAGCGCGCAGCTCGAGCTGCCCGACCTGCAACCGACGCTGGTGCTGCACGGGACGCTGCCGAGCCTGGACTATGCCGCCTGCGTCCAGGTCGACACGCTCGGCGGCAAGTGCGTCTGCGACGGCAAGCGCTTCTCGATCGTGGGCGCGAACGAAGCGGTGATCCGCGTGGCGAGCGCGACCTCGAGCCGCCGCCAGGCCGTCTCGCTCGCGTGCGCGAAGCTCGCGCGCTCGCGGCCGCTGGTCTGGTCCGAGCTGCGCGAGGCGAGCAGCGCCGACCACCGCGCGCTCTACGAGCGCTGCGCGCTCGCGCTCGGCGACGGACGCACGGACGATGCGCAGCTCGCGTCGCTGCCGACCGACGCGCGCCTGGAGCGGCTGGCGCAGGGCCGCGACGATCCGCAGCTCGCCGCCCTCGACTTCCACTACGGCCGCTACCTCCTGATGAGCTCGTCGCGGCCCGGCGGCTTGCCCGCGAACCTGCAGGGGCTGTGGGCCGAGGAGACGCAGACGCCCTGGAACGGCGACTACCACCTCGACATCAACGTGCAGATGAACTACTGGCCGGCCGAGGTCGCGAACCTCGCCGACTGCCACGAGCCGCTCTTCGATCTCGTCGACTCGCTGCGCAAACCGGGCGCGGCGACCGCGAAGGCCTACTACGACGCGCCGGGCTGGGTCGCGCACGTGATCACCAACGTCTGGGGTTTCACCGCGCCCGGCGAGGACGCCGGCTGGGGCTCGACGATGAGCGGCGGCGCGTGGCTCGCGGATCACCTGTGGGAGCACTACGACTTCGGCCGCGACAAGCAGTTCCTCGCGCGCGCCTACCCGGCGATGAAGGAATCGGCGCAGTTCTACCGCGCGATCCTGATCGAGGAGCCCAAGCACCACTGGCTCGTCACCGCGCCCTCCAACTCGCCCGAGCACGGCTACGTGCTGCCTGACGGCCGCGTCGGACACACCTGCATGGGCCCGACGATCGACCAGGAGCTCGTGCGCGAGCTCTTCGGCAACGTGATCGAGGCGAGTCGCATCCTCGGCGTCGACGCGCAGTTCCGCGCCGATCTCGAGGACGCGCGCGCGCGCCTCGCGCCGGTGCAGGTCGGCGCCGCGGGCGACGTGCAGGAGTGGCTCGAGGACTATGCGGACAGCGAGCCGCACCACCGCCACGTCTCGCACCTCTACGCGCTCTATCCGGGCGAGGAGATCGCCGACGACGCGCGCTTGCGCGACGCGGCGCGGAAGACGCTCGAACTGCGCGGCGACGAGGGCACGGGCTGGTCGCTCGCCTGGAAGATCGCCTTTTGGGCGCGCCTTGGCGACGGCGAGCACGCGCTGAAGCTCTGGAAGACGCTGATGCGGCCCGTCGTCGAGCACGGCATCGTGATGGGCCACGGCGGCACGTACCCCAACCTCTTCTGCGCGCACCCGCCGTTCCAGATCGACGGCAACTTCGGCGCGTGCGCGGCGATCGCCGAGATGCTCGTGCAGAGCCACGGCGGGATCGTGCGGCTCCTGCCCGCGCTGCCGAAGGGCTGGAGCGAGGGCTCGCTGCACGGCCTGCGCGCGCGCGGCGGGTTCGAGGTCGACCTGGCCTGGTCGCGCGGCGAGCTCGTCTCCGCCACCGTGCGCGCGACACGCGACGGAACGTTGCGGCTGCAGGCCGGCACGCACGGTCTCGCCGCGGAGCTCCGCGCGGGTGACGAGCTCGTGATCCGCGGGGCCGAGGCCCGGATCGGCGGGCTGGCTGTAGCATGGTGAGGCTCGCCGCGCCTTGTCATGCACCTCCTGCGCTCCGCCCTCGTCCTGCTCGCCCTCGTCTGTGCACCGCTCCTCGCGCAGGATCCCTGCGTCCAGGCGCTCGCCGACGAGTGGACGTCGCTCGCAGCGTCCGCGCGCAAGGCCGCGACGCAGACCGAGCGCGCGGACTGCACGGGCGCGCTGAGCGCCTTCCTCGAGCGCGCGCTCGCCTGCGAGGCGAAGGGCGGCGAGGCGGGGCACGCGCGCGTGCTCGAGCAGCTCGGCGGCACGCTGCACGACCTCGGCCAGCCCGAGATCGCACGGCGAGCCTACGTGCGCGCGGTCGAGCTGTACGAGCGCGACCCCAAGGGCCACGAGGCCGAGCTGGACCGCGCGCGCAACGGGGTCGGCGTGATGCTGCAGGAGCAGGGCCGGCTGCGCGAGGCGCTGCCGCTGTTCGAGCTGGTGCTCGCCAACCGCGAGACGCGCCTCGCGCCGGGCGCGACGATGCTCCTGCAGGCGCGCATCAACGTCGCCACCTGCCTCAAGCAGCTGGGTGAGCTCGCCCGCGCGCGGGAGATCGAGGAGTCGGTCGTCGCGTCCACGGCCGAGCGCGCGCCCGAGGACGTGACCGCGCTCACGGTGCGCATGAACCTCGCCGCGACGCTCGACATGATGGGCGAATCGAAGCGGGCCGTCGACCTCGACGCCGAGCTGCTGGAGCGCCTCGCCAAGGCCGGACCCGGACGCGAGCCCGATGCCAACATGGTGCTCGAGAACCGCGGCTCGGCCCTGCTGTGGATCGGCGAGCTCGAGCAGTCGCGCGAGGCGCTGGAGCGCGCGCTGGCCTGGAAGGAGGCGCACCTGCCCGCTTCTCATCCCTGGATCGCGCGCAACCGGCTCAACCTGGGCGTGACGCTCTACCAGCTGGGGCAGCTGGAGCGCTCGCGCGCGCTCTTCGAGCAGGCGCTCGCGACGCTCGAGCCGCTGGCGCCCGAGGAGCATCCCGACCTGCAACGCCTGCGCGCGAACCTCGCGATGGTGCAGTACTCCGCCGGTGATCTCGACGGCGCGCGCGCCGGCATGGAGCGCGTGCTGCGCATCTGGGAGAAGCGCCTGGCCCCCGACGATCCCGAGCGCCTGCGAGCCCAGACCTGCCTGGCGGCGATCCTGCAGCAGCAGCGGAAGTACCCCGAGGCGATCGCTCTCCAGCGCGCGACGCTCGCGGCGCAGGAGCACACGCCGGCCGGGAAGTCGCTCGAGTTCCTGCACGCGCGCTCGAACGTGGCCGTCACGCTGGCCGACTCGGGCGCGCTCGAGGAGGCACTCGCGCTGCAGACGGAGACGCTCGAGCGCCTCGAACGCGACTGGCCCGACGACCACGTCTCCGCCTCCACCGCGCGCGCCAACATCGGCGGCATGCTCGCGCGCCTGGGCCGCTACGACGAGGCGCTGAACGCGCTGCACCGCTCGTGCGACGATCGCGCCGCGGACGTGCGCAACCGCCGCAGCACGCTGCTGCGCATGCTGTACTGCGAGTACGGGCTGGGGAGGACGGCGGCGCTGCCCGCGCTGCTGGAATCGCTCGCCTCCGCCTGCGAGGGCGACCTCGCGCGCCTCTCGATCCTGCCCGAGCGCGAACGTGCGCGCGCGCTGAGCTTCGTGGACGAGGCGCTGGGCTGGCTGGCCTACCAGTCGCCGACCCGGACGCGCGACGGCGCCGATGCGGCGCGCGCGCTGCGCCTGTGCCTGGATGCGCGGGCGCTGGCCGCTCGTCAGGGTCTGACGCGCGCGCTGCGCCAGGATCCGGCCCTGGCGCCGCTCCTCGCGCGCGTGCGCGAACTGCGCGCGCGCACCGGCAACCTCGTGGCGGCGATCGGGCCTGCGGCCAGTGCAGCGGCGCGCGAGGGTGTCTCGAGCGCGACCGGCGAGCTCGAGCAGGCCGAGGAGCGCCTGCAATCGGCGCTCGCGCGGAGCCGCGCTGCGCCGCAGCGCGTCGATCTCGCCGCGCTCGCCTCGCGCCTGGGGCCGGATGCGCGCGCCGTGCTGATCGAGACCTGCACCCCGCCCGCGGCGGGGAACGACGGGCTGCCGCCCGCGCGCGTGGTCGCGCTGGTGCTGGCACCCGACGCCACGGTGCGCGCCGTCGATCTGGGCAGCGCGGCGGAGCTCGCCGGCGCGATCCAGCGCTGGCGCGCGGCCATCGGCGCGCCGCGGCACGCGGCGCGCAACGCGCCGGCGGCCGCGGGCGCTGGCGAGCGCGAGGCGGCTCGCGACCTGTGTGCGCGCGCGCTCGAACCGATCCTCGCCGCCTGCGGCCCGGCGCACGAGATCCGGTTGTGCGGCAACGACCTCTTCGCGCTCGTGCCCTTGGACGCGCTGCCGCTCGGCGAGGGGCTGGTCGGCGAACGCTGGAAGCTCCACCTCGCCGACGTCCTGGACGAGCACGCCTCCGTGCGTCCCCCCGACGAGAGCGGCGTGCTGCTCGCGCTCGGCGACATCGACTTCGACGCCGTGGCTTCGGGCACCTCTGCGGGCGCGTCGAATGCGGGCACGACGACGGGTGCAGGCACTGGCAGGACGTCTGTCGGGCCGGAGGCGGTGACGAGCAGCCCGATCCCGGCGCGCGGAGTGCCCGTCCCCGCGAGTGCCGCGCCGGCGCGGCGCACGAGCTGGAACGCGCTGTCCGGCACGCGCGCCGAGCTCGAGAGCCTGAGCGCGCTCTACTCCGAGGCCTTCGGCCACGATCCCGATCAGCTCGCCGGCCGCGCCGCGACGAAGGAGGCGCTCTTCGAGCGCGCGCCGCGTGCGCGCTGGCTGCACATCGCCACGCACGGCTACTTCGCGCCCGAGAGCGTGCGCGGTGCCGACGAGGAGCGCCCCGCGGAAGCGGGCCGCTGGACGGCGATGAGCCTGGAGGAGACGGTGCTCGGCCTGGCCCCGTCGGCGCTGTGCGGCCTCGTGCTCGCCGGTGCGAACCGCGGCCCGGATGCCGACGGGCGCGTCGACGGCATCGTCACGGCCGAGGAGCTCGCTGCGCTCGACCTCTCGCGCTGCGAGCTGGCCGTGCTCTCGGCCTGCGAGAGCGACGTCGGCGTGGCGCGCGCGGGCCGCAGCCTGCACACGCTGCAGAACGCGCTGCACGCGGCGGGCGCGCGCGCGACGATCACCTCGCTCTGGAAGGTCTCCGACGCCGCGACGCGGAACCTGATGCAGCGCTTCTACCGCGCGCTCTGGCTGGAGAAGAAGTCCAGGCGCGAGGCGCTCTGGTCCGCCAAGCTCGCACTGCGCGCGGAGCGCCTGCCGACGCGCGACTGGGCCGGCTGGGTGCTCGACGAGAGCGGCGAGTGAGGCTCAGGTCGCGAGCACGATCTCGAGGCTCTCGCCGGCGCGGATGCGCACGTCCTCGCCGAGCGTGACGCGCACGCTGCGTCCGCGCAGCTCGACGCTCGAGGGGACCTGCTTGCCGCTCGAGAACTGCGCTCGCACGCTGCAGCGCGCGGCCTCGCGCGCGAGCTCGAAGCCGAGCGTCCTCAGGCGCAGCGATCCGAACTCGACGCGGATGCGCTGGGTCTGCTTCGCTTCGCCCTCGCGCTCCTGCTCGATCGTGCCCCAGCCCTCCGCCGCGGTGAACGCGGCCTGGAACTTCTCGGGCCGGATGCGCGGCGCGTAGCCGAGGTGGCCGCGCGGCCCGTGGTACTCGAAGCCGCAGGCGGCCAGGAACACGCCGTGGCTCGCCATCGCCCGGGCGTAGTGGTCGCCGCACTCGACCTCGTTCCACGGATTGCGGCGCGCCGCGTGGTAGCGGTCGTGGATCAGCCGCTCGACGGCCAGCCCCTCCTCGACGAGCCCTTCGTAGAGCATGTGCGCCGCGACCTGGTGCTCGAAGCCGCTCATGCACTCGTTGAAGTAGCTCGCGGCCCAGGCGTCGCCGCCCTTGCCGGTCGCGCGCTCCGCGCCGCCCTTGGGGAACGTGCACATCAGGAGGCCGCCCTCGCCGCGCATCGCATACCAGCGCCCGCCGGCGATCGCCTTCATCCCGTCGCGGTAGACGCCGACGTCGGGCGCGAGGTTGTGCCGATAGAGCGAGCGCAGCGCGCTCAGCGCCTGCGCCTGCGGGACCACGCGCGGGAGCTGGACCTGCCGCGCCCAGCTCTCGCCGAAGAGCTGGTCGATGTGGCAGCCGGCGTTGGTGCCGTTGGACTCGGGGTGCGCGGGGTCGGGCTTGTGCACGAAGTACTCGCCGTCGAACAGGCGCGCGACGAGGTTCGCGCCGCCCGTCTCCGCCAGCGCGTCGAGTTGCGCGGCGTACTCGTCCTCGTCGCCGACCTCGCGCGCCATCGCCGCGCCCGCGCGCAGCGCGGCGACGTAGAGCGAGCTCGTCCAGGCGATCTCGCCCCACCACGCGGCGTCCAGCGTGTTGAACTGCGCGCCGGCGAGGATCCCGTCCTGGTCGGGGTCGAGCTGCCGCACGCGCTCGATCGACTTCTTCACGCGCGGCCAGAGACGTTTCAGGAACGCGTCGTCGGCCGACATCAGGTGCTCGCGCCACGCCCGCAGGATCGTGCCGCACTGGCCGTCGACGAAGAACTCGCGCGAGGCCTCGCCGCGGTAGTCGATCTGACCCGTGTCGGCGTGGAAGGAGAGGCCGTAGTCGACGCGCTCGCGCTGGTCGCGCTCGACCGCGGGGAAGAGGCGCGCCACCGACTGCGCGTACTGCCAGACGTGCGTGCACGTGCCGGCGCAGCAGCCGACGCCCTCCCAGCCGTAGAAGCGCCCGTCGTCGAAGGCGAGGAAGGTCGAGGTCGCGAGCGTCGAGACGTTGGCCAGCGTGCGCTCGAGCAGCCAGTTGGGGAGCGTGCCGCCGTACCAGCACTCGTGGAAGGCGAAGGTTTCGCGCCGCAGACGCACGAACTCGCGCGCCACGTGTTGCGCGACCGCGACGGCGTCGGGGAAGCGCGCCGCATAGTGCCGGCGGCGGGCCGCGATGCCCGGGAGGAAGCCGAGCTCCTCGCGCCACAGCCCGGGGAAGTTCCAGGCCAGCACGAAGCGAACGGTCGTCTCGCCGTGCGGGCGCAGCGTGAGGCGCGTGCCGAGCGCACCGCTCCTGTTGCCGTTCCAGGGGATGTCGCCGCGCGCGATCCGCACGCGCTCCTGCGGGCCGTTCACCGCTTCGAAGTCGTGCAGGCTGCTCTCGAAGACGAGGCCTTCGAGCTGCGGGGAGCCGAACACGTCGCCCTCGCCCTCGAAGAGTGCCAGCGCGAGCGAGCCGAAGTCGGGCGCGGACTCCGCGGCATAGGGATCGCGCGGCAGCTCGTCGCAGAAGACGATCTCGTCCACGCCGACGTTGCCCCAGGAGCCGCTCTCCCGGTCGACGATCACCAGCTGCGCGCGGCGTCCTTCGAGTTCGCGCACGTCGAAGGCGTCGCGGTGCATGCGGTTCTCGTCGCGGCCGGTCGCCGTGCGCACGCTCGTGCCGTCGACGACGAGCTCGAGAGCGGTCTTGCCCGGGTGGTTGCCGCCGCCGAGGCGGAAGGCGATGAAGGCGCGCTCGATCGTGAACTCGGGGCTCGTCAGCGTGCCCGTGTGGCGATCGCCCGCGCCGACGTCCTCGCCGTGGCGCGTCTGGTGGCTGTTGACGCAGCCCTCGCCGTGCTGGTCGAGGTCGCCCTGGTAGGCCGCGATGTCGCCCTTGCGGCGCGGCTTGTCCCCGAAGGCCGTGCCGCTCGCCGTCCAGCCTTCGTAGTCGGCGCCCTCGAAGTCCGCGAAGAGGATCGGCGGCCGCCCCGGTTTCGCCGGCGCGCCCGGCGCGGCGCGCGCGCGCAACCCGAGCCAGGAGAGCTCGTGCCCGCGCACGATCTCGTTGTCGAGCACGACCGTGTCCTTGCTGCCGGTGAAGCGGCAGGCGGCGTTCTCGAGCCAGCCGACGAGCTCGAGCTCGACCTTCTGCGCGCGCTTGTTGCGCACGCGGAACTCGAACACGGTCGCCGGCAGGCTGGAGCTCTCGAGCTCGAGCGGCACGAAGGGCGAGAAGGCCACGAGGTCGACGTCGACCGGCAGCCGCTCGTCGCGGTACTCGACGAACGCGACCGGGTACTGGCCGCGGAAGGCGATCTCCGCGAAGCCGTGTCGCTCGAGCGTCGCGAGGTGCTTCTCCGTGCCGCAGCTCGTGCGCAGCGCGAAGCCCTGTGCGATCGGCGCAGCGGGCTTCGCGGGCGCGGCGTAGTGCGGACCGGATCCGCTGCGCGCCTCGGCGGCGGGCGGACGGTTGAACACGTCCCACAGCCACGGCTGGCCGTCGCCGCCGAGGTAGAGCTGGCCGCAGGCGATCCCGCCGATCGGCATGCCGATCCAGTCGAGCTCGCCGCGCGAGAGTCGGTACTCCGTCGGCGCTCCGCGCGCGGTGAGGGCCGCGAGCCACTCGCGCTTCCACTGCTTGTCGGCGGGCACGAGCTCCTGCGCCAGGTCCGCGCGCGCGAAGGGCCCGGCGATCACCTCGGCGATGCGCGCGTTGGCGAGCCAGCCCGCCGCGCCCAGGCCCACGAAAGAAACGAATTCACGCCTTGTGGTCGGCGTGCACGAGTTCCCGCTGCAACCGCAGCTCGAGTTCCGATCGTCCGACATGCGCGTCGCGAACCTCCGTCCTGCCGCGAGTGTGACCGGGACGGACGTATCCGGGCAACGGTTCCTTCACGCGATCGGCGGGAGCGCGCTCTCACGCCGCGGCGCCCGCCTGCGTAGACGCGGCCGATGAACGACAACGTCGTGCCCCTGGAAAGAACAGCCATGAAGACCCAATCCCGCACTCGCCTGTACCTCCTGCGCTTCGGAGCCATCGGTTTCCTGGCCCTGGCCGGCGCGGGCATCGCGCTCGCCGTCAACGCCAGCCCCTCCGGCTCGCCCGCGCACGCCGCCGCGGCGACGCCCGCCAACGCCGCTGCCGCGCTCGACGCCGCGCGCGCCATGTCGCTCGCCTTCCGCCAGGCGGCGAAGACCATCTCGCCCTCGGTCGTCGGCATCGTTGCGCACCACGGCGCGCAGACGCTCGGCAGCGCGCACGGCGCGATGCCACGCGACCTGTTCCACCGCTTCCTCGCGCCCGACGGCGACGGCCAGCCCCTCCTGCGCCAGCAGCCGGAGTTCTCCGGCCAGGGCAGCGGCGTGATCGTCGACGAGAAGGGCACGATCGTCACCAACTCGCACGTGGTCAAGGACGCCGACTCGTTCGAGGTCACGCTCGGCGACGGGCGCAAGCTCGCCGCGCAGCTGCTCGGCATCGACGCGGACACCGACCTCGCCGCGCTGCACATCGATGCGAACGAGCTGCAGGCGGCGCGCTTCGGCGACAGCGACGAGCTCGAGCCGGGCGACTGGGTCATCGCCGTGGGCAACCCCTTCGGCCTGGACCACACCGTCACCGCCGGCATCGTCAGCGCCAAGGGCCGCAGCGAGGTCGGCGTCGCCGCCTACGAGGACTTCATCCAGACCGACGCGCCGATCAACCCGGGCAACAGCGGCGGACCGCTGGTCGACCTGGAGGGCCGCGTGGTCGGCATCAACACCGCGATCCACTCCAGCTCGGGCGGTTCCGACGGCATCGGCTTCGCGATCCCCAGCTCGACGGTGCAGTCGGTGCTGCGCGGCCTGGAGTCCAGCGGCCGCGTCGAGCGCGGCTGGCTGGGCGTCGCGCTGCAGCCGCTGACGCGCGACCTCGCCGACTCCTTCGGCCTGAAGGACTTCCGCGGCGCGCTGGTGGCCGAGGTGATCTCCGACAGCCCGGCCGAGAAGGCCGGACTGCGCTCGGGCGACATCGTGCGCACGCTCGACGGCAAGGACGTCGTCTCGAGCAAGTCGCTGCGCGAACGCGTGGCGGGCATCGAGCCCGGACACGAGATCCAGCTCGTCGTGCTGCGCAACGGCCAGGAGAAGAAGATCGAGGTCGAGCTCGCCAGCCGTCCGTCGCGCGAGGTCGCACAGCCGCGCGCGGCTGCGCCGCGCAACCAGGACTCGGTCCACTGGGGCCTCTCGCTGCTCGACCTGACACCGGCGCGCGCGCGCCAGATGGGCCTGGAGGACGAGCACGGCGTCTGGATCGAGGACGTGACGCCCGCCAGCCCGGCGGCGCGCGCCGGCCTCGCCGCGGGCGAGCGCATCCTGAGCGTCGGCGACGAGGAGGTCACGGACGTCGAGCACTGCGCCGAGCTCCTGCGCAAGCAGGACAGCAGCGCGCGCCTGCTCGTGCACGGGCAACGCGGGACGCGCTGGGTGCTGCTGCAGCGCAAGGATTCCGAGCCGGCGCGCGCGACGCCGCTTTCCTCGCGCGGGGGTGGTGGGGCGCGGCGGCGGCCGACACAATCCGCGCATGAGCCGTGTCGATCCCGTGCGCGCCTCCTTCGAGGAGGCCCAGGCCACGCTGGCCGCCTTCCTCGCCGATCCTGCCTGCCTCGACGGCGTGCGGCGCTTCGCCGACGCGGCCGCCGCGACGCTCGAGCGCGGCGGCGTGCTGCTCGCCTGCGGCAACGGCGGCAGCATGTGCGACGCGATGCACTTCGCCGAGGAGTGGACCGGGCGCTTCCGCCAGGACCGCGCGGCCCTGCCCGCGATCGCCTTCAGCGACCCGAGCCAGCTGACCTGCATCGCCAACGACTTCGGCTACGACGAGGTCTTCGCGCGCTCGGTCGACGCCTACGGCAAGCCCGGCGACCTGCTGGTCGCGATCAGCACCTCGGGCGGCAGCCCGAACATCCTGCGCGCCATCGAGCGAGCACGGATCAAGGGCATCACCGTCGTCGGCCTGCTCGGCAAGGGCGGCGGCAAGGCGCTCGGCCTGGTCGACATCCCGATCGTCGTGCCGCGCGCGCAGAGCTCCGACCGCATCCAGGAGCTGCACATCAAGGTGCTGCACATCGTGATCGAGGCCGTCGAGCGACGGATGTTCCCCGCCAACTACGCGGGCTGAACGCGAGCGGCGCGCGACGCGGCGCGCCCGGACGAGAACGGGCTCAGATCGAGTCCAGTCCCCAGAGGAACGGCGTCAGCGGCAGCTCGACGCCGGGAACGCCCAGCTCGCCGCCCACGCGTTGCACTTCCGTGCGCTCGGC
Source organism: Planctomycetota bacterium (assembly GCA_044229935.1). Taxonomy (GTDB): domain Bacteria; phylum Planctomycetota; class UBA1135; order UBA1135; genus JADJLZ01. The sequence continues at coordinate 191,438 of JBGASC010000002.1, read as the reverse complement.
GCGCTGCGCGAAGAGCAGCTCGAAGAGCTCGGCGCCGCTGCAGCGCGACTCGCCTTTGGGTCCGACGAAGCGCGCGCCGCCGTCGGCCAGCGTCTCCGCGACGCGCACGCCGCTGCGGCGGTCGAGCAGGCGCGTTGCGAGCTCGGCCGCGTCCTGCGCACGCAGGATCTTGCCCATGCCGACCACGCCCTGCGCCAGCGCCGCGCCGACGCGCGTCAGGCGCTCGGCGACGTCGATCGCGGACGGCGGTGCGATCAGGTACAGGCCCTGCTCGCCCTCGCGCTCGCGCCGGCGCGCGAGGTGCTCGCGCAGGAGCGCCAGCAACGCCTGTGCGTCGCCGCCCCACTCGTGCACGACGTCGCGCAGGTCGCTGCCGCGGCCCAGGCAGGTGTAGCCCGCGATGCGGCCCCAGCGCTCGAGCACGAGCACCTCCATGCCCGGGCAGCCGAGCAGGCTGTGCGTCTCCTCCGCGCTGCGCGTGACGCGCTCGGCGTGTCGCTCGTAGAGCGCGTGGATCTGCGCGTCGTCGGCCGGGCTGCGCTCGCGCACGCCGAAGGGCTCGGGCAGGCGCTCCATGCACTCGGCCGGCAGGTGGAAGTCGATCTCCCAGCCGAAGGGGCGCCAGCCGCGCTTCGCATAGTAGTCGGGGTCGTCGGCCCACAGGATCGCGAGCAGCGCGCCGCGGCGGCGCAGCTCGTCCTCGGCCGTGGCGAGCACGGCGCTGCACAGGCCCTGGTTGCGGAAGCGCGGATCGGTCGCGACCGAGCCGATCAGCCCGGCGCGCAGCTCGTGTCCGCGCACCAGCAGGCGCCGCTCGAGCAGCACGCAGGCCGAGCGCGCCTCGCCGCCCTCGTCGTCGACGACGAAGGCCGCCTGTTCGCGGCCGTCGAAGGCGAGCGGGTACTCCGGCGCGATCGGGCTGCCCGAGCGCAGCACGCGCTCCATCAGGCCGCGCGCGGATTCGCAGCGCTGTCGCAGCGCGGGGCTCATGCGGCACCTCGCGGCTTGCCCGTCGCGTCCGCGGGCTTCGCAGCGGGCGTGGAGGCGGCCTTGGGCCGTGCCAGCGCTTCGCGGTACGCCTCGACCAGTCGATCGCTGAGGGAGAGGGCGTCTTGCAGCGAGGCGTGCGCGCGGTCCACGGCCCCGGCGAGCTCCTTGGAGTCGCCGATGCTCTGCGTCTGCGCCTCGAGCTCGCGCGCGTGGCCCTCGAGCCGCTCGAGCAGCGCCTGGAAGGCGATGCCCGCGGCGGCGGGACCTGCGGGAGTGGCGGGACGCGTCGTGCTGCCGGCGGCCTTGGCGGCTCCGGCGGCTCCGGTGTTCAGGATGGGGTCGACCATGGGATCAGTTCAGGTAGTTGAGGAGCGTGTTCTGCAGGAGGCGCGCGCCGCTGGCCTGCGCGACCTGCAGCGTCTGTTCCGCGCGCGTCATGTCGAGGATCACCGACGAGAGGTCGGCGTCCTCGTTGTTCGAGACCAGGCCCTTGAGGCTCAGCGAGAGGTCGTCGAGCTGGCTCTTGCTGGCGTCCATGCGCTGCGAGCGCGTGCCCAGCGCGCCGAGTGCCACCTGCAGGTTGTCGAAGTTGCGGTCGAACTCGGACAGGCGCGAGGAGAGGCGCTGCGTCAGGCGGCCCGTGTCGATCGAGCCGGTGGACTCCAGGTCGTCGATCATGCCCTGCACGACGTCGAAGGCGTTGACGGCGCCGTTGAAGCTGAAGAGGTCGGTCGCCGCGCGGCTGATGCCCGTGGCGTCGACGTGCAGGATCGTCCCGGTCGCGTCGTCCTTGAGCTCGATGTCGGTCTGCGAGAGGTCGAGCGCGGTGAAGTTCGTGCCGTCGATCGAGATCGAGCCCGAGCCGCTGAGCGTGTTCGTGGCGCTCGCCCCGCTCCAGGCGCTGAAGTCCAGGTGCACCTCGGCGCCGTGCTCGTCCGTCACGGTGACGTCGGAGATCCCGGCGCTCGACGCGGCGGGGATCGTGACGGCCGTGCCGCTGCCCAGCTGCACCGTTCCGGCCGTGGCATCGATGGTCAGCGTGCGGTCGCCGATGAGCGTGTCGGAGCTCCCGCCGTTCGCGAGCACCACGCCGGCGCCGGGCGTGCCGCCGGTCGCGTCGTGGCGCACGGTCACGTAGCCGTAGCCCGTGCCCTGGTCGGCCGAGACGCCGTGCGCGACGCCGGTCACGCCGACGTACTCGACGCCGCTGGTCTCGAGCTTGCCGAAGGCCACGTCGCCGGGGACGTTGACGCCCAGGCTGACGCCCGGGCCGACCTCGACCGTGCGCGAATCGCTGTCGCCGGCGTAGACCACGCGCGAGCGGCCGTTGATCTCGACCTCCTCGAAGGGCACCGAACGCGTCGACGTGCCGCCGAAGAGGTAGCGGTCGCCGAGCTTGGTGTTGCCCACCTCGAGCAGGCGCGCCTTGAGCAGGCGCAGGTCCTGGGCCAGCGCGCGCCGGTCGGCGACGCTCTGCGTCCCGTTCAGGCCCTGCACGGCCAGGCTGCGCACCTCGGTCAGGATGTTGCTCGCCTCGTTGAGCGCGCCCATGCCGCTCTCGAGCAGCGGCCGCGCGCTGTCGATCGCCTGCGAATAGCGCGAGACGTCGCCCAGCTGGCGCTGCAGCGCGAGCACCGTGGTCGTGCCGACCGGGTCGTCGGAAGGCCGCAGCAGCTTCTTGCCCGTGGAGACCTGCTCCTGGGCGCGGATCAGCTTGGCCAGGTTCATGTTCAGGCCGGTGCGGACCAGGTCGTAGTTGGTGTTCTGCGTCGGGCGGATGTTCATGGGATTCAGAGCAGGCGCAGGACCTCGTCGCTGGTGGAGTTGACCACCGTGATGAAGCGCGCCGCCGCGGAGAAGGACTGCTGGTACTGGATCATGTTGACCAGCTCCTCGTCGGTGCTGACGCCCGAGGTCTGGTCGCGCCGGCTCTGCAGGCTGTCGAGCAGCACCTGCTCGACGTCGCGCGCGTTCTGCGTCGAGTCGATCTCGAAGCCGACGCCGCCGACGATGTCGCCGTAGTACTCGCCCACGCTGACGCTGCCGAGCTTGTCGACCTGCGTGTCGCGCGCGTTGATGAGCGCCTGCAGCGCGGTGTTGTCGCTGGGAGCGCCGGTGCTCGAGGCGGCGAGGTTGCGCGCGTCGATCGCGACCTGCTGGCTGACCGCGATGTCCGAGGCGTCCGTGCCGCCGAAGAGCGAGTTGACGCCCAGCGCGACCAGCGCCGAGCCCGTGTCCGACTGCGCCAGCGCGTCGATCGTGAGGCGGTCCTGGTTGCTGCTGGAGACCGAGCCGAAGCCGAAGCTCACGCTCAGGCCCCCCACCAGCGTCAGCGCCGTGCCGGGCTGGTAGCCGGAGCCCACGTCGAGCGTGGTGATGCGCAGCCCGGTCGAGTCGAAGACGTCCATCGTCAGCCCGGGCGTCGTGCCGATCACGCCGTCGCCGCTGGGCACGAGCGTGTAGCGCTGGTTCTGCGCGCCGACGTACTTGCCGCTGAGCGTGACGTCGACGTCGTTGTCCTTGCCGGAGACCACCGTGCCGGCCGACCAGCCCAGCGCACCGAGCGCCGTGCCGCCGCTGAGCGTGAAGCTGGTCGTCGAGCCGCTGGTCAGCGACTGCAGGAAGAGGTGCCCGTCCTGCGCGACGGCGCGCATGCCGCTGGTGGCGGTCGACGGGTCGGAGTTGATCGCGCCGGCGAGCTCCTCGGCGCTGGCCTGCGTGATGTCGGCGAACTGCGACTGGTTGAGCGTGACCGTGAAGCTGCCGGCCGGGCCGGCGATCTGCAGCGTGTCGCCGCTGGCCAGGTTGAAGGGCTCGTCGCCGCTGGTCCCCAGCGAGGCCTTGCCGCTTCCGAGCGTGCCGTCGACGTCCGGGTGCGTGTTGAGCCGCGCCGCGAAGTCGAAGCCGTAGCCGTCGTCCGCCGTCAGCTGCAGGCGCCCGAAGCTGTCGAGGCTCGCGTTCATGTGCGGGATCGCGTTGAGCGCGTCGATCAGGTCCTGCACCGTCGTGTTGGCCGCGTCGATGTCGATGCGCGTGGTGTCGAAGGTGCCGCTGGAGCGGTTGGTCAGGTTGACGTAGAGCTCGCCGGTCTTGACGTCGAAGGGCAGGCCCGCGTTGGAGAGCAGCTCGTCGGCCGGATCGCCGTTGCCGTTCTGGTCCTCCGCGCTGTAGGCGCCCGTCAGCGTCTGGAACGGGCCGCTGGCCGGGATGCCCGTCGAGTGCGCCTTGTTGACCTGCTCGATCAGGCTGTGCGCCATCGCGTTGAGGCGCGTCATCATGTCGGGGATGAAGGTCTGGCTCATCTGCACCAGGCCGCCGATGCTGCCGCCCTTGACCTTGATCGCGTTCGGGTTGCTGGCGACCTTGAGCGTCACCGCGCCGTCGGAGGCCACGGTGGCCGAGAGGTCGTAGGCGCGCGTCGAGCCCACCAGCAGCGCGCCGTTGGTGAGCACGGTCACGTAGCCGTCGGGGCCCTCGCTGCTGCTGATGTTCACCAGCTGCGAGAGGCTCTTGAGCGCCTCGTCGCGCTGGTCGCGCAGGTCGTTGGCGGGCGCGCCGTTGCTCTCGAAGGCCACGATCTCCTTGTTGAGCTTGGAGACCTGCGAGGTGAGCGTGTTCACCTGCGCGACCTGCGCCGCGACCTGGCCGGCGCTGTTCTTGCGCTCGAGCGTGAGGCTGCTGGTGAGCTCGTTGAAGCGGCCGGTCAGGCTCTGCGCGGCCTGCACCGCGCCGGTGCGCTGCACGAGGTCCTCGGGGCTCGACGAGAGGCTCGAGAGCGCCGAGTAGAAGCCCTGCATCAGGTTGTTGAGCCCGCGGTCGCCCGGCTCGCCGAAGAGCGACTCGACCTGGCTCATGCCGGTCAGGCGCTGGTCGATCTGGCTGATCGAGGCGTGCTGCAGCGCCAGGCGCTTCTGCAGCAGCTCGTCGGCCGTGCGCAGGATGCGGTTGGCGCTGACGCCGCTGCCGATCGAGAGCCCGCGCACGTTGATCGCGCCGGCGGCCGAGATGTCGACGTGCTGGCGCGAGTAGCCCGGCGTGCTGGCGTTGGAGATGTTGTGACCGACGGTCTCGAGCGCCGTCTGCGAGGTGAGCAGCGCCTTGAGCCCGATGCTGAGTCCGATGCTGCCCATGTCAGGCCCTCTGGTTCACGAGCGTGCCGCCCTGCTGGAGGGCACGCGGGTCGTCCTGCTGCAGGAGCCCGGCCACGAGCTCCTCGATCATTCGTCGCTGCGCGCCGGCCAGCGCGGCGAAGCGCCGGTTGCGGCGCACGAGCTCGGCGGTCGAGCCGCGCAGCTCCTCGCGCAGCGCGGCGAGGCCCGCGTGTCCGCCGCTGCGCTCGAGGATGCTGCCGAGCGAGAGCGCCTCGGCGTCGACCTGCCAGTGCGCGGCGAGCTTCTGGAACAGGCGCCGGCGCCGTTCGGCGCGCTCGGACTGGGACTTCATCTCGGGCTCGAGCTCCTGCGTCGCGTCGAGCAGCGCGCGCGTGTCGTTGGCGCACAGCGCCGCTTCCTGGCGGCCGATGATCGCGACGATGCGGCGCTGGCCGCCGAGCTCCTCCTGGGCCCAGGCCTGGAGCGCGTTGAGCAGACTCTGGAGGGGAATCACGGCTGGGGCGCCTCCTTCTGCGCCAGCGAGCGGTCGATCGACTGCGCGAGGTGCAGCGCACCGCGCCTGGCGAGCACCTCGCCGACGTACTGGTCGAACCAGCCGCCGTAGACGTCGCCGCTGGTGCCCTCGCCGAACATGCCGCCGGACTGCTGGCTGCGCATCTCCTTGACGAGCAGCGTGGCGAAGACGGCCTCGAGCTTCTGCGCCGCGGCGTGCTGGCCGCGCGGATCGTCGGCGCTGGGTCCGTCGACGCCCGCGGCGCGCCGCGCCTGTTCGGCCAGGCGCTGCATCTCGCCGCTCGCGTCGGCGCCGACGGCGCTGCGCGCGGCGAGGGCCAGTGCGGGATCCTGGGGCTGGACGCGCATCACATCCTCCGGATCTCGGCGACGAGCATGCCGCCCTGGGCCATGGCCTGCAGGATGCTGATCAGGTCGCGCGGCGTGGTGCCGAGCACGTTGAGGACGTCGACGACCTCCTGCAGCGTGACGGCCGGCGGGATCATCACCAGCGCGTTGTTCTCCTCGTTGACCTTGACGTCGGTGCGCGGGTTGGTCGTCGTCTGCCCGTTCGAGAGCGGGCCGGGCTGGCTGGTCTGCGGCGTCTCGGCGATCGTCACCGTCAGCCCGCCCTGCGCGATCGCGCCGGCGCGCAGCCGCACGTCGCCGCCCATGACGATCACGCCCGTGCGCTCGTTGACGATCACGCGCGCGACGGCCTCGCTCTCGACCTCCTGGTGCAGGAGCTTCTCGAGGAAGGCGACGTGCTCGGACTCGGGCAGGTCCTCGGGCAGCTGCAGCTTGACGGTCTTGCCGTCGGGCAGCGCCTGCGCGCAGCGCGGGAAGAGCGTGTTGATCGCCTGCACGATGCGCACGACGTTGGTCAGCGAGTCCTGGCCGCTGCGCAGGTCGAGGTAGACCCAGCCGTGCTCGCTGGCGAGCGAGGTCGGGATCTCGCGCTCGGCCTTGCCGCCCTCGGGCAGCGTGCCGACCGTGGTGTGGTTCTTCTTGGCGCTCGCGCCCTGGCCCTCGGCCTGGAATCCTCCGACCGTGATCGGGCCCGAGGCCGTGGCGTAGACCGTGCGGCCGGTGACGTCGGCGAGCTCGGTGAAGGTCAGCGTGCCGCCCTGCAGGCTGGTGCAGTCGCCGATGGCCGAGACGGTGACGTCGACGCGCTGGCCGGGCTTGATGCCGGCGGGCAGGACCGCTTCGACCTCGACGATCGCGATGTTCTTGGTCGCCAGGCCCTGCAGGTCGACCTTGATGTTGCGCGTGAGCAGGAGGTTCGAGAGCAGCTGCTTGGCGGCCGTGATCGAGTCGCCCGTGCCGGCGAGGCCCGTGACGAGCCCGATGCCGAGCACGACGTTGTCCTCCTGGCCGCGCACGCCGACCAGGCTGCCGACGGGCGTCGTCATGCGTCCGACGTGGCCCTTGCCCGAGAACGGCGTGACGCGCTCGCCCGTGGTGATGGACGCGCTGGATTCCTTCTTCGGCTGCTCGGGCGCCTCGATGCCGCGCGGACGCGCGCCGACGTCGACGGCGGGCTGCTGCGCGGGCGGCGGCTGCTGCAGGAGCGGCGCGAGGAGCAGGGCCAGGAGGCTGAGGCTGGTCATGTGCTTGCTCCGGGATCAGAAGGGCCAGACCCAGGCGATCGCGTCGTGCACGAGCGCGCCCAGGCCCTTGCGGTTGGTGCTGTCGGTGAGCGGTCCGCTGCCGACGTAGCAGACCTTGGCGTTGGCCACGAGCTCGGAGGGGATCGTGTTGTCGGCGGAGATGTCGTAGCGGCGCAGCACGCCGGAGAACTCGATCAGCTTGGTCTCCTTGTCGATGCGGATCTCGCGCCGGCCGTTCACGACCAGGTTGCCGTTGGGCAGCACGTCGACCACGACCGCGGTGAGGCGTGCGGTGAAGGTGCCCTTCTTCTTGTAGTTGGCCGTGCCCTTGAGGCCGTCGTCGCTGGTCGCCTCGACGCCGGGCAGCGTGCTGAAGGCGTTGGGCTTGAGGTCGAAGTTCGCCAGCTGGTACTTCAGGTTGGTCGACTTCGTCATGTCGCTGGACTCCTCGTTCTTGACGTCCTGCGACTCGCTGATCACGACCGTGACAAGGTCGCCCGTGCGGCAGCCGACCTTGTTCGCGACCAGACCAAAGGGGCCCTGGTCGGGGTCGTAGATCGAGCCGCGGCGGCCCTGGACCTGTTGCAGCAGGGCCAGCGCGGAGCCCGGCGCGGCGAGCGTGCCGAGCGCGAGGAGCGCGCACAGGATTCGGAGCAGGTTGGTTCGCTTCATGGTCGTCGTGAGGGGATCCGAGGTGTCGTGTGCGAGGGTCGAGCTGCGCGCGTTCAGGGCGCCGCTCCCAGTTCGATCTCCACCAGGCCGCGCCCGATCACCGTGCCGGTGAGCTCGCGCGTCTTGTCCGCGGTCCAGACGCGGATGCGATCGCCGGCGGCGCCGTCCGCCTTCGCGATCGCACTGCCGCGCGCGGTGACCGCGCCCTTCTTGACCTGCAGCTGCACGCTGTCGCCGGCCTTGACCAGCTTCGCGCGCTGCACGTCGCGCTCGGTCAGCACGCTGCCGGGGGCGAGATCGCGCAGCGCGGTCGCGCCCGGCAGCATGTTCAGCGCCAGCGGCGCGCCGCCCAGGTCCGAGGCGATGCGCACGCGGCGCAGCTCGAAGGCCGTGGCGTCGAGCGCCTCGCCGCTGCGCACCGCGCGCGCGAGCACGGGCAGCACGTCGAAGAACTCGACCGTCAGGCCGACCCAGGCGGTCTGGTAGAGCGCGCCGTCGACCCAGACCTGCACGGGCACGTTCCAGCTGCCCGCGTGCGGCTCGCGCTGCTCGAGCGCGCAGCGCAGCTCGGCCGGCTTCTCGCCCAGCGGGATCTCCAGGTCCGCCAGGCCTGGCACCGCGGCGAGCACGATCTCGCGCGTGCCGAACACGCTGCGCAGCTCGCTCTCGGCCTTGGTCGAGAGCTCGCTCGCCGCGACGCGCGAGGTCTCGGGCGCGATGCGGCAGGCGGCGCTGCCCTCGAACTGCACGCCGGCCGTGCCGACCAGCGCGGCGAGCTTCTGCTCGATCTGCCAGCGCTGCAGCACGCGCGTGTAGCCCGGCGCAGGGGCCCAGCCGAGCTCGAGCGCCTTGGCCTTGGCCACCAGCGCGGCGTCGTCGCCGCGCACCTGCGCCACTGCGCCGAGCGAGAGCTCCGTGCCGCGCACGCGCGTCTCGGCCGGCAGCACCACCGTGATCCCGCCGAGGATGAGGTTCGTGAGGAGCATCATCAGCGCACCATGTTGTTGACCTGCTGGAGCATCTCGTCGCCGGCGCGGATGGCCTTGCTGTTCACCTCGTAGCTGCGCTGCGCGACGATCAGCGCAACGAGCTCGTCGACGACCTGCACGTTCGAGGACTCGCGGAAGCCCTGCTTCACGATGCCGGTGCCCGTCGAGCCGGGGTTCGAGGCCTGCGCCGTGCCGGAGCTGGCCGACTCGGAGAAGAGGTTCGCGCCCTGCGCCTTGAGGCCGCCGGCGTTGGGGAAGCGCCACAGCTGCAGCTGTCCCGCGTTGGTCGGGTTGCCGCTCTCGGAGGTCTGGGTGGAGAGCGTGCCGTCGTCCGCGACCGCGACGTTGATCACGTCCGGGCCGATCGTCGGCGCGCCGTCGAGCTCGAAGCCGTCGGCGTTGACGATCTTGCCCGTGCCGTCGATCTGGAACGAGCCGTCGCGCGTGTAGCGGAACTCGCCGGAGGGCAGCTTGAGCTTGAAGAAGCCCTCGCCCTGGATCGCCAGATCGAGCGTGCCCGAGCTCGGCTGCAGGTCGCCCTGGCGCTGGATCTTCGAGGCGCCGGCGACCTCCGTGCCGCTGCCGACCTGCAGGCCGGAGGGCGCGCGCTGGTTGGCCGAGGTCGGCGCGCCGGGCTCGCGGTAGGTCTGGTAGAAGAGCGCGCGGAAGTTGAGCTCGCTCTTCTTGAAGCCGGGCGTGTTGGCGTTCGCGATGTTGTTCGCGATCGTGTCGACCTGCATCTGCTGGGCCTTCATGCCCGAGGCGGCGGTCATCAGGGCGCGGATCATGGCTGGGGAGTTCCTTCGGCGGGGGCTTGGGGTTCAGCGCGGCGCGTTGAGCCGCTTGTAGGACTGGTCGATCGTGCGGATGATGTTCGTCGCGCTCTCGAAGGAGCGCTGCACGCGGATCATCGAGACGAGCTCCTCGATGCTGTCGGCGTTCGAGCGCTCGATCGCTCCGCCGCGCAGCTCGGCCGTGGCCGTCGTCGGCGTCGTGCGCGCGTCCGCGAGGAAGTTGCCCTGGCCGTCGATCCGGAGCTTCGAGCGGTCCTCGAAGTCGACGATCTTCAGGCGGCCGATGCGGTTCCCGCCCTGGTTGACGGCGCCGCTCGCATCGACGGTGATCTCCCCGCCGACGGGCTGGAAGCGGCCCTGGCCGCCCTCCCACGCCACCGCGTGGCCGTCCTCGTTGAGCAGCGCTCCCTGCGCGTCGATGTGGAAGCGCCCGTTGCGCGTGTAGGCCTCGCCCGTCGGCGTCTGCAGCGTGAAGAAGCCGTCGCCGTCGAGCGCGAAGTCGTAGGGGCTGCCGGTGGTCTCGATCAGGCCCTGCGAGAAGTCGACCGCGCCCTCGGCCTCGATGCGCGGCAGCTTGTGGCCGTCCTGCTTGCGCTCGAGCACCTGCGTGAACGAGATCAGCCGCTTGTATCCGGGCGACTGCAGGTTCGCGAGGTTGCTCGTGATGAAGTCCATGCGCTTCTGGCTCGCGCCGAGCGCCTGCACGCCACTTTGGAGACCGGTGTCCATCTCGCTGGTCTCCCTCGCAAGCGCGTTGCCAAGTCCGGCGGACGCGCAAGAGCGTGCAGGAACAGGGCTTTGGGGCGGCGGGAAAGGACTTCGGCCCGCCTCGCCCGGAAGGAACTTCGGGGGCGCGGAGAAAGTTGCCGCCGCTCGCGGCCGAGCCGGGAGAGCGCGCGGCGCTGCCGAGCGGTGCTGCGGCCCGAGCGCTGCGCTAGCGCGGCTTCCCGCCGCGGCTCGCCCCGTCCAGGTCGGCGCGCTCCGCCGCCGCGAAGCCCGCATCCTGCGCCAGGGCCTCGAGCGCGCTCGCGAGCTCGGCCCGCTCGCCTCCAGCCGCAGGAGGCGCTGGCCTCGCCGCGCGCTCCGGCGTGGATCGACGCGGCCAGCGAGGTCGCCGCGACGCGGCGCAGCTCCGCGCCGACCCTCGCCGACGGCACGAACGCCAGGCGCGCCAGCACGCGGCGCGCTCTCGAGCGTCGGAGCGCGCTCGAAGAGCAGCTGCAGCGCAGCCCGCGGCAGCGACGGCGACGCGCCGTCCGAGACGTCGGGCTGCCCCTCGATCACCGACGCCAGCACGGGATCCGCGTCCGCCGCGCCGGCCGCGTGCAGCGCGCGCAGCGCGGCGACGCGACGCGCCAGCGGCTCGCGGCCCGAGCCGAGCACCGTGCGCACGGCGCGCTCGAGGGCCTCGCTGCCCTGCTCGGCGCGCAGCGCCTGGAACTCGGCCAGGTACTGCGCCTCGCGCTGCTTCCCCTCGCGCCTGCGCTTCGCGTCGTCGACGAGCTGCGCGTCGTCTCCGATCTCGGCCGGCGCATGCGTGCGAGCATTCGAAGGCGCCGGCGTCGCGCCGGCAGCGGACGCTTCGACGGAGCCCGGCGTGCTCGCGGCCCGCGCCTCCTCGGCGCTCGCAGGCCCGCGCGCGGGCGGCTCGCCCGGCGCGCGCGCGCCGGGCTGTGCAACGATGAGGATGGCGGCCAGCACCAGGCCGGCCGCCACCCCGACGATCAGGACTTCGTTGCGCAGCCGCACCGAAGCGGCCTCAGTGCGGATGGTGCATCGCTTCGACGCTCCATTCCTTGCCGGCGCCGTGGCACACGCTGCACGACTCGGCGCCGCCGCTGGTGGTTTGCACGGAGATGTGCGCCAGCTCCGCGTCGGAGTCGTGGCAGGTGCCGCAGGAGTAGGTCCAGGTGCGGACCGGTTCGCTGGCCGAGGCGTGCTCGCGCGCGGCCGGCTCGTGCCAGGACTCGTTGCCGTGGCACATCACGCAGTTCTTCGCGCCCTCCGGCATGGCCGGGAAGCCGGCCTCGCCCGCGAACTGGTAGGTCGCGGCATCCGGCAGGTCCTCGCCCATGTGGATCTTGTGCAGCATCTGGCGGAACTCTACCGGATCGCCCACACCCGGTGTCAGGCTGCTCATCGTGCCGCTGATGCTGTGACACGTCAGGCAGGTCGTGAACCCGCGACGGCCGCCGCCGTGGAAGAGGACGTCGTCGTGGCAGCGGTTGCACGTGTCCTCGTCCGCGATGATGGCGTGCGGCTCGACCTCGGTCGCGGAGCCGTACAGGATGTAGCCGTCGGCGCAGGGAGACGTGCTGCGGTAGGTCTGCAGCTCGCCTTGAAGTCCGACGTCGACGCTCTTGTATCCCCACATCGACACGCGGTACGTGCCGGACTGGTACGACAGGCCGGCCCACAGGCCCTGTTCCTCGCCGACATCCGTGCCGTCGTTCGGCGCGTGGACGTAGTTCGCCTGCAGCGTGTCGTTGTAGTGGCGGCGCCAACCGAAGCGCGCGTCGGTGCGGTAGGTGGTCACGATGCCGGCGCCGTTGGTGAGCGCTGCGACCGACGTGATCAGCGCCGTCCCGTCCGTGCTGGAGCCCGAGGTCAGGCTGTAGGCGCTCGTCGCGCCCTCCTGCTTCAGCGTCAGCGTGACCTTGGTCACCGTCACGCCCGACGCGTGCGCGTAGCGCAGCGGCGTGCGGAAGAGGAGCTTGGTCGTGGTGTCGCCGGAGGCGGCGCCCGTGCCGTCGGCCTTGAGCGGCGTGATCGTGACGTACTCGCGCGCGCCGACGGCGCCCGCGGGCTCGATCACGACCGTGTCGCCGGCCGCGAAGCCGGTGGCCGAGGCGACCGCGACCTCGCGCGCGATCGTCGAGACCGCGGCCGAGGTGGTCGTGGTGGTCGCGGTGGTCGCCGCTTCCCAGACCGACTGGCGGCCGTAGTAGACCGGCGAGTTGCCGAAGTTCAGCACCTGGCCGACCGCGCCGTTGCCATCGCCGAGGTACTCCAGCTGCGGGTCCATCGGGATCGCCATCGTGTACGTCGCGGCGTCCGCGTGGAACTCGTAGTAGAAGCGGTCTGCGGCACCGGCCGTGGAGCTGAACGAGGTCCTGCCCGCGACGACCGCGAAGCGCACCGGGTTCGCGACGCTGCCCTTGAAGATGCCGATGTAGGCCGCGTTGCCGTTGACGGCCGCGGTGCTCGTCACGGCGATGTTGAAGGAGAGGTTCGCCGAGGTGAAGCGCGTCGAGGCGTTGGTCGCGTTCGGCAGCGTGCCCGAACCCGTGACGGCGCCGGTCAGCGCGAAGTGCGTGGCGTCCGAGAAGGTCAGCGTCACGTTGCCCGTCGAGAGGCTCGAGCCGATGTCGAAGTTCGTGATCGTCAGGCCGCTGGGGTAGGTGCTCGGCGACGCGGGCAGCGTCCCGTTGCCCAGCGAACCGCTCGTGGAGCCGGTCACGCTGTACGCCGTCGAGGAGGTGAACTGCACGGTCAAGGTCTCGTCCACGGACGTCGCGTCCGGGAGGACCTTGCTCATGGTGCCCTTGTTGCTCGTGCTGACGGCGAAGAGGCGGCCGGTGAAGTCGAAGGGGTTGACCGTCTCGCCCGTCGCCGACGTGAGCGGCGTGACCAGCTGCTGGTTCGAGGTCGGGCCCATCAGCATGGCCGTGAACGAGTCGAGCGCCGCCGCGCCGAGGTCGTCACCGGCGTCGTTCTGCACGCTGAAGGTCACGCTCGGCGTGTCGCCGGCCTGGAAGTTCCCGCCTGTGCCGGTTCCGCCGGTCACGTCGCTGATCGCCACGTTGACGCCGGCATTGAGGGCCGCATTGCGCAGCGGATGCGTGTGCGCGTCCTCGACCGACAGGCCCGCCCCCGAGCTCGTGTGGCACAGCGTGCAGTTCGTGTTGTTGGCCGTGTCCGGCATCGTCTGCTGGTTCGTCGTGAACGGATAGCCGGGCCGCACGTTGTCGTGGCAGGAGTAGCAGGCCTGCTCGGTCGGCACCGTCTTGTAGAGGTCGCCCTGTGCGGGCGCGCCGAGCGGGCCGGAGCCGTCGGGATCGCCGTGGCACTTGTAGCAGGCCGTGACGCCGGTGCGGGTGCGGTCGTTGCGCGTCTTGGGGCTCAGCAGCGGGCCGGAGCCGTCCGGGTCGGTGGACGAGAGCTGCGAGTAGCCGAAGTCCTTCGGCATCGAGACGTTGAAGTTCGGCCAGACCGGGAAGGCGACGTCGGAGAAGTCGCTGATCGAGTTCTGGAAGCCGACGATCTCGTAGGGCGCGGGCGTGGCCGTGTAGTCGAGCGAGCCGTCGTCGTTCGTGGCGATGCCGAGCACCGAAGGCAGGTGCGATCCGTTGTGGATCTTGTGGATCATCACCTTGAAATCGATGCTCACGCCCGGCGACCCGCCCAGCGTGCCCGAGTCGTTCTTGTCCTCTGCGCCGGCCGTGTGGCACAGGAGGCAGAGCGTCACGTTGCGGCGCAGCTCGCCGTGCGCGCGCAGGCTCGAGTGGCACTGGTTGCAGTTCTCCTGCGCAACCACGGTTCGCGGATCGAGCGTCGTCGCCGTTCCGAAGAGGAAGTCCTGCGTCGCGTTGCCCGCGTCGCGGAAGGCGTCCTCGCCGACGGTGTAGTTCCAGCCGAAGTACAGGCCGACCGTGTAGGTGCCCGAGAGCAGCGCCGTGCCGGTCAGCTCGCCGTCGGCCGCGCCGAACGAGGCCGTGTCGTTCAGCGGCGCCGCGTACACCGCCGGGATCGCGCTGGCGAACGTGTAGGTGAACGTGCCGTCGCCGTTGTCGACCGCCGCGCTCGCCACGTCGGTCACCTCGGTCAGCACGCGCTGGTAGTTGAAGCTCGGGCCCGAAGCCAGCGCGCGCCCGTAGTTCATCTCGGAGAGATCCCAGTTCGATCCGTCCGTCTTCGTCACCGAGAACGTGATCGAGAGGTGGTCGCCGACCTCGAACGCGCCGCCGGCACCGCTGGCGCCGCCCAGCGAGACGATCGTGACGTGGATGCCCGGAGGATCGTCGCCGCGCTCGACCTGCGTGCTCGTCGGCGTGCCGCCGCCGCCATCGCCTGGCGGACCCTGCGGGCCGGTCGAGCCCGTGCTCCCGTTGCAGCCGCCGAGGTACGCGGGCAGCAGGAGGAGCAGCGCCGCGGAAAGCAGGGACGTACGGGGCGTGGCGTGGGATGAGGACGGGGCTCTCATGTCGATCTCCAGGGGAACGTGGTGCTCGCCGTGCGGCCCGCGACGCGCGGGGACGGGGTGGCGCGCGTGAGCGAGGGCGATCGGTGGTCTCGCGCGCATGGGGAGCTCGCGGGCCGATCACAGACAGGTTCGGATCCGCGGGCGTAGCAAGCCCTACTCACATCATCTGAGTTGACGGACTGCGAGTGAGTACCTCGCGCGCAGGGCGCCGGTTCCCGCGTTGGAGCGCCGCGCTCGTCCCCGGCGCAGGACGCGGCGTGCGCGATCGAGGCGCCAGCAGGCCTCGCACGCCAGCACGGCCGCGCAAAGGCGAGGGTGACGGCCGGCGCGAAGCCGACCGTCACCCCCGGAATCAGGAACGTGGGATGAGACCGCGTCGAGCGGGCTCAGTGCGCGTGGTGCATCGACTCGACGCTCCAGTCCTTGCCCGGGCCGTGGCACACGGCGCACGACTCGGCGCCGCCGCTGGTCGTCTGCACGTCGATGTGCGCGTGCGCCGCGTCGGAGTCGTGGCAGGAGCCACAGACAGAACTCCAGACCCGGACCGGCTCGCTGGCGGAAGCGTGCTCGCGCGTCGAGGGCTGCTTCCAGGCGTCGTTGCCGTGGCAGCGGATGCACTGGCGGACGCCGCCCGGCATGGCCGGGAACTCGACTTCGCCGTAGGTGCTCGGATTGCCGCCGTTGCCGACCACCGTGTAGGTGTCGGCGTGGTCGAGCTCCACGCCCTTGTGGATCTTGTGCAGCATCTGGCGGAACTCGATCGCCACGCCCGTGGTCAGCGCCGTGGGCACGATCGTGGGCGCGGCGCTGGCCTGGTTGGGCGTGTCCCAACGCGGCTTGTCCTCGGCTCCGCTGAAGCTGTGGCAGGTCAGGCAGGCGTCGAGACCGCGCCGGCCGCCGCCGTGGAAGATCACGTCGTTGTGGCACGTGTAGCAGTTCGCGCTGCTGGAGATGATCTCGTGCGGCACGATCTCCGTCGCCGAGCCATACAGGAAGTCGAGCGTGCCCGCGTTCGAAGTGCTGCGGTAGGTCTGCAGCTCGCCCTGCAGGCCGAGGTCGATGTTCTTGTACAGCCACAGGTCGGCGGTGTACGTGCCGTCCTGGTAGGCGAGTCCCTGCCAGTCGCCCTGCTCCTGGCCGATGTCGGTCGAGTCGTTGGCCGGCGGGACGTAGGTCGTCACGTGCGACGAACCCGCGCCCGTGTTGTCCTTCCAGTACCCGAAGCGCGCATCGCTGCGGTACGACATCACCATGCCGACGCTGGCGCTGAACGCCGTGACGCAGGTGATCGTTCCGCTCGCAGGCGTGAGCGTGTAGTCGTTCGCGGCGCCTTCCTGGCGCAGCGCGAGCGTGACCTTGGTGATGGTCGAGCCCGACGCGTGCGCATAGCGCAGCGGCGTCTTGAAGTAGAGCTTGACCGCGGAGCCCGACGGATCACCGCCGCTGCCGGCCGAGGCCTGCACGACGCCGTCCGCGCGCTGCGGCGCGATCGCCACGTACTCGCGCGTGCCGACGCCGCCCGCGGGCTCGATCACGACCACGTCGCCGTTGAGCAGGCCCGACGTGGAGCTGATCGTCACCGAGCGCCCGAAGGCCGCGACGTCCGCGGTCGAGGTGGTCGTCGTCGCCGTGGTGCTCGCCTGCCAGAGCTGCTGGCGTCCGTAGTAGACGGGCAGGTTGCCGGCGGTGAGCGTCTGGCCGACCGTGTTGGTGCTGTCGCCCAGGAACTCGTACGTCACGTCCAGGGGCATGTTGACCGTGTACGAGGTGGCGTCGGCCCAGACCTCGTAGTAGAAGCGGTCGGGGCGCGGCGCGGTGGCGCTGAAGGCCGTCGTGCCCGCCACGATCGCGAAGCGCACGGGGTTGGCCGCTCCGCCGTGGAAGATGCCGATGTTCCACAGCGAGGTGCTGCCCGTCATCGCCGTCGTGCCGACGCTGACGTTGAACGACAGGTTCGTCGACGTGAAGCGCGTCGAGGCGCTGGTGGACGCGGGCAGGTCGCCCGAGCCGAACAGGCCCGACACCGATCCCGTGACCGTGAAGTGCGTGTTGGTGGTGAAGGCCACGACGACCGTCTCGTTCGCCGCGAGGCCCGAGCCGAGCTCGAACGCGCTGATCGATGCGCCGCTGGGCAGCACGCTGGTCGCGGCCGGCAGCGAACCCGAGCCCAGCGATCCGGAGACCGAGCCCGTCACGCTGAACGCGGTGGTCGACGTGAACTGCACGGTGAGCGTCTCGCTCGCCTGCGTCGCGCCGAGGAAGACCTTGCTCATCGAGCCCTTGCCCGAGGTTGAGGACGCCTGCAGGCGGCCGGTGAAGTCGAAGGGGTTGAAGGTCTGTCCGTTGGGCGAGGTGACCGGCTGGATCAGCTGCCGGTTGGTGTTCGGGCCGAAGAAGAAGGCCGCGCCCGAGTCCATCGTCGACAGGCCGATGTCGTCGCCCGCGTCGTCCTTGAGCGTGAACGTGATCGCCGGCACGTCGCCGACCTGGAAGTTCCCGCCCGTGCCCGTGCCGCCGGTGACGTCGGTGATCACGGTGTTGACGCCCGCGTCGATGGCCGGGTTCACCAGCGGATGCGCGTGCGCGTCCTCGACCGCGAGCGCGTCGCCCGAGGTCGCATGGCACAGGACGCAGTTCGCGTTGTTGGCCGTGTCGGGCATCGTCTGCTGGTTCTTCGTGTACGGGAAGCCCCAGCGGATGTCGTCGTGGCACGAGCCGCAGGCCGCCTCGGTGGGCTGCGTCTTGTAGAGATCGCCCTGCGCCGGGCCGGTGAGCGGTCCGGAGCCGTCGGGATCGCCGTGGCACTTGGTGCAGTCGACGACGCCGGTGCGGATCGCGTCGCTGCGCGCGCGCGGGCTGAGCAGCGGGCTGGCGTAGCCGTCGGGGTCGGTGCTCGAGAGCTGCGAGTAGCCGTAGTTCCTCGGCATCGCGACGTTGAGGCTGGGCCAGACGGGGAAGTTGACCTCGGAGAAGTCGCTGATCGAGTTCTGGAAGCCGACCAGCTCGTACGACGCGGGCGTGGCCGTGTAGTCGAGCGAGCCGTCGTTGTTCGTGGCGACACCGACGACCGAGGGCAGGTGCGACCCGTTGTGCAGCTTGTGGATCATCACCTTGAACTCGATGCTCACGCCCGGCGACCCGCCCAGCGTGCCCGAGTCGTTCTTGTCCTCTGCGCCGGCCGTGTGGCACAGCAGGCAGAGCGTCACGTTGCGGCGCAGCTCGCCGTGCGCCCGCAGGCTGGTGTGGCAGGCATTGCAGTTGTCCTGTCCGACCACGGCGCGCTCGTCGATCGTGGTCGCCGTGCCGAAGAGGAAGTCCTGCGTCGCGTTGCCCGCGTCGCGGAAGGAATCCTCGCCGACGGTGTAGTTCCAGCCGAAGTACAGGCCGACCGTGTAGGTGCCCGAGAGCAGCGCCGTGCCGGTCAGTTCGCCGTCGGCCGCGCCGAACGAGGCCGTGTCGTTCAGCGGCGCCGCGTACACCGCCGGGATCGCGCTGGCGAACGTGTAGGTGAACGTGCCGTCGCCGTTGTCGACCGCCGCACTCGCCACGTTCGTCACCTCGGTCAGCACGCGCTGGTAGTTGAAGCTCGGGCCCGAGGCCAGCGCGCGGCCGTAGTTCATCTCGGAGAGATCCCAGTTCGATCCGTCCGTCTTCGTCACCGAGAACGTGATCGAGAGGTGGTCGCCGACCTCGAACGCGCCGCCGGCACCGCTGGCGCCGCCCAGCGAGACGATCGTGACGTGGATGCCCGGAGGATCGTCGCCGCGCTCGACCTGCGTGCTCGTCGGCGTGCCGCCGCCGTCGCCTGGCGGACCTTGCGGGCCAGTGGAACCCGTGTCGCCATTGCAGCCCGCGAAGAACACAGGCAGCAGCAGCAGCGCCGCGGAAAGCAGGGACGTACGGGGCGTGGCGTGGGATGAGGACGGGGCTCTCATGTCGATCTCCGTAGGGTCGGGATGCGCGCGGCGCCGGATGCGCGCCGCAGTCCAGGGACGGGTGTTCGGGATGGTTGAGCGGGAGCAGTGCCTGCCGGCTCTGCGTTGCGCCGGTCGGGTAGCGAGAACGGATTTGGATCCGCGCGCGCCGGAGGCCGTACCCATCGAGGCCTTGTCAGGGACCTCGCGTCGAGCACGGGTGCGCGCGTCGGGGAGCTGTGGGGTGGCGTCTCAGTGGTGGCAGCTGATGCAGGTGTCGCCGTTGTCGACGTGCGGCAACGGCTGTCCGTTTCCGTGGCACTGCCTGCAGTTCATGCTCGGCAGGTGCCAGCTCGGCATCGGTGTCGCGAGCGTGTGGCTGGGCGTGTCCTTGTGGCACGCCTGGCAGTTGTCCTCGTAGCGCAGCGGCTCGTGGCAGGTGAGGCAGTGCCGATCGAGCGGAGCGCCCCACGAGCCGGCGTGGTTGATCGGCTTGGTCTCGCGGTGGCAGGCCTCGCAGCTCTCGGGCTCGTGGCAGGCCGCGCAGGTCTTGCGGTCCATGCTGGCCGAGAGCCCGTGTCCGCGCCGGCGCCAGTAGTTGTTGTGGTTCGCCGGCGGCTCGCTCTTGTGGCAGGCGATGCAGGCGGACTCCTGGTGGCACAGGTCGCAGCGCTGGGCCTTGTCGTCGCGCTCGTGCGAGC
Organism: Planctomycetota bacterium; assembly: GCA_044229935.1. Lineage (GTDB taxonomy): Bacteria > Planctomycetota > UBA1135 > UBA1135 > JADJLZ01. The sequence goes on along the minus strand of JBGASC010000002.1, from coordinate 171,958 downwards.
GCATCGCGAAGCCGTGGCTCCTCTTCCAGTCCGCGCCGTGGTTGCGCGGGCGGACGTCGTTGCGGATCTCGGAGTGGCAGCTGCTGCACTCGCGCGGGCCCTTGCGCTCGGCGTGGCAGGACTGGCAGGTCTCCATCGAGAGCTTGAGCGCCGGCTCGACGCGCTCGCTGGTGGCGAGCGCCGCGTGGCACGGCAGGCAGTCCTCGTTGCGCACCGCGTGCTTCTGGTGCGAGAACACGATCTCGGAGGACTGGCGGCTGAAGTGGCTGGCCTTGAAGGTCTGGCCGTCGAAGAGCACGCCGATGCGGCGCTCGATCGGCTTCTTCGAGTCGATGTCCTCGTGGCACAGCGCGCACTGCTTGGCCGTCGGCAGGCCCGGGTCGTCGCCCTTGTCCCACTTCAGGTGGCAGTCCGCGCAGCCCAGGCCCTGGTCGCCCACGTGCAGCTTGTGGCTGAACGCCAGCGGCTTCGGGCCGTCCGTGAGCGAACCGACCAGCACGCAGCCGGCCAGCCCGAGCAGTGCCAGTCCCGCGATCCAGCGCGCCGAACGAGCGGCGGGCAGCCATCGGCTCAGAAGCGCCATAGAGCTCCTCCGCGCAGCGTGTGGTACTGCTGGTAGTCGTCGTCCTCGTAGTCGTAGGTCATCTCGAGCCTGAGCTGCGGACCGACCTGGTAGACGGCGCGACCGTACCAGGTGCGCACGTCGTCGCGCTCGCTGTTCTGCAAGAGGTCGTACTTGTAGAGCGAGTAGTAGGAGCCGGCCGAGAACTTCCACTGCGCCTGCGTGTCGTAGGCGAGGTCCGCGCCCCAGGTGCTCGTGTCGCGCTCGCGACCGTCCCACACGTCGCCGATCAGGCTGACGTCCAGGTGCTGCGTGAAGGCGTCGTGCCAGACCAGCGTCGCGCGGTAGCGCTCCCAGTCGCGGTTGAACTCGCCGACGTCGCCGGAGTCGTCGACGCTGCGCTGGTCGAAGTCCAGGTCGAGCGAGAGCCGCTCGCTCAGCGCGGTCGAGAGGCCGAGCCCGGCCTGGCTGTAGGGGAAGAGCTCGAGCAGGATCGTGGTGTAGGGATCGATGCCCTCGGGCAGCTGGTTCTGCGTCTGGAAGAGCTGGTACCAGCGCGCGCGCACGCTGAACTCGCCCGTCGCGTCGGCGTACTGCGTGCGCAGGCGCAGGTCGCGATCGCGGCCCTCGACGCGCGTGTACTGCGCCTCGGCCGTCCAGCCGGTGCCGAAGTTCTCCCACAGCCCCAGGCCGAAGAGATCGTCGTCGACCGGGCCGAGCACGAGCTCGTCCTCCAGGTGCATCCAGTCCAGCCGCGCGCGTCCGCCGTGCCAGGGCCGGCCCTCGACGAACGCGCCGATCAGCGAGGCGCCCTTGGTCGGCGCTTCGTAGAGGTGCACCGGCGCGCCGCCGTAGAACCCGGCGCTGAGCTCGGCGTCGCCGCTGGGCTTGGTGTCGAAGGACAGGCCGTCGTAGTGCACGACCTCGGGCGTGAGGTACTCGAGCTGTCGGCCCAGCCGCACGTGACCGAGGCCCTCCGGCGGCGTGAGGTCGAGGTAGGCGTCGTAGAGCTTGAAGTCGAGCGCCTGGTCGTGCAGGTCGGCGAGACCGTTGAACGTGCCGTCGGCCTGGTGCCCGTCGAGATCGGCCGAGAGGCGCCCCATCACGTGCGCCTTGATCCAGGGATGGCGCGCATCGGCGTAGTCGAGCGAGACGACGCTGGAGAGGTCGAAGTCGTGGTCGCCGCTCGACGTGCGCGCGACGAGCTTGGTCGAGACGAAGCCCGAGAGCTCCGCGCCCGGCGGCGCCTGCGAGGCCGCGACGGTCTTCGCGAGAGCGGGCTCGGCGGCCTGCGCCGAATCCTGCGCGGGCGCCTTGCCGCTCGCGCCCTGCGGCGCAGCGGGTGACGCATTCTGCGCGGTGCTTCCCGCCGCGTTCTGCGCGGCGTTGGACGGCGTCTTCTGCGCGGCGCTTGCGCCCGCGGCGGACGCGGGCTTCGACGCGGCAGAGGCCGGGGCTCGTGGCGCCGGACCCGAGCTCACGCAGCCGGCGAGCGAGGCCGCGAGCAGCGCGGCGAGGGTGGTGCCGGGCCGTCCAGCGGTGGACGTGCTGCAGGGGATTCGTGCTTGCATGGGGACTCCGCCTCGCGGAGGCCTCCGTATCGTCGCGACCCGCGTGAACGGGTCATACGGCATCGGGCGAGGTCCGCGCGCAGGGTGCATTTGGAGCGATCCGCACGCACGATTGCCAGTGCCGCGTGGACGACTACGCACTGCGCGTCAGGTGTCTACGACATCGGGGCGGACTCGGGGGGCGTAGTGCGCCCCTACGCTGAAAGTCGTCTTGCCGTCGAAGCAGGACCCAACACCGATCGAGGTCCCATGCGAACACTGACCGCTCTCGCCCTGGTCCTCGGCTGCGCGGCGCTCGGCGCCTGCCAGCCCGCTCAGGGCCATGAGAACAGCTGGGGAGGAGGCGAGGGCGCCTCCGGCGCTCCTGCAACCACGGAGGAGATCGAGGTCCCTCCCCCGCCGTTCTCGGAAGGCATCTTCCCCTGCTCGGACTGCCACGATCCGACGCTGCCGATGAACACGAAGCGGCGCAAGCTGCAGATGGCGCACCAGGAGATCGTCCTCAAGCACGACGCCGAGCACCGCTGGTGCCTGGACTGCCACTCCGCGACGGACCGCGACAAGCTGCACCTGGCCAGCGGCGAGCTGGTCGACTTCACCGAGTCGTACAAGCTCTGCGGCCAGTGCCACGGCGACAAGTACCGCGACTGGCGCGCGGGCGTGCACGGCCGACGCAGCGGCAATTGGGACGGGCACAAGACCTATCTCCTGTGCGTGAACTGCCACAACGCGCACGCGCCGGCCTTCCAGCCGCTCAAACCCAAGCCCACGCCGGCACGACCCCATGGAGGTGACCAGTGAACGAGCACGGAACACCTTCGTGCGGCACGCGCGCCGCGGGCTGCGGCTCCGGCCAGGCCTGCGGCTGCGGATCGAGTCCGGGCGCTGACCTCGAGAACCCTGCGGACGGCTTCGCCGCCCTGCACGCCGGGGTGGCCGCGGCCGATCCGATCGACCCGGCGGACGAGGAGGCCTCGCGCCGCGAGTTCCTCTGCGCGGTCGCCGGCTGCGCCGCTGCGCTGGGGCTGGGCGGCTGCAGCGAGATCACGCACACGCCGTTCTTCCAGAAGCGCTTCCGCGAGCTCTCCGAGGACGAGCGCAAGACGATCCTCGCCGACCTCGAGAAGGAGCACAGCCAGCACTACGGCAAGGCCGTCAGCGTGGCCAACACGCCGCCGCGCGAGAACGTGCAGTTCGGCTACGCGCTGGACATCTCGCGCTGCATCGGCTGCCGGCGCTGCGTCTACGCCTGCGTCGCGGAGAACAACCAGAGCCGCGACCCGCAGGTGCACTGGATCCGCGTGCTCGAGATGGACAAGGAGAAGGGCATCGACCTCGCGCACGCCAACGCCTACTACGACGCCGAGCAGGTGCCGCGGCCGGGCCACTTCTACCTGCCGGTCGCCTGCCAGCAGTGCGACAACCCGGCCTGCGTCAAGAGCTGCCCGGTCGGCGCGACCTGGAAGGAGCCCGACGGCATCGTCGTGATCGACTACGACTGGTGCATCGGCTGCCGCTGCTGCATGTCGGCCTGCCCCTACGGCGCGCGCCACTTCAACTGGAGCGATCCCAAGGTCCCGCCCGAGGAGTTCAACCCCAAGACGCACTACCTGGGCAACCGTCCGCGCATGAAGGGCGTGGTCGAGAAGTGCACCTTCTGCATCCAGCGCACGCGCGAGGGACGCTACCCCGCCTGCGTCGAGGTCTGCCCGGTCGGGGCGCGCAAGTTCGGCAACCTGAACGACCCCGGCAGCGAGATCCGCTACGTGCTCGAGAACAAGCGCGTCTTCGTGCTCAAGAACGAGCTCAACACCCGTCCGCGCTTCTTCTACTTCTACGGCCTGTAGGAAAGGGCGACCTCACGTGAACACCGTCAAGCTCTTCGCCCGCTTCGCCGCGGACAGCGTGCGCACCGTGCTGCGCGGCAACAAGCTGTACTGGATCTGGGTGGCATTCCTGCTCGTGCTGATCTCGGCCGGAGCGATCGCCTACGTGCACCAGTCGCGCGCGGGCCTGATCACGACCAGCATGCGCGACCAGGTCTCCTGGGCCTTCTACATCGGCAACTTCACCTTCCTCGTCGGCGTCGCCGCCGCGGCGGTGCTGCTGGTGATCCCGGCCTACGTCTACGAGTGGAAGCCGATCAAGGAGGTCGTGATCCTGGGCGAACTGCTCGCGATCTCGGCCATCACGATGTGCGGCCTGTTCGTCACCGTGGACGTCGGGCATCCCGAGCGCCTGTGGCACCTCGTGCCGGGACTCGGACACCTCAACCTGCCCCGCTCGATGCTGGCGTGGGACGTGGTGGTTCTCAACAGCTACCTCGTGCTCAACGTGATCATCGTCACGTACCTGCTCTTCTCGCTGCACGCCGGCCGCACGCCCAACAAGAAGCTCTTCCTGCCGCTGGTGCTGTTCTCGATCCCGGCCGCGATCGGCATCCACACCGTGACGGCCTTCCTCTACTGCGGCCTGCCCGGCCGCCCGTTCTGGAACACGTCGATCCTCGTGCCGCGCTTCCTCGCCTCGGCCTTCTGCTCCGGCCCGGCCGTGCTGATCGTGCTGATGCAGATCCTGCGGCGCTTCACGCGCTTCGAGATCCAGAACGAGGCGATCTGGAAGATCGCCGAGCTGATGTCCTACGCCATGGGCGTCAACCTGATCCTGCTCGGCGCCGAGGTGTTCAAGGACTACTACTCGAACACCGAGCACCTGATCCACATGCGCTACATGTTCGAGGGCGTCGACGGGCACACCGCGATCGTTCCCTGGATGTGGCTCTCGGTCTTCTGCTCGATCGCGGCCTTCCTCGTGTTCCTCGTGCCGAAGACGCGCCGCAACCCGATCTGGCTGAACGTCGGCTGCGCGCTGATCTGGATGGGCGTGTACCTCGAGAAGGGCATGGGCCTGGTCATCCCGGGCATGACGCCCGACACGCTCGGCGAGATCTACGAGTACTTCCCCTCGCGCACCGAGTTGTGGGTCGCAGCCGGCGTCTTCGCCACCGGCTTCCTGGTCTTCACTCTGCTCGTGAAGATCGCCACGCCGATCATGCTCGGCGAATACCAGCGCGGCGGCAGCAAGGTCGCGCACTGAGCGGCGACGCTGCGGATCGTCGCGCGCCGCGACGGTCCGGCGTGGGCCGCTCCAGCCGGACCGCGCGCTCGCGAGCCGCCCCGGCGCGGAAGACAACGCGACCTCGGCCTTGCGGGCCGAGGTCGCTTCCTTGTGTCCCCCGCGCTCGCGCGGGAGCCGCGGCCGGAGCCGCTACTAGACGATGTTCACGAGGTCGCGCAGCACTTCGTTCTGGGCCGTGATCACGCGGCTGTTGGCCTGGAAGCCGCGCTGCGCCTCGATCAGGTAGACGAACTGCTCGGCCGTGTCGATGTTCGAGTTCTCCAGCGCGCCGCCGACGACCGAGCCGGCGCGCCCCACGTCTCCTGCGGAGATCTGCGCCACGCCGCTGTTGGTGCTCTCGGAGTAGAGGTTGTCGCCGGTCTGCTGCAAACCCTCGGGGTTGGTGAAGGTCGCGATGCCGATGGCGCCGAGCGACTTCTGCTGGCCGTTGCTGTACAGGCCCATGATCGTTCCGTCGGACTTGACCGACATGCTCGCCAGCGAGCCGGCCCCGTAGCCGTCCTGCGTGCGCACGAGCACCTCGCCGTCCGCGCCGAACTGCGTCAGCCCGGTGAACACGCCGTCCGTGCCCAGGTCGAGCGAGATCGTCTGCGGCGAGGACTGCCCGCTGAACGCCATCGTGATGCTGGGGTTGATGCCGCCCAGCCCCGTCGGCGAGCCGTCGTCGGCGAAGCGCAGGCCCGAGATCGGCGAGCTGATCACGCTGCCGTCGGTCGATGCGAGGCTGGGATCGACCGTCCACGAGCCGTCCTCCTGGCGCACGAAGTTGAGCGTCAGCGTGTGCGCCTCGCCCGAGGGGTCGAAGACCTCCATCGCGGTCGAGACCGTGTCCGGCGCGGTGCCCTCGGTCGTGACCGACATGGCGTACTTGGTCCAGTCGGTCGCGCCCGTGGCGGCGCTGTCGTCGAGCACGGAGAGCTGCAGGTTCGCCACGCCGGCCGTGTCGGCCTGGACGACCAGCTTGCCGGCGGAGTCCAGGCTGACGGTCGCGCCGGCGAATTGCGCGTCGACGAAGTCGACCAGCTGCTGCAGCGTCGTGCCGTCGTTGCTCGCGCCGTAGGTGAACGACGTGTTGATCGCGGTGCCGTCGGTGTCGACTCCCGTGATGGTGATCAGGTCGCCGTCGACGTAGTCCGCCGTGTTGCCCGGAAGGTCGTTGAGCAGCGTGCTGGAAGTCGCAGCGGTCTGCGAGCCGGTCACGAGCGAGGTGGAAACGCCCAGCAGGCCGGAGAGGTCGCGGCCGCTGGCCCCGGGGGTGACCTTGAGCGTGATCTCCTCGCCCACGCCGTCGCTGGTGACCGACACGCCGCCCGCGCCGTTGACGGTGGCGCTGACACCGTCGAGCGCGTCGAGCGCGTCGACGATCTCCTGCGCGGTCACCGAGCCGGTCGTGCTGGTGATGCTGATGGTCTGCGGCGCGGAGCCGTTGACCGTGAGCTTCATCGTCCAGGTCTCGCCGGTCGGGATCGTGTACGGCCCGGCGTTGGCCGAGGTCAGCGTCGCGGGCGAGCCGTTGGCGAAGGCCTTGGCCGAGGTCAACACCTCCGGCAGCGGGCCCGTGACCGTCTTGGGGAGGTTGCCGACGAGCTCCGCCGTGGTGGTCGCGTTGGGCGAGAGCTGCGAGTCGGTGTCGATCTGGATCGCCTGGCCGGTCGGATCGAGCGCCTGGCTGCCGGTGCGCTGGTCGACCAGGAAGTGCGCCGAGTCGAGCGCGAAGGAGCCGGCGCGCGTGTACAGGTTCTGCGCCCCGTTGCGCACGGCGAAGAAGCCGTTGCCCTGCAGCGCGAGGTCGAACACTCGGCCCGTGGTCGTCAGCGAGCCCTGCGAGAAGTTGCGCGAGGTCGCCGAGAGGCGCACGCCCAGTCCGACCTGCGTCGGGTTGCGGCCGCCGCGCCCCGCCGACGGACCGCTGGCGTAGCTCAGCGTCTGCGCGAACTGGTCGCTGAAGATCGCCTGCGAGCCCTTGAAGCCCGGCGTGTTCGAGTTGGCGAGGTTGTTGCCGATCAGGTCGATCCAGCTCTGGTGGGCCTGCAGGCCGCTGAGCGCGGAGTAGAGGGAGCTTGCCATGTCGTTCTCGAGGTGAGGTTGCCTGGGGTTCCGGGTCTGTGTTCGAAGGTGTGCGTGCGCCGCGATCCGATCGCGCGCGCGTCGAGCTTCAGGAGCCGCTCGAGCCCGAGCCGTCGCCGCCCGTGCCCGTGCCGTCGCCACTGGTGCCGTCGCTCGCGGGGCCGCCGAGGATCTCGGTGACGTTGCCCAGCGGCACGTCGTGACCGCCGATCTCCAGCGTGGCCACGCCGTCCTTGATCTTGACCTTGTCGACGGTGCCGGTGAGCTCGTGCGTGAGATCGTTCGGATCGGCGTACTTGACGTTCTGTCCGATCAACGCGCTGGACTGCGTCAGCTGCGACATCAGCGCGTTGGTCTGCTGCAGGACGGCCAGCCCGAGGATGTTCTGGTTGAGCTGCTGCATCTGCTCGAGGCTCGAGAACTGCGCCAGCTGCGCGATGAAGGCCTGGTTGTCCTGCGGGGACATCGGGTCCTGGTTCTTCATCTGCGTCACGAGCATCTTCATGAACGCGTCCTTGTCGAGGGTTGCCTGCTGGTTCGCTGCGCTGGAGCTCGACTGGGCCAGGGAGGACGTGTCGGTGCCGGCGATGGAGGAGACGCTCATGTGGGGACCTCAGGCGTAGGTGTCGACTCCGCCGGCGTGCACGGCGAGAGCGCGCGCAAGGCGCGTCTCCTCCGGGCGCGGGGCGGGCTTGGGATCGCGCGGATGCGCGGCGTTGCCGTCCGCGGACGAATGCGGTTCCTGCTGGCGCGCGCCGGGCTCCTGGAAGCCCAGCTGCAGGTCGAACTGGCGCGCCTGGATGCCCTGCTGCTCGAGCGTGGCGCGCAGCTCGGGCACGTGGCGCGCGAGGGCCTCGAGCGTCTCGCGCTTCTCGGCGCGCACGACCGCACGCAGCTCGCCCTGCTCCAGGTGCAGGCGGATCGAGATGCGGCCGAGTTCGACCGGCGTGAGCTGGATCGTCGCCGAGCGCATCTCCGGCGCGAAGTGCACGCGCATCTGGCGCAGGATCTCGCTGGCGCGATCCGACTCGGCGGGCGCGGCGCCCGCGGGTGTTCCGGGCTTCGGCGCGTTCGCGGTGGGCACCGGTTCGCGGGCCGTCGTCTTCGGCGCGGCGGACTCGAGCGTGTCGGCGAAGGCGCGCGCGTCGGCCGCGTGCGGCTGCATGGCGGACGCGGGCTGCGCCTGCGCGTCGGGCGCCGCCTCGTCGGTGGGCCTGGACTCCGCGAGCGATTTCGGCGGCGGCGAGACATCCTCGGCAGGCGCTGCCGCTACACCCGTGCTCGTCGCGCTCGGCGCGAGGTTCATGGCCGTGCCCGCGGGCGCGAGAGCTGGCGCGCCGGGCAGCGCGAGTGCGCCGAACAGGAGCGGCGGCCGGAGCGCGGCGCCCGCTGCGCGCGGCGCGAGCGCGGTCTCGGCTGCGGGCGATTCGGCCTCGGCAGCCGCTTCAGCCGTCTCCTGCGCGGGCTTCGCGTCGTTCGTGCGGGAGAGCTTCGCGTCCGAAGCGCCCGTGGCGCCGCTCTCGCTCGTCTCGTGCGCCTGGGCCGCATCGTCCGTCTGCTCCCGTGCGCTGTCCTGCGCGCGGGTCTCCAGCAGCGCGCCGAAGCTCGTCGGCGCCGTCGCGTCCGAAGTCGCGGCGTGCGCGTCCCCGCGACCCTCGTGCGGCGATCGTGTGCGCGCTCTCTCGCCCGGTCCTGAAGCACGCGCCTGGTCGTGCGAGCCACGCTGCGATGCATCGCCGCGCGCGGTGCGTGCGTCGTCTCGATCGCGCGCGCCCGTGCGGGCCTCGCGCTCCCGTTCCGTGCGAGAGGAGGGAAGGGACGGCCGTCCCGTGCCGGACGGCCGTCCGCCTGCTTCCAAGGAACGGAGACTCGTGGAGTGCTCCATCGCGGTCCTGGGGAGCAAGCGCGCGGCCAAGTTGCGCGTGTCCATCGAAGTCCTTGGCTCCCGCGGACTTGAGCTGGGCTGGCACGGTCCGCGGGGTCGGAAGGGCCGGAAAGGCCTTCCGCCTTCGCGCGGCTTTGACGGAACCGCTGCGAACAAAAGACGCTCGGCGCGCGTCCGGTTCGGTCCCCGTCCGCACGTGCAGCTTCCAGCGCTGCGCCTGCGCACAAAGACGTGCGGATCAGCCCCGCGCGGGGATTTCCAGGTCGGGGTATGCTCTCCTGAAACGTCTCTCTCGCTTCGAACCCCTGTGGGGGGGGCTCGAGGGCACGTTCCTGCGTTCGTCGACGGCAGGAACACCTCAGGCCCGTCAACGGATCGAACCCATGTTCTCACTCCGCAGCCTCTCCACCCTCTCTCTCCTCCTGGCGGGCTTCCTCGCCGTTCCCGCCGCCGCGCAGCATGCGCAGGTCTCCACCGTGGCGGTCCAGCCCGGCAACCAGAACCGCGTCTGGGTGTGCAACAAGGACAACGGCACGGTCTCGGTGATCGACGTGCCCTCCTCGCTGATCGTGGCCGAGATCCCGGTCGGCGTGCATCCCAGCTCGCTCGCGTTCAACCAGGCCGGCACGCGCGTCTTCGTGGCGAACCGCCGCGGCAACGTCCCGATCGACCGCAACTTCGTCTCGCCGTTCAACGGCACGGAGCTGCGCGGCACGGTCAGCGTGATCGACGTCGGAACGCTGGCGGTCACGAACACGATCGCGGACGTGGGCGTCGAGCCCTTCGGCGTCGCGACCGCGCCCAACGGCAACTACTTCGTCGTCGGCGGCGCGCGCCAGGGCACGCTCAAGTTCTACGACGCGAGCACGCTCGCGCCGCTGGTCACGCTGCAGCTGCCGCGCGACCTGAGCCAGATCCCGCCCGGCCTGACGATGGCCGACGTCGACCACAACCGCGACGGCATCGCCGACGTCGGCGATCCGCGCGGCTTCGTGATCCGCGCCGACAGCCAGCGCCTGTACGTCGTGCACAACAAGTCGCCCTACGTCTCGGTGATCGACGTGACGCTGACGCCTGCGGGTCTGCCCGCTTCGGCCTCGCTGTTCAAGAAGATCAGCATCGACGACTACCCCTACGACCCGGTCTTCAACCCGGCGCCGGTGCAGGTGATCCAGAGCCAGGGCAAGCCGCGCTTCATGGAGGACATCGCGCTGTCCCCCGACGGCACGCACTTGGCGGTCCCGCACGTGCTGACCAACGTCAACCACGACGTCAACTTCAACTTCGGGCCCGCGCTGCCGGGTGCTTTCGCCAACCGCGTCTACCCGGCGCTGACCGTCCTCGACGCCGTGACGAACACGTACGGCCAGGCGGGTGACGGCTCGCGCCGCCTGCACAACGAGCTCTCCGATCCGCTGCATCCGGCGGAGTTCGTGCCCTTCGGCCGCGGCAAGCTGATGTCCACCGGCGGACTGATCACCCTGGGCGCGACCGGCTCGCCCGTCCCCGGCTCGACGATCACCTTCGTGATCTCGGGCATGGTGCCCGGCCAGACCGCGCAGATCCTGATCGGCCAGAACGAGACCAACCAGGTCCTCGGCGGCTCGGGCACGCTGCGCGTGTTCCCGCGCATCACGCTCCCGGTGGTCGGCACCTCGGCGACGTTCACGATCCCGGCCGGCCTGACGAACTGGGTCGGCATCGCGCAGGCGCTGGTGACGGACAACTTCACCAGCGAGCAGGCGCTCTCCACCGCCCTGCGCATCGTCACGGGCACGACCGTCCGCGGCGTCAACAAGATGGGCTACCGTGCCGGCCAGCCGGGCTTCGTGCGCTACAGCCCGAACGGCGGACAGCTGCTGATGCTGAACCGCGGCTCGGAGGACCTCTTCCTGTACAAGGTCACGGGCAACAGCCTCGAGCTGCAGGACGTGTTCCCGCCGCGCTACAACTTCCAGCCGCGACAGGCGCTCGATCGCACCTCGCCGATGGGCGACCTGCCGCTGGGCATGGCCGTCGTGCCCGACCTGTCGACCGTCAACAACGACGCGCGCGTGTACGTCATCAACGAGGTCACGCGCACGCTCTCCGTGCTGCGCGTCGACTGGACGGCGGGCACGATCCAGAAGCTGAAGGACCAGATCCCGACGCACCAGGGCGCCGACGCGATGACGGCCTCGCAGATCCTGGGCGAGGAGCTCTTCGAGGACGCCTCGCGCCCGCAGACCTCGGGCAACTTCAACAACTCGTGCGCCTCGTGCCACTTCGAAGGCGGCGAGGACGCCAACGTCTGGCAGCGCCCGAACGGCCCGCGCAGCACGATGCCGGCCTACGGCGGGACGCTGGGCACCGGTCTCGTGCTGTGGAAGGGCGTGCGCCTCAACATGGGCGAGACCGGCCCGATGTTCGGCGGCGAGAACGGCGGCACGGGCGCGTTCACGGATGCCGAGCAGACCGCGCTGCGCGACTACCACGAGGTCATCCCCTTCCCGCTCAACCCGAACCTGAACCCGATCGGCAGCGGCTACTCCCCGCTCGCCGCCCTCGGCAAGGACCTCTACTTCGGGTTGAACAACACCGGCCTCAACCCGACGCTGCGCAACGCCGGCTGCGCCGTGTGCCACCCGGACGCGGAGACCAACGGCGGCAGCTTCCCCGGTCCCCGCTTCTACACGGCGGACTTCATCAATCCCTCCCTGACCCACGGCGAGACGCTCGGGCAGCTCGATCCCACGTGCTTCTCGCTCCAGCAGAACATCGTGGCGATCAACATCCGCAACGTGAACACGGCCTGCAACGTGGACAACGACCACGACGGGTTCCCGGACACGGACCGCAACTTCGACGGGTACCCCGACACCGAGACGTACTCGATCCTGAACGTCGACAAGAACGATCCGTTCCGCCGCGACGACGGGAACAGCTACCTCTGCCCGTGCGACCCGGTGAACGATCCCAACTGCGACGCGCTCAACCCCTACACGCTGTTCCTGCGCAACGCGGTGCTGTTCTCGATCCCTCAGAAGCTGGGCATCTTCGCCAGCGGCCCGTACTTCCACGACCACGTCGCGTACTCGCTGCGCGCGCTGCTCGACCCGGACGTGCAGGCCCTCAGCCCGGTCTACGGCTCGCCGGCCTTCCCTGGCCAGCCGGCCTATCCGGGCCTGAACAAGATCTTCAACGAGGTGCACGACCTGCGCGGACACGAGCAGTTCGTCCCCGGCATCTCGAAGGTGCAGCTGACGCTGCAGTCGGGCGCGAGCATCAACAACGACATCGAGGCCCTGCTGGCCTACATCTCGTCGCTGTGATCGCGCAGCGCGGCTGATCGCCGCGTGCGAGAACGCGAGGGCGCGCCGATCGGTGCGCCCTCGCTCGTTGATGGGCGTCTCTTGCGCCGGACGGGTGCCGCGTGCGGTCCCTGGAGGGACTCCGAGGCGACCCTCGAGAGCCGCGCGAACGCGACGCGGAGTGCGGGCTCCGCGGGAGGAGCGCCGTCGACGCCTCAGCTGCGCGTGCGCACGTCGACGCGGCCGTCCGCTCGGCCGACGATCAGCACGTGCGCGAGGCCGAGGAAGAGGCCGCTCTCGACCACGCCCGGGATCGAGTGCAGCCTGTGGTCGAGCTCGTCCGCGTCCGCGATCCCGTGCGCGAAGCTGCAATCGAGGATCGCGTTGCCGTTGTCCGTGCGGTACTCGCGTCCGTCCTTCAGGCGCTCGCGCGGCGTGCAGCCCAGGCGCGCGATGGCCCGCTGCACGCTGGGAAGCGCGAACGGTACGACCTCGACCGGCAGCGCGAAGCTCGTGCCGAGTCGCTCGACGAGCTTGGTCTCCCCCACGACGATCGCGACGCGGCGCGCCAGGCTGGCGACGACCTTCTCGCGCAGCAGCGCGCCGCCGCCGCCCTTGATCATCCGGAACTGCGGGTCGATCTCGTCGGCGCCGTCGATGGCGAGATCGAGCGCCTCGACCGCACCCAGGTTGACCAGCGGAATGCCCCACTCGCGGGCCTTGCGCTCGGTGTCGAGTGACGTCGGCACGCCGCGCACGCGCAGGCCCTCGGCTCGGATGCGTTCGGCGAGGCGCAGCAGCACGAAGTGCACGGTCGAGCCGGTTCCCAGCCCGAGCGTCATGCCGTCCTCGACCAGGTCGGCGGCTCGCCGGCCGGAGAGGGCCTTGGGGTCGCGCTCGGGGGTGGGCACGGGCTGGGCGGGGCTGGTCACGGGCCGAGATCCTACTGTCCGCGGCCCGCGCACACCTGCCCCACAGGGGCCGGCGGCCTCCCTGCAGGCGTGGCCACCTCGTCCGGCGGCGGCGATCCCGGCTGAACCTGCGCCTTTGGGCCCAGAGGCCGTACGAACTCAAGCGCTGGCAGCGGGTCGGCCGACAGTGTATTCTGAGATCCAGTCTCAACTACTCATGCGCCCCCTGTGCGACCTCCGTCCTGGTGACAGCGCCCGCCTCTCCGAGGTCGGGGGCGAGCGCGGCTTCCGCCGGCGCCTGATGGAGATGGGGCTCCTGCCCGGGACCCAGGTGCGCCTGGTGCGCTCGGTGAACATCGGTGATCTGGTCGAGCTCGAGGTGCGCGGCGCGCACATCAGCCTGCGGCGCAGCGAAGCCCAGGCGTTGTACCTCGAGCCGCCGCGATGAGCGCCCCGACGTCCGCTGTGCGCACCGCGGTGCGCCCGCGCGTGGCGATCGCCGGCAACCCCAACACCGGCAAGACCACGGTCTTCAACCGCCTGACCGGCTCGCAGCTCAAGGTCGGCAACTACGCCGGCGTGACGGTCGACATCCACGAGGGCCGGCTGCAGCTGGAGCGCTCGGGCGAGATCGACCTGCTCGACGTGCCCGGTTCGTACAGCCTGTCCGCCCGCAGCCGCGAGGAGGAGCTCGCGATCCAGGCGATCGCGGGCCTGGAGCCCTTCCCCTCGCCCGACATGGTGGTGGTCGTGGCCGACGCCACGCAGCTCTCGCGCAACCTGTACTTCGTGCTGCAGGTGCTCGAGCTCGGCCTGCCCTGCGTGGTCGCACTCAACATGACCGACATGCTGGCCGAGCGCGGCCTGAGCATCGACGCGCAGATCCTGGCCGGCGAGCTCGGCGTGCGCGTGGTCGAGACCTCGGCCATCTCGGGTCGCGGCCTGGATGCGTTGATCGAGGCCATCGACGACGAGATCGCGCGCGGGCTCGCGGCGCCGAAGACGCGCATCGAGACGGCCGAAACCCCGGCGCTGCGCGAGGACATCCGCGCCGTGGCCGCCGCGCTGCCGGCCGAGTGGGTCCGCGGCGATGCGCAGCGCGAGCGGGCGCTCGCGTTGTGGGCGCTGCTCTCGATCGAGGACCAGGACGAGCTGGCTGGCGTGCCGCCGCCGCTGCGCGCGCGCGTGGCCGAGCGGCGCGAGCTCGCCCTGCGCGGCGGACGCGCCATCGACACGGAGATCATCAGCGCGCGCTACGCCTGGATCGACACGCGACTGCCGCGCTTCCTGCACCAGGCCAGGCAGGCCTCGAAGAGCCGCACGGAACGCATCGATGCGGTGCTGCTCGATCCGCTCTGGGGCTTCGGGTCCTTCCTGCTCCTGATGGGCATGGTGTTCCAGGCGCTGTTCACCTGGGCCGATCCCGCCATGCGCGGCATCGAGAGCCTATTCGACCTCGGCGCAAACTGGATCCGAGACGTGCTGCCGGCGGGGATCGCGAGCGACTTCCTGACCGAGGGCCTGGTCGCGGGCGTCGGAAGCGTGCTGGTCTTCCTGCCTCAGATCCTGCTGCTCTTCCTCTTCATCGGGCTGCTCGAGGACACCGGCTACATGGCGCGCGTCGCGTTCCTGATGGACCGCATCATGCGCGCCATCGGGCTCTCGGGCCGCGCCTTCGTGCCGATGATCTCGGGCTTCGCCTGCGCGGTGCCGGCGCTGCTCTCGACGCGCACGATGGAGCGCCAGCGCGATCGCACGCTGACGATGCTGGTGATCCCGCTGATGACCTGCTCGGCGCGGCTGCCCGTGTACGCGCTGATCATCGGCGCGCTCTTCCCGCCCAGCCGCGTGTTCGGCTTCGTGCCCGTGCAGGGCCTCTTGATGGTCGGGATGTACCTGTTCAGCACGGTCACCGCGCTGATCGTGGCCACGGTGCTCTCGAAGACGCTCTTCAAGGCGCGCAGGCCGCCGCTGATCCTCGAGCTTCCGCCCTACCGCATGCCGCACTGGCCCTCGGTGCTGCGCATGATGTGGGTGCGCAGCCGCTCGTTCCTGCAGCAGGCCGGCGGCGTGATCCTGGCCTGCACGGTCGTGCTGTGGGTGCTGCTGCACTTCCCGCGCGACGCCGAGCGCGCGCAACGCTACGCGACGCAGCGCGCGGAGCTCGTCGCCGCCGGCCAGCCGCACGACGAGCTCGACGCGCGCGAGGCTTCGGAGAACATGCGCGCCAGCTACGCCGGCCGCGTAGGCCACGCGATCGAGCCCGCGCTCGCGCCGCTGGGCTTCGACTGGAAGATCGGCATCGGCCTCGTCGGCGCCTTCGCCGCGCGCGAGGTCTTCGTCACGACGATGGGTGTCGTCTACGGCGCGGGCGAGGCCGACGAGGAGAGCTCGACCCTGCGCGCCAAGATCCGCGCCGAGTCGCGCGCCGACGGCAAGCCGGTCTACACGCCGCTCGTGGGCCTCTCGCTGATGATCTTCTTCGCGCTCGCCTGCCAGTGCACGAGCACGCTCGCAGCGCTCAAGCGCGAGACGAAGAGCTGGAAGTGGCCCGTGTTCCTCTTCACCTACATGGGCGTGCTGGCCTGGATCGCGAGCTTCGCCATCTATCAGGGCGGACGCTGGCTCGGCTTCGGCTGAGGGTCGAATCTGCGGCGCGAGAACGCTGCGGCGCGAAGCTGTTGCAGCGGGAATCGACTGCGGCGCGGGGCTTCAACAGCGCGCGCAGCCGGGCGGCGCGGATCAGTAGGTCCCGCGCAGGAGCTCGAGGAACTGCGCTTCGGTCGCGTAGCCGTCGTGGCGTCGCAGGATCGAACCCGTCTTCGGGTCGACGATCACGTAGATCGGCGCGGCGATCGACTGGACCATCTCCCGCTGCAACGCGTTGATCTCCTTCTTGCGCTCGCCGTCGTAGTGCAAGCGCGCCTCGATCACCTTCGCTAGCTCGCCGGCGACCGCCGGCTTGGGGAAGATCGTCTCTTCCACCTGGCGGCAGACGGGTCAGACATGGCCCGTGAAGTTCACGAGCAGCAGCTTGTTCTCGTCGCGCGCCTGGGCCAGCGCCTTCGCGTAGTCGTCGATGACGATCGGACGCTTGGGCTGCGCGCGTCCGATCGATCCGGAGACCTCGGTGCGGTTGGAGTAGGGCGGGATGATCGCCGTCATCAGCGGATCGAGGCGGTTGCCGAGCGCACCGTAGCCGCAGTAGGCCGAGAGCAGCAGGAAGCAGAGGCCCGCCGTCATGCGCGCGGGCGCGATCTCCGCCGTGGCCTCGTCCTTGAGCTTGATCACCCCGAACAGGTAGAGCGCCGCGGAGAGGAAGATCCCGACCCACAGGAAGAGGAAGAGCTCGCGCGAGAGCCAGCCCCACTGCCAGACGAGATCGACGTTGGAGATGAACTTCATCGCGGCCGCGATCTCGACGAAGCCGAGCGTGACCTTGATCGTGTGCATCCACTCGCCGCTGCGCGGGATCGACTTGGCCTTGCCCGGCAGCATCGAGAGCGCGACGAAGGGCACCGCCATCGTCGCCCCGAAGACCGCCATGCCCAGCGCCACGCGCCCCAGGCCTCCGCTCGAGGCGCCGGCCGAGAGCAGCGTGCCGACGAAGGGCGCCGTGCACGTGAACGAGGTGATCACGAGCGTCGCGCCCATCAGGAACACGCCCACGATCCCGCCCTTCGAGGAAGCCTGTCCGGCGACGTTGAGCAGGAACGCCGGGGGCTGCAGGTTCACCGCGCCGAACAGCGTCAGCGAGAAGTAGAGGAACAGCACGCCGATGACGAGGTTCGTGACCGGGTGCGAGGCGAAGGCGACGATCGGCGGGCCGACGACGAGCCCGATCAACACGAAGGTGCCGATGATCCCCACGCCGTACGCGAGCGAGAGCGGCAGCGTGCTGCCCTGGCGCTGCGCCGCCTGCTTCGTGAAGTAGCTGATCGTGATCGGGATCATCGGGTACGTGCAGGGCATCAGCAGCGTGAAGAGCCCCCACCCGACCGCCGAGAGCAGGAACAGCCACAGGCCGAGCTCCTCCTGCTTGGGCTGCGCGACCGTCTTCGGCGCGGAGCTCGTGCTCGCGGATCCCGAGCCCGTGGACGCTGCACCCGAACCGTTCGCAGGTGTCGTGGCCTGCGCGAAGAGCGCGTCGGTGCCGGCGCCGGCGAAGGCGATCTCCTGCTCGTACGGCACGCACGTGCCGCCGTCCTGGCACGAGAGGCCGCGCACCGTCGCCTTGAGATCCTCGAGCTTCGCGTCCGCCTTCGTGCGCTTGGCTGCCGCGCGCAGCACGAAGGTCCCCTTGTGCTCGAGCGAGGTGTACTTGTCCGTGCCGATCGTCACCGGCACGCGCTCGGGCTCGGGATAGCGCAGCGCGCCGATCTCGAAGCCCGAAGGCTCGAACTCGACCGTCGTCGGCAGGCCGCCCGCGCCCTCGTCGCCGATGTCCTTGGCCTCGGGGCCGTGGTAGAGGTGCCACTTGGCCTCGAGCTGGATCTCGATCGCGATCTCGATCGCGCCGGCCGACTCGCGCGCGAAGAGCCGCGCCGCGGCGTGGCGGTCCTTCTCGAAGAGGCTCGCCTGCGCCGCGCCGCCCGCGGAGCTCATCCCCATCATCGGCACGCTCTCGACCGCGCCAGCGGGCTTCGTCGCAGCGGCGCTCGCGCCACCCGCGCGCGCCGGCATCGCGGCGAAGAGCTCGTCGGGGCCCGTGCCGAGGAGCTTGAGGTCCTCGTCGTACGGGATGCACACGCCGTTGTCGACGCAGGTCAGGCCGCTGATCGTCGCGCTGAGCTCCTCGAGCTTCGCGTCGGGCTTGGTCTTCCTGCCGTAGGCGTAGAGCGCGAACGTGCCGACGTGCTCGTACGCGGTGAACTTCTCGTCGCCGATCTCCTGCGGGACCTTGCGCGGCTGCGGATAGAGCAGCGGCTCGATCTCGAAGCCCGCCGCGTCGAACTCGACCGTCGTGGGCTTGCCGACCGCGCCCTCGGACCCGATGTCGGTGTCAGCCGGACCGTGGTAGAGGTGCCAGGTGGGCTCGACGCGCACCTGGATCGCGATGCGGATCTCGTCGCCCTGCGCGCGCGCGTAGAGCTTCGACGAGGCCTTCATCTCCTGCGCCTGGGCCGAGGGCAGGATCCAGGCGAGGGCCGTGGCGAGGAGGAGCAGCGCTCGATTCATGGTCCGGGGGGGTCCTGGGGAAAAACCCGGGAGGCTACGCGCCTCCCGGTGACCCCAGATCGTAACAAGCGGCCTCTACGGGTCCTGTTGGGTCGGCGCGGGTTCGATGCTTGTTGCTTTTTCGCGCCGGGAGCGGCGGCCGTGATCGTCCCGGGTCCGGGCGAGCGCCCAGCCGCGCGCGGTCCTCGCCAGGTCGATCCGCAGCTGCGCTGCCGCCGCCGAGGTACGCGGAAACGCTGCCCGCGTGACGGCCGTTTGCCTATCCTCGCGGCGTCATGCGCGCCTTTCCTCTCCTCGCCCTCGTCGTCGCCACGCCGCTCCTGCTCCTCGCCGCACGGCAGAACCCTCCGCCGGAGCCGCCCAAGCCGCGCGAGCAACCGGTCGTGCCGATCACGCCCTCGGAGGGCGGAAGGAAGGAGATGGCGCGCATCACGCGCGACCTGCAGGGCCTGTGGCGCCTGAAGGAGCTCGATTGGCCGCGCATCCGCGGGCAATCGTCGGAGAGCCGCGGCTACTGCCTCGTCGGAGGCAACCATCTCGCGCTCGAGATCCACATCGGGCTGCGCGGACCCGACCAGAAGTTCAAGGACGTGATGCTCGACTCGGGCACGTGGCGCATCGACCTCGAGGAGGGCGGCCGCATGGCGCTGACCGCGCTGATCGGCTCGTTCATCGACAAGGACAACCGCGTCGCGTTCCGCGAGGCGGGCACGCGTCATCGCTATGCAGTCATGGTCAGCGGCGACCGGCTGGTGTTGACGCACGACGACGGACAGAAGATCACCTTCGAGCGTGCGCTCGACGAGGGCCCCGTGCTGCGCGACGCGTTCGGTCGCCCGCTCCCGGAGAAGAAGGACGAGGGCTCGAACGCGGATGGCGAGAAGAAGGACGGCGGCGGGAAGGTCGGCAACCCGAAGAAGGACGAGCCCAAGGGAGACGGCGCGAAGAAGGACGGAGACGACAAGGGCGGCGAGAAGAAGCTCGAGAAGCGGTCGCTGGACTCGTTGGGTGGCGGCTGAGCTCGCCGTCCGGCGTCCGATGATGCTCGCTCGCACCTTGCGCCCCGCGGTGACGGCGCTGCTCTGCGTGGCCTCGCTCCTCGCCAGCGCGGTTCGCGCGCAGAACGCGGCGCCGCACGCCTTCGAAGGACTGCACGCGGGCGAGAGCGCGCGGCCCGCCGCGCCGCTGACGCGCGACGCCGAGGACGAGTTCGCGCACCTGCGCTTCCTCGACGCGGGGAGCGCGCGTCCGCTGGACAACGTCCGCGTCGAGGCCTGGACCGAGCCCGGCAACGGGCCGCTCTTCGTGCAGACGCTGGTCGACGAGGCACGCAGCGCCGAGGACGGCAGCGTACGCGTGCACTGGCGACGGGGCTCGATCCACGGCGAGAAGCTGCGCATCTCCCGGTCCGGCTACGAGAGCCAGCAGATCTCTCCGGACGACGACGAGGTGCTGTTGATGCCGGCGGCCTCCTTGCGCGGCCGCGTGCTCGACCTCGCGGGAAGGCCCGTGGCGGGCGCGACGCTGCGCTCGCGGCAGAGCTGCGCGCACGCGATCAGCGCCAGCGAGACCCACAGCGCCGCAGACGGCAGCTTCGTGCTCGAGGACTTCCCGGTCGCTGGGGTGCCGGAGCTCGAGGTCCTCGCGGACGGATACTCGGCGCGCGGCGAGCTCGACACGCTGCTCCTGCGCCAGCAGGACCTCGACGCGCGAGCCCGCGGCGAGTTCGGCTGCACGATCGTGCTCGCGCGCTGCACGCCCTGGAGGCTGCGACTGCTCGATGCGGAGGGCAAGCCGCTCGCGCAGCGCCGCGTGTGGACGACGGATCGGCCCGTGCTCGCGCAGTGGACCGACGCCGAGGGCCTCTGCTCGTTCACACCTCCCACGGGCGCGAGCGAGCTGACGCTCGAGACCTGCGACGCCAGGCCGAAGCTGCGCTTCCTCGTGCCGATGCCGCCGCGCGAGGGCACGACGACCCTGCGACCGCTCGACCTGCAATCGCCCATCGAGCGCGCGGGGCGCGCGACCGGCCTCGTACGCGTCGACGCGCGATCCGTTCGCTTCGTCGCGGCCGAGGCGCTGCCCCGCCTGACCGTCTTCACGCACGACGGCTTCGTGGTGGAGGCCGGGTCCTCGGGTGCGTGCGAGGTCCCGCTCGGGCCCGCGCGGGCCGTGGTCCTCGGCGAGTTCGAGGAGTGGCTCGCCGAGTTCGCGATCGACGTCCGGCCCGAACCGCAGACGTTGACGCTCGCGCCGCTTTCGCAGAGCGTGATCCGCGTGCCTCGCTCCGAGCTCGCGGCGCGCGACGTGCTGCTGACCCAGTTCGGCAGCCGCACGGAGAGCGCCGAACTCGGTGGCACTGGAGCAGCGGACCTGCCGCCGGGGGACGCGGAGTCGATCCTGTTCGCGCTCTCGCCCGGCGCCGAGCACGGGCTCGCGCTCGAGGGCGCGGACGGTAGTCTCCGTCTCGCGCACTTCGCTCCCGATCCGCAGCACGCCGGCGACCTGCGCGCGACCTTCGCCGAACCGGGCTGCAGGCTCGTTCCGGCCCTGGACTCCGCCTCGCGCATCGTCGTGCCCTGGCGCGGGCAGGGCGCGAACGCAAGCGCGGGTGCGCAGCGCGGAACCGTCTGGCCCGTGCGGCTTCCGTGTCCGGAGCTCGACGGCGAGCGGGAGCTCGGGCTCCCCGAGGGGCGCCTGTACTACGCCGAGTTCGCCGCAGATGGCGCCGTGCCGCGCGCCGTGCTGCGCCGCGCACGGTCGGACGAGGGCGAGCGCATCGACCTCGTGCGACGCGCGCGCCTGGAGATCTCGGGCGACGCGAAGCGCGTGTTCAGCGCGACCGGCGAGGGCGATCGCGAGGGCGCGCGCTTCGTTCTCGAGCCGGCGCCCGGGCCGCTCTTCGTGCACGTCGAGCACGCCGACGGCAGCTGGTCGCAGCTCTCGCTCGTGCTCCAGCCCGGCGAACAACGCGCGCTCATGGCGCGCTGAGCACACGGCGCCCCGTGGAACGACCGAAGGGCGGCCTCGTCGGCCGCCCCTCTTCACTCGTCTCTCTGTCGAGCGTCGGCCGGGAGCGCGTGCCCCCGGCCCGATCTCAGCTCGCGCGCGCGCTCAGCACTGGCTGAAGCCGCACGAGTAGCACTTCACGCAGCCTTCCTCGAACGCCAGCACGCTCGAGCAAGCCGGGCACTTGAGCTTGTACTGCGAGACGTTGCGCGGCGCGCCCTGCGACTTCTTGGCCTGCGCCGGCTCGCTCGGGGCGGCCTCCGCCACGGCCGTCGCCTTGGTCGCCTCGTCGCGCTTGACGAAGTTCGTGCGCGCGAGATCCGGCTCGGCCCCGCCCAGCAGCAGCGAGTGCAGGCCGGCCTGCTCCTTGGCGTTGAGGTAGCGCTGGAGCGCGACCGCGAGACCGTCGGCGAGCGACATGATGCGCCCGTCCTTGGTCGGCACCGAGAGCGAGGAGCCGATGCCCTCGAGCTGCTTGATCGCGAGCTTGAGGCTGCCGTTCGAGCGCAGCCAGAGCGAGAGGATGCGGCAGATCGCCTCCAGGTCGGAGTTGGCGACGTCGCCGCCCTTGCCCAGCTGCGCGAAGACCTCGCGCTCGCGGCAGGAGATCGGATCGACGGTGACCTTCACGTGCATGTTGCCGAAAGGCGTCATCTGCCGGATGCGCAGGCAGCTCATGATCTCGGGCAGCTTGACCGGAGCGAGCTCCTCCTGCCCCGCGGCGTTGGTCAGCGTGCGCATGCCGGCCTCTGCCGCGCTGGCGGCGAGCGCCTTGGCGGCGGCTTCCGCAGCCTTGGCCTCGGTGCTCGGTTCCGCGGCCTTGCCGTGGTTGGAGTTCTTGAGCGCCATCGGCTGCAGGTCGCGGCATCCGTCGCGGTAGACGGTGACGCCCTTGACGTCCTCGTCGATCGCGAGCTCGAAGATCTGCCGCACGTCCTCGGCGGTCGCCTCGTGCGGGAAGTTGATCGTCTTGGAGATCGACGAGTCGCAGTGGCGCTGGAAGGCCGACTGCATCTTCATGTGCCAGAAGGGCGTGATGTCGTGCGCGGTGACGAACACGCGGCGCACGTCCTCCGGGATGTCGGTGCGGTGCTGCAGCGTGCCGTGCTCGACGATGTCGTCGATCATCGCGTCGGAGTAGAAGCCGCGCTGCTTCGAGATCTCGTCGAAGACGTAGTTGACCTCGCGCATGATCGTCGGGTTGCCCTTGTTGTCCTTCATCACCTGGCGGATGAAGGCCAGGCTGAACATGGGTTCGATGCCGCCCGAGCAGTTGGCGATGATCGAGATCGTGCCCGTCGGCGCGACGGTCGTGGTGTAGGAGTTGCGCAGGCGACGGCCCTGCTTCTCCCAGTCCGAGCCTTCCCAGGCCGGGAAGACGCCGCGTTCCTCGGCCAGCATCTCGCTCGCCGTGTGCGACTCGTCGTTGAGCACCTGCATCACCTTCTCGCCGAAGGAGCAGCCTTCGGCCGAGTTGTACGGGATGCCGAGCTTGTAGAGCGCGTCGGCGAAGCCCATCACGCCCAGCCCGATGCGACGCGTGGTCTTCGACATGTTGTCGATCTGCGGCAGCGGGTAGCGGTTGACCTCGATCACGTTGTCGAGGAAGCGCGTGGTGCCGTGGATGATCGCCTTGTACTCCTCCCAGTCGAAGCGCGCGTTCGCGCCTTCTCCCTTCACCAGCACGCCCAGGTTGACCGAGCCGAGGTTGCAGGAGTCGAAGGGGTGCAGCGGCTGTTCGCCACAGGGGTTCGTGGCCTCGATCAGGCCCACGTTCTTGATCGGGTTGCGCTCGTTGACGCGGTCGATGAACACGACGCCCGGCTCGCCCGTCTGCCAGGCGTGCTCGATGATCATGTTCCAGACCTCGCCGACGGTCCAGGTCTGCTCGGTCTCCTTGCCCTTCTCGTCGCGCTTCTTGAGCTTCGTCCACTGCTTGGTGCGCGGGTTCTGCACCATGTGCGGCGTCTCGGGCTTGGTGCGCAGCTCGTTCAGGAAGCGGTTGGTGACCGTGATCGAGATGTTGTAGTTGGTCAGCATCCCGAGGTTGTCCTTCATGCGGATGAAGTCGACGACGTCGGGGTGATCGACGCGCAGGATGCCCATGTTGGCTCCGCGGCGGAACGCGCCCTGCTGGATCGCATCGGTGGCCTTCGAGAAGACCTGGATGAACGAGAGCGGGCCCTCGGTCGTGCCGCCGGAGCTGCGCACGAGGTCGCCGGCCGGACGCAGGCGCGAGAAGCTGAAGCCCGTGCCGCCGCCCGCCTTCTGGATCAACGCGGTCGCCTTGATCGAATCGAAGATGCCCTCGATCGAGTCCTCGACCGGCAGGACGAAGCAGGCCGAGAGCATGCCCATCTCGCGCCCGGCGTTCATCAGCGTCGGGCTGTTGGGCATGAACTGGCGCTTGGCCATCAACTCGTAGAACTCGCGCGCTACGGACAGCGCTCGCTCGGGCGTGCCGCCGGGGAACTTCAGCTCGCCCTTCGCGATGTGCGACGACACGCGCCAGAACAGCTCGCGCGGCGTCTCGCAGACCTTGCCCGTGTTGGGATCCTTCTTCAGGTAGCGACGCTCGAGGACGGTGGTCGCGTTCTCGGTCAGGTCCGGATCGGGCAGATCGCGCGGCGGGGCGATCGACTCCAGCTCTGCCATGGCGTCCATGGCGCTACGGGAATCGGCCATGGGGCTGGTCTTGGGAAGGGTGGGCGCGGAGGGCTTCATGCGCGGGGGGTCGGCTCGGAAGGGACAGAAGAGGCGGACGGTTCACGGCTCGAGGGTTCGGGAAGGCGAGCGCTACCCGGGTGTGCGGTTGCTACAAACGTCTGTATACCAACCGTTTAGGCCCTCGTGCACCCAGCGCGTCGTTTCGACGGCCCGCTCGGGCGCGAAGGGGGATTCAAGATAGCCCTCCGCCGGTTTTCAAAAAAAAACGCCGGACCCCAGCCACTATATCTTGTGGATGCGAGGCTTACGCCGGCCCTATGAATTGCGTCGGCCTTCCTCGGCGGGACTATCGGCTTCGCGCAACTGGGACAACTATCCAGCGGACGTAAGCATCCGAGTCTGTAACAAGCGGACTGTCGCCGCTCTTAGCCATTGTCGCTACGGCGCTTGTATTGACGGCGCTCGCGCTTGGGCCAGCCATCGACCGGGCGCTCCTTACTCATGGCGCGCCTTATCGCGTCGGCGAACGAAATCGAGCCAAGCGCGACGCGATCGGGCGACGGCCCACTCCCAGGCTCGCCTGTCTCGCTCTTGCTTGGTCTTGAGGCGCCGCTTGTGGCGCTTCTCTTCGGCTTGGGCTTCTTCACGTAGGCGTTTGATAGACCAAGCGCTTCCCTTGGCCCTTCTGGATCGCAAGGGTAACACGCTGGCCGTCCTCCAGCTTCCGAGTGTTGTAGCGGAAGGTGAACTCGGACACGTAGCGGTGAAGGTGGCCCTTCGAGACGCTGTGGAAGGTGCCGTAGACCCCGCGCTTGAGGAGCGAGAAGAAGCCTTCCACGGTGTTGGTGTGGACGTTCCCACGCGCGTACTCGTTCGCGCTGTGCTTCACGGTGTCATGGCCGCCACGGAAGTAGCTTGAGGTTCCACGGTACAAGGCGGACTCGTCGGTCATGATCCGAGCCGACCTATCGACGTGGGAGCGCAGGATGCCGTGCAGCTCGGCCGATGTGACCCTAGGCATAGCCATCGCTCGCACGTTGCCGTCGCGCTGGACGAGTGCGAAGACCGGGGTCTTGCGATCGGCCCTAGTTGCATGGCCATCTCCGCCGCGAGGCTTGCCACCGACGTAGGTTTCGTCGCACTCGACAACCCCGGTTAGCTTCACGGGCGGGGTGCCGGGATCGTCAGCCATGGCGAAGCGGATGCGGTGCATCATGAACAGCGCAGACTCGTACGAGAGCCCGGTCTGCCGCTTGATCTGGAGGGCCGAGACCCCCTTCTTCGATGCGCAGGCAGCCCAGAAGGCATAGCACCAGTGCCGGAGCGGGATCTTGCTGTCCTCCATGATGGTGCCCACGCGCACGGTGAACTGCTTCCCGCATTGCTTGTGCCTACACCGCCAGAGGAAGCGCTGGGAGCGCTCGCCGGTCTTGCGGTCGCGCATCTGGTAGACGTTGCCGTCCTTGCAATGCGGACAGACAGCCTTCCCTTGCCAGCGCTGTGCTTCCAAGAACTCCACGGCCGCCAGCTCGTCCGAGCAAGCGGCAGGGATCTGGCGCAGCACGTCTGACTTGTGGTCGCCGTTCTTTCCTTGAGCCTTTGCCATGGCTCCATCCTCGCTCCAGCGTGAATTTGCGTCAACTAGAAAGTTGGAAGTGTTAGAAGTGCCTGTGCCGGAAGGCTTTGAGGAATCCGGCACAGGCACTTTGTTGTCGTCTGGCTACGGGGTAGGATGTGGACCATCCCGCGTAGCCAGTCTCGCAAGAACATGGCTGCCTTTCTCCAGCAATGCTGGGGTTAGTGGTGTGGGGTACAGACCGGCCCGGTGCGCTCCCTTGCAAAGTTGAGCACCTGGCCGGTTTGCTTAGATGGCTACCTCACTGGCCGCCCACCTTGCTTTCTTGGATGAGCTGCCAGACTCCGCGGCTGACGTTGCGGAAGATGGACGGGTTCTTCCGAAGAACGTCTACAACGTGGCCGTAGCTCGCCTTGTCCTGGCCATAGGTGGAGTTGATCCACTCAACAATCTTGGTCGGTCCTAGCGCGCCCTGCTCTGACAGCGCCTTGCGCACCATTTCAAGGCGAGGAGGGTCTTTCTTGGCTTCTTCAGATGGAGCTGAAGATGGCGTGTCAGACAGAAGCGACCGGAGCATTGCGATGTCATCTTCAGTGTCGAGCATCTCCTCCTCAAGCTCAGCCAGGCTCTCCGCAAGCCGCTGCTTCTTCGATCCAAACTGGATCAGGCGAGCTTCAAGCTCCTTGATCCTAGACAACACCTTCGACTCAAGCTCAGCGTCTGACATGGCGCACCGCCCTTTCGACGAGTAGCATGCCATATCGGAACGCAAGGCCGCCTCACAATTCCGCCAAAATCTCAGCGGCTATCCACTGGACAGGGCCGGGTAGGCTGGCTAGAGTTGCGTCCGTCCCGGTAGCTCAGCGGTCAGAGCGACAGCCTGCTAAGTTGTAGGTCGCGGGTTCGAATCCCGTCCGGGACACTTTTGGCTTGACCGGCAGCCTGCTGAAGTCGATCATGATGACGGGCTGTCCTGCAGCGTCAAGCGCCGCAGAGTAACCTACCGGAACGGGCTACCTCTCATCAGGGGTGCCCGTTCTGTGTTTCTGTCCCAGACGTCCGTCTGTCGGTTCATGCAGGCGCCATGGCCGGAATCACCGCAAACACGCTTGGCACAACAACTTGCGTGCCACTACCGGGATTGCGTGAACCCGCTACTCCCGTTCCTCGGGAGGGCCTTGGCGACCGATCTTCCGCGCACGTGAGAGGATGGTTTGCCACTCGGGGATGGAGAGCAGGTGCGCGAACAGCCCGTAGAGCAGCAGCGCGAGGCTGATGGATGAGAACAGGCATGTCGTCTTCCCAAAACGGTTTTCTACGAATGCCCAAAACAGCCAACCGAGCCCCACGGCCCCCCCCGCGGCGAGCGTGATCCGGCCCAGCCGGCCGGCGACGCCGAGGCCTTCCCGGCCTGCACCCAACTGCCGGCGCAGGCCGGGCAAGAGCAGCAGCAGGTTGACCCAGGCGCAGATGGCCGTCGAAAGCGCCAGGCCGTCGACATCCATGCCCAGCCCGACGACCAAGGCGACGTTGAGCCCGATGTTGAGGAGCAGCACGCCGATGGAGACGCGCACGGGCGTGCGGAAGTCCCCCAGGGCGTAGTACGTCCGCGCCACCAGCCCCGCCGCCCCTGCGGGCAGGATCGCCAGCGCCAGCGCCCGCAGGCACCCAGCCCCGCGCGCGACGCCCTCGGCCCCGAACGCGCCGTGCTCGAAGCAGACCGACATCACCGGCGCGGCGAAGACGAGCAGACCCAGCGCCGCCGGCAGCGCGGCGAAGGCGATCGCGAGGTGCGTGTCGTCGTGCAGCTTGCGCAGCTCGTCGTGACGGCGCTCGTGCCCGAGCGCGGCCAGTGAGGGGAAGACTGCCGCGGTCGCGGCCACCGAGACGAGCGACATCGGCAGCTGCTGCACGCGCGTGGCGTAGTACAGGATCGACGGTCCGCCGTTGGAGAGCAGGCTCTCGGCCATCAGCCCGTCGACCATCACGTTGACCTGGTAGACGGCGGCGCCCAGCGCGAGCGGGGTGGCGTTTCGCAGCACGCTCCAGACCCGAGCGACCAGCGCCGCGCGCTCACCGGCCGCGCTCTCGTGCGCGGCAGCGCTGGCGCCCGGAACCGCGGCGATTCCGCCGGCGCGGGTGCGTCTACCCGACGCCGGGTCCAAGCGTCCAAGCAGGCCACGCCCGCGCAGTGCCGGCAGCTGGACGCCGAGCAGGATCACGCCGGCGACGAGCACGTACCACGCCAGTCGACGCGCGATCTCCATCTGGCGGTCGTACTCGGCCGCGGGATCGGAGCGCGCCTCGAAGCCGAACTGGTGGATGACGAGGAAGAGCGCCGTGATCCACCACAGGTTCATCAGCACGGGCGCGAGCGCCGTGCTGGCGAAGTGCCCGCGCACCTGCAGCGCGCCCCCGACCACGGCCGCCAGGCAGACGAACACCACGAAGGGCATCATGCGCACCACGAGCTCGCGCACGGGCGCGGGATCGCTGCCCAGCCACGCCCACGCGGTGAACGGCAGGTGGTCGGGCATCAGCCAGGCCGCGAGCATCACCAGCGCGCACAACCCCAGCGACAAGAGGCCCACGATCCGCGCCAGTGCCCAGAACAGGCTCCGCCCGGCCGCGAGACCGCGCTCGGCGTCCTCCTGCGTCAACGCGGTCTGCAGCGAGGCCGACATCGCCCCTTCTCCGAGCAGGCTGCGGAAGAGGTTCGGCACGCGCCAGGCCGTCACGAAGGCATCGTTGATCGGCGAGGCATCCCCGAACAGCGAGGCCGCCAGCGTCTCGCGCACGAAGCCGGCCAGGCGCGAGGCGAGCGTCAACAGCGAGACGATCGCCGTGCGAAGCACGAGACCTTGGTGGCGCCCGACGACGTCCACGCGGGGCGCCGGGGTCGTCGTCTCGTCGCGGATCTGCTGCACGCAGCGTGTTCGTACGCGAGGCGGTGGCGCGCGGCAAGCGGGCCGGCGTGGATCCCCGGGTGAGCTCGGGTGCTCCCCTGCGGGTGCTGGCAGGTCCCGCGAGCGGTTTCGATCGCTTTTCCGGAACGCCCGCCTCGGGGACGACCGAGACCGGCGCGTTTCGATCATGCAACCGCGTTTCCGTCCCGCCCGCCCGCTCGCCCTGCACCGAGCGGCCGCGGTTCCTCGGCATCCCTCGGGAGCGCACCCCGCTGTGCACGAACCCTGGGCGGGCCCGGACGATCCGTGGGTCTGCGAACGTCCAGAGCCCTTGTGGCGACGACTCGTGAATCGGTTGTCGCTCGAGCGCAGCGGCTCTATCGTGGGCTCGACGCGTTCGGAAGGTCCGCCCATCGAGAGTTCACGCCAGGAGGAAGGTGCGCGCGTGGTTCCGGACGGCCCGGCCGCGGCCCAGCCGGACGACTCGCCGTTCGTCGCGGCGGTGCTGGCGCGCGAGGCTCGCGCGGTCGAGGAGTTCGCCGAGCGCATGCGCCTGGTCCCGCGCGTGCTGTCGGTGCTCAACCGCCGCCACGGCTGCGCCCTCGACGAGCACGAGCTCGCCGACCTGGGCCAGGACGTGCAGATCCTGGTCTGGCGCAAGCTGGACGAGTTCCGCGGTCCCGCCGTGCTCGAGGCCTGGGTCTACGGCATCACCTGCCTGGAGTACCTCAACGCGCGCCGCGCCCGCGCGCGCCTCGCACAACGCGCAGTGCCGCTCGCCGACGGGCGGGAGCCGGAGGCTCCGCGCGTCGACGCGGAGCCCGCCGAGCGCGCGACCGAGGTCGCCGCCGCGCTCGCCACGCTCGATCCCTCGCAGGCCGCCGTGCTGCGCCTGCGGCTCTTCGAGGAGATCTCGTTCAAGGCGATCGGCGAGCGACTGGGCGTGCCCGAGAACACCGCCAAGACGCGCTTCCACCGCGGCCTGCTGGCGTTGAAAGAACGACTGCGGACGCGAGAGAGCGGAGGTCGCCCCCGATGAGCCACGATCCGCGACACGACGAGGTCCTGCAGCGCCTGCGTGAAGGCGACTTGGCCGAGGGCGCACGCGAAGCGCGCGCCGTCCTCGAGGCCTGCGCCGAGTGCCGGGAGACCTGGCGCACGGACAAGGCGCTGCTCGCCGACGTGCGCAGCTCGTTCGAGTTCGAGCGGCGGACGCTCGAGGAGGCGCGCGCGCTCCCGGAGCCGCCGGGGGAGCGCGAGGCGCAACGCGAGCTGCGTGCGCGGCTCGCGCGGGAGGAGCACGAGCCGCGAGCCGCGACGAGGCCCGGCTCGACGAACGCGCTCTCGCGGCGCTGGATGTGGCTGGCGATCGCCGCCGGGCTCGCGCTGGTCGTGTGGTTCGCGCTCCCGCGCGCTCCGCATCCGGGCGACGACCAGCTGCTCGGCACGCACGCACTCGTGCTGCCTGTCCCCGAGCACCTGCCCTCGGGTAGCCTGAAGTTCGCATGGAAGGGGACCGTCAGCAGGAACGCTCGCGTGTCGCTCCTGATCGAGGGTCGCGGGTCGGCGGACAACCCCTGGACGAGACTCGTGACCCAGACCGTCGATGCGTCGAGCTGGGAGGCGGCGCCCGCACAGGTCGCGAGCTGGCCGAACCAGCTGCGCGCGAAGGTCGAGGTGCGCGACCTCAACGGCGAGCTCGCCGAGCAGGGCCAGGAAAGCGACTGGTCGCCGGTGTTCTCGCCGCGCTGATCGGGCTCGGCGCGCTGGCGCACGCCGTGCAGACGGGCCAGGACTGGCTGCAGCGCGTCGACCGCGCCGACGACCCCGAGCTCGAGCGGCTCGTGGTCGAGATGCAGAAGCGTGCCGAGCTCGAGAAGCCCTGCACGCCCGAGCTCGCCTCGGCCTTGTGCCTGGCGAGCGCCCGACTGCTGACCGCGGACCCGGGCACGCTGACGCTCGTGCCCGACCTCGAGGCACGCGCCGAGCAGGCGCGGCTGCTCGCGCGGCGATTCGGCGGCCCGGACGAACGCGTGCGCGTCGAGAACGAGCTGGCCAAGGCCTGCAAGGCGCTCGGCGACAACGAGCGGGCGCGCCGCGTGCTGCTGGACGCCCGCGAGCACGAGCGCGAGGGGCTCGCGCTCCTGCCCGAGACGTATCTGCTGCTCGCGGACGAGGCCGATGCGCGCGGCGAGCTGGCCGAGGCGGAACGCTGGAGTGCGGGCTGCGCCGAGCTGCTCGAGCAGGCCCGCGCGCGCGACCGCGAGGATCCGCGCTGGCTATCGGCGCACCTGGAGTTCGAGGCGCTGCGGCTGGGGGCTGATGCCGCGCGATCGATGAAGCTTGGCCTGCCGGACCGGGCCCTGCTCGCGATCGAGCGCGAGAACGAGGTCGTGGCCAAGGTGCGCGAGCAGGATCCCGGCACGTATCTGGTGATCCACGCGGCGCGCATCGAGGCCTTGCTGGGCATCACCTGCCAGGATTTCGAACGCACGCTGCGCTGCATCGAACGCGCGCAGGCGAGCGGTGTGCCGATGGAGAACAGCGAGCAGCAGGAGCTCGCCCTCTACCGCGCCCTCGCGCTGTCGGAAGAGGCGCGCGAGGGTCACGGCGATCTCCCGGGCGTCGAGCCGCTCCTGCGCGCGCTGATCGACGAGCGCGCGACGCTGCCGGGGGTGCGCATCGACGCGCGGCTGTGCCGGATCGACCTGTGCCTGCGCCTGCGGCGCTGGGAGGACGCGCAGCACGAGCTCGAGGTGCTCTCGGCCGAACTCGCGTTGCCCCCGGGCGCGAGCGCGAGCCCGGCGAACGAGCAGGCGCGGACGCGCGCTGCGGCCTACGCCGTGCGACTGGCCCTCGAAACGCACGCCCCTGCCGAGGCGCTGCGCGCGCGCCGCGACGAGCTCGCGCGCGGCTACGAAGCGTTCCTCGACGCGCAGCGGCGCCTGCCGACGCGCCCGGGCGGCGTCGGCTGGCTGCACTGGGGATCGCAGCGACTGCTGCTCTCCGAGCTGATCGATGCCGAGCTGGCGCTGGGCGGCGAGGAGCAGGGTGCGCGCGCAGCGTTCGAGCACGTGCTGCGCGCCGAGTCGCTGGGCTCGCTGGCGCGCGAGCTCGCGCCAAGGGTCACGACGCTCGACGCGCTGCGCGGGGAATTGCTCGCCGAGGGACGCGCAGCGCTCGTGCTGATGCCCGCGCTCAACGGCTCGCACGCGTTCGTTCTCGACCGCGCCGGCGTGCTGCACGTTCCGCTCGCCTCGCGCGACGTGCTCCTGCCGCTCGCGCGCGCCTTCGCGGAGGAGGTCGGCCGTCCGCCGCCCGACGCGAGCCGTGCGGAGGCCGTGCGCGAGCGGCAACACAGGCTCGGAGAGACGGGCGAGGCGCTCGCTCGCGAGCTCTTCCCCGCAGCGCTGCGCGCGCGTATTTCGGCGTGTCGCGAGCTCTACCTGTGCGGCTTCGACCTCGTCGACAGCCCGCCTCTGGAGAGCCTGCCCTGGTCCGGCGGCCGCACGCTGGGCGTCTCGCTCGCGCTGAGCCATGTGCCGTCGCTGCTCGTCGCCGATGGACTGCTGCAGCGCGCGCACGGCACGCCCCCGGTCGCGCGTGGTGCTGCCGACGACGTTGCGGCACGCCACGACGCGAATGGCGAGGCCGCATCCCCCGCTGCCCGCGCTGACGGCTCGGCGCCGGGTGCGCACACGGACACGACGTCTCCGGAGACAGTCTCGCAGTCCGAGAGCTCCGCTGTGGCCGCGAGCCCGTGCGCTCTCGCCGTGCTCGTCGGTCCGGCGCCGCAGGGTGCCCTGCACGCGCGCTGGCCCGAGCTCCAGGCACTCTCCCTCGACGAGGCCCAGCGTCGCGCGCTCCTCGGCGACGTCGGCGACACGCGATGCGTGCTCGTCACGCCCGAACACGCGACGCCCTCCGCGCTCGCCGCCCTCTGCGCGAGTGCCTCGGGCCTGCTCGAGATCTTCGCGCACGGCGTCTACGACGCGAGCGCCGAGCGTCCGGCCGCGCTGATCCTCGGCCCCGAACTCGAGCACTCGGGGCTGGTCGACATCGCCTGGATCGAGCACCTCGCGCGCACGCCGCCGCTGGTCGCGTTGTTCGCCTGCAGTTCTGCGCGCGGACCCGCGCGCCTGGGCGACGATTCCTCGAGCCAGCTCGGCGCGGCCTTTCTCGCGCGCGGTTCGAGCGCCGTGCTCCTCAGCCGCGGCAAGCTCGCCTACGGTGCGATGCTCGCGCTCGCGCGCGAGTTCGAGAACGCGCTCGCCGACGGCGCCTGCGCCGCCGAAGCCTTGCGCCGCGCGCGCGAGACGCTGACGCGCGATCCCGCGCTCGCGGATCCCTTCTACCTCGGCCAGGTCACGCTCGTCGGCCTGGGCTTCGAGCCTCCGCCCACGCTGCCGCACCCGAGCGAGCCCGCTGCGGGACCTTCACGCCTGCTGCTCGTCGCCGGCGCCTCGGTCGCTCTCGCGCTGCTCGCACTCCTTGCGAGGCGCGCACTGCGCCGCCAATGAGCGCGGGCCGGTCCAAACGACCGGCCCGCGAGAGAATCAGGGCTGTTCCGATTCGACGTCGCCTACGGGTTGTTCACGGTGCCTGCTGGCGTCTGCGAAGGCGGCAAGGGAGCCGGCATCGGCGGCGTCGCCGTTGCCACGCGCCTGCGCGTGATGGATCCAGGGCTGTGCGTGGGCTCGTTTTGACCGCCACTGCAGCTGATCCCTTCCAAGGGGCCGCACGGAACCGTGTTCACCACGCAGCGATCGTACGAGAACCCCGCGTCAAACAGCGGGGTGGTCGTCGTCTTCCCCGGGGAGACGAAGCCCACGTAGTTCGTGTCCGCAGCAATCAGGTCGAATGTGCTGCCTGACCCCGTCGGTGTCGCGAAGTGGATCTCGTACCACAGCTGATCGCTCCCGCACGGGTTGTAGGTCGAGGGCGAGGGCAATGTGAAGGAGAGGGGCCAGTGCCACGTCGTCCCGACCACTTGGAACCACCGCCGATCGAGGCAGGTGTAGGCGCCGCTGGAGTTGCGCGACCAGAGAATCGTGTCGAGCGCCTGAGGCAGGGGGCCGGTGGGAACAGGAGAGGGCTTGAATTGGATCTGGAGCAGACCGTTGCCGCCAACAGCCGGGGGGGTGTACGTGAGCACCTGGATGTACATGCCGTTCGAGGGAACGAGCGCCTGGTTCTGGTTCCACTCCTGCAGGGCCAGCGAGCCACGCCAGAACTGGAACCAGAGGTTCCCCTGGTTCAACACGGCAAGGCAGACGTCGGGGATCCCGTCGTTGCTCAGATCGGAGTACAGCGGCTTGGGCATGCTCGCATACCCGGGAGCTTCAGAGGCACGCGACTCGAGGGTCGGATCGTCGACGACTTCCTCGAATGCAGGGTTGGGCGAGAAGGAGTAGACCGGCCCGAGCGTGCCGTGGTTCTTGAGCAGCAGCGGAGCATGCTGCGACATGCGGTTGATGAGCAGATCATCGTTGAAGTCCTTGCCCAGCGGCTGCCCAGACCCATCGAGCGAGGGCGAGTCGTTGCTGACCAGGTTGGTCGCCAGATCGCCGCTCGAGAACGTGTACGGTGTGTTCGGAGATGCGGTAACCAGGCCGTCGCGCTGGCTCAGCTCCACCAGCTCCTGTCCGCCTCCCGTTGCCTGACGTCGAATCCACGCAATCCGGTCGCGTCCCTCGGGTTCCTCGGCCGAGCCGTTTCCATCGAGATCGATCAGCTTGCGGTACGGCGTGAACGCGTCACTGCCAGAGGCCAACCGCGCGAATCGGCGCACGCGAACGCCGGTGCGCGTGACCACCTCGACGCCGTACGTGTCGAGGAGGGCGATCTCGCGATCTGTCGTGTCGTCCCACTGCACGATCGCGACGTCGTTCACCATCTCCGGCAGGGCGTAGGTGTTCTGCACGCCGGTGTTGCCATAGCGCACCACCAGTGTGTTCCCCGCCGTGTTGATGCCCACGTAGTCCGGGAAGCTGTCGCCGTCGAGGAAGCCCACGCGCACGCACTTCGCATTGACCCAGACGCTGTCTCCGCTGAGCGTGGATCTCCCGAGGGTGTTGGTGGGCTTCGACCAGACGGCCCGCTCGAGCCCGACGGCGCCAACGAGGGCCAACTCGGACGTCGTCCCGCCAGTGACGGGCGGAATGCGATCGATGTCGGTCACGCTTGCTCCCGCGACGACGCTGATCGCCTCGTGCGTGTCGGGAGAGTTGAACAGGTATGGCATGCCGTTGACGATTACCGCCATGTCGGGCTGGCCGTCGGCCGTGAAGTCACCGCTGACGAGATGCTGGACCGAGGTGGGCGCCGGAAGCGAAGCCGGCCATGCGATCCGGCCCCGGTACGCGAACGGAATCGGGCTCAAGCCGCTCTGTCCCGCGGACGTCGCCGCCAAGCAGGTCAGACCAAGCACAGATAGAGAGAGGGTACGAAGCATGAGTATCTCCAAGATGAGGGAAACGGTCGGTGCCCGGCCTTGGTTCGGCGGCGTCCGCGGGTTTCAAGATTCCTCCACATTTCACATGGACAGCCCTCCCGCGCCAGAGTCCGCCGATCCGGGAGCAGTTCGTCGAAACGAACGGCCGACCCGGGTCGTGAACCTTCGCGGAGCAGCACCCGCGATCCGTGATGCCCCCCAACGAACCCGACCCGCCCTGGCCGGCCCGCACGCGCATGTCCAAGACGTGCGGGGCTCCCCCCTCGTCCGGCGGTCGCAGGCTGTCCAGCCTGCGCCGGTGGCGGATCCGCATGCTCGCGTTGTGGCGCGAGGAGCTCACGGATACAGTCCTGGAGCCTCCCGCTCCCCCGTGCTCGCGTCCACTGCAGACCTTGGTTCCGACGACCGACCCTCGCGGTGAACGCGCAGCCGACGGCGCAGCACCCGGCGGCGACCCGGACGACGGCGCTCTGGTCCAGGCCATCCTCCAGGGCGACGAGCGCGCGCGCGGCGAGCTGGTCGAGCGCCTGCGCTGCGTGCCGCGCTTCCTGGCGAACCTCAATGCGCAGTACGGCAGCCTGTTCCAGGAGGACGATCTGGCGGACCTCGTGCAGCAGACGATGCTCGTCGTGCTCGGCAAGCTCCCTGGCTTCCGCGGCCCAGGCTCGCTGCGCGCCTGGGCCTACGGGATCGCGCAGCGGGAGTACCTCTACGCGCGCCGCACGCGGCTGCGCCGCGCCAGCCGCCAGCGCTCGCTGGGCGAGGACATCGATCCGCCCCAGCCGGTCGAGGAGGTCGCCCAGGACGAGTACCACGCCGTCTGGGCCCTGGGCGAGCTCGAACCCGAGGAGCGCGAGGTGCTCAGCCTGCGCCTGTTCGACGAGCTGGAGTACGCCGAGATCGGCCGACGCTTCGGAATGCCCGAGAACACCGCCAAGACGCGTTTCCATCGCGCGCTGCAGCACCTGCGCGAGCTGATCGCGATCAGCAGGAGCCGCGAGGAGCACCGCGCATGACGCACTCGCGCGAACACGACGTTCTCCTCGCGGCCCTCCTCGCCGGAGACGTCCTCGAATCGGACCCGCGCGCTCGCGAGCAGCTCTCCCGCTGCCCCGCGTGCGCACAGACCTGGAAGGAAGCTCGCATCGAGATGGACTCGCTCAAGAGCGCCGCGCGTCGCGCCCAACGCGCGCAAGAGGCCGCCGAACGCGGCGGTCCCGTCCCCGGCGAGGAGCGCGCGATGGAGTTCCTGCGCGCGGAGCTCGCGCGGCGCATGCCCGGCACGGCGCCGGGCGATCGCCTCCCGGAAGACGTGCACGGCCGCGCGCAGCCCCAACCCAGCGACGGCAAGGCTCATGCAGGCGGAACGCGGGACACGCGCGGCGCCGACACGACCCGCGACGCGCAGACCGCACGCATGCCGCAACCCGGACGCGATGCGCAAGGCCCGCGAACGCCGCCGCCCGATCGCGACATCGACGACGGGTCCAGCGCGAGCGCGCCGCGACGAACGCGTCCGCGGACGTGGCCCTGGATGGCACTCGCCGCGGCGCTGATGGCGATCGGCGTCGTGTCCTACCTGCTGCGGCCGGCGCCCGACCGCTCGCACGACCTCCTGGGCACGAACTCGGTGCGCACCGTGAGCCTCGAGCGCGTCGAGGGCGGCTCCCTGCGCTTCACGTGGAGCGGCACTCCGCGGCCGGGCTGCCAGCCCTTCGCCGAGGTCGAAGGCCGCGACACGAGCGGCGCGAGCTGGACGGCGGTGTGGCCTGCACCGATCGCGCAACAAGTGACGAACCCGCTCCTGCGCGACGCGGCGCTGCCCGCCGCAGGCTGGATCGTTCCCGCTGCAGTCGTGACAGGCTGGCCGAAGGAGATACGCTGGCGGGTAGTGCCCCACGACGCATCCGGGCCGCTGAACACCGACGCCAGCGAATGGTCTCCGCCCTTCTCCTTGCGCTGATCGCAGCTCTCCAATCCTCGGGGACGGCCGCGGCGCAGGTGCAGCAACCGCCTCCGGCCGTCGGCAACGTGCCCGCGCCGGCGGCGCCATCGTCCGTAGCGCTCGACGCTGAACAGGCCCGCGCCGATCAGGAGCTCGAACAGCGTGTCCTAGCCGGCCGCGAGCGCGTCGTCGTCCGCGGCGAGCATGCCCCCGAGCTCCTGGCGAACTACTGTGCGGACGCGATCGAGCTCCTCTTCGCGAACGCCGTGCACCTCGCCACGCTGCGAGAACTCGATGCGCGCATCGCCCTCGCGCGCGACGCCGCGGCGCGCACCGCAGACGAGAACCAGAGGCTGCGCGTCGAGCACGAGTACGCGAATGCGCTGCGCCCCATCGACCCGTTGCGCGCGGCCGCCGTGTTGCGCGTGGCCTGCGCGAAGTACGCGAGCGCCGAAGTGCTGCTCTGCTACAGCCAGGAGCTCCTGCTCGAACTCGACGTCCAGATCGGCGCATGGAACGAGGCCGATGCCGTCTTCACTGCGTGCGCTCGAACGGTGGAGCAGCGCATCCAGGCCGCGCGCACGGCAGGAGACGAGCCGGGGCTGGCAGCCGCGCTCGAGCTCCGGATCGACGTGCAAGCCCAGCGGGTCGCCGCGTGTTGCCGGCTGGGTCTTCTCGACGTCGCCTGCATGGAGAACGACGGCCTGCACGAAGCGGCCGCCGAGCTCCGTCGGCTCGATGAGGCCCGTGCGCGAAGGTCCGGGAGCGCCGCGCTCGTGTCGGAGGATGTTGCGCGATGCCTGCGCGCGGCAGCTTTCACGGCGGCGTTCCTCGAGGTCACGTGTCAGGACTACACGGGTTTGCTGAGCTCGATCGAGGACCTGGATGCACTGAACGTCACGCTGACGGCAGCGGATCGCATGCGCTGCGACTACTACCGGGCGTACGCGCACTCCGAGCTCGAGCGGACCGGCGCGATCGACGATGTGGTGCTCGCCACGCAGCTGTACTCCGATGCAGTCGCGAGCGCCGCGCGGCTCTCAGGATCGGAGATCCCCTCCTCGGACGTCGAGCTCGATCTCTCGATCGGTCTGCTCGACCTGTGGTTGCGGCGCAGACGCCTCGACGAGGCGCGCCAGCGGATGGAGCTGGTCGAGGCGGGACTCGTCCGGACAGCGCTGCCCGGCGCCCAGGGCAGCATCGCCCGGGCCCGCGTGGCTGCGGTCCGCTCGCGTCTCGCGCGCCTTCAGCAGGTCGGGCCAACGCAGCTCACGCGTGTGCGCGACGAACTCGAGCGCGAGTTCGACGAGTTCCTGCGCTCCATGGAACAAGCTAGTCCCCGTCCCGGCGGAATCGGTTTCCTGCATTGGGGATCCCAGCGCGAGCTCATCTCCGAGTGCATCGAGACCGAACTCGCGCTCGATCCGACCGAGGCCGGCAAGCGCCGCGCCTTCGAGCTCGCGCTGCGCGCCCAGAGACTCGGGACGTTCGCCCGGAAGCTGGGCTTGGGCGGCGTGACGCTCGACGACGTACGCACCCGCCTCCTGGGTGAGCAGGACGGCCTGGTCCTCATACTGCCTGCACTGGAGCGCACGCACGTGTTCGTCGTCGGCCGCACGACGCTGGAGCACTTTCGTGCGCCGGATCGCATGCGCTTGCTGCAGAAGGCCCGCGCGTTCGCACGCGTGGTCGGTACGCCGCCCGAGCTTGCGGCGACGGCCGCTTCGGTGAACGAGCGCGCCAGCGAGATCGCCGCGCGTGGCCAGGAATTCGCCGACGCGCTCTTCACCCCCGCTGCGCGCGAGCTCATCGATCGTTGGCGCGGCGTCTACCTCTGCGGGCTCGAATTCCTCGAGGGCCCGCCTCTCGATGCCTTGCCCTGGAGCGCAGGCGTCCCGTTCGGTTGTGCGCATGCGACGTCGTGCGTCCCGTCTCTGGCCGAAGCCCTGCGGGCCTCGGAAGCAGGCACCAACCACTTGCCTTCGAGGTTCGAGCTGGTGCTGTTGAGCTCTCCGCTGCATGGGGCCCGCATTCGGACCGAGCATCCCGAACTGCAACCTCTCGTGCTCGACGACAGCGAGATCGAGCGGCTCGCACGCGGCTTCTCGTCGTCGCGCATGCTGCACTTGTACGGTCCCGCTGCCTCCCTCGCCGAGCTGTCGCGCTGCTCGCACGAATGCGGAGCGCTGCTCGAAGTCTTCGGCCACGGTGTGCCGTCTCTGCACTCCGAACGCCCGGCCGCCATCGCCGTATCGGCCGCGCCAGGCGACGAGGGCCTGCTCGACTGCGACTGGATCGAGGCCAACCTCGATCCCCCGCCGTTCGTCGCGCTCTTCGCCTGCGGAACCGCTCTCGGGCCCAGCCGGCTGGGCGACGACACCGCTGCCCAGCTCGGCAATTCGCTCCTCTTCAAGGGCGCGCGCTGTGTGCTGCTCTCGCGCGCGAAGCTCGCGCGAGGCGCCATGATCGCCTTGGCCGAAGCCTTCCACGCGCATCTCGCAGAGGCGAACGTCACGCCGGCCGAGGCGCTGCGCCGCGCACGCGAGGACCTGCGTCGATCGAGCGAGTGGAGCGATCCCTTCTACTTCGGGAACGTCAGCCTGCTCGGCGCAGGCCTGACGGAGATCCCGGCACTCCACGCGGCGGCCTGCGCCGTGCGCGCGGACCCGCGCCCCGCCTCGGCCAATCGAAGCTGGATGTGGATCCTCGCCGCGCTGGCTCTGCTCATGATCGCGCCCGCAGTCCGGAGACTGCGGGCGCACAGGAAGTGAGGCCTTCGGGTTGGACCCGTTGCGGCCGGGCTATTGGATGTGGATGGACCCGGCGGTTTGGTAGTTCTGCGCGGGGGCCGGCAGCGGCAGCGGCGCGGGCGATCCATTCGGGAGCGGAGGAAGTCTCCGGCGTGTGTATGTGACCGGTCCGGAGATCGGCTGGTTCGAACACGTCTGGCAGCAGTAATAGGCGGGCGGCGGCTCGGGGATGGAGGGCGGCGGCATGGCGTCCGTGCAGACGATATCCGAATAGCCAGGATTGATCAGATTCAGTGTCGACGTGTTGTTCTCACCGAAGAGGATGACGTAATTGGTCCCCACGGCTGTGAGGGTTCCTCCCGTGAGCTGGGCGAAGTGCACCTCATAGACGTACTGAGTGTTGTTGAAGCTGTACGTCGTGCCCAGGCTCTGCATGTCGCTGGGTACGGGAACGCGAACGATCATGAAGGTTCCCGGCAAGGCGGTCGCGGGTGGAACGAAGATGTAGTACCCGTGGCTGTACGGAGCCAAAGCAGAATACGCGCCCGTAGTCGCGTCACGCATCCAGGCGAATACTTCGACTGCATTGGCCCCGGTCGGCGGTTGGAGCTGCAGGTACAGTGTGGTCAGGTCGAGGCCTGTGCTCAGGCCGCTGATGTAGGAGTAGCTGTTGATTGTCTGCAGGTACGAATTCTCTAGATACCCCGGTGTCGACTCGTAGGTAGCCGCTGTGGCCAGTTCCTTGCTCGAATTGCTGCCACGGAAGACCTGCGCGAGTGTGTGCCAGGTTCCGTAGATGTCCTGGCCGTGAGCGGCGATGAAGAGATCCGCCAGCCCGTCCCCGCTGAGGTCCTGAAGAAGGGGGGCAGCCATCAGGTCTGCTCCTTCGATCGAAACAAGACCTGTCCCGGGGTTCTCGCCATCACTGACCTCCACGCTGTAGCCGCCCACGGAAACGAACGACGCCAGCGGGTGACTCGCGTCGGGCGGCGTCGGCTCGTGGCCTGCACTGTAGCCGCTCATGGGACCGACATTGCGGTACACGATCGGCGAAGCGTGGTCGCGCGTCTGGACGGCGAGTTCCTGGTTGGCGTCGGCGGGCGCATAGGAGCCGTTGACGAGGATCGGTGAGTCGCCGGCGGTCGCG
Organism: Planctomycetota bacterium; assembly: GCA_044229935.1. Classification (GTDB taxonomy): domain Bacteria; phylum Planctomycetota; class UBA1135; order UBA1135; genus JADJLZ01. Next base: position 130,902 of record JBGASC010000002.1, on the reverse strand, counting down.
CTCACCACGCGCGTGTCGTAGTCCACCTCGATGCCTGTGCCGATCGTCACGGCAGGAGCGTTCAGCTCGACAAGCTCCTGGTGATCCACGTTCTGGCTGTTGATCGTCACGACCTTGCGCCGGAACCACGCCACGTGCAGCTTCGGATCGGCCACCTGCTGGTCGTTGACGACGATGTTCTTCTTGAAGCCGCAGAACACGTCCTGACCATCGTCCGCATAGGGCCGCACGAAGCGCCGCACTCGCACGCCGGCCGGCGTGTAGACCTCGACCCCGCTCGTGTCGAGCAGGAAGATCTCGTTGTCGGCCGTGTCGTTCCATTGGCCGATGAACGCGTCGTGCACGACCACACCGGGCAGCGTGAACGAGATCGTCGTCGTGTTGCTGCCGATCTTCTGCCGGACGACCACCGTCGACTCGAGCTGCTGTGTCGACGCGTTGACGCTGTCCTTCACGCCGACGTAGTCGAGGTCCGTGCCGCCCGCGTCGAGCTGGCCTGTGCGCACGAGCTTGGCGCCTTGCCAGAGCGCAGCGTGCGAGATCGTGTCCCACGCGAAGTACGCGCCCATCCGGCCGCCGTTGACGGGGATGCTGTTGTCCGGCGCGTAGATCAGCATGTCGAGCCCGTTCGCGCCGACCATCGCGACGGACGCGGGCTGGCCGGCGCTGGCCGGGATGAGGTCGATGTCGCTGACGAGCGGCCCGTTGGTCTCCCAAGCAGTGGCCTGGAAGGGCCAGGAGTCCGGTTGCGGGTAGAAGACCACCTTCCCGCCCGCCGCTTCCTTCTCGAGCAGCATCACGTCCATCAGTCCGTTGTGGTCGAAGTCACCGGCGATCTGGCGCGCGAAGGCCAGGGGGGCGGTCTGACCCGTGGGCCAGGGCGTCTCGTCGTTGTAGTCGAAGCGGATCGGGGGGAGCGCGCCTTGGCCGTGCGCAAGGGGGACGGGGACCAGCGGCGCAAGACACAGCAGGATTCGAGAGTGCATGAAGTCCTCGAGGCAGGTGAGGAGGTCGATCGGGAGCCAGGTTTGACAGTACTCGCGCTCGCTCGACTCGGGAACGCCTTGCGTTTCAGGATTTCTGGAAAGCCCGCTCGGATCCTGGCGGTCCGGGTGCTTGCAGCCGCCCAGGGCCTTCGTCTCGTGCGCTGTCGCACGCAGGGCGGGCATCCCGGTGGTGCCCGATGGAGGTGCGCGGACCTCCGCTCGCCGCGAATCAGGGCAGGAGCTCGCCCGCGATCTTCTGCACGCTCTTGCCGTCGATCTGGCCTTTGTACTTCGCCATCAGCGGCTTCATCAGCAGCCCGATGTCCTTCTTCGAGGCGATCTTCAGCTCGGCGATCATGCCCTGGATGATCGCGCGCGTCTCGGCTTCGGAGAGCTGCTTGGGCAGGTAGGCCTGGATCACGGCCTGTTCGGCGCGCTCCTTGGCGGAGAGGTCGGCGCGGCTGGCCTTGTCGAACTCGTCGATCGACTGCTGGCGCTGCTTGACGGCCTTGAGGAGCACGTCCTGCTCGATCTCGGGCGTCAGCGTCTTGCCTTCCTGCACTTCCAGGCGTTTGAACTCCGCCAGCAGGAGGCGCAGCGTGTCGCGCACCGTCTCGTTCTTCTGCAGCATCGCCTGCTTGAGGTCGGTTTCGAGCTTGGCTTTGAGGGACATGGTCGTTCGATCCTGTCGGTTCGGATGAAGGTCGGTGGTGTCGCAGCGGCAGGCGCCGTCGTGTGAAGTGCTTGCGGGCGGCGCCGTCGTCGTGCGAGGTGCTCGCGGACGGAGCGGACTTCGGGTCGTGTGCTCGCGGGCGGAGCCGCTGTCGGGTGGTGCGATCGGACGCGGCGCGCTGTTCGTTTCAGGCACGGCGAGAGGCCGCTCCCGGATCGGCGGCGCGGGCGAGCACGCGCAAGCGCGCCCGGCCCGCGTGGCGGCCGGCGGTTCGCGCCGGCGCGCCGTTCAGTCTCTCACTCCTCCTCGTCCGGTTCGCCGGCGCGCTCGTCCTCGGGGAGATCCTCCTCGGGCTCGACCTCGTCGTCGGGATCGCTCGCGTCCTCGTCGCTCTCGTCGAGGATCAGCGGCGGTCGCTTGCGCTCGCGCGTCGTCTCCTCGGTCGCGTAGCGTTCGAGGTCGCCCTCGGAGACCACCTCGAGCGCGACCAGCCGGTCGCCGTCCTTGAGGTTGACCAGGCGCACGCCTTGCGTGTTGCGCCCCATCTCCGAGATCTCGGAGACCGGCGTGCGCACGAGCATGCCCGTCTGCGTGATGAAGAGCACGTCGTCGCCGGGCTTGGCCAGCGCGACGGCGACCACGCGGCCGTTGCGGCCCTCGGTCTTGATGTTGATGACGCCCTGGCCGCCGCGGCCCTTGATCGGGTAGTCCTCGAGCTTCGTGCGCTTGCCGTGTCCGGCCTGGCAGCCGGTGATCACGGTCGCGTCCGGGTCGTGCGCGACGACCAGGCCCACGACGTAGTCGTCGCCGAGCAGCCGGATGCCGCGCACGCCGTAGGAGGTGCGGCCCATCGAGCGTGCCGCGGCCTCGTCGAAGCGGATCGCCTGTCCGTCGGCGCTGCAGAGCACGAGCGTGTCGCCCGGCCGCGTGATGCCGACCGCCACGACCGCGTCGTCGTCCTCGAGCAGGATGGCGCGGATGCCGCCCTTCTTCGGGCGCGAGTAGGCCTCGAGCGCGGTCTTCTTGACGGTGCCCTTGCGCGTCGCGAAGAAGATCGAGCTCTCCTTGTCGAAGTCCGGCACGCGCAGGACGTTCGTGACCGTCTCGCCCTCCTCGAGCGGCAGGAGGTTGTTGATCGCGCGGCCCTTGCTCGTGCGCGTGGCCTCGGGCACGTGGTAGACCTTGAGCCAGTAGACCTTGCCCTTGTTGCTGAAGCACAAGAGGTAGTCGTGGGTCACGGCGGCGAAGAGCGACTTGATCACGTCGCCCTCCTTGGCCTCCGAGCCCTTGATACCGCGGCCGCCGCGGCCCTGCGCGCGGTAGACCTCGAGCGGCGTGCGCTTGATGTAGCCGTCCTGCGAGACGGTCACGACCATCATCTCCTCGGCGATCAGCTCCTCGATGTCGAAGCCCACGCCGATCTCCTCGCTGGAGATCTCGGTGCGGCGCGCGTCGCCGTAGCGCTTCTCGATCTCGTCCAGGTCGGCCTTGATGATCGCGACCACGCGCGAGTCGCGCGCCAGGATGTCCTGCAGGTCCGCGATCTCCGCCAGCAGCGCGTTGAACTCCTCCTCGAGCTTCTCGCGCTCCAGGCCGGTCAGCGCGCCCAGGCGCATGTCGACGATCGCCTGCGCCTGGCGCTGCGAGAGCTTGAAGGCCGAGCACAGGCCGGCCTTGGCCTCCTCGCGGTCCTTCGAGCGGCGGATGATCGCGATCACCTCGTCGATGTGGTCGACGGCGATGCGCAGACCCTCGACGATGTGCTTGCGCTCCTCGGCCTTGCGCAGGAGGAACAGCGTGCGCCGGCGGATGACCTCGCGGCGGTGGCGCAGGTAGGCGTCCAGCAGCCCGCGCAGGTTGAGCGTGCGCGGCTGGCGATCGTCGATCGCCAGGTTGATGATGCTGAACGTCGTCTGCATCGGCGTGTACTGGAAGAGCTGGTTGACGATGACCTGCGGGTCCTCGCCTTTCTTCAGCTCGATCACCAGCCGCATGCCGTCGCGGTCGGACTCGTCGCGGATGTCGGAGATGCCGGTGATGCGCCCGTCCTTCACCACCTCGACGATCTTCTCGATGATGGCGGACTTGCGGACCTGGTAGGGGATCTCGGTGACGACGATCGCCTGCTTGGTCTTGAGGTCCTCGACGTGGTGGCGCGCGCGCACGCGCACGAGGCCGCGCCCGGTCGCGTAGGCCTGGCGGATGCCGCTCGTGCCCATCACGATGCCGCCGGTCGGGAAGTCGGGGCCCTTGACGATCTCGCACAGCTCGCCGAGCGTGACCTTGGGATCGTCGAGCACCACGCGCAGCGCGGCGCAGATCTCGCGCAGGTTGTGCGGCGGCAGCGAGGTCGCCATGCCGACCGCGATGCCTTCCGAGCCGTTGCAGAGCAGGTTCGGGAAGCGGCTGGGCAGCACGACGGGCTGCATGCGCGTGCCGTCGTAGTTGGGCTCGAAGTCGACCGTCTCCTTCTCGAGGTCGGCCATCAGCTCGACCGCGATGCCCGACATGCGCGCCTCCGTGTAGCGCATCGCCGCGGGCGGGTCGTCGTCGATCGATCCGAAGTTGCCCTGGCCGTCGATCAGCGGGTAGCGCAGCGAGAAGTCCTGCGCCATGCGCACCAGCGTCGGGTAGACGACCGCCTCGCCGTGCGGGTGGTAGTTGCCCGAGGTGTCGCCCGCGATCTTGGCGCACTTCCTGAACTTGGCGCGCGGGCCGAGGTTCAGGTCGTTCATCGCCACGAGGATGCGGCGCTGCGAGGGCTTCAGGCCGTCGCGCACGTCGGGCAGCGCGCGCGAGTGGATCACGGAGAGCGCGTAGGTGAGGTAGCTCTCCTTCATCTCGCGCTCGATCGAGCGCGGGGTGATCTGTCCTGCGGAGGGAGGCGGTGCGTTCGGGTCCGTGGCACTCATCGCGGGTGTCGTCCGATGCGTCGGTTCGCGCGGCCGCCCGGCGGGCGGGCAAGGCCCGTCCGCGCGAGCGCGCGCAGGGTCTCAGGTGATGCGGGGCGAGTCTGCTTCTTCGCCGGAGCGGATGGAGGTGGGCTGCGCGCCGCGCGGAGCGGGACGCAGCTGTTCGTGCGCGGCGCTCGCCGTCGCCGGCGCGATCGCGGGGATCGCGGCCGCGGAAACGTGCGCGTTCGCGCCGCGGGGCGCGTAGTGCCGCGGCGTCGCGCGCGCGGCCGGGAGCTCGCGCGGCACGACGCCGGCGCAGCGCGGAACGGGCTCGATCCGCAGCGCGCGCAGGAAGAGCTCCTCGGCGCTCTCGCGGCCGTTCTCGGTCAGGAGCTCGCCGGCGAGCTCGAAGGAGAGCGGCTCGAGGAAGCGCGTGCGCAGCTCGACCGTCTCCGGCGCGCCGACCCACAAGAGCGTGCGATCGAGCTCGATCCAGCGCGGCGTGAGCAGCTCGCCGCCCGGCAGGAGCGCATCGCTCGTCGCCAGCACGCGCAGCGGCACGCCCTCGTCGAGGGCCTCGCGCGCGACGCGCGACGTCCCGACGCGCACCAGGCTGCCGCGCGCGCCGAGCGCCTCGCTGGCGATCCAGATGCGGTCGGCCTCGCTCACGCAGTCGAGCAGCGCCGCGTCGTGCACCAGCTCGATCTCGAGCTCCTCGCCGACGAGCCTGCGCGCCAGGCGCCGGCCCTCGAGCAGCGGCTGGCCTTCCGCGCACAGGACGCGCGGCCGCTTGCCTTCGCGCGCGGCGAGCGTCAGCGCCTGCACGAGCGCCTCGCTGAAGCCGCCCGCGAGCACGGTCTCGCGCGGCTCGAGCTCGGCCGCCGCGTGGCGTGCGAGCTCGGCGCGCGAGGGGAGACGCCGTCCGGGCACGAGCGCCTCGCCGGTCCGCCGGCGAGATCGGGCCAGCGCTCGACATCCTCGCGCTGGCTCCAGATCCACAGGCCGGCCTCCTCGGAGAGCGCCGCGCGCGGACCGAGCGCGTCGTCGCCCGAGGTCGCGCTCCAGGCCTGGCGCAGGCTGTCGAGGAGCAGCGCCAGCGGCCCGCGCCAGCCGTGGCGCGCCTCGAGGTCGGCCACGCCGCTCTCGAGGTCGAGCCCGGCGCGCTCGCTCGTCCAGCTCTCGTCGTGCTCGAGCGCCCAGCCGAAGACGATCTCGGCCGCCTGCAGCACGAGCGCCTCGACGCTCGCGGAATCGTCCTCCGCGAGTGCGGACAGACGCTCTTCGAGCGGCACCAGCGGCCCCCCGAGAAGTCGGCGTGCGGGGATGCCGTCCTGGATCCAGAGATAGGTGAATCGACTGGAGGGCATCGGCGGATTCCGAGGCTCTGGAGCCGGGCTCGCAGAGGCGCTGGCGATTGTCCCAAAGGGCCTCCGGCGATTCCAGCGCCGCCTGGCTCCGCGCGCGGTTTTTCCCTAGGATTTCGGCCCTTTCGCACGCGATGGCCACCCCCGACCCGAGCTCCCTCTCCCGCGCCCTCGGTCGACTGCCGTCCGGGCTGTACATCGTCACGAGCCTGCGCGAGGACAAGCCCGTGGGCTTCCTCGGATCGCTGGTGCAGCAGGTGGGTTTCGCGCCGCCGACGCTGGTCCTCGCGGTCGGCAAGGAGCGCGAGCCGCTGGCCGATCTGCGCGCGGCCGGCCGCTTCACGCTCTCGCAGCTGGACGCCGCCTCGCGCTCGCGCATGGCGCTCTTCCTCAAGCGTCCGCCGGGCGGGGGCTCGCCCTACGACGGGCTTGCGATCGAGCGCGCGCCCTCGGGCATCCCCTACCTCGCCGAAGCGCTGGCCTGGCTCGACTGCCGCATCGTCGGCGAGCACGATGCGGGCGACCACGTCGCGCTCGTCGCCGTGGTCGAGGCCGGCGCGCAGCTGCACGAGGGCGACCCGCACGTGCACCTGCGCAAGAACGGGCTGGCGTACTGAGCGATCGAGGGCCCGGGATCGCCTCACCCCGCATCCCGCGCAGGCCGCGCGCTACCTGCGCTCGCCGCCGTCGGCGTCAGGCGGCTGGGGCGCGAGGCGCCCGGCACGCGCGAGCTCGGCGGCCCAGCTCTGCGCGAGTGCGGGATCGAGCGCGTGCGCGCGCGGCGAGGCGAGCGCGAGGGCGATCTCGGCCAGGTCCTCGCGGCCGCGCAGCGCGCCCAGCTGCAGGTACTCGAGCGCCTCGGCCAGCTCGTCGCGCGCGAGCGCTGCGCGCGCGGCCGCCTCGAGCTCCGCGGCGCCGGCCTCGGCGCCCTGCAGCGAGCGAGCGCGCTCGACCAGGCGCGCCAGCGCGGGATCGAGCCCCTCGATGCGCGGCGCGCGCTCGGCGGCCGAGGCGTACTGGCCCAGGCGCAGGTCGGCGCGCAACTGGTCGGGCTCGAACTCGTGCGCGAGCCGTCGCCCCTCGAACACCAGCGCGAGCGCGAAGAGCAGCACGCCGGCGCGGGTCCACAGTCGCAATCGACGCAGGAAACGCCGCGTGAACGCTGGATCGCCCGCGGCGCGCGCGAGGAACTCCACGCGCCGAGCCGTGCTGAAGTGGCGCCAGCTCGCGACGTCGCGCAGCTGGCCGCCGACGCGCTCGAGCGCCGAGATGATCGCACCCGGATCGCCCAGCAGCTGGATCGCGAACAGGTCGGCCTCGAGCTCGCAGCGCCGCGAGAGCCAGCCGAAGAACGCGAACCAGCCGCCCAGCACGACCAGCAGCGCGCCGGCCGCGAGCCACTCCTCTTGCGCGAAGAGCGTGCGCGAGAGCAGGTCGCCCCCGAGGAAGAAGGCCAGCACCCAGCAGCCGAAGAGCGGCACGTGGTGGCGCTTGGCGTGCGCGATCTCGTGCGCGAAGACCGCGGCGAGCTCGCGCGCGTCCAGCTGCGTGAGCAAGAGGTCGCTGAAGAGCACGATGCGCGAGCGCGCTCCCAGGCCGATGATCGCCGCGTTGGCCATGTTGCCGCCCGTGTTCCAGACGTAGATCTCGCGCGCCCGGAAGCGCGCGCGCGCCGCGACGGCGTCGAAGAGCTCGCGCAGCGGCCCGTCGGGCACGCGCTGCGTGTCGAGGGTCCGCGCCAGCAGCAGCGGCAGCGCCAGCACGAGCAGCACGAGCAGCGCCCCGGCGTAGAGCGCGTGCCACAGCCCGACCTCGTCGATGCGCACGCGCCAGGATTCCCTCGCGCCGACCGCGGCCGAGATCAGCACGTACAGCAGGAGCGGAACCAGCGCCGCGGCGAGCAGGCGCAGCTGGAAGGAGCGCAGCCGGGCGCGCGCCGGGCTGGTGTGCGCGAGCAGCCGCACGCGCGCGTCGAGCGCTGCGATCTCGTACACCGCGAAGGGGACGAGCACCGCCAGCACCTCCAGGCGCGGCCAGTCGAAGAACGACAGCCGCCGCCCGAACCAGCTCTCGAGCTCGCTCGTCCAGCCGAAGACGCACAAGGCCAGCGCGAAACAGGCCGCGGGCGCGAGCGTGATCGCGCGCTGCCAGCGGTCCGCCGCGCGGAACTTGCCGCGCAGGGCCGCGCCGCGCGCCTGCGCCGCGAGGAAGTACGGCACCAGCACGAGCAGGGGCGCGGCCCAGGCCGCGCGCCAGCCGCTGTCGACCTCGTACTCGCGCAGGGCCAGCGCGCCCAGCGCGAGCAGGATCGAGAGGAGCGGGCCCATCGCCGGCGCGTCAGCCCGCGCGCGGACGCGCCGCCGCGCTCCAGGTTCCGCTGGCGAGCTCCTCGACCGGGCCCTCGAGCGCGACGGCGCCGCCGCCCGCGTCCGAGATCGTCAACACGCCGCCGGGCAGGTGCAGCGCGAGCGGCAGCTGTGCTCGCCCGAGTGCGCGCGCGGCGGCCGCGGCCGCGCAGGCGCCGCTGCCGCAGGCCGCGGTCTCGCCGACGCCGCGCTCCCACACGCGCAGGTAGGCGCCCTCGCGGCGCAGCGCGAGGAACTCGACGTTCGTGCCGTGCGCGAAGCGCGCGTGGCGCTCGAGCTCGGGCCCGACCTCGCGGACGGGAGCGCTGCGCTCGTCGTCGACGAAGAGCACGCAGTGCGGGTTGCCCATGTCGACCAGCGTCGCGCGCACGCGGGCGCCGCTCTCGAGCGCGATCTCGGTCTCGAGCGCGACCAGGCGCGGCACGCCCATCCCGATCGTCGCGCGCACGACGCGGCCCTGCTCGAGCTCGACGCGGCTCGCGCACGGGCCGGCGTCGGCCTCGATCACGAAGCTCGGCGTGCGCACGTGCCCGCGTTCGAAGGCGAGCTTGGCCGTGCAGCGCAGCCCGTTGCCGCAGGTCTCCGGGCGCGAGCCGTCCGCGTTGTAGAGCTCCATCGCGCAGTCGCCGCCGCGCCGGCCCGGCCGCACGATCAGCAGGCCGTCGGGCCGCGGCACGAGCCCGCCCTCGGCCGCCGGCGCGCAGACGGCGCGCGCGAGCGCGGCCGGATCGCGCGGCAGCTCGCCCGCGAACCCGTCGAGCATCGCGAAGACGTTCCCCGCCCCCGACATCAGCGTGTAGCGCATGCGGCCCAGAGCCTAGTCCGTCCCCCGCATGCCTCGCCACCCCTGAAGTGTTCGCGGCAGCGCCCGCGGGTGCATCGCGCTGCCCGTGCGCGCCCCGGGGCCCGCGCCGCGTCAGGCGCGGCCGCGCGGCAGCTTCTGCGTGTTCTTGAAGTGCAGCTTCGCGACCTTGGTGAGGCCCGCGAAGCCGTGCAGCCGCACGTACTCGCGCGCGGCGCGATCGGTCGGATCGCCCGCGCCCTTGGCGAGGTCGACACCCGCCTCGGACGAGAGCTCCTTGAGCGCGGTCAGGAACTGCTCGCGCGCGATCACGCTCGCCGCGGCGACGGCCGGCACGGCCTCGGCGCGCACGCGCTGGTGCAGGTCGATGTCGAGGTCGGCGACGCGGCTGGCGACGAGCCGATCGTCGGCGAACTTGTCGACCAGCACGCGATCGCCCGGATGCGCGAGCCGGCGGATGGCGCGCGCGTGCAGATCGGCGAGCATCGGGTTGAGCTGGCCGGGGCGCTGCCAGGTCTGGTTGTACAGCGGCGGATCCAGGCGCTCGATCGCGTGCACGTAGCGCGAGCGCAGCGCGGCGCCCAGGCGCAGACAGCTCTCGTCGGAGAGCGTCTTGCTGTCGCGCACGGCCGAGGCGCGCAGCTCGCGGTTCTGCCCGGGCTCCAGGCGCACCGCGCAGACGATCAACGGCCCGAAGTAGTCGCCCTTGCCGCACTCGTCGCTGCCGATCAGCGGCCCGTCCTCGAACGGGTCGCTCGCGTTCGCAGAGCGCGCCGGGTTCGCAGCTGCGCTCGTGCGCGAGGCTGCTCGGCCGGCTGCGGAGCTGCTCGCCGACGGCTCCGTCTCGCCCGCCGCACCGCCCGTCTCGATCCAGCGCTCGACGAAGCTCGCGGGCGTCGGTCCCTGCACCACGAGCTTGCCCGAGGCGTAGAGCGTCGCGACGACGCCCTCGCCCTTGACGCTCCACAGCGCGTGCGGAACGGGACGGAAGTCGAAGTCGGCCTGCGAGAGACGCGAGCGCAGCTCCGCGCCACGGGCGGGATCGACCTTCAGCACGAGTGTTTCCTGGACCACGCGCGGATTGTGCACCGCGGACCGGGCCGGCGGGAAGCGTGCGCTGGTCACGGACGCGCGCAGCGTGTCGCTCGCGCGGTTCACGTCGCTCGCGAGGCCGCGCGCTCGGGGCGGGGAGATCCGCGCCGGAGCCGCGCGCCCGCTCAGTCCAGTCGGCTGGCGAGCTCGGTCTGGATCACGCCCAGGCGCCAGCGCACGGTCGACTCGGCGATGCCGAGCTGCGCCGCGATCTCGCTCGCCGGCACGTCGAAGACCCGCCGCATCGAGAGGATCTGCTGATCCTGCGCGTCGAGCTCGGCGAAGGCCTCGCGCAGGCGCTCGACATCCTCCTCGTGGATCAGGTGCCGGCTCGGGCTCTTCGAGGGCGAGCTGCCCTCCGACTGCGGCAGCTGCCAGAGGTTTGCCTGCGAGTCCTCGTTCTCCAGCGCGCGCTTCTGGGCCGCCCAGTAGCGGTTCTTGCTGATGATCTTGTGCGCCGCGACGGTGTAGAGGAAGCCGCGGAAGGCGGCCTCGCTCGTGTACTCGAACGTGCCGCGCGCCTCCCAGGCCTCGCGCAGCGTCGACTGCACGACGTCCGAGAGCGGCTCGCGCGCGCGCAGCAGCGGTCCGGCCTGCAGGCGTACGAACGTGCGCAGGGGTCGCATGTAGCGCTCGAGCATCCGCTCGAACTCGTCCCCGCCGACCGCGCCTGCCGTCTCGCCGCTCATGCACACGATTCCAGCCGCGAGCGGCCACGAGCGCAAGCGTGCCGGTCGCTGTGCGAGTCCGCGCGGGTAGACTGCGGGTCGCGCATGGACCCGCGACCTCTCCGCCGCCCTTCCCGCGAAGCCAAGGACGCGTTCGCGGCGCTGCTGGCGCGCGTCGAGGCCGGCGAGGAGCTCGACCTCGCGGCCGAGGTGCGCGCTCACGCTCTCGCGGGCGAGCTCGCCGGGCTGCACGAGCGCTGGCGGCGGCTGCAGGGCACGTTCGCCGCGCTGGACGCCGACTCCGAGGCGCTCGACTCCGTCGAGGACCAGGCGCGCGAGGCGCTCGATCCCGCTGCAGGCGCGCGTCGCGAGGAGCTGCGCCGCGCCTTCGCCACGCGCAGCTTCGAGGAACGCTACGAGCCGCGCGGACGCCTGGGTCGCGGCGGCATGGGCGTCGTCGAGCGCGTCTTCGACCGCGTGCTGCAGCGCGAGGTCGCGGCCAAGCGCCTGCGCCGCTCGAGCTCGTCGGCGCTGCGGCGCTTCCTCGACGAGGCGCGCGTGGTCGCGGGACTCGATCATCCCGGCCTCGTGCCCGTGCTCGACGCCGGGCTCGATGCGCGCGGGCGCGCCTGGTTCACGATGCCGCTCGTGCAGGGCACGAGCCTGGCGGTCGTCCTCGCGCTAGTGCGCGATCAGAGCGGCGGCTGGACGCGCGAACGGGCGCTCGGCGTGCTGCTCGCCGTGTGCGAGACGGTCGCGTACGCCCACGCGCGCGGCATCGTGCACCGCGACCTCAAGCCGGCCAACGTGATGGTCGGCGAGTTCGGCGAGGTGCACGTGCTCGACTGGGGCCTCGCGCTGCTCGCACGCGAGGACGAAGGCACGAGCGAGGCGCCAACGGCGGTCCCGGACACCCAGGCGGACGCAGATGCAAACGCGAGCGCGGATGCGGACACGGATCCTCATGCGAGCGCGCAAGCAGATGCAAACGCGAGCGCGGATGCGGACCTGAACGCCCACGCGGATGCCGCGACCTCGGCACGTCCGCACGCACACCGTACGCGCCACGGCGCGCTCCTGGGGACGCCGGCCTACATGCCGCCCGAGCAGGCCGCGGGCCGGCGCGAGCTCGTCGGCCCCGCGTGCGACGTCTACGCGATCGGCGCGCTGCTCTACCACCTGCTCGCGGGCCGCGCCCCGTATGCCGAGATCGGCCCGTCGAACGACGCGGTCGCGCGCGCCGTGCTCGCCGGTCCGCCCGTGGCGCTCGCGCTGGTCGCGCCGCGGGCGAGCGCCGAGCTCGTCGCGATCGCCGAGAAGGCGATGGCGCGCGAACCCCGCGAGCGCTACGCCGACGTGCGCGCGCTGGCCGGCGACCTGCGCGCCTTCCTCGAGGGACGCGTCGTGCGCGCGCACGAGAGCGGCGCCTGGGCCGAGCTGCGCAAGTGGACCGGCCGCAACCGAGCTCTCGCCGGTGCGCTGGCGGTGATCGTGCTCGTCTGCGGTCTCGCGCTCGCGCTTGCGCTGTGGAGCGAGCGTGCGCGGCGCGTCGAGCTCGTGCGCCTCTCCGACGCGCGGCTCCTGGACGTGCTCGCCGCCGGGGAGGACGCGCTCTGGCCCGCGACACCCGCGCGCTTGGGCGCGATCGAGGACTGGATCGCGGAGGCCGAGACGCTCGCGGCGCGTCTGCCGCAGCACCAGAGCGATCTCGACGCCCTGCGCGCGCGCGCGCAGGGCGTCGACGCCGGCGGGCAACCGCGCTTCGCGGCCGAGGAGGACGAGTGGCGCTTCGGCGCGCTGACCGCGCTGGTCGAGAACCTCTCCGGCTTCCAGGCGCGGCTCGCGTCGACGCGGGCACGCCTCGCGCGCGCCAAGCTCGTCGGAGAGCAGAGCCTCGTGCTGCACGCCGAGGACTGGCGCCGCGCCGCCGACGCGCTCACGCGCGTCGACGGACCCTACCGCGGGCTCGTGCTGCGCCCGCAGTTCGGTCTCGTGCCGCTCGGGCCGGATCCCGAGGGCGGTCTGTGGCTCTTCGCCGACCTCGACACGGGCAAGCTGCCCGCGCGCGACGCCAGCGGGGCGCTCGAGCTCGGGCCCGAGAGCGCGCTCGTGCTGCTGCTCGTGCCCGGCGGCACCGCGACGATCGGTTCGCTGCGGCCCGAGCTCTCCCCCGCCGAGGGCGATCCGCAGGCGCGCGAGCACGAGTTCCCGCGCCGCACGCTCGAGCTCGCGCCCTTCTTCCTCGCCAAGTACGAGCTGACGCAGGCGCAGTGGTCGCGCCTGGCGGGCTCGAACCCGAGCTACCTGCCGGTCGGCGCCGCGGCGAACCCGGCCGTGCGCGCGCAGTTCCCGGTCGACACCGTCGCGTGGGACGAGTGCGCGCGCGTGCTCGCGCAGGCCGGCCTCGCGCTGCCGACCGAGGCGCAGTGGGAGTACGCCGCGCGCGGAGGCACGAGCACGCGCTGGTGGTGCGGCTCCGACGCGCGCTCGCTCGCCGGCCGCGTCAACGCCGCGCTCGAGGACGGCAGCGCGAGGGAGAGCTGGGAGGTCGGAAGCGGCGCCCCCAACGCCTGGGGCTTTCACCACGTGCTCGGCAACGTCGCCGAGTGGGTGCGCGACGGCTACACGCCCGACCATGCCGGCCCGCTGCGCGCGGGCGACGGCGAGGCCGAGCTCGGCGGCCGCAGCCTGCGCCTGGTGCGCGGCGGGAGCTTCCTCTCCCCCGCCGCGGAGCTGCGCTGCGCCGCGCGCGACGAGCAGTCGCCCGGCACGCGCAGCGCCTGGATCGGCGTGCGTCCATCGCGGATGCTGGAGCCATGAGCGTCCCCGCGAGCTTCGACACGCGCCTCCGCCTCGACGATCTCGATCCGGCTCGCCCCGAGCCGATCGAGACGCCCTGGGGCTCGTTCGCGCTCTACCTCGTCGGCGGGCGCATCCTCTGTTCGCAGAGCTTCTGCCCGCACCTGGACGGACCGCTGTTCCAGGGCACGCTCAGCGGCGCGACGATCACCTGTCCCTGGCATCAGTGGCGCTTCTCGCTCGAGACCGGCCGCCGCGTCGATGCGGTCGGCCAGCTCAACGGCGGGAGGCCCTGCCTCGAGGTGTGCGAGACCTCGCTCGGGCCCGAGGGCACGATCGTGCTCGCCGCGCCGAGGCGCTGAGTCGTCCGTTGCGCCGCGGAGTCGACCGGCGAGGCAGCGCGTCGTCCGCACGAGCGAGGATGCGCTCGATCGACGCCTCGCGTTGGGCGCCCGGCTCGATCGACGGATCCCGGGGCGCGGAGCACGCGCTCGATGCCTGGCCGAACGCGTCGCGCACGCTCGCCGCGCGCGTCTTCGCCCTGCACGTGATTCCTCCGGCAGCACCCGACCTCTAGAATGCGCCGCATTCGGCCGAAAGAGTCCAGCCCCACGCGGAGAGCCCTTTGAGCAAGATCCACGAATCCATCCTCGAGTCGATCGGCCACACGCCGATGGTCCGCCTGCGCCACATCGGCCGCGAAACCGGCTGCGAGTTCCTCGCCAAGTGCGAGTACTTCAACGCCGGCGGTTCCGTCAAGGACCGCATCGGCAAGCGCATGGTCGAGGAGGCGCAGAAGAAGGGCCGCATCAAGCCCGGCGACACGCTGATCGAGCCGACCAGCGGCAACACCGGCATCGGCATGGCGCTCGCCGCCGCGATCTACGGCTACCGGATGATCATCACGATGCCGGAGAAGATGAGCCGCGAGAAGCAGGTCGTGCTCGAGGCGCTCGGCGCCGAGATCATCCGCACGCCGACCGAGGCCGCCTTCGACGCGCCCGAAAGCCACATCGGTGTCGCGCGACAGCTGCAGAAGATCCTGCCCAACGCGCACATCCTCGATCAGTACTCCAACCCCGACAACCCGCTCGCGCACTACCACGGCACGGCCGAGGAGATCCTCGAGCAGACCGACGGCAAGCTCGACCTGTGCGTGATGACCGCCGGCACCGGCGGCACGATCTCGGGGGTCGCGAAGAAGCTCAAGGAGAAGGTCAAGAACGTCAAGATCGTCGGCGTCGATCCCATCGGCTCGATCCTCGCGGGCCCCGGCCCGATCGGCACGTACAAGGTCGAGGGCATCGGCTACGACTTCATCCCCGACGTGCTCGACCGCTCGCTCGTCGACGAGTGGGTCAAGACCGAGGACCGCCCGAGCTTCCTCACCGCGCGCAAGCTGATCCGCCAGGAAGGCCTGCTCTGCGGCGGCAGCTCCGGCTCGGCCGTCTGGGCCGCGGTCGAGATGGCCAAGAAGTACGGGCCGAAGAAGCGCATCGTCGTGCTGCTGCCCGACTCCGTGCGCAACTACATGACGAAGTTCATGGACCCGCAGTGGATGAAGGAGAACGGCTTCACCGAGAGCGCCTGGGAGACCGAGCGCATCGGCGACATCCTGCGCACGCTGCCGCGCCGCAAGCTCCTGACCGCCGCGAGCTCCGACACCGTCGCCGACTCGGTGATGCTGATGAAGGAGCACGGCATCTCGCAGCTGCCGGTCGTCGACGACGGACGCCTGGTCGGCATCCTGACCGAGTCCGACGTGCTCGGGAAGCTCGTCGACGGACGCGCGAGCCTCTCGAGCGCCGTGGCCGAGGTGATGTTCCGCAAGGTGACGACCGTCAAGGCGAGCGACGAGGCCTCGAAGCTGGTCGAGGTCTTCGGCAAGGGCATGGCCGCGCTGGTCGTCGACGACGCGGGCAAGCTCGTGGGCATCATCACGAAGATGGACCTCGTCGATCGCTTGACGTCGAAGGGGCGCTGAGCGACGCGCGTGCGGCGGCGAGCCGCGGACCTCTGCCGCGGTGCTGTGCCGCGGCGCGAGGTCCTGCGCGGTGCGGACGCGGACCCGCGTGCGAGGCGGGGCTCGTCCGCCGCCGCCCGACCCGGATTCACGAATCCAGCCAGGCTGGATTCCTGACGGGGACGGGGCTCAGGCGCGCTTGGGCTGCACGACGGCCGGCGCCGGCGCGCTGGCAGCAGAGCGCGAGCTCCACCACTCGACGAGGCTGAGCGAGCCGACCCACAGGAAGCTCAGGCAGAACAGGAGCAGGAACGGCAGCGAGCCCCAGAACTCGCGCTGGATCGCGATCCAGATGCCGTACACGAACCAAGCGGCGAGCACGAGCTCGATGCCCGGCCAACCGAGCAGGTTCGCGCGGTAGCGCCGCGCGCGCTTCGCATCGCCCTTCTTGGGCGTGCGCACGAAGACGCCGGTGCCGGGCAGCAGGCCCTCGATCACGGCGCGCGTCTGCGAGACGCACATGCCGATGCCCAGCGCGATCGCGGCGAAGGTGTCGACCATGCGCGCGACGAACGAACGGCCGATCGAACGCTGGCTGGTCTCGTAGAAGACGATCACCGAGAGCGTGCAGGCGCAGAAGAGCGCCAGGTGCACCCAGTGCGGGAAGACCTCGGAGAGCCCGAGCGAGAGCGGCAGGAGGAACGCCAGCGCGAGCACGCAGGGATAGCCGATGTTCCCCGTGAGGTGCGAGAAGGCCTCGAGCTTGACGCGCAGCGGCTGGTCGGAGACGAGGATGCGCCAGCCGAGCTTCTTGAAGACCTGCACGCTGCCCTTGGCCCAGCGGTGCTGCTGCGACTTGAAGGCGGCGATGTCGGGCGGCACCTCGGCCGGCGCGACGACGCGCGGGAGGTAGACGAACTTCCAGCCCTTGAGCTGCGCGCGGTAGCTGAGGTCGAGGTCCTCGGTCAGCGTGTCGTGCTCCCAGCCGCCCGCGTCGACGATCGCGCTGCGGCGCCAGATGCCGGCCGTGCCGTTGAAGTTGAAGAACACGCCGGTGTCGTGGCGCACCTTGTGCTCGATCACGAAGTGGCCGTCGAGCAGCGCGGACTCGGCGCGGGTCAGGAGCGAGTCCTCGCGGTTCACGTGGCCCCAGCGCGCCTGCACCATGCCCACGCGCGCGTCGGCGAAGTACGGCACCATGCGCTGCAGGAAGTCGGGCTCGGGCAGGAAGTCCGCGTCGAAGATGCAGAAGAGCTCGCCCTTCGCGCGGCGCTGGCCGTGGTCGAGGGCGCCGGCCTTGAAGCCCTGGCGGTTCTCGCGGCGCACGAGCGTGATGTCGTGGCCGCGGGCGCGAGCGCGCGCGACCTCCTCGTCGACGAGCTCGCGCGTCTCGTCGTTCGAGTCGTCGAGCACCTGGATCTCGAGCTTCTCGCGCGGGTAGTCCAGCGCCAGCGCGGCGCGGATCAGGCGCGCGGCGACCGTGTGCTCGTTGTAGATCGGCAGCTGCACGGTGACGACCGGCAGCTCGTGCGTGCCCGTCTCCGGCCGGTGCGGTTCGCGCGACCAGCGGAAGCGCGCCAGCATGCCCACGCGGTGCGCGCCGTAGACGGCGAGCACCAGCAGCGTGCTGGCATAGGCGACGAGGAGCAGGTCTTGCGAGTCCACGGGAATCCTGGTGGCCCCGGCTCGCGCGAGCACCTGCGACGAATCCGGCCCGGGAGGGTGTCGCGCGTGTCCGAGGGGCAAACAGGATAGCGAGAAGAGCCGCTGCATGCAGCTTTCGTGCGGGCGGCCGCGACGGAACGTTCATGTCGAGCGCGGCGCTGCTCGCTCGGTTCGAGGATCGAGCGGTTCGCGCCGCCGGGAGCGCGGGTCGGCCTCTCGCACGGCCGCGACGCGGGGAGCGCGGGATGCCGGTGCGCTGCCGAGGGGCCGCCGCGAGGCGGCGAACTCAGAACAAGCGACCCTGGCCCTCGTCGCGGACCACGGCGGCCAGGCGCGGGAAGCTCTGCACGAGCTCCTCGGGCGCGTGCTGCTTCTCGCCACTGAGCAGGAAGGCCAGCTCGATCGCGTTGGCGACGGCCTTGCCGCCGAAGTGGTTGTTGGTGATCACGTACGTGTCCTCGTGCGTGCCGGAGATGCGGCGCGCGCGGCGTGCGACGCCCTCCAGCTCCGCCGGCTCGTAGAGGTAGTCGTAGCGCTGGTCGCGGCCGGACTCCTCGCGGAACCAGTGCTCGCTGTTGCGGCCGTGCAGGCGCAGGTAGCCCAGCGGACCGGTCGGCTCGTGCCATTCGGGCGGGTGGTTCCAGGCCGGCGGCAGGTCGATGTACGCCAGCGAGTACGAGAGGCCGCGCAGCGTGTCGCGCGCGGGCGGCGTGAACCACGAGTTGTGGCGCACCTCGAGCACCAGCGGCACGCCGGGGAAGAACGCGTGCAGGCGGCCGAGGCGGCGCACCTCGTCCTTGCCGAAGAGGAAGCTGATCGGGAACTGCACCAGCAGCGCCGAGAGGCGCTTCGCGCGCACGAGCGGCTCGAGTCCGGCCGTGTACTCGCGCGCGTGCGCCTCGAGCAGCGCGCCGCGTTCCTCGGCCTCGCGCGTGCCGATGTGCGTGAAGTCGCGGTGGAGCTTG
The DNA here is from genome assembly GCA_044229935.1 of Planctomycetota bacterium. GTDB lineage: Bacteria > Planctomycetota > UBA1135 > UBA1135 > JADJLZ01. The sequence goes on along the minus strand of JBGASC010000002.1, from coordinate 112,665 downwards.
GCCACGAAACGGAAGCGCGGGTGCTCGCGCACGAGCTCCAGCCAGCGCTGCGCGTGCTCGGCGCGCGGCAGCGCGTAGAAGGTGCTGTTGATCTCGATGCAGTCGAAGCTCTTCGCGAGCAGCGCGAGCGGATGGAAGCCCGGCGGCTTGTGCTCGGGGTACACGCGGCCCTCCCAGTCGGGGTAGGACCAGCCCGCCGGGCCGAGCCGGATCACCAGTCGGGCTCCTGCTTCAGGTGCCGGAAGCCGAGCGTCTCGGCCGCGATCAGGCGCTCGCCGATCGCGCGCGTCGCGCGCTCGAGCTCCGCGTCGCTCGCGTCCTTCGCGACGCGCACCGGAGCGCCGTACGTGAGCACCACGCGCGCGCCGTACTTGGGGATCGTGAAGCGGTCCCAGCTCGAGAGGCGCCAGGCCTGGTCGCAGGCGAAGCCCATCGGGAGCACGGGAAAGCCCGTCTCGCGCGCGAGCCAGGCGAGCCCGGGGTTGGTCGAGTGGCGCGGACCGCGCGGGCCGTCGGGCGTGATGATCAGCACCGCGCCGCCCTCGAGCGCGCCGAGCATCGCCCGGGCCGCGCTCGCTCCGCCGCGGCTGGAGGAACCGCGGATCACGCGGTAGCCGAAGCGCTTCAGCAGCTTCTCCGAGATGTCCCCGTCGCGGCTCTGCGAGACGAGCACGGTGTAGGAGCGCTGCTCGTGGTCCGCCATCCCGCAGACCATGCGTCCGTGCCAGAGCGCGAGCAGCACGCCCTGCTTCCCGGCGCCGACCGCGTCCCAGTGCTGTGCGTCGAGGCGCTCGGTCTTCCAGCTCCTGCGCAGGCGGCGCAGGGCGAACGGGCCGAGCCAACCGACGACACGCAGGCCGAGCGAGCGGCGCAGGTGCTTCCAGCGTCGGCGTCCCCCGCGGCGTGGGGCGCGTGCCTGCGGCGCGGCGTGCTCCCCGCTCGTCTCGAGCTCCGTCATGATCGCTGATCGTACCGCTCGCGAGCGTGGCCGTGGCTCTCCGCTCGCGATCGGGACTGCACGCGCTCGCGCCTCAGGGCGCCTTCACGTCGTCGCCGCCGCCGCCGTCGTCCTTGCCGTCCGCGCCGAACGAGTAGAGCAGGAACTTGCGGCCGTCGGGCTCGGGCTTGAACACGAGGGCATGACCCCAGCCATCCAGGGGGAGCGCCTTCTCGGGCGCGAGGAATCCTCCCGGGAAGCTGTCGGTCGGCGCGAGCAGGTCCTCGAGCTTCGCGGGCAGCTTGTTGAGCTGCGAACGGTAGATCGCGAGGCCGGTCTTGACCGACAGCAGCGCTGCGCGGGTCTTCAAGGCGGAGTCGTCCGCCTGGGGTTCGGGTGAAGCGGGCTCGGTGGTCGCGGCGCGCGGCTGCGTGCGCATCTGCGTCATGGCCGTGCCTGCGCTGGCGGCGAAGGCCGCGATCTGGAGCGGCGTCTCCGGCCCGAACGACGACTCGCTGTAGCTGTAGATGCGTCCGTCGGCGAGGCGCTTGGACCAGCTGTTCGTGGGCTGGAAGTAGCGCGCCAGCGTGGCCGAGCCCGGCAGCGCGGTCGCGTCGATCTGCGGAGCGTTCGCGCCCATCATGCCCGTCGCCATCGGCACGAGCTGCTTGAGCACGTCGAGCAGCTTTCCGTAGAAGCCGCCCCAGTCCATGACGCTGGCCTCGAAGCTGTCCTTGGGGATGCGTCCGGCCGCCGCGATCGCATGCGCCTCGTTGCCTTTCCCGTCGGCGATGCGCCGCGTCTCGGATTGGACGTAGCTCTTCTTGATGCCGAACAGCACGCGGTCCTCGAAGACCACGATCGTCGGGCTGAGGCTCATGTCGGGCGTCATGCCGGCCAGCGGGCTGGCCTTGACCGCGGCCTGCTCGTCCTCTTCCTTGCCGAGCGCGAGGCTGACGCAGGTGAGCTTTCGATAGGGCTTGTTGGTGAGCTTCGTCTTGGGGTCGAGCTCGGCGAACTTCGTGGCCCACGTGTTGAGCGCGGCCTCGAACTTGGCCTTGTCCTTGAGCTCCACGGCGAGGAAAGCGCGCGGCAGGATCGCCTGGATGCTGTTGATCGGCAGCAGGTAGAACGCGGCCTGCGTTCCGAGGCCTTCGCTCAACGGCGGCAGCTGCTGCACGAGCTCGGCGGCCTTGCGCGCGAGTTCCTCGCGCTCGTGATCGCGCGCCTGCGCGGGTTTGGGGTCTGCGCTCTCGTCGTTCTGCTCCGCGGCCGGCGGCTTGACCAGCAGGGTCCCGAGCATTCCGCGCAGTTCGGCCTCGAAGGACTTGGGATCGACGCTCGTGACCCACGCGCCGACGGCTTCCTTGGGCACGAAACGCGCGGCGGCGGGATCGGCCGCCGTCTGGCCCAGCGACTTGTGATCGAACTCGGGATAGCGCTTGTACACGGCTTCGCTGACGAAGCGCTCGCCGCGCAGTTCCACGCGCCAGGCGCCCTGCGCGCCGGCATAGGGCAGGACGACGGGCAGGATCCAGCGCACGAGGCTCTTCGTCTGCTCGTCCATGCCCGTGCCGGCTGGACCTTCGAAGACGTGCTTGAGGTCGAGGTCGGACCACAGGCGATAGACGGGTGTGCCGGAGGACGGCGTGAAGCTGTCCATTCCAGCGAAGAGCTTGCTCTCGTCGGCGAGCCCGGCCTGGCTGCCGGCGATGCGCGCGGAGAGGGCCTCGGGCGTCGAGCCCATCGCGCCGAGGTAGAGCCGCGGGCCGTCCTGCGCGACCCACACGCGCGACGACGCGGCCTGGGCCGCGCTCGCTGCGGTGCGACCGGCACCCGCGGAGAACGCGGAGAACGTCGAGCCGAGCGTGCTCTCGTACCAGCGCAGGTTGCAGGTGTGCTCGCCGAGCTTGCAGTCCTTGGCCAGGCTCGCGTCGGTCGAACGCGCCACGAGCGTCCAGCCGTCGATCATCACGAGCGCGCCCTCGGCCGCAGCCGCGTCGGCGAACTCGAGCACGCCGCTGAAGGCGAGCTGCGACTTCGCGTCGGGCTTGCCCAGCTCGTCCAGGCCGCCGAGCGAGAAGCTGGCCCGATCGAGGCGGCGCAGCGGGCTCTTCTCGCCCAGGATCTCCTCGGGGAAGGCCGAACTGCTGATGGTCTGCAGCGGAACGTCGAAGCCCTCGAGCAGCGTGCAGAGCTTCTTCATGTCCTCGTCGGCGAAGAAGCGGTTCCAGGGCACGTGCTCCCGCGATGCGAGCAGCTGCTTGGGGGCCGGGATCTCCAGGTAGAGATCCGCGTTGGACGGATGAAGCGGTGCGTGCGCGTTCCCGAACGAGAGCGCGGCGAGGAGGATGGCGTCGAGCATGGGGGGTGCGATCACAGGCCGCCGAACTTGCGCAGGTCGGTCTCGTGCTTGGCGAGCTCGGCGGCGAGCGCCTTGGCTGCTTCGGTGACGGCCTTCTTGTCCTTGCCGGACTTCAGCGCCTCCTGGAACGCGGCCAGCTTGGCGGTGACCGGCGCGCACTTCCCGTCGACCATGAAGTACATGATCATCCCGACGCGGTTGAACCAGACCTGCGTTTCCTCCGCCTTGTCGTTCTCGGGTTCGAAGTCGAGCACCTGTTGCACGGGCAGCATGCCGCCGCGCGCGAGCAGGTTCTTGACCGACCACTCGATGGCCCACTTGGAGTTGCCGCCCACGCCCACCGTCAGGTCGGTGAAGTAGCGCTCGGCGTAGACCGCCGCGCCGTAGCGGAACCAGTGCGGGATCTTCTTCTCTTCCCAGAACTCCTTGCCCGCGAACTTCTGATCCTTGCGCGTCTTCTCGAGGGCCTTGGGGCTGGGATCGAGTGCCTCGGCAAAGGACTGGCCGAGCGCGTGACGCGTGGCGTGAATCCCCCACTTCGGTCCCGCTTCCGTCGACGCGTCCCAGTACGAGACGCCCATCTGCATCCAGTCGCCGTTCTGCGGATCGAGCCCGAGGTCCGCGAAGTACGCGTAGTGAACGGAGGACAGTCCGTGGGACTCGCTCGGGGGGCGCCCTTCCTCCTGGTCACCTGCCGCGTAGGACTCGTACTGCGCCTGGTTGCGGAGCACGAGCACGGCCGGTTGTGATGCGGGCGCGAACCCGTAGCACTTCACGAGATCGTCCCACGCGTTGGCGATGTTCTTGTCGATCGTCTCCGCGACCTTGCGATCGCAGGTGCTCGCCAGCACATACTTGCTCTCGTGCGGGATCTTCCACCACTGGAAGAGCTCGGAGTGGAACTCGTTCGCCTTCTCCAGGTCGAGCCACTTGTCGCCGCACTTCCACAGGCCCTTGCTGATGTTCTCCTTCTCCTGCGGCGAGACCCACTCGAGGTCCTGCTTGACCCATCCCTCGGCGATCTTCTTCTGCTCCTCGGGGTTGATCCACTCGCCGCGCTCGTTCTTGACCAGCCCCTTCTGGAGGTTGGGAAGATCGGCGGGAGCGACCCACTGGTCCTTGTACTTGACCAGGCCCTTCTCCTTGGCGGCCTTCTCCTCGTCCTTCGCGGCCTTCTCGGCTTGCTGCTTCTTGTACTCCTCGACCTTCTTGTCGGAGGGGAACCACTTGCCGTCGTAGGAGACGTCACCGAGGAGCTTGTGCGCCTTCTCGTCGTCCGGCTTGAGCTGCACGATGCGACGCAGGCACGACTTGCCTTGGGTGGCGAGCTTCTTCTGCGTGCACCAGTCGTACAGATCCCAGAGCTTGTCGTAGTCCTTGTCCGCAGCCTTGCGTCGCTTCTCGTACTCGGCTTCATCCGGGTTCTGCTGCGACGTGGGCGCGATCGGGTCGAGTGCAGCAGCCGGTTGCGCGGTGCTCTCGGCTTGAAGGGCGAGTGCGAGAAGGAGGCTGGCCAGCATGGCGATGGAATGCGGGGGGTGTGAGGGAGGGACGGAGCGCTTTCGCGGCGTGCGGGTGCGAGCGCGAATCGTACCGCTCCGGAGAGCGCCCCTGGATGTGCCGAAGGAGTGATCTGGGCAGTGCTTGTCGTCGGGGGCGTCGGTACGGTAGGCTACTCGATTCCCTCTGCTCTCACGCAGGAGTGTGCATTTTTGCTACCGGCGGCATCGCCGGCAGTCCCGCAGGAACCACGAGCTCTCGTCATGGCCCAACACAAGGCCCCCACCGCAGTCACCTTCGCAACGCCCGAGGACAACTCCGGCTTCAAGTACTTCGTCGAACGATACTGGAAGCTCGGTCTGTTGCTCGCTCTCGCCGCGTCAGGAGCTGCCATCTACGCGACATATTCAGCTCAAGAGGCCAAGAAAGAGCTGGATGCGAGCTGGGAGACGCTGCATCACTTCGCCAAGACGTCAGCCCAGAACCCGGCGGTACTCGAGGGAACGCCGGAAGACCTGATCAAGGGCGAGGCGACGTTCCGGGGAACCCATGCGGGTCCCTGGGCCCTCTGGATCGCTGCCACGCAGGCTTCCGACAAGGGCGAGTGGGACCAGGCCAAGCAGGCGCTGACCCTGCTGCGTCAGAACTACCCCAACCACCCGCTCGTCGTCGACAAGCAGCCGGTCGGCGCCGAGGGCGCGATGGCCTCGATGGTCGACGAACTCGAGAAGCGCTACGACCAACAGAAGGCGTGGCGCGCGAGCCACCCGGACCTGTTCGCGAACCCCTCGCCGCCGGCCGACAGCCCCAAGGTGCGCCTGAAGACTGACCAGGGAGATGTCCTGATCGCGCTCTACGCGAAAGAGGCCCCCAAGCACGTCGAGAACTTCCTCAAGCTCTGCCGGGAAGGCTACTACGCGAACACCAAGTTCCACCGCGTGATCAAGGACTTCATGATCCAAGGCGGCGATCCCAACTCGCGCAGCGACGATCGCAAGACCTGGGGCCTGGGCGGACCCGACTACAAGGTGGACAAGGAGGAGAACAGCCTCCATCCGTTCTCGGGCTACCTCGCGGCCGCAAAGCAGCCCCGCGACACGCAAAGCTCCGGCAGCCAGTTCTTCATCACGACCGCCGACAAGCTCTCGATCGACGGGCAATATGTGGTCTTCGGGAAGGTCCTCGAGGGAATGGATGTCGTCCACAAGATCGAGGGTGGTGAGCTCGACGCCGACAGCTCAGACCGTCCCAAGACTCCCGTCGTGTTGCTCAGCTCCGAGGTGCTCTGACACCCCTCGAGGCACCAGGAACACACAAGCGGGGGCCCACTGGGGCCCCCGCTTGTTTTCTTGGTCCCCGGTGTTCCACGTGGAACACTCGGACCTCTGGACTCAGAGCAGTCGCTCGCGGGGAGCCAACACATCCGCCAGTCGTTCGAGATCCTCGCGCTGGAAGTACTCGATCACGATCTGGCCTCGGTACCCAGGGCCGTTCTTGAGCTGGACCTTGGTGCCCAGGTGCTCCCGCATCCGGGCTTCGAGGTCACGGACCCAGGGTGCCTGCGGCACCACGACCTTGACGGCCTCTCCGGACTCTTCAAGAGGAGCCTGGTTTGCGCCGCGAACCAGGGCCTCAACCTGCCGAACTGAGAGATCCTCGCGGACCACCTTCTCGAGGAGCTTCTGCGTGCTGGACTCTTCCTTGGATCCCAGGAGGGCTCGAGCGTGCCCCATTTGGATCATGCCCTTCGCCAGTGCCTGCTGCACGAGCTCGGGCAATTCCAGCAACCTGAGGTGGTTCGCCACGGTCGGGCGTTGCAGGCCCACCTTGTCCGCGACCTGCTCCTGGGTGAGGCCCAGGTCGCGCATCATGCGCTGGTAGCCGTGGGCTCGCTCGATCGGATCCAGGTCTCGACGCTGCAGGTTCTCGACGAGTGCGAGTTCGAGCATCTCGGCGTCCGTGACGTCCTGGCGCACGATCGCCGGAATGTGGGTCCGACCGAGTTGCCGGAAGGCCCGCAGACGGCGCTCACCAGAAACCAGCTGGAACCCGTCTCCGCGAGCTCGCACAACGACCGGCTGAAGGAGACCATGGCGCTGGATGCTCTCGACGAGCTCTGCGAGCCCCGCGGGATCGAAGGTCTTGCGCGGCTGGTAGGGGTTCGCTTCGATCCGCTCGACCAGGAGCTGATCACCGCTTGCGGCAGCCGTTGTCGCCGGCTCCGGTGTCGAGCCAGTTCCAGCGCCTGACAAGAGTGCGCCCAGTCCACGTCCCAGTCTTCGTTCCATGCTTGGCTCCTCGATTGATCCGCCCGTAGGACCCTCAGGCTAGACACAAGGCATTGCGTGTCAATAGCATCCCTGCACCATCTGTGACCATGAGCCGCCATCTCCACGTATGGTCTGTCCTGCGCTCGCTCCTGCGAGCCTCCGGGATTCAGGCCCTCACGCTGCTCAAGGGGCCGGCCTTCTGGATGGTTGTGTTTGGCGTCGTTGGACTGGCGGCGTCGCTCGAGGTTTGTGCTCCGATCGGTTTGGGCGGCATCAACTTCAGTCGGACGATGGCACTAGGAGAGGTCTTGCGACTCCTGTTCGTGCTGTCGAGCCTGTTGGTGGTTCTGCAGGTGGACGCCTGGTCGTGGCTCTACCGCGGGCAAGGACCAACCGCGCGGGCCGCTATCGTTGCGTCGACGTCCCTTTACCTACACCTTATCGGCGGTTCTTGTGTCTTTTCGTGGCTCTCGGTTCGCGCGTGCACGCCTCTCGCGCCCCACCTCGACCTAGTGCTGCGCGATTCTCTGTGGGTGGCAAGCCTGGCGGGCTTGCTCGCGCTGACAGAGATGCAGCGAGGAGGACGCGCTCTGGGCTTTCTCCTGCTGAGTTGGGGGTTTTCCTCGGCGCTGGCGACGCCAGATCCCATTCTTGCCCTGCGGATGACGCTCCCGGAAACCGACCCCAGAGTCCCCGACGGAATCCTGTCGATGATGGTCCCCCATCTCCTCGCTTTCGGATACACGCGGCTCCAGCGAGCGCGACGATGAAATACGGCATCCTCGGCGACATCCACGGCAACCTCTCGGCCCTCGAGGTGGCACTGGCTGCATTCCGCAGCGAGAGGATCGACCGCATCGTCAGCGTCGGCGACGTCGTGGGCTACGGCGCGGCACCGCGTGAGTGCATCGCTCGCCTGCGCTCGCTCGACGCCGTGGTGGTGAAGGGCAACCACGATGCGGCCTGCACGGGCGAGATCGACATCCGCTTCTTCAACAACTACGCGCGCGACGCGGTGCGGTGGACCCAGAGCGTGCTCTCCGGCGACGAGCTCGAGTGGCTGCAGGCGCTCCCGCTCGTGACGCAGCTCGAGCACTGCTCCGTGGCGCATGGCACGTATCACCGTCCGGAGCTCTACGACTACATCCAGAGCACGACCGACGCCGATCCATCGCTGGACGAGATGATCCTGCCCGTCTGCTTCGTCGGGCACACGCACGTGCCCGTGACGCTGATGCGCCTGCGCGACGACCCCCTGCGCACGGCCTACACCACGGATCCGGTCATCGACCTGGCGGAAGCCGCCAAGGCCCTCGTCAACGTCGGCAGCGTGGGCCAGCCCCGCGACGAGGACCCGCGCACAGCGTTTGCCGTCTACGACACGCGCGAGGACCGCGTCGTGATCAGGCGCGCGCCGTACGACATCGAGCGCGAAGCCACGCGAATCCGCGCCGCCGGGCTGCCGAGCGTGCTGGCCGACCGCCTCTTCCTCGGCGTCTGACGCGTCCCACCGCGTGCGCCCGGCCTCATCGCTGGCGCGGCCGCGTGGGTGAGATCTCTGCGTCAGGCCCCGTCGCGCAAGTAGGCGAGCTGCGCGGGCAATCGCTCGATGCCGTTCTCTCCCACGGCATACTCGAAGAGCAGCTTGATGTCCGACAACGGCTTGATGTCCCCGTGGAACACGAAGCGCTTGGCATTGGGGTGCGAGCCCACGGCAACGAGCAGCTCGAGGATCGAAGCAGCGTTGCAACGCACGCCGTCGAGCTCCATCTCCACGGGCGTGCCGTAGTGGTTGACGATGCTGACGATGAGCGCAGCGGGTCGCGCGTGCATCGAGACCGTGTCGGGCAGCTCGACCTCGAGCACCTGCAGGTCCGTGTACGAGGGCAGCAGGTCCTCGGCCAGCGGCCGCCCCCGCTTGAGAATCACGGAGGCCCAGTACAGCAGGTGGTTGAGTGTCTGCTCGCGCACCTCGGCGCGCTTCACCACGGCTCCAATGCGACCCTCGATGTGCTCGTTGCGTTGACCGCTCTCGTGGCGCTCGACGAAGTGCGTCATGTGCGTGACCGCTTCGAGCAGGTGGAGCGCCGCGGAGACGTGCCCGCGCAGCTTCGGGAGCCGCGGATCCGCACCCTCGGCCGCCGAGTTCTTGACGTGCGTGTCGTACGCGGACTGCAGGTTGTGCACCGTCGCCTCGTACACGCGCGCCTGTTCCTCGCTGCAGTGCCTGCTCAGCCACTGGTCGCGTTCGACCTCATCGAGGATGCGGTGGATGCCGGTCTCTTCGAGCATCGCGCAGGCCTGCAGGTACTTCGAGGCCACCTCGGCCACCTTCTGCTCGTCGTTGACGAGTTCCTCCTGGCCCATGTTGCGCGGCAGCTTGCGCTGTGGGCCGGCGTCGAAGGGCGCGGCATCGGCAAGGCTGTCGTCAGGCAGGGACACCCCGAGAGAGCGCGACTCCGCCAGGGCGGCCTGCAGCAGCGCGCGCGCGGTGTTCTCCAGGTAGCGCCGACCCTCGGTGATCGCGCGCTGCGCCTGCTCCCGTTCCCGGGGGGCAAGGATCACGCCGTAGGTGGGGAAGCGGCGCTCCAGGTGCGCCAGGCTGAAACCCGCCTGGCAGAACCCGCGCAGCGAGGCGACCAGCTCGCGCAGGAAGCTGAACGTGCGGTTGTAGCGAGCCCCGTGGTCGTCGAGCTGCGCCTCGAGACCGTCGGCTTCGCTCGCCAGCTGGAAGTACGGCCCGCGTCCCCAGTCCTCGGTTCGCGCGAGGAGATCCTTGGCCAGCCGGAAGAAGGGTTCCGCACGCCCGGCGAGCTCGGCAGCAAAGGCCTTCTCGGAAATGATTTCTTCCAGCGAGGATTCGCTCATGCGCTCCGCACGTGCCTGGGCACGAGGAGTCGGGATTGTATCGAGGCGGACCGCCGCCGTCCGGCAGGGGCTCGCACTCGCGAGGGAATTTCCGGCCTCCTGCAGGCACCGCGCGCGGATCGCCGCCTCAAGATCCTCACCTTCGACCGTCGATCCTCGGAGCGCGCACGCGTGGAACGAACCACCGCGCATCGCGCAGCCCGGGAAGGACTCCCCGAGACCACCCGCACCCCAAGAAACCGGAGCGCTGCCATTTCCGCCGAACGCTGTCTGGAGACCTACCTCCAGGAGATCAACGAGGTTCCCCTGCTTACCGCGCAGGAGGAGCTGGCCCTGGGCCGGCGCATCCAGTCCGGCGACCTCGCCGCGCGCGAACACATGATCCGCGCCAACCTGCGCCTGGTCGTCTCCGTCGCGAAGATGTACTCCGACCGCGGCCTCACGCTGCAGGACCTCATCGCCGAGGGGAACATCGGACTGATGAAGGCGGCCGAGAAGTTCGACCCCGCCGCGGGCTGCCGCTTCTCGACCTACGGAACCTGGTGGATCAAGCAGGCCATCCGCCGCGCGCTGACCAACACGGTCAAGCCCGTGCGCGTGCCGAGCTACATGTCCGAGCTGATCTCGCGCTGGCGTGTCGTCAGCCAGGAGCTCGCCTACCTGCTCGGTCGCGCGCCGAGTGTCGAGGAGGTGGCCTCCGAGCTCGGGATTCCCGAGGAGAACTGGCCGCTGCTCAAGCGCACGATCCAGGTCTCGGGCATGGGGCCACAGGTCTCGCTCGACATCCTCACGCAGGGTCAGGACACCGTCGAGGACGTGCGCACGCAGACGCCCGACGAGGAACTGCTCAACAACGATCTGATCGCGAAGCTCGGCGAACTCCTCAACGTGATCGACGAGCGCGAGGCCACGATCCTGCGCCTGCGCTACGGCCTGGGCAACGAGAGCGGCGAGCAGATGACGCTCAAGGAGATCGGCAAGGTCGTCGGGCTCACGCGCGAGCGCGTGCGACAGATCGAACAGGAAGCGCTGCGCAAGCTCTACGGCGTGATGAGCTCCGAGCGCGAGGACGGCGAGTTGCACCCTGCCCCGCCGCCCGGATCGCGCGGCGAGCGCAAGCGGCGCAAGGCCGGCTGAGTTCTCCGGCTCGGGCTCGGCGCACGGGCCCGTAGGATGGGGGCGTGAGCGACGCTCCCGACCCGACGCGACTGCACAAGCCGCGCGCCACTCCCGGCACGCCGCTGTACGTGCACCTGCCCTTCTGCGCGGCGAAGTGTCACTACTGCGACTTCTTCTCCGTTCCGGCCGAGGGGCACGACCGCGCGACGATGCTGGCGGCGATCCTCGAGGAGGCTCGTCGCTTCGCACCGCGCGCGCCGCAGACGGTCTTCTTCGGTGGGGGAACGCCGTCCCTGCTCGACGAAGACGAGCTCGCGAGGCTGCTCGACGGTCTCGACGAGCTCACCGGCTGGCGCGCCTCGGCCCTCGAGGTCACGCTCGAGTGCAACCCCGAGAGCCTCGATCGCGCCAAGGCGCGGCGCCTGCTCCAACTGGGTGTCAACCGACTCTCGATCGGCTTCCAGAGCCTCAACCGGCAGGTCTTGGAGCTCTTCGGGCGCGTCCATGACGTCGAGCAGAGCTTCGCGGCCTTTGCCGCTGCCCGGGAGGCCGGGTTCCAAGACGTCAGCGTAGACCTCATCTACGCCATACCCGGCCAGGAGCTCGCGGACTGGGAGCGAGACCTCGCGCGCGTGCTCGCTCTCGAGCCCGCCCACCTCTCCGCCTACAACCTCACGTTCGAGGAAGAGACCCTGTTCCGCAAATGGATGGAAGAAGGTCGCCTGAAGCCACTGCCCGAAGATCGCGAGCTCGAGTTCTTCTGGCGCACGAGGGAGCTCCTCACGGCCCACGGCCTGCCCCCCTACGAGATCTCCAACTTCGCGCGCGCTGGGAAGGCCTGTCGACACAACCTCAACTACTGGCACAACGGCGAGTACCTCGGGCTCGGCCCGTCCGCCGTCAGCAAGGTCGGCACGCAGCGCCTGGGCAACGTCAAGGGCATCCAGGGGTACACCCGCCGGATCGCGGATGCCCAGCACGCCCTGGCTTGGGAAGAGGAACTCGAAGCTCGAGCGCGGCTGGGGGAGACCTGGTGGCTGGGGCTGCGCCTCGCCGAAGGCCTGAGCTCCACACAAGCCCGTGCACGCGCCGCCTTTCCAGCCGATGCGGTCGACCCGATGCCCGCGATCGCCGCGGGCCTGGCCGCCCAGGGCCTGCTCGAGCACACGCAGGACCGCTGGCGGTTGAGCCCGGCTGGTCTGCCGCTCGCCGACTGGGTCGCACGCCAGTTCCTGGCCGCGGGCGGGTAGGATCCTCGGCCCTACTCGCGCCATGAACTTCGCAGACCGCATGCAGGAGGCCGTCGCGCGCTGCGGCAACGCCGCGCTGGTCGGCCTCGATCCCCACGCCGATTCGCTGCCCGAGGATTTCGCCGCGGTGCGCGCGCCCGGGTCGACCCGCGCCGAACGCGCCCGCGCCTGCGCGGACTTCCTGTGCCAGGTGATCGAACTCGCGCGCGGCCTGGTGCCCGCCGTCAAGCCGCAGTCGGCCTTCTTCGAGCTCTATGGCGCCGACGGCGCTGCGGCCTGGGAGCGCGTGGTCGCCGCCGCGCGCGCCGCAGGGTTGCTGGTGATCGGCGACGTCAAGCGCGGCGACATCGACAGCACGGCCAAGGCCTATGCGCGCGCCTACCTCGATCCGTCGATCGCGGGCGAGGCGGTCTGCGACGCGATCACGGTCAACCCCTACCTCGGAGCCGACGCCGTCCAACCCTTCGTCGAGGCCTGCCGAGCGCACGACGCCGGGCTGTTCGTGCTGGTGCGCACCTCGAACAAGCACAGCGCGCTCTTCCAGGACCACGGCACGCCCAGGCTCTACGAGCACGTCGCGCGCGCGGTCGACGCGTGGGGGAGCGAGCTCGTCGGCGCGAGCGGGCTCTCGAGCATCGGCGCCGTCGTCGGTGCCACGCATCCGACGGAACTCTCCGCGCTGCGCAAGCTCCTGCCGCGCACGCCGTTCCTGATCCCCGGCTACGGCGCGCAAGGCGCGGGCGCGGCGGAGATCGCTGGCGGCTTCCTACCCGGCGGTCGCGGCGCGCTGGTCAACTCGTCGCGCGGGATCCTCTTCGCCCACAAGCAGCCGCGCTACGCGGGACTGCACTGGAAGGACGCTTCGCGCGCCGCGCTGCACGCCATGGTGGAGGAGCTGCGCCCGCTCGGTCGTTGAACCCATGATCGACGCGCCTTTCGAGACCCTCTGCCTGCGCGGCGCGGCGGCACGCCGCGCGCAGCGTTCCCCGCGAGTGCGACGCGCAGCGAGCGCGCAACCCGCGCACGGCGCGCGCTGCGCACGCCACGCGCAAGGAGCGGGCAACGCGCTCCCCGTGCGCGGCGGTTCCACCGCGCGTACGGGCTGAGCTCGTCGCTCGCGTCGAAGGACCGACCTCCGTGGAATTCCGCCTCGAACACCTCCCGATCGACGTGCTCGAGCTGCCGCCGCTCGCCCGGGCGGCGCTCTCGGGGCGCATTTCGCGCGAGCTGGTCCCGTTCGCGCGCCACGCCGAGGACATCGCGCCCGCGACCGAGCGGTTCACGCCCGCCGAGCGCGAGGACCTCGTTGGCGCGCTCGAGCGCCCGCTCTCCGCGCTGCGTCCGCACGTGGCCGTGCTCGACGCGCTGCGCTCGCTGGCGCGGCCCGGCGCCTCCGCGATCGTCACTGGACAGCAGCCCGGGTTCGTCGCGAGCCCGCTCTACTCGCTCTACAAGGCGCTCAGCGCCGTGCGCCTGGCGCGCACGCTCTCGCAGGCCTGGGAGAAACCCGTCGTCGCGCTGTTCTGGAACCATGCCGACGACCACGACGTGGCCGAGGTGCACCACACGCACCTGGTCAACCGCAACCTCGACCTGCAGAAGGTCGCGTTGCCCGGGCTCTCCTCGGGGCGGACGCCGCTCTCGGAGGTCGTGCTCGAGGAGGAGCGCTCGCGCCTGCCCGTGCTGCGCGCGCTCTTCGAGCAGGAACTGCGCGGCGCGCCGCACCTCGCCGAGGCGCTCGCGATGCTCTTCCCGCGTGCGGGCGAGACGCTCGCGGGCGCGTTCACGCGCGCGCTGACCGAGCTGTGCGGGCCGCTCGGGCTGGTCGTGGTGGAGCCGCAGTGGATCCGCGCGCCGCTCTCGCGCGCGCTCGCCGGGCTGCTCGAGCACGACCTCGGCGCGGCGCTCGCCGAAGGCAGCGCGCGCCTCCAGCGCGCCGGCTTCGCGCCTGCGATCCCGCCCGAGGAGGCTGCGCTGCTCTTCCACCACGAGCGCGAGGACGGTCGCGTCGCGCGTCGCGCGCTGCGCCTGGGCGGCGACGGCCTGCGCTACGACGGCGAGCCGGGCTCGCGCACCGCGGCGGAGCTCGCGGCGGAGATCGTCGACGCGCCGCTGGACTGGTCGGCCGGCGCGCTCCTGCGTCCGCTGGTGCAGGACCTGTGCCTGCCGGTCGCGGCCTACGTCGGCGGCTGGGGCGAGCTGGGCTACCACGCGCAGCTGGGCGCGCTGCGCGAGCGCACCGACGCTCCGCGCACGGCCTTCGTGCAGCGGCTCTCCGCGACGCTGACCGATCCCGAGGCGCGCGTCGCGCTGGGCATCCTGGGACGCGACACGACCTGGGTGCTGCGCGCCCGTGGCGTCTTCCCCGAGCCCGAGGCCGCGGCACAGCCTCCGGTGGTCGCGCGGCTGCGCGAGACGGGCGCGCGCGCTGCACGCGAGTTCAACGAGCTGCGCGACGAGCTGCACGAGCTCGATCCCTCGCTGGTCGTGCAGCTCAAGAAGTCCGCCGCGCAGATCGAGGACCTCGCCGCGACGCTGGCCGAGAAGGCCGCGCGCGTGCACGGCAACCGCTCCGGCAAGGGCCGGCGCCACGAGCGCCGCGTCGCGAACCTGCTCTATCCGCGCGGCGAGCCGCAGGAGCGCCTGCTCGGTCCGCTGCCGTTCGTGGCGCGCTTCGGCACGCGCTGGCTGCACGAGCTCGCCTTCGAACACGATCCCTTCGCACCGGCCCACCTCGCCGTGCACCTGGGCGAGGACTACGCAACCAGCACGGACACCGCATGAAGCTCGACATCCTGGCCGTGGCCGCCCATCCCGACGACGCCGAGATCTGCGTCGGCGGACTGCTGCTCGCCGCCGCGGCACGCGGCAAGCGCGTGGGCATCGTCGACCTCACGCGCGGCGAGCTCGGCACGCGCGGCAGCGCCGAGGACCGCGCGAGAGAGACGGCCGCAGCCGACGCGCTGCTCGCGCCCGCGGCGCGCATCAACCTCGCCCTGCCCGATGGTCGCGTCGAGAGCTCGCTCGCGGCTCGCGAGAAGCTGGCCGAGGTCCTGCGCGAACTGCAACCCGACGTGCTGCTCGCGCACCACACCGAGGACCTGCACCCCGACCACGCGGCAGCCGGCCGCATCGCGCGCGAGGCCTGGTACCTCGCCGGGCTCAACCGCCTCGCGCCGGAGGGGCGCAGCGCGCGCCGGCCCGCGCGCCTGTACCACTTCATGGGCCACGTGCCCTTCGAGCCCACGCTGGTGGTCGACATCGGCGAGGTCTGGGACAGGAAGTGCGCGCTCGTGCGCTGCTACGCATCGCAGCTCGCGCCGGCCGACGCCGGCGACAAGGGCCAGCACTTCCTCTTCGGCGCCGACATCCTGCGGCGCATGGAGACGCGCGCGCGCTTCTACGGCGAGCGCATCGGCGTGCGCTACGGCGAGCCGCTGCTCGCGCGCGGCCCCTTGCCCTGCTTCGATCCGCTGCTCTGCTGAGACAACCCTGCGCGGAAGCGCGCGCGGGCCTGTGTACGGCCTGCGGATGCGCTAGACTGCGCGCCAACCTCCATGCGGCGAATCGCGGTGATCAACCAGAAGGGAGGCGTGGGCAAGACCACGACCTCCGCCAACCTCGGCGCCGCGCTGGCGCTCGAGGGCCGCCGCGTCGTCGTGGTCGACATGGACGCGCAGGCGAACCTCTCGCTCGCGCTGGACGTCGAGGCCCCGAGCGGCTCGCCCACGAGCTACACCGTGCTGCTGGGGCAGGCGAGCTTCGCCTCGGCGCTGCGCCCGACGCACATCCCGGGCCTCTCGCTGGTCGCCGCCAACCTCGACCTCTCGGGCGCGGAGCTCGAGCTCGCCAGCGCGCTCGGCCGCGAGTTCCTGCTGCGCGACGCGCTGCGCACCTGGGTCGAGGAGGAGCGCCAGAAGAGCGGCCGCGCACCGGCCGACTACGTGCTCTTCGACTGCCCCCCGAGCCTGGGCCTGCTCTCGATCAACGCGCTCGCCGCTGCGGGCGAGGTGCTGATCACGCTGCAGACCGAGTTCCTCGCGCTGCAGGGCATGAGCAAGCTCGTCGACGTGGTGCAGCTCCTGCGCAAGCGCCTCAACCCCGAGCTCTCGATCACCGGCATCCTGCCGTGCCTGTACGACAGCCGCCTCAAGCTCGCGCGCGAGGTGCTGGGCGAGATCCGCAAGTACTTCCCCGGCCAGGTGCTGCCGAACCCGATCCGCGCCAACGTCAAGCTGGCCGAGGCGCCGAGCTACGGGCAGACGATCTTCGAGTACGCGCCCGAGTCCAACGGCGCCAAGGACTACCTCTGGGCCGCGCGCGAGATCCTGCGCACCGAGTCGCGCGATCCCGAGCTCGCGGGCCTGCCGCCGTTCACCGAGCGCCTGCCGAAGATCGTGCAGCCCGGTGCAATCGCGCCCGCGCCGCGCCGCGTGCCCCCGCCGCGCCGGTCCGCGGCTGCCGGCAGTGCGAAGAGCACGGGCAGCGGCGCGCCCAGCAGCGCGGCGAACGCGAAGGCTGGCCCGGGTTCGAGCGCGGCGAACGCGACGGGTCCCGCGCAGCCCGCAGCGGCGACGCGTGGCACGCCGGCTGCATCGAGCGGTGCGACACCCGCGCGCGCGACGCTCGACGCGACGCCACCCGGACCCGCGGCCCGGGCTCCGCTCGCGTCCGCGCCGACCGGCGCCCCGGCGAACACGATCGGCAGCGCGAAGCCTGCCGCAGCGGACGCGGCGGCGCCTGCGAGCGCACGTGCGAGCGGTTCCTCACCCGAGCGCCGCACGTTGCGCGCCGAGGATCTCCCCGCGCTGCCGCCCGACGTGTTCGAGATCCTGACGCGCGGCGGGGACGCATCGTGACCCGGCGCGCGAAAGCGGAGCCCGCGGCGAAGCCGTGTTCGCGCGGCCGCACCGAGGCACTGCGCATCGGGATCCTCTGCCATCCGACCTACGGCGGCTCGGGCGTGCTGGCGAGCGAGCTCGCGCTGACGCTGGCCGAGCGCGGACACTGCGTGCACCTGTTCTCCTCGGGCGTGCCGCCGCGCCTCGCGCGCGCGAGCGGTCCGGTCGAGATGCACGTGGCGCAGGGCTTCCCGTACCCGCTCTTCCAGTCGCCGCCGCACGACCTCGCGATCACCTCCTCGATCCTCGACGTGCACCGCTCGGGCGGCCTGGACATCCTGCACGCGCACTACGCGATCCCGCACGCGGTCTCGGGCTACCTCGCGCGCGCCGCGGCGCAGGCCGATCACGGCCGCCCGGCGCCGAAGCTGATCACGACCCTGCACGGCACCGACATCACGCTGGTCGGCAGCGATCCCTCCTATGCGCCGCTGACGCAGTTCGTGATCACGCAGAGCGACGCGGTCACGGCCGTCTCGCACGATCTCGCGCGCCGCACGCGCCAGAGCTTCTGCACCAGCATGCCCGGCGAGCCGTGCGGGGTGCGCGTGATCCACAACTTCGTCGACGTCGAGCTGTTCAGCCCGGCCGCGGCGCTGCGCCCGGAGGACGGGCCCTCGACGGTCGTGCACGTCTCGAACTTCCGGCCGGTCAAGCGCGTGCCCTGGCTCGTGCGCGCGTTCGCGCGCGCCAGCGAAGGCAGCGACACGCGCCTGATGCTCGTCGGCGACGGCCCGGACATGCCCGCCTGCCGCGCGCTGGTGCACGAGCTCGGCATCGGCGCGCGCGTCTCGATCCTGGGCGAGCGCGACGCGCTGCCCGAGCTGCTCGCCAAGGCCGATGTCTTCGCGCTCTCCAGCTCCGAGGAGTCCTTCGGCCTCTCGGCCCTCGAGGCGATGGCCTGCGCGACGCCCGTCGTCGCGACGCGCGTCGGCGGCGTCAGCGAGGTCGTCGAGGACGGCGTGCAGGGCCTGCTGGCGGACCCCGACGACCTCGAGGGCTTCGCCCAGCGCCTGCGCGCGCTGACGCAGGACCGCGCGCTGGCCCGGCGCCTGGGGGAGGCGGCGCGCGCGCGCGCGCTGAGCCATTTCGAGCGCCACCACGTCGTGCAGCAGTACGAGGCGCTGTACCGCGAGCTCCTGCAGCGCTCATGAAGCGCGTCTACCTCGACCACACCGCCTCCACGCCGCTGCGCCCCGAGGTGCGCGCACACTTCTGCGCCGAGCTCGAGCGACTGCGCGCCAACGCCTCCAGCGTGCACGCCTCGGGGCGCGCGCCCGCGGCCCGGGCCGCGGTCGACCAGGCACGCGAGCGCGTGGCGGCGGCGCTGCGCGTGCACGAGGATGAGATCGTCTTCACCTCGGGCGGCACGGAGTCGGACAACCTGGCGGTGCTCGGCGCGTTGCGCGCGGCGCCGGCGGGGGCGGGTCTGTTGACGAGCGCGATCGAGCACTCCGCCGTCCTGGAGTGCGCCCGGGTGGCCGAGCGTGAAGGCCGGCCGGTCGAGCTCCTCCCGGTCGACGCGCGTGGACGGATCGACCCCGAGCAAGCTCTCGCACACGTGAGATCGAGTCGGCCCGCCCTGGTCTCGATCCAGGCGGCGAACAACGAGGTCGGCTCGCTCGGCCCGCTGGCCGAGATCGGTGGGGGGCTGCGCGCGCTCGGCGCCGCGCGAGCGCTCTTCCACACCGACGCCGCGCAGGCGCTGGGCCGCGTGCCGCTCGAGCTGCGCGCGCACGGGATCGACCTCGCCTCGTTCTCCGCGCACAAGCTCGGCGGTCCGCTGGGCGTCGGCGTGCTCTACAAGCGCAAGGGTCTGGAGCTGCGACCGCTCCTATATGGTGGGGGACAGGAGCAGGGCCTGCACCCGGGCACGGAGAACGCGCCCGCGCTGAGCGCCGCTGCGCTCGCGATCGAGCTCGCCGTCGCGGAGCGCGCGAGCCACGCGGCGCGCATGCGCGAACTGTGCCTCCTATGTTGGCAGCAAGTGCAGCGAGTCTGGCCGCAAGCGCGCGTGCACGGCCCCGATCCCGCCGACGAACTGCGCCTGTGCAACACGCTGAACCTCGGCTTGCCCGGGCTCGATGGTCGCGTGCTCGTCGCGCGACTGGATCTGGAGGGACTCGAGGTCAGCGCGGGCTCCGCGTGCGCGAGCGGATCGCTCGAGCCGTCGCACGTTCTGCTCGCGATGGGGCTCGCCGCGGAGGACGCTCGCGCCGGTGTGCGCGTGTCGTTCGGGCGCGAGAACGACGCACAGGATGTCCACACGGCGGTGGAGATTTTGCGGAGAGTTTTTTCCTCGCCGCGCTAACCCGCGCTCGCGCGAAGCGCTTGCGGAGAACTCGCGCCTTCCTCCACGCTCGAGCGTTGACAGTGCGAGCTCGCGTGCATGGAATGTCGCACCGCGCACAAGCACTCCACCTGCCGACGCACGCGCGCCAGCCCGGCGCGAAACGGACGGCTGGAACCGCCGCGCGAATCCCCCCCAGCCTCGATGCTCGTCCCCTCCGGTCTCTCGCTCCGTCGACCTTCGCACGCGCCGCACGCGTGCGCCGGTCCGCGCTCGAGGGCCGCCACCGAGTCCAAGCGCCTTCCCGCGCTCGGGCTCGGATGACCCGCTCCGGGTCGCACGAGCTCGCTGCCGCCTTCGCCCCTGCGCGCCCTCTCTCTCGCCTGCGTCATCCCATGAAGCCGCACGAACTGCCCGTCCCCGAGCCGTCCAGCGACGGAGCTTCCAAGGAAGCGCTCTGGGACCGACTGCAACGCGCCGTGCGCTCGCGGATGAAGCCCGAGCAGTTCGAGACCTGGTTCCGCCGTGCGGCGCTGGTCAGCTGCGACGAGCAGCTCGTGCGCATCGCCGTGCAGAACACCTTCTCGCGCGACTGGCTGCGCACCTACTACACCGGGATCCTCAACGACGCCGTGCGCGAGGTGCTGCGCGAGCCGCGCCGCGTCGAGGTCACGGTCGATCCCGAGCTGCTGCTGCAGCCGCCCGCTCCGCGCACGAGCGAGAGCGGCTCCCCGGCGGACTCCGCCAACGGCTCCGCGCCGTCCCTCGACACCGCGCGCGCGTCCGAGAGCGCTCGCGATCCCCGCTTCGGCGAGCGCGAGCAGCCCCGCGAGACGCGCACGAACGCGCCGGGAGCGCCGCGCGTGCTGGCCACGCCGAGCGAGGCCGCGCGCGGCGTGCTGGCCACGAGCGACATCGGGCTCAACCCCAAGTACACCTTCGACAACTTCGTGGTCGGCCCGTGCAACCGCTTCGCGCACGCGGCCGCCGTCGGCAGCGCCGAGGCGCCGGGCAAGGCCTACAACCCGTTCTTCCTGCACGGCAGCGTCGGCCTGGGCAAGACGCACCTCCTGCAGTCGCTGTGCTGGGCGATCCTCGACCGCAACCCCAAGGCGCGGATCCTCTTCCTCTCCTGCGAGACCTTCGTCAACCACTTCATCAACTCGCTCGAGAACGGCGACATCGCCAAGTTTCGCAACAAGTACCGCAACGTCGACGTGCTCGTCGTGGACGACATCCACCTGCTCGCGAACAAGGACCGCACGCAGGAGGAGTTCTTCCACACCTTCAACACGCTCTACCAGTCGGGGAAGCAGATCGTGCTCTCCTCCGACAGCCCGCCCAAGGACATCCCCAGCCTGCAGGAGCGCCTGGTCTCGCGCTTCAAGTGGGGTCTCGTGACCGAGATCGAGCCGCCCTGCTTCGAGACGCGCATGGCGATCCTCAAGCGCAAGAGCCGCGAGCGCGGCCGCGAGCTCTCCGACGACATCGCCAGCCTGCTCGCCGAGCGCATCGACTCGAACATCCGCGAGCTCGAGGGCGCCGTGACCAAGCTGCTGGGCTTCGCCGGCGTGTCGGGCCTGCCGATCACGACCGACCTCGCCCGCGAGGCCATGCGCGAGCTCTTCACCGTGCGCCGCGGGCAGCCCTCGATGGAGGACATCCTGACGCTGGTGACCGAGCACTTCGGGGTCAAGCTCTCCGACCTGCAGTCGAAGAAGCGCACCAACGCCATCGCCTATCCGCGCCAGGTCGCGATGTACCTGGCACGCCAGATCACGCGCCATTCGCTCGAGGAGATCGGCGGCTTCTTCGGCGGTCGCGACCACTCGACGGTGATCTACGCCGTCGAGAAGATCCAGGAGCTGCACACCCAGGACGCGGCCACGCGCACGCTCCTGGACGGCTTCCTGGGACGCCTCCAGGCGCCACGCGCCTAGGCCTTCCGCGAGGTCGCTCCCGGCGATCCGAGGCCGCTGCGGCCCGCCCGCCGCCGCAGCTCGACGAGGTCTGCGAAAGAGCCCGGTTCGGGCCTCGCGGCCTTGGACTTTCGGGGCCCTTTCCCGTACCCTGGCGTCCACGCTTTTTCCCGCGGAAACAGGCCTTTCCGCGCCTTCGAATCGCTGCGCAGAACCATGTGGAACGACGGCAGACTCGGTCTCGAAACCGGTGGACAACTCCGGGCTTCTCGACATGCCGCGTTCGACGCCCCGCGCGCCGCGTCGAGAGCCGTGGAGAAGCGCGCTCGGCTCCGCAATCCGTCCACGCAGCGCTCGAGCGCCGCGCTGCCTGCAAGCTGCGCTGCACGCAGTGCTTGCAGCACACACGTCGGGAACGCTCCACAAATCCACGCCGCCTACTGAGACTGCGACATGAAAGTGATCTGTGACAGACAGAAGCTGCACGACGCCCTCGCTGTCGTGAACAACGTCATCCCGACCAAGTCCACCAAGCCGGTGCTCGAGAACCTCTGCCTCGTCGCGACCGACACCGCACTCGAGCTCCTGGGCACCGACCTGGAGAGCTCCGTGCGCTACCGCATCGACGGCGTGCAGGTCGACGAGCCCGGCCCGGCCGTCGTGCCCGCGCGCGTCACGCTGGACTTCGTGCGCGACCTCTCGGGCGAGACCGTCACGCTCTCGACGCACGAGAACAAGTGCGTGATCCAGTCCGGCGCCGACGTGTGCGATCTCGTCACGATCGACCCCGACGAGTTCCCCGTCATCTCGCGCTTCGGCGGCGAGCGCAGCTTCTCGATCCAGGGCGGGTCCTTCAGCCGCCTGGTCAACCGCGTGGCCTTCGCCGCGGCGCGCGAGGCCGGCCGCTACGCGATGCACGGCGTGCTGGCCGAGCCCGAGAACGGCAGCCTGAAGCTGGTCGCGACCGACGGACGCCGCCTCGCGCTGGCGACGGCGCCGATCGAGGAGGGCGGGGCCGCGCGCGCGCCGGCCAAGGCCGCGATCGTGCCCACCAAGGGCATGCAGCTGTTCTGCCGCGTGATCACCGACGCGCTGGAGCAGGTGCAGTTCCACATCTCCGAGAACCAGATCGGGATGCGCACCCAGAACGCGGAGATCTTCACGCGCCTGATCGACGGCGAGTTCCCGCGCTACGCCGCGGTCATCCCGCGCGACTCGGCGCACACGCTCGAGGCCGACGCCGCGCTGCTCTCGCGCAAGCTGCGCCTGGTGGCCAACGTCACCGGCACCGAGGCCCGTGCGGTGCGCCTCAAGCTCGGCCCGGGCGAGCTCGAGCTCTTCGGCCAGTCCGCCGGTCGCGGCGAGGCGCGTGCGCGCATGGACGTCGACTTCAAGGGCAGCGAGGCCGAGATCGCCTTCAACCCCGACTACGTGCTCGACGGCCTCAAGGGCTGCGAGGAAGGCCTGGTCAAGCTCTCGTTCAACGAGCGCTCGAGCCCGGGCAAGTTCACGCTGGCCGAGAACTACATCTACATCGTGATGCCGATCACGATCGAGGGCTGAGCCAGCGAGCCGGATGCACGCCGCCGAGAGACACAAGCCCCGCGAGGCGACGCCCATCGCCCGCGCGCTGGAGGGATTCCTCGCCGCGAGCGGGCTCTCCGAGCGCCTGCGCCACCGCGCGGTGTTCCAGGCCTGGTCCGAGGTCCTCGGTCCCGAGCTCGGCCGCCGCGCGCGGGCCGTGCGCTTCGTGCACGCCGAGCTGTGCGTCGAGGTCGAGTCCGCCGCGCACCTGCACGAGCTCTCCAACTTCACCGGCGAGCAGTATCGACAGCTCGCCAACGCACGCCTGGGATCGGAACAGATCCGGCGCGTGCTCTTCCAACTCAAGCGCTGAGACATGAGCCAGGAACAAGACGCCCTCACCTACGACGCCTCCTCGATCAGCGTGCTCGAGGGGCTCGAAGCCGTGCGCGTGCGCCCGGCGATGTACATCGGCGACACCGACGTGCGCGGGTTGCACCACCTGATCTGGGAGGTGGTCGACAACTCGATGGACGAGGCGCTCGCCGGCTACGCGCGCCGCTGCGAGGTCAGGATCCGCGCCGACGGCTCGGTCAGCGTGCTCGACGACGGACGCGGCATCCCGGTCGGCATCCACCCGACCGAGGGCATCCCCGCGGTCGAGGTCGCGCTGACGAAGCTGCACGCGGGCGGCAAGTTCAACAAGAGCGCGTACAAGGTCTCGGGCGGCCTGCACGGCGTCGGCGTCTCGTGTGTCAACGCGCTCTCCGAGTGGCTCGAGGTCACCGTCTGGCGCGAGGGGCACAAGCATCAGATGCTCTTCAAGCGCGGCGCGCGCGCGCGGCCGCTGGAACAGCTCGAGAAGTCCGAGCGCACCGGCACGCAGGTGGTCTTCAAGCCCGACGCGAAGATCTTCAGCACCACCGAGATCGACTACGAGATCGTCGCCAAGCGCCTGCGCGAGATGGCCTACCTGATGGGCACGCGCGGGATCGTGATCGATCTGGAGGACGAGCGCACCGGCAAGAAGGAGCACTTCGAGTTCCCGCAGGGCCTGCGCGAGTTCGTGCTGCACATCAACAAGAACAAGCCCGTGCTGCACGCCGACGTGGTGCACTTCGCCAAGAGCGTGCCCTCGCCCGAGCGTCCCGACCGCGAGTACGAGGTCGAGGTCGCGCTGCAGTACACCGACACCTACCAGGAGACGGTCTACAGCTTCGTCAACAACATCAGCACGCCCGGCGGCGGCACGCACCTCGCCGGCCTGCGCGGCGCGCTGACGCGCACGCTGACCTCGTACGGCAAGCAGGCCAAGCTCTTCAAGGACACCGAGGAGGGCCCGGTCGGCGACGACTTCCGCGAGGGCATGACCGCGATCCTCTCGCTCAAGGTGCCCGAGCCGCAGTTCGAGGGGCAGACCAAGGACAAGCTCGGCAACCGCGAGGCCCAGGGCATCGTCGAGTCGGTCGTCGGCGAGCTCTTCGCGACCTACCTCGAGGAGCATCCCGCCGCGGCCAAGGCCGTGGTGCAGAAGGCGCTGCGCGCGCGCGAGGCGCGCGAGGCGGCGCGCAAGGCGCGCGACCTCGTGCGGCGCAAGTCGGCGCTGGCGAGCGGCAACCTGCCCGGCAAGCTGGCCGACTGCCAGTCCTCGAACCTCGACGAGTCCGAGCTCTACCTCGTCGAAGGCGATTCGGCCGGCGGCTCGGCCAAGACCGGCCGCGACCGGCGCTTCCAGGCGATCCTGCCGCTCAAGGGCAAGATCCTGAACGTCGAGCGCGCGCGGCTGGACAAGATGCTCGGGCACTCGGAAGTGCAGGTGATCATCGCCGCGCTGGGCACCGGCATCGCCGACGAGTTCGACATCGGCAAGCTGCGCTACGGCAAGACGATCATCATGACCGACGCCGATGTGGACGGCTCCCACATCCGCACGCTGCTGTTGACGTTCTTCTTCCGCCACATGCGCGAGCTGATCGAGACCGGCCGGCTCTACATCGCGCAGCCGCCGCTCTACAAGATCAAGATGAAGAGCGAGGAGCGCTACGTCACCACCGACGCGGAGCTGCGCCAGCTGCTGCTCGACCGCGGCGTCGAGTCGCTCGTGGTCGAGGACCGCACCAGCAAGAAGCACTGGCAGGGCGCGGCGCTGCGCGAGCTGGCCGACGAGCTGCGCAAGCTCGAGGAGCTCCTGCCCCTGGTCGCGCCGGCCTGGGCGCACGCGCCGCTGGAGCAGGCGCTGGCGGCCTTCGACGGCGTTTCCTTCCCGCAGCACTTCGCCCGCATCCAGGGCCAGGACCACTTCTTCCAGCGCAAGAGCGAGCTCGACGACCGGCTCGAGCTCCTGCGCGCGGGGCTGCGCGCCGGCGACGAGCTGCTC
Organism: Planctomycetota bacterium; assembly: GCA_044229935.1. GTDB lineage: Bacteria > Planctomycetota > UBA1135 > UBA1135 > JADJLZ01. The sequence continues at coordinate 87,345 of JBGASC010000002.1, read as the reverse complement.
GTCTACAACAGCCCGACGGTCGAGTTCGCGCGCGACAACGCGCACGCGGTCGTGTGCCACCTGGGTCACACCGAGGAGCTGACGCGCGTGCTCCTGTCGCTGGAGAAGCGCGGGCTCTCCTTCCGCGGCGGCGGATCGTTCGAGCTGCGCGGGCCCAAGGACCCGATCGAGGCCAAGGGCCTGATCGAGCTCGCGGCCGGCCTGCGCGGCGCGGTGCAGGCCGACGTCGACATCCAGCGCTACAAGGGTCTGGGCGAGATGGACCCCGAGCAGCTCTGGGAGTCCACGATGGATCCGGCGCGGCGCAACCTCTACCAGGTGCAGATGGACGACGCGATCGCGGCCGACGAGATCTTCACCGTGCTGATGTCCGACGCGGTCGACCCGCGCCGCGAGTACATCGAGCGCCACGCGCTGGAGATCACCAACCTCGACGTCTGAGGGTGTCGACGAAGGCGGACGATCTGCGTCCGCGCCGTCGCGGGAGGATCGCGCGCCGCACCGATCCGCACCCGAGCCCGTGCCCGGACGCACGGCGAGGGGCCGCGCGGGCCGAGGCCGCGCGAGCTGTCGGCGCCGCGCTCCGGACGAGCGCCCCGTCGGAAACGATTTCGGGCCGCTGGCCTCCAGCGCCGCGCGGCGCGTGACGATAGAGGAGCGTCTCCTTGTCCGGCGCTCGCCGAGCGTCGCAGGAGGCTCCCCGGCTCCCGACTCCCCGTTCGCACCGTGAAGCACAGCCAACGCCTCGACAACAACCGTCTCTCGGAGGTCCTCTCCGAGCGTGGGCTGATCGAGCCGCAGGCGCTGCGCGAGGCGGCCAACTACGCGGCGCACAGCAAGGTGCCGTTCGCGGAGGCGCTGGTCACCGCGAACCTCGTGCAGGACTGGGAGCTCGCGCGCATCGTGTGCGAGCTCTACAACCTGCCCTTCCTGCCGGTCGACTCGGTCGAGCCCGACCCCAAGGCGATGGAGGGCATCGACCCGCACTTCCTGGCCGAGAACTGCATCGTGCCCGTCGGCCGCTACGGCCAGGTGCTCACGATCTGCATGCCGGCGATGGTGCCCGCGGACGTGCTCGGCCTGCTCGCGGCGACGACCGATCTCGTGATCCTGCCGTTCGTCGGCTCCGTGCGCTCGAACCGGCTGTGGATCGAGAAGAACATCACGTCCGCCGCCCAGGCGCAGGCCGCGCTGCCGAACGCAGGCGGCGAGGGCGCGGCAGGGCCCGGCGAGTGGGGCTCGATCTTCGACCAGGCCGACGCGGCGGTGCTGCTCGACCTGCAGGTCCCGCCGCCCGATTCGAACGGCACCGGCTGAGGCTGCACGTCGCGTCCGTCGCGGCGGTTCGCGTCTCGCTCCTCGCGCGCGACGCGCTGCCTCTCGTGGGCCCCGCGTGTCGCGAGCTCGCAGTGTCGCGAGCGCGCTCGCCCGCTGCCTCGGATCCCGTTCAACGCGTCGGCGCGGTCCAGCGTTCGCCCAGCCGTCGCACGAGCAGGCGGTCCGCAAGACGCGGTGCGAGCACCGAGAGGATCGCGAGCATGCGCCACTTCCAGCGCAGCGAGACCTCGGGTCGCGGATCGCGCGCCAGCGCCAGGATCTCGCGCGCGACCTGCTCGGGACCGACGGCCTCGGCGAGATCGGGCACGGCAAGACCAGAGGGGTTGGGCTGCGCCTCGAAGAAGCCCGTCGCGGTCAGGGCCGGCTCGAGTGTCGCGACCGCGATGCGCTCGGAAGCCCACTCGACGCGCAGCGCCTCGCCCAGCGAGACCAGCGCGGCCTTGCTGGCCGAGTAGGCCGACTGTCCGGGGATGCCGCGCCGCCCGACGACGCTGGCGACGTTGACGACGACCGGAGCGCGACCGCGGCGCAAGAGCGGCAGCGCGAGCCGGCAGCAGTGCATCGGCGCGAGCACGTTGGTGGCGAAGAGCCGGCGCAGCAGCGCGTCGTCGAGCTCCTCGACGCGCGCGCGGTAGCCCAGCCCCGCGTTGTTGACGAGCAGTTCGAGGCCGCCGAAGGTGCGCGTGATCTCGGCGAAGGACGCCTCGAGCTGGGGGAGCTCGCACAGATCGCAGGCGAGCACCAGCGGCGGCGGCGCGCCGGCATCGGCGAGCTCGCGCGCGAGCGACTCCAGCCGATCCGCGCGGCGTGCGAGCAACGCGACGCGCCAGCCCTCGCGCGCGAGCAGTCGTGCCGTCGCCGCGCCGATGCCCGAGGAGGCTCCGGTGACCAGCGCGCGCGGCGGGTTCGTGCTCATGAGCGTGCGCGCGGCGCGGCGTCGGTCGCTGCGTCGTCGTCCGGCCCGCGCGCGTCGGAAGCGGGGGTCGTGGATGCCTCGAGCCGCGCGCCGGGTTCCAGGCGCGTGCCGCGCAGCCAGGCCGCGCCCTCCATCTCGGCCTTGCCCGCGGGCTTGACGCGCAGAAGCTCGAGCGCGCCGCTGCCGCAGGCGACGGTCGCGGCGAGCTTGTTCGCGCCCGCGAGCAGCGTGCCCGGCGCGCAACCGGGCTGTCCCGCGACCACGCGCGCGACCAGCACGCCGAGCTCTCCGCCGCGGCCGTCCGCGCTGCGCGCGAGCGGCCAGGGGTTCATCGCGCGCACCAGGCGCGCGAGCTCGTCGGCGCTCCGTGTCCAGTCGATGCGGCCCTGTTCCTTCTCGATCTTGCGCGCGTGCGTGGCACGCGCCTCGTCCTGCGGCGTGAAGCGCGCGCGGCCCTGCTCGAGCTCCCCGAGCGCGGCGACGGCGGCCTCTCCGCCGAGCACGGCCAGGCGCGCGAGCAGCTCACCCGCGCTCTCGTCCGCGCCGATCCTCGTGCGACTCTCGAGCAGCACGTCTCCGGCGTCCAGGCGCTTGACCATGCGTTGCACGCTGACGCCGGTCTCCGCATCGCCGGCGAGGATCGCGGCCTGGATCGGCGAGGCGCCGCGGTGGCGCGGCAGGAGCGAGGCGTGCACGTTGAGCGCGCCGTGCGGAGCGAGCGTCAAGAGCTCCTCGCGCAGGATCTCGCCGTAGCTCGCGACGAGCAGCACATCGGGCGCGAGCGCGCGCAGCGCGGCGACGAAGGCCGGGTCGCGCGTCGACTCGGGCTGCAGGAGCGGGATCGAGCGCGCGGCGGCGAGCGGCGCGAGCGGCGAAGGCTCGAGCTTGCGTCCGCGTCCCCGCGGCCGGTCGGGCTGCGTCACGATCGCGAGCAGCGTGTGCGGGCTCGCGAGCAGGCGCTCGAGCACCGGCAGCGCGAAGGGCGGCGATCCGAGGAAGACGATGCGCACGGGAAGCCCACACTAGCGCAGCGGCCGACGCGCAAGGCGCCGGCCGCCAGTCGCTGGAGCGCGACCGCTCAGGCGACAGCCGAGAGGAGCGGAGCGACGGCTGCCTTGAGCTTGTCGTAGGGCATCGCGCCGACGATCTGCTTGGCGACCTCGCCGTTCTTGATCAAGAGGAAGGTCGGGATCGCGGTGATGCCGTAGCGCGAGGGCACCTCGGTGTTGTCCTGCGTGTTGAGCTTCACCACCTTGAGCTTGCCCTTGTACTCCTCGGCCAGCTTGTCGACGTAGGGCGACATCGCGCGGCAGGGGCCGCACCACTCGGCCCAGAAGTCGACCAGCACCGGAACCTGACTCTGCAGGACTGCGGTCTCCCAGGTGTTGTCGGTGACGTCGAGGGCGTTGCTCATGACGGGTTCGTGTCGGTTCGAGGACTGGGGGAAGTGAAGAGCGGCCAATATGGAGCGCGCCCGGGGCTGCGGCAAGCCCCCCAAGGGCGGAGGGTCCGATGTCGTGCGAGCGCTGCGTCCGGAGCCGCGCGGTCGAATCGTCCTGTCGCGGCGCGCGCGGAACCGCCCGCGGACGAGAGCGGCGACCGTGCCGGACGGCTCGCGAGCGCGCTCAGGAGGCTTCGGTCGGCGTCTCGACCTCGGTTCCGGCGACCAGCGCCGCATCCGGGGCCGTCTCGGCCGCGGCCGGCTGCAGTTCGTCGTCGAAGATCGAGCTGTCGACCACGCTCTCGATGTCGCCGGCGTGCTCGGCCTTGAGCTCGACCTGGATCTCGGCGTTGCGCTCGGGCTGCGCCACGCCGACCAGGCCGAGCTTGACCAGCTCGAGCAGCGCGCAGAAGCAGCCGATCAGCGATTCGCGCGTGGGCTCCTCGTCGAGCGAGAGCACCAGCTCGCGCAGGCTCAGCGCGCGGCGCTCGCGCACGGTGTGCGCCAGCGTCGAGACGTAGAAGCGCAGCGGGCGCGCGTCGCGCTGCACGCGGTGCGGCCGGTTGCCCAGCGTCTCGCGCATCAGGCGCGAGAAGGCCGCGAGCAGGTCCCAGCTCGTGAGCTCGCCCAGATCGAGCACCGGCTCCTGCGCCGGCTCCTCGAGGCCCGCGTTGCCGCGCTCGAACGAGTTCGCGCGCAGCTCGTAGCGCTCGCCGAGATGGTCCGAGGCTTCCTTGAAGCGGCGGTACTCGATCAGGCGCTGGATCAGCTCGTCGCGCGGGTCGAGCTCCTTCTCCAGGTCGATCTCCTCGCGCGGCAGCAGCGAGCGCGACTTGATCGACATCAGCGTCGCCGCCATCACGAGGAAGTCGCCGGCGAGCTCGATGTCGAGCTCCTTCATCGCCTTGAGGTAGTCGAGGTAGCCCTGGATGACGCGGTTGATCTCGATCTCGTGGATCTCGACCTCCTGCTCGCGCACCAGGTGCAGGAGCAGGTCCAGCGGACCCTGGAAGACGCGCTCGAGGCGGACCGTGAAGGGCGAGTTCACCACGAGCCTCCGAGCGTGACGATGTTCTGCACGTGACGCGAGAGGTCGCTGACCGCCGTGTGGAGGAACTGCATGAACTCAGGGATGGTCGTGACGACGATCACGATCAGGAGGCCGAAGCGCTCGATCGCGACGTACGGCGTGCGCAGGCTCGTCGGCAGCAGCCAGGCCATCAGGCGCGAGCCGTCCAGCGGCGGGATCGGCACCAGGTTGAACACGGTCAGGAGCAGGTTGAAGCCGACGGCCTGCATCAGCACGCTCGGCAGCAGGTCCCAGCTGCGCGCGTAGACGTTCTCGTTCGCGCCGTTGTAGAGCCCGGTGCGGATGAAGAAGTGCGCGGCCGTCATGAACAGGAAGGCCAGCAGCAGGTTCGAGAACGGACCGGCGAGCGCGACCAGGCTCATGTCGCGCCAGGGGTGGCGCAGCCGGTGGAAGTTGACCGGCACCGGCTTCGCACCCCCGAAGACGAACTGTCCGTGCGAGGCGAAGAGCAGGAACGCGGGCAACACGACCGTCATGATCGGGTCGATGTGCGGGATCGGGTTGAGCGTGATGCGTCCGAGGTCCTTGGCGGTCGAGTCGCCGCACTTCCAGGCCACCCAGGCGTGCGCGGCCTCGTGGATGCCCAGGCAGATCACCAGCAGCACGATCGTCAGGATCGTGGAGAGCAGGCTGGACTCGACGACCAGCGGCGCGCTGGCGACGAAGGGCAGGGCCGGAACGAGCGCCTGCAGACCCGCGCTGTCCCAGCGCCGAAGGAAACGGAAGAGGTGCGTCACGGAGTCGATCCCGCATCCATCCTCGGCGCGGGTCGAGCCATCCTAGCGGACCGCGCGCGAGCTTTCGCCTCCGCGCGCAGGGCCGCGGCATTGATCGCGCGTTCCCGCGAGGCATAGAATCCGCCGCCCAAGGGGCGCGCGAGCCGGAGCCGGCTTCTCCGGCGCGCCCCCGGGACTCTCCCGAGCCCTTCGGGCGCACGAGCGCCCATCCCGGACCGATGCAAGAGGAGCGCGCCGCCGTGGCCGGCACCCAGGACCGATCGAAGGAGCGCCTGGCCCGTGCAGCGGAGGTGCTGCGCCTGGAGGCGCGCACCATCGCGCACCTCGAAGAGCGCCTGGGCCGCGACTTCCTGCGCGCGGTCGAGCTCCTGCTCGGCTGCCAGGGCCACGTCGTCGTCAGCGGCGTGGGCAAGGCCGGCCTGGTCGGCCAGAAGATCTCGGCCACGCTGGCCTCGACCGGCACGCCCTCGATCTTCCTGCACCCGACCGAGGCGCTGCACGGCGACCTCGGGCGCATCCGCGAGCGCGACCTGCTGCTCGCGATCTCGAACTCGGGCGAGACGGTCGAGACGAACAACCTCGTGCCGCCCGCCCGGCGCATCGGCGTGCGCGTGGTCGCGCTGACCGGCGCCGCGCGCTCGACCTTGGCGCGCCTGTCCGACTGCGTGCTCGACATCGGCGAGATCGAGGAGGCCTGCCCGCTCAAGCTCGCGCCGACGGCGAGCACTTCGGCCATGCTCGCGCTGGGCGACGCGCTCGCGATGGTCGTCTCGCAGGAGCGCAACTTCGGACGCGAGGAGTACGCGCTCTACCATCCCGGCGGACTGCTCGGCCGGCGCCTGATGCGCGTCGCCGAGGTGATGCGCAAGGACGCCGAGCTGCCGCTGCTCGCGCCGGGCGCGACGCTGGCCGAGGCGATCCTGGTGATGAACCGCACGCCCGGGCGGCCGGGCGCGGCGCTGATCGCGGGCACGGACGGGCGCCTGGTCGGGATCTTCACGCACGGCGACCTCGCGCGCCTGCTCGAGGGCGATGCGCCGCTCGACAAGCGCGTCGCGATCGAGCGCCTGATGGGCAAGAACCCCAAGTCGATCGGCCAGGAGCAGCTGGTCGAGGAGGCGATGCGCCGCATGAAGGAGCATCGCGTCGACCAGATCGCCGTGATCGACGCCGACGGACGGCCGGTGGGCCTGCTCGACGTGCAGGACCTGCTCGACGTGCGCCTCTGAGGTCCCCGCGTGAAGAAGCGCAGGAACAAGGCCGGCCGCAGCGCGCGTGCGGGCAGCGCGCCGGCCGCGAAGAGCAGCGACCTCACGCAGGCACGGGCCCACGGCGCAGCGCAGCCGCGCGGAGCCGCGAAACGCGCGCCTTCGTCGCTGCGTAGCACGCTCGCGCGCGTGCGCCTGGTCAGCCTCGACGTCGACGGCGTGATGACGGACGGGCGAGTGGTCTACGGGCCCGAGGGACGCGCCGGGGAGCTGCAGTTCTTCCACGTGCAGGACGGCATCGCGATCGAATGGCTGCGCCAGCACGGGATCCACGTCGCGTGGATCACCGGCCGCGGCTCGCGCACGACACAAGTGCGCGCCGCGGAGCTGGGCGTGCGCGAGCTGCACCTGCGCGTCAAGGACAAGCGCGCCGTGCTCGAGGACGTGCAGCGCCGCCTGGGCGTCGGCGCGGACGAGACGCTCGTGATGGGCGACGACCTGCCCGACCTCGTGCAGCATTCCGCCTGCGCGCTCTTCGTCGCGCCGAGCAACGCCGTGCCCGAGGTGCGCGCGGCGGCGCACCTGGTCACGCGCGCCGCCGGCGGGAACGGCGCGGTGCGCGAGCTCGTGCGCGCGCTGCTCGAGGCGCGCGGTCAGTGGAGGGCGCTCGTCGCGCGGAGCCTGCGATGAGGAGGTTGATCCTCTTCCTCGTGCTGCTCGCCTTCGGTCTGGGCCTGCTCCTGTGGTTGACGCGCAGCGAGCGCGAAGCCGCCCAGAAGCGCGCCGAGCAGCAGGTGCAGGCGCCGCCGGTGCCCGAGCACTTCGCCGAGCTGCCGGGCGAGAAGGGCCAGAGCCCGATTGGGTTCAGCACGCACGGCAAGCAGCACCTCACCAAGCGTTCGGGCGGCGGTGGAACGCTGCGCACCGAGTACGAGCTCGCCGCCAGCGATGTCGATTTCCTCGAGGGCGACACGTACGACCTGCACGATGTCGACCTGACGGTCTTCGACCCGCTCTCCGCGCGACAGCGCGCCCGGTTCGTGTCGCCTCTCGCGCGCGTGAAGCTCGAGCACGGCAAGTTCGACATTGTCGCCGACGAACCCGTGCGCTTCACCAACGTGGTGCTGGTGCTCAAGGAGGGCGCGCCGATCGTGCCGCTGACGCTGCGCATGCCGCTGCTGGAGTGGACGCCCAGGACCGGCGAGCTGCACTCGACGGATCGTGCCGTGCTCGCGGGCGACGGCCTGACGGCCGAGGGCAGCGGCCTGGAGGCCTCGATCGCGCGCGCCGACCTGCGCCTCCTGCGCGACGGCTCGATCGAGCTCGAGCTGGAGAAGGGCGCGCACGCCACGCTGCGCGCGACCGGCAGCGGCGCCTTCGAGATCCTGCGCGTCGATCCGCCGGAGCCGCCGGCGGGCGAGGCGCGCGCCGCGGCCGGGATCGAGGTGCACGTGCACCAGGGCGCGCAGTTGTCGCTCTCGGGCCCGGGCCGCGAGCCGGTCACGATCACCGCCGACGAGCTCGTGCTGCGCGGACTGCAGCGCCAGAGCGGAGCGAAGGCCTTCGTGCTCGTCGACGCCGAGGCGCACGGCAAGGTGCACGCCGAGAGCCGCGGCGACACGTTCGACGCCGAGAACGCGCACTGGAACTTCGACGCGGCCGGGCGCCTGGAGCGCGCCACGCTCGACGGCGCGGTGGTGCTCGGCAGCACGCTGGGCACCTTCCGCGCGCGCTCGGCGGAGTTCCACTTCGAACCCGACGGATCGCTGCGCGACGCGCGCCTGGAGGGCGAGCCCAGCGGCCTGGTCGAGCTCGCGCGGCGTGCCCAGGGCTTGCCGCCGGAGCTCGCCGGCTCGCGCCCGCGCGTCAGCGGCGCAGGGCCGCTCGTGCTGGATTTCTCGGGCGGAACGCACGTCGAGATGGGCGGCCCGGCGCGCCTGGAGATCCCGGAGACGGGCTTCGAGATCGACGCGGTGACACGGCTCTCGGGCAACGTCGACGCGCAGGCTCGCACCGGTCGCCTCCTCGCGGAGGGCGGCGCGCACGCCGCCTGGCGCACGAGCGAGCTGTGGTCGCCGACGGTCGACGTGCACTACGCGCTGGGCACCGCGCGCGGCGACGTCGTCGGCGCGAGCGCGACCGGCGCGACGCGCGCGAGGCTCTCCATGCCCGAGGGCGAACCGCTCGAGCTCGCCGCCGACGCGGGCCTCGAGGCGCGTTCGATCGCGGGGCACCTGACGATCCCGCTCGCGCGCGGCGTGACGCTCGAGCGCAAGGGCGGCGAGGCCTTCGTCGCGCGCGCCGCGGAGGTGCGCGACTTCGACCACCAGGCGCAGACCTTCAGCGCCGAGGGCGACGTGCACGTCGACGACGCGCGCGGCAGCGGCAGCGCCGAACGCGTGCTGGCCCAGGGACCCAAGGAGCACGTCTTCTTCGGCACGGCGCGCGCGCCCGCGCACTGGGAGCTGCGCGAGCGCGCCAGCGGAACGCAGCTGGGCACGGCGCAGGCGGTCGAGATCCGCGTGCACGAGACCAGCCTCGACGCGCTGGGCTCGGTCAGCGCCGACATCGACGCGCGCGACGGGCACTACGCGCTGGGCTGCGAGGACCTGCACCTGGAGCGCGTGGGCGAGCCGGGCGTCGCGGCCGCGCAGGGCCGCGCCTTCCGCGCGCACGCGCAGCGCAACGTCAAGCTGGGCTCGCACTCGGCCCTGCGCGGCATCGATCTCTCCAGCGACGAACTCGAGATCACCGGCCGCTTCCGCGCGCTGCCGCGGCCGGGCGAGTCGGCCGAGATCGAGGCCGGAACGCTCGACGCGCGCGGCAGCGTGGTGGTCGACTGGTCGCAGGCGGGCGAGCTGCACGGCGAGGGCGAGCGCTTCGAGCTCGACTCGCGCGGGCACGGCACGCTCTCCGCGCACGAGGGCGCGCGCGTGCACACGCGCGGCCGGCTGCCGGGCCGCACGCAGCCCTACCAGCTCGACGCGGACTGGATCGCCTACGGCGAGAAGCGACTCGAGGCGCAGCACGCCGCGCTGGCCCTGGTCGAGACGCTCGGCGGCGAGCCCAAGGCCAACGACCAGAGCTCGCTTCTGCTCGAGCTCTCGACCGACCGGCTCGTGGCCGACGAGCGCAGCGTGCACCTGGACGGCCAGGCGCACGCGCTGGGTCGCACGCGCTCGGGACAGCCCTGGTCCATCGACGCGTCCGACCTGCTGCTCGAGGGCGACTTCGAGAAGCGCGGCAGCGTCGAGGACACGCTCGCGCTCGCGCGCGCCACGGGCAGCGTGCACGTGCAGATCGGCGAGCAGCTCGACCTGCGCGGCGACAAGCTCGAGGGCCAGCCGTCGAAGCTGCGCGTCGAGGGCCGCCCCGCGACGCTGGAGATCTCCGACAGCATCTGGGAGTCGCCCTGGATCGAGTACGACCCCGTCAACATGATGCTCTCGACCGCGCGCGGCTCGCTGCGCGCGCGCGACCAGCGCGACAAGACCGCCTGGAGCGTCGAGTACGAGTCGCTGCAGCCCTTCGACCAGCAGGACACGACGATCCTGGTGCTGCACAACCCGGTCTTCCGCCAGGACCGCAAGGAGCTGCGCGCCAACTGGGCGCTCTTCTGGGTCGACCGCGAGGAGTGGCGCCGCAACACGCAGGGTGCGATGCGCCGGCGCATCCGCGGCGCGGAGCTGCGCACGCTGATGCCCGAGCCGCCGCCCGAGCGCCGGCCCTCGAGCGATCCCAAGCGGCGTTTCCAGGAGCTGCGCGACGATCCTCTGGCGCGCATCCTGAGCGAGGTCTACGTCGAGGGCGAGGTCGAGCTGGTCGAGCACAGCCTCGAGGATCCCAAGCAGAGCCAGCGCCGCGCGCGCGCCAAGGCCTTCTACCTCGACCTGCGCCAGGGCATGGGCTGGTTGCAGGAGGCCGACGTCGTGCTGCCGCTGCCGTTCCGCGCGCACGGCTTCCCCGAGAACATCCGCGCCAAGGCGGCCTGGATGCGCGTGGGCAGCGACTTCTCGCTCTCGGCCGACGATGCGGTGATCACCTCGTGCGAGTACGACGAGCCGCACTACATGATCGAGACCTCGCGCCTGCGCATCACGCCGTCGGCGCAGGGCAAGAAGGGCTGGAACTTCGAGGCGCGCGACAACGCGCTGCGCTTCGGCCGCGGCGGCCTGACGATCCCGCTGCCGACGATCGACACGCCCACCGACGAGCGCGGCAACCCCAACTTCATCACCGACATCTTCGCCGGCAACAGCTCGAAGTTCGGCGCGTCGGTGCGCGCGACGATCAACCTGGCGCTGGGCTCGCTGGGCTTCGGCATCGGCCGTTTCTTCGGCGGGCTGCTGCAGGTGCCGACGCAGGACCTCGACGGGCACTGGAAGTTCGACGTCGGCGTGCTCGGCACGCGCGGCCTCCTGCTCGGCGGCGGACTGGAGTTCTCGATCCCCGACAAGCTGCGCTTCGAGGTCGACTACAGCATCATCCCCGACAACCAGTCGGACCGCGGCCTGATCCGCGTGCCGGAGTCGGACCGCTCGCTCCTGCGCCAGTGGTTCCACCTGCGCGGCCGGCGCTACTTCGGCCCGACCGAGTGGGTCGACCTCGCCTACTCCTGGCAGAGCGACCCGGGCGTGCAGTCGGAGTTCTTCGAGCGCGACTACCTCTACTACGAGCAGAAGGACACCTACGTCCACTGGCGCAAGGCCGAGGGCTCGACCTTCTGGAGCGCGAGCGCCAAGGTGCGCGGAGAGGACCGCACCGACGTCGACGAGCTGCCCAAGCTGGGCTGGTACCTCGGACGCCATCCGGTCTGGCGCATGGGCCGGGTCGAGGTGCTCTACCAGGCGCAGGCCTCGGCCGGCTACTTCCAGCGCCGCGAAGGCGATCCGCTCTGGTATCCGCCCTTCGCCGACCTCGGCGGCGAGCGCGACGTGCTGCGCGCCGACACCGAGCACCGGCTCGAGGCGCCGTTCGCGCTGGGCTTCGTCGGCGCGCGCGCAACGCCCTTCGTCTCCGCGCGCGGCACGGCCTGGAGCGCGAGCAGCGACGGCTACGAGGACGCGACGCGCGGCGTGCTCAGCGCGGGCGTCGAGTCCAGCACGACGCTCTGGAAGCGCTACTCGGGCGGCACGCTCTCGACGATCACGCCGCGCATCGGCGTGCACGGCGATGTCGTCGACGACAACGGCGGACCGCCGCCGCTCGCGATCGACTCGGTCGAGGACGACCTCTCGGGCACCTTCCTCGACCTGGGCGTGCGCGGGCGCTGGTGGCAGCCGCGCACGAAGGAGCACCTCGACCTGGACCTGGGCGTCTCGCACGGCTGGAACGTCGACGGACAGAACGACGGCTGGCGTCCGGTCTCCGTGCTGGGCGAGTTCCTGACCTTCGTCGATCGCGTGCCGGTCGGCGTGACGCACGACGCGCGCTACGCGCTGGAGGATCCCCAGACGATCTACTCGCGCTCGTTCCTGGGCTTCCGTCCGCTGCCGCAGTGGGGCATCGAGCTCGGCTTCCACCACGGCCTGGACGCCGCGGGCAACCGGCTCTACGAGGCGGCCACGATCAACACGCGCTACCACGCGACGAAGAAGTGGGAGCTCGAGCTCTCCGAGACGCTCGACCTCGACCAGGGCCGCGGCCTCGACCACGAGTTCACGCTGCGCCGCCTGGGTCACGATTTCGTGATGGAGCTCGGCGTGACCTTCCGCGCCGGCGAGGGCACGGGCTTCGGCATCAAGCTCGTGCCCAACCTGGCCTACCGCCGCTCGGGCCTGGGCCTGATCGACCGCTGGCTGGGCCAGGACGAGTGAGCTCCGCCCGCCCGGCCGTCCGCGTGGTGGCGGCCCGGCCTCCGGCTACACTGGTCGGTCGTGTTCGCCCTCTTCGATGACGTCGGGTTCGGGGAGCTCCTGGTCGTCGCCGTGGCCGGGATCCTCTTCTTCGGCCGCCGCCTGCCCGAGGTCGCCAGCCAGGCCGGCGCGCAGCTGGTCAAGCTGCGCCGCTCGCTGCAGGACCTGAAGAACGAGACCGGCGTCGACCACGAGGTGCGCAAGATCCAGCGCTCGTTCCAGGACGCGATCCCGCGCGACCTCTCGGTCACGGACATGGCGCGCCTGGCCTCGAGCAAGATGACCGAGCGCATCGAGGCCACGCGCAAGGAGATCACGGAGGGCATCGAGAAGCCGCTCGACCCCGCGGCGCCGGCCAACGGCTCGCCGCCGGCGCCGGTCAACGGCTCGCCCGCGGCGCTCACGGGCGCGCAAGCGCAGTCCGAGCCCGTGCACGATGCCGCTCGCGTCGGTCCGCCCGCCTCCGACGCGACGATCGCCCGCACCCGCGAAGGGCTGGTGCCGGCACCGCCTCCCTCCGCGCCAGCAGAAGCCGGGACGAGCCCGGACAGCTCCTCCGCGCCCGTCGGGCCGGTCGCGCGCGAGGACGAGCTGCCCGACGCGGGCGCACCGGGCCGCTGACGTGTTCCGCCTGGGGTACAACACCAACGGTCTTGCGCACCACCGCCTGCCCGAGGCGCTCGAGCTCCTGGCCGACCTCGGCTACCGCGGCGCGGCGATCACGCCCGACGTCGGCGCGCTCGATCCCTACCGGCTCGATCCCGCCGAGGTGCGCACGGTGCGCGAGCTCGCCCGCGCGCGCGGCCTCAAGCTCGCGATCGAGACCGGAGCCCGCTTCCTGCTCGACCCGCGGCGCAAGCACCGGCCCTCGCTGCTCGAGGACGCCGCCGCGGAGCGCGAACGGCGCCTGGACTTCCTGAGGCGCTCGATCGACCTCGCGGCCGAGCTCGGCGCGGGGCTGGTCTCGATCTGGTCGGGCGCGGCGCCGGCGGGGGAGACGGGCGACGGACCGGCGGCAGCGACCGAGCCGCTGTGGGCGCGTCTGGTCGACGGCGTCGGCCGCGCCCTGGACCACGCGCGCTCTCGCGGTGTTCGCCTGTGCTTCGAGCCCGAGCCGGGCATGTTCGTCGAGCGTCCCCGCGGCTACCTCGAGCTCCGCCGGCGCCTGGGGACCCGCGGGTCCGAGCTCGGGCTGACGCTCGACGTCGGGCACCTCCTGGTCACCGGGGACCTCCCCGTCGAGCGCGTGATCGCCGAGCTCGGGCCGTTCCTGGAGCACGTGCACCTGGACGACATCCGCGCCGGAGTGCATGAGCACCGCATGTTCGGGAGCGGGGACCTGGATCTGAGGGAGACGCTAAAGGCCCTGAAAGAAACGGGTTACGGCGGCATGGCCGCGGTCGAGCTCTCGCGCGACAGCCATCGGGGATTCGATGCGGCGCGCGAGGCGCTCGCGCGTCTGACCGATGCGTCGTCGTACGAAACCTGAGCTTGCCCCCGGTCCCGCCGGTTGCTCAGAATGGGGCCCGTCACCCCCGTCGGTTTCCCGCCGGCACCCCGGAGTCACCCAGAGGAGCGTTCCCCGAGCATGGCTAGTTCTGAATTCGGCCTGCAGATGTGCCCGACCCGCCTCGACGGGCACGCCGTGCTCTTCGCCCACAAGGTGACACAGGGGCAATGCCAGGACCGCCAGCGCGGCCACTACCACAAGTGCTGGACCTGCGCGCACAACAACGCGATCGCCGGCGCCAACGGGCACGCACCCGCTCAACTGCCCAGCCTCGGACCCGTCACGCGCCCCGAAGCGGTCAAGCGCGGGATGCGGGTCGGCTGAACCCGCCGCAGTCGAGCACGATCCCCTCGGCGGAGGGCGGCCCGCAAGGCTGTTCAGGGCGAACCCGCCGGAGCCAGCGTCAATAGGCTGACCTCGGGCCGGCAGTTGAAGCGCACGCGCGGCGCGTGGCCGTGTTCCCAGCCGATGCCGCGGCTGACGTAGAGCGCGTGCCCGTCGATCGCGTGCAGGCCGCCGGCGCCGATCTCGCGCGAGACGCGGCTGAGCACGAAGGGCGGGCCGAAGAAGGGAAACTGCACCTGGCCGCCGTGGGTGTGGCCGCAGACGACGAGGTCGACGTGGCTGTCGTGCGCCAGCGTGAAGGTCACGTCGGGCCGGTGCGCGAGCACCAGGCGCAGCTCGCCCGAGGCGTCCAGCGCGTCGTACCCGGCGAGCGCCTCCAGCGAGCGTTTCGAGCCGTAGCCGTTCTCGAGCCCGCACAGCCACAGGCTCGTGTCCCCGTGCTCCAGGTGCACGCACTCGTCGACGAGGAGGCGGATCGGCGTGCCGTCGAGCAGCGTTCGCGCGTCCTCGGCCGTCTCGCAGTCGCCGTGCACGGCGAACACGCCCAGCGGCGCGGCGAGCGGCGCGACCAGCTCGCGGAACGCGTCGCGGATCTCGGCCAGGTGCGCGTGGCCGACCTGCGTCATGTCGCCGGGCAGGAGGATCAGGTCGGGCTGCGCGTCCATGGTGCGGCGGATCGCCGCGCGCTCGTGGTCGGAGACGCTCAGCATCTGCAGATCGGAGAGCACGGCGATCGTGATCGGGCGCGGGAGCCTCGCGTGCGCGGCGACGCTCACGCGCGTGCTCTCGGTGACGAGGCGGTAGGGCTCGACGAAGGTCGCGTAGGCGCACAGAGGCGCGAGCGAGAGGGCCGCGCACGCGGCAAGGCGCGCCGGCGTGCTCGCACCCCGGCGGCGCGCGAGGAGCAGGAACACCAGCGCGAGCAGCGGCGTCGGGATCGCGACCGCGCAGTAGACGACGTTGACCGCCAGGAAGAAGCTCCCGCGCGCCAGGATCAGGAAGCTGGCCGCGGCCGCGGTGCACAGGCCCACCGCGCCGGCGACGAGCAGCACGCGCGGGAGGCCGAGCCGGCGCTCCGGGGCGCGCAGCAGCAGGAACAGGCCGAGGAGGAAGGCGAAGGAGCTGGTGCAGGCGCTGACGAGCAGGGTGTTCAAGCCAGTGCAGAGTACTCTATGGCACAGAGTCAGGCAAGCGGGAGGCGCCGCTCGTGCTCGACTTCGTCGCGCTGTGTCTCGCGCCTCGCGCAGCACCCCGCCCCGTGCTGCGCACCCCGACGCGCACCCCGACGCGCACCCTGATGCGCATCCTGACGCACGCCCGGTGCCCCGCCTTCAGCGCTTGCCTTCGTCGCCGCCGGCGTGCGTGGGCGCCTCGCGGACCAGCTCGGGCAGCTCGCGCTTGGGATGGCCGTGGTCGCGGAAGACGTTCAGCCAGCGCAGGAAGCTCTCCTCGTCGCGCAGCTTGGCGCCGCGCACGGGCGTCGCCGCGCGCACGCAGCCGGTGTTGTCGAGGAAGCACAGCCAGGCGCTGGTCGGCTGGAAGGTCTGGCCCACGCCGCTCTCCGGCGGCGGCGCGACGAAGGGCTGCGCGTGCCAGCGGATCTCGAGCGAATCGCCGAGCAGCTTCTGCGCCTCGGCCGCGATCCAGGCGCGGCCCTCCGCGTCGAGCGCGGCCGGGAACGCGAGCACGAGCGGCTGCGTCGGCTGCGTGCGCGCGAGGTGGTTGGCGAGATCGCGCAGGCCCTTCTGCACGCGGCGCAGCCAGGCGATCTGCGGGTTCGCCTCGCCGAAGGCCGTCTCGGGTGCGGGCACCCAGTACAGCTCCGCTCCCTGCGGCGGATGCGGCAGGTCGACGCTCGGGCACTGTCCCGCGGCCCACGGACGCACCGAGCGCGGCGAGGCGAGATCGAAGCAGCGGCTCTCGAGCGAGCTCGCGCCGCACAGGCGGCTGCGCTCGGTGCGCGTGATGCGCGCGCCCTCGATCGCGACCGCACCCATGCCCGTCGCAACGCCGATCTGGCCCTCGATCGCGGCGCCGTCGACGGTGTGGTAGCGGCCGAGCGGCTTGTGATCGATGAAGGCCTCGACGAAGGGTCCGTCGACGACCAGCGTCAGCCAGAACGAGGAGCGCGGCGAGTCGAACTTGTGCGTGCCGCCGTTGGTGCCGCCGATCAGGCCGCCGTCGCGGTCGCGCAGGCCCGAGAGCGAGCCGCCGACCTCGCTGAAGTCGTGCTCGAGCTTCTGCGTGATGCCCGCGGCATAGTTGAAGTCGCCCGCGCCGAAGGAGAAGCGCAGGTTGTCCTCGCGCTCGCGGTAGCCGAACACGACCGCGCTGCTGGCGTAGCTGGTCAGGAAGCGGATGCGGCAGTCCAGGCGCCAGGAGCCGGGCAGCACCCACTCGGGCGCGAGTGCGAACGCGTCGCGCCACGCGGCGCCGCGATCGACGGCCGCCGCGCCGTCGCCGGTCGCGAGCTTCGAGCCGGGCACCTTCTCCGTGCCGACGTAGAGCGTGCCGTCCGCATCGACGCACCAGCATCCCTTCGCGCGCCTCTCTTCGAAGCCGGTCAGGCCCGACTCGCCCCAGCCGTCGCGGCCGAGCGCTTCCGCCGTCCCGTCGAAGAGCACGCCGGCAGGGAACGACGCGGGCGGCGTCTCGACCGCCGCGGAGGGGAGACCGAACCAGCTCGCGACGCGCTCGCGTTCGGCGCCGAGCAGCGCCGCGCACGAGGCGAGCGTGCGCGTCTGCGCATCGTCGCGCGCGGACTCGAGCGCGGCGACGAGCGCGGCGCACTTGGGGAGCTGGTTCCAGAACGGCGGTGCGCCGCAGCGCGTGCCGAAGGGGAAGGACTGCAGCTCGCGCAGGCACCAGGCCGCGTCCTTGCGGCCGTCGCGCTCGAGCTCCTCCGCCAGCGCGCTCTCGACGCTGGGGATGCGGCCGCCGGCGCCGAGCGCCCACAGGTACGCCGCGATCGCGTCGCCGCGCTGGCCGGCCTCGCGCAGCAGGTCGCCGGCGCGCTCGGCCTGTCCCTGCCCGAAGCGCGGCTCCGCGCGCGAGCGGTACCAGCCCCAGACCGGATCCTCGATCACCTCGGGGCTGCCGGCGCCGCCGACGTTCTCGGTCAGCTCCTTGGCCCAGGGCTTGAGGTCGAACCAGTAGAAGCCGCCCAGCCACGGACCCCAGTCCTCGCAGAACTTGTCGAGCTTCGCCGCGCGGCCGTTCTTGCCGTCGAGGAACACGCCGGCGAAGAGCTCCGCGCCCTTCTTCGGTCCGCGCGCACGCTGCTGGTACTCCGGCAGGAGCTCGCGGTAGAGGTAGTGGCCGGCCGCGTCCTTGCGCGAGCGCAGGTAGACGAAGAGCGCGTGCCCCGCGCTGTAGTTGTCGCGGTAGTCCGCGATCGTGCCGTCGAGCAGCTTCTTGCCGAACGCGCCGCCGGTCCAGACCGCCTTGCCCTCCATCAGCCACGCGGGCAGGCCCGGGAAGAGCGCGCCGTCGAAGCGGTGCGTCAATTCGTGCGTCAACCCGTGGCCGAAGCCCTCGATCGTCCCGCCGCAGGAGAAGCGCAGCGTGGTGACGTCGCCGCCCTGGAATCCGCCGGCCCACCAGAACGGCGCGCCGGCCGCCTCGAGCTCGCCCGCCTCGGGCACGATGCGCACGAGGCCTGGCCGGCCGACGAAGGGATCCTTGCCGTACCAGTTCGCCAGGCGCTGGTGGTGCAGCTCGACCGTCTTCGCCGCGCCGAGCAGCGTCGCGTGGCCGCAGTCGGTCTCGAGCGTGTACCAGCTGCGCGGCGAGAGCGCCGTGGCGGGGTTGCCGGCGACGCCGAAGCGGCGCGTGAAGCTCTCGCGCTCCTCGGGCGAGAGCGACTCGAGCTCCTCGATCGACCAGGGCTTGTCGGCGCGCTTCTCCCACGCGCTGCGCGCGCGCGCGAGCACCTCGTTCGCGCTCTTCGCGAGGCCCTCGACGCCCGGCGGGCGCGGCCCCTGCAGGTCCTTGTCCCAGCCGAATTGCGTCGCGCAGCCCTTGAGGATCAGCGCGGCGGCGAGCGCGAGCTGCGTCTTGCCGCCCGCGGACGCGTTGTCGGCGAAGCGCTCGAGCGCCTTGAGCGCCTTGGCCGGCAACGACTCGTTGAGCGGCATGCGCGGCGAGAGCTCGGCCTGCTTCGAGCGCAGCAGCGCCGGCGAGCGCGAGGCGAGATCGAGCGCCGCGCGCCGCGCCCACTGCGCGAGCAGCGCCGCCTCGGGATGGCCCGCGACCTCCTTGTCGCGCTCCTTGGCGAAGCGCAGCAGCTCGTCGACCGCGCCGGAGCATGTGGCCGCGACCTGGTTGGGCTTCGAATCGGGCGGCCCGAGCAGCCGCCGGCCGTTCGAATCGAGCGTGTTCGTGCGCTCGGGACCGGCCGTCGCGCGCGCCAGCGCGAAGAGCCAGAAGGTCTGCGCGTCCTCGTCGCCCTTGGAGGCCTCGACGAACAGCTGCAGCGCCTCCTGCGAGGAGGGAACGCGCTCGAGCGCGGTCTTGAGCGCGTTGAAGGCGTCCTCGCGCTTGTTCTCCGCGAGCGCCTTGCGCGCCGCGGCGATCGAGACGGCGGCCTTCTGTTCGGGGGTCTGCGCCGGCGCCTGCGCCGCGGCCTTGGGCTCGGGCGCAGGGGGCTGTTGTGCGGCCGCGGCTCGCCCGCAGGCTGCAGGGCAGCCCACGAGCAGCGCGACGAGCGGGATCCGCCAGGCCTCGGACGAGTTCATCGACGCGACATGGTAGCGCAGGCTTGCAGCGCACGGGCGGTGTCGCAACGATCCGGGAAGACCGCGCCCACGGCGTCGTCGGTGTTCGAACATGCTCCCGCTGATCCATTGCCTCCTCCTCGTCGCCGGGCCCGTTCAGGAGCGACGCGCCGTCGACCCGCCTTCGCGCGAGGAGACGCGTGCGGCCCTCGCCAGCGCCGCGGCCGCCATCGAGTCGATCGAGTACGGCGACGTGCTCCACGGGAGGACCGGCCGGAGGGGCACGGACGCGGGCGAGCAGCGACTCGCGCAGCTCTTCGCGCGACGCTTCGCGCCCGAGGCCTTGACAGCGCTGCTGGCCGATCCCGAAGCGCACATCCGCACGCTCGCGCTGCTCGCGCTCTACGACCGCGAGGATCCCAGGCTGCTGCCGCAGATGGCTGCGCTGGCCGCAGACGAGGCGCCGAGTTTCCCTGAACCGCAGAAGACCGCGGCCCTGCTGCCTCAAGGAGAGAAGACACCCTGCAGCCCACGCACGGTTGGATGGTGCGCGCGGCAGCTCGTCGAGAACTACCTGCACCAGGCCGGGTTCGAGTACGGCATCGAGGGCGTGAACGACCATCCCGGGTTCACGCAGTACTGGGCCGCACGCAAGGAGCGCAGCTTCTGCGCGAGCTGGTTCCTGCTGCGCCAGCTGCGTGCCAGCGGCGCTGCGTCGCCCTTCCAGAAGAACCGCACGGGGAACCTGCGGCTCGTGCGCGCGGAGGTCGATCGGCTCCCGGCCGCCGATCGAGCGCTGATGCTGCTCTGGCTGCCCGATGTCGAGGGGAACTTCGCGACCGAGGCCGAGCGCGTCGACGCCGCGCGGTCGCTCGGCCGCGACAAGCTGCTCGGGCTGCTGCGGCGCGAGGTGCCGAGCGACGATCCGGATCTGCAGCCGAACTCGGCCGGGGACCCGCGACACTATCCCTGCGCGGGGATCGTGCGTTTCGTGCTGATGCGCGCGCACGAGCTCCTCGCTCCCGAGGATGCGCCGACGCTCCTCGCGCTCGGCGGGCGCGAGAGGGCCAGTGCCGAGGACGATTCCTACCCCGCGATGAGGACGGTCTGGTGGGACATTGCGGCGGCAAGCCTCGCGCCCGCGAGCGCCGCCGACTGCCTCGAATCCGCGTTCGGACGCGTCGAACACGAAGCGGGCTCCGAAGCCACGGTCGAGCGCTGCGATCTGCTGATCGCCTATTGGCGCGCACGAGCGCCGAACTGCGATGCGTGGATCGCGCAGCGCTTCTACGCCGAGACGCTCGAGGGCGACTTCACGCCCCCGGCGCGCACGCGGCTCTTCGCGATGCTGGCCAAGGACGGCTCCGAGCGCGCGCGCGGCACGCTGGCCGCGCTCGTGCGCGATCCCGGCTTCGCAGAGCTCGATGCGGGGACCTTGCGCGAGCTCGCGCAGGCCGTCGACGGTTGGACGAAGCCTCCGCTCTTCGCCGAGCACGAACTGTGGGAACTGTCCCATCCCCTCGGCGAATGGAGCCTGCGCACGAAGAAGCAGCTCGAGGCGGCCGCGCGACTGCACCCCGAGGCGACGCGGAAGTTCCTGGCGACGCTGGAGAGTTGGCGCACGCGAATCACCGCGAGCCTGTCGAACTGGGCTCCGCCCGTGGCGAAGTAGCTCAGGCGAGCAAGCCCACCATGACCTCGCCGGAGACGTCCGTGAGCCGGAAGCGACGGCCCTGGTCGAGGTAGGTGAGCTTCGTGTGGTCGAAGCCGAGCAGGCGCAGCATGGTCGCGTGCAGATCGTGCACGTGCACCGGGTCCTTGACGATGTTGAAGCCGAACTCGTCCGTCTCGCCGTAGCTTAGGCCGCGCTTCACGCCGCCGCCCGCCATCCAGATCGTGAAGCAGCGCGGGTGGTGGTCGCGGCCGTACTCGGGCTTGTCCATGTCGCCCTGGATCACGGGCGAGCGGCCGAACTCGCCGCCCCAGAGCACGAGCGTGTCCTCGAGCAACCCGCGCCGCTTCAAATCGAGCACGAGCGCGGCCGAGGCCTGATCGGTGTCCTCGCACTGGATGCGCAGCTGCTCGGGCAGCATGCGGTGCTGGTCCCAGCCGACGTGGAAGAGCTGGATGAAGCGCACGCCGCGCTCGGCGAGGCGGCGCGCAAGCAGGCAGTTGGCGGCGTAGGAACCGGGCCGGCGCGAGTTCTTGCCGTAGAGCTCGAAGGTCTCCTCGGGTTCGTCCGAGAGATCGACGAACTCGGGGATGGAGCTCTGCATGCGGAAGGCGAGCTCGAACTGCGCGATGCGCGCCGTGACCTCCGGGTCGCCGGTGTCGGCCGCGTGCTGCGCGTTGAGCGCGGCGAGGTCGTCGAGCTCGGCGCGGCGCACTTCGCGCGAGACGCCGTCGGGATCGGGCAGGTAGAGCACGGGCTCGCGGCCTGCGCGCAGCTTCACGCCCTGGTGGTCGGCGGGCAGGAAGCCCGAGGACCACAGGTGCTCGTAGAGCGGCTGGTCGCAGGTGCGCGCGACGTCCTTCGAGACCATCACGACGAAGCCGGGCAGGTTGCGGTTCGCCGAGCCCAGGCCATAGAGCGTCCAGGCTCCGAAGCTCGGGCGCCCGGGGTTCTGGTGGCCGGTCTGGAAGAACGTCATCGCCGGCGCGTGGTTGATCAGGTCGGTGTGCAGCGACTTCACGACGCACAACTCGTCCGCGATCGCGGCCGTGTGCGGCACGAGCTCCGAGAACCACATGCCGCATCGTCCGTGGCGCGCGAAGCCGAACTCCGTGGGCCCGAGCTTCTGCGGCTGGCCCGAGGTCATCGTCGTCACGCGCTGGCCCATGCGCACGGAGTCGGGGATCAGCTCGCCGCGGCGCGCGAGCAGGCCCGGCTTGTAGTCGAACAGGTCGAGCTGCGAGGGCGCGCCGGCCTGCGTGAGCAGGATCACGCGCCGGGCGCGCGGCGTGAAGCTCAGCACGGAGGCTGCGCTCGTCTCGGCGAGGCCGCTCTCGCGCAGGAGCATGGCGAGCGCCGCGCTGCCGATGCCGGCGGAGGCGCGGCCGAGGAACTGGCGGCGGGTGGAGGAGAAGTCCATGTTCACTCGCGCGTCAGCGTCTCGTCGAGGTTCAGGATCACGGTCATCACGCCGGCGAGAGCCGCGATCTCGGCGCGCTCGGGCTCGGGCGGATCGGCGCGCTCGCCGGCGCAGGCGACCGCGGAGGCCTCGTCGTGGTGCGCGGGAGCGGCGTAGTACGTGCGCAGCGAGGCTAGCCGAGCTTCGAGCGTCCTCTGCTCGGAATCCGTCGGTGTGCGGCCGAGCAGGAGCGCGAAGGCCTGCGCGATCGGATCGCCGCCCTGGGTGCGCACGCGCTCGGCGAGCGCTGCGGCCGCCTCGGCGTAGGTCGTGTCGTTGAGCAGCACGAGCGCCTGCAGCGGCGTGTCGGTGCGGATCACGCGCACCGAGCACTTCTGGCGCAGCGACACGTCGAACAGGTTCGCGGGCGCAGCGGTGCGCCTCCAGAACGTGTAGAGACTGCGGCGGTACAGATCGGCGCCGCTGCCGCGCTCGTACTTCAAGCGCCCGAAGCTGACGTCCTCCCACACGCCGGCGGGGTGATAGGGCTTCACGGGCGGACCGCCGAGCTGCTCGACGAGCAGGCCCGAGGCGAACAGCGCCTGGTCGCGCAGCACCGCTGCGGGCAGGCGGAAACGCGGGGCGCGCGCGAGCCAGCGGTTCTGCGGATCGGCCGCGTGCTGCGCGCTCGTGCAGGCGGAGGAGCGCCGGTAGGTCGAGCTCGTCACCAGCAGCTTCACGAGCGCCTTCGTGTCCCAGCCCGAGTCGACGTAGCGCCGCGCGAGCCAGTCGAGCAGCTCGGGGTGATGCGTGCGCTCGCCCTGCGCGCCGAAGTTGTCGAGCGTGCGCACGAGGCCGTCGCCGAAGATCTGCCGCCACCAGCGGTTGACCGCAACGCGCGCGGTGAGCGGGTTCGAAGGATCGACGATCCACTGCGCGAGCCCGAGGCGGTTCTTCGGCGCACCCGCGAGTGCGGGGAGCACGCTCGGCGTTCCCGGCTCGACAGCCTCGCCGGGCTTGTCCCACGCGCCGCGCTGCAAGACGTGCGTCACGCGCGGATCCTTGCGGTCGCGCATCACCATCACCTTGAGCGCGCGGCCCGTCTTGTCGGTGTACTCGAGCAGCGGCGGCATGTCGCCCTGGTCGGCGCCGCCCGTCTCGTCGATGCTGTCGAAGTACGAGAAGAAGCGGTAGTAGTCGCGCTGCGGCAGCGGGTCGTACTTGTGGTCGTGGCACTGCGCACAGGCGAAGGTGAGCCCGAGCCAGACCGTGCTCGTCGTGTCGACGCGGTCGTGCACGTAGTCGATGCGCGATTCCTCGACCTCGCGGCCGCCCTCGCCGTTGATCGGGTGGTTGCGGTTGAAGGCGCTGGCGAGGACCTGGCTCTGCGTCGCGTTCGGGAGCAGGTCGCCGGCGAGCTGCTCCCGCGTGAACTCGTCGAAGCGCAGGTTCGCGTTGAACGCGTCGACGACCCAGTCGCGCCAGGGCCAGGCGGTGCGGTCGAGGTCGAGCTGGAAGCCGTTCGAGTCGGCGTAGCGCGCGGCCTCGAGCCAAGGGAGCGCCATGTGCTCGCCGTAGCGCGGCGAGGCGAGCAGGCGATCGACTTGCCTCTCGTAGGCGTCGGGCGCGGGATCGGCGAGGAAGCTCGCGAGCTCCGCGGGTGTGGGCGGGAGCCCGGTGAGGTCGAGCGAGAGGCGGCGCAGCAGCGTGCGCTTGTCGGCTTCCGGTGCCGGCGTCAGGCCTTGCGCCTCGATCGCGGCGAGCACGAAGCGGTCGATCTCGTTGCGGCAGCTCGCGAGGCCGCGCGGCGCCGGCACCTCGGGCGAGCGCAGCGGCTGGAAGGACCAGTGGCCAGACCACGGAGCGCCTTCCTCGATCCACTGGCGCAGTCTCGCGATCTCGTCTTGCGTCAGCTCTCGCTGTGACGCGGGCGGCGGCATGCGCTCGTCGTCGCGCGTCGAAGAGACGCGGCGCCACAGCTCGCTCGTCTGCGGTTGCTTCGGATCGACGACGTGCACGATCGCGCCGGGCTCGCGGATGCTGCCGAAGAGCCCCTCGCGCAGATCCAGGCGCAGGTTCGCCTTGCGCGCGCCGCCGTCGGGCCCGTGGCAGCGGAAGCAGGCGTCGGCAAGGATCGGCCGCACGTCGCGCTCGAAATCGAGGGCCGTGCTCGTGTCGCCAGCGATCGGGAACCCGAGCGCGCTGCAGGAGGCGAGGAGCGGGAGCAGCATCTCCCGACCAAGCTAACAGGCGGCGCTCAGCGCGTCCTGGCGAGCGGCGGCTTCACGCCGGCGGCGCCGAGGATCTCGTCCTCGGTCAGGAGGCGCGGGGTCTTCTTGGCGAGGTCGAGGACCTGCTGCACCTGCTCGTCGGTCGGGGCGATGCCGCGCTTCTCGAGGAAGTAGGTCACGTTCGACTTGCCGCTCATCGGGCCGACGGCGATGACCTGCTCGAGGCCGACGAGATCCGCGGGGACGCCCGAATACACGCGGTTGGCGAGCCAGGTGTCGCCCTTCTTGAAGGCCTTGATCACCGCGGCGGCGTGGACGCCGGTGCCCGTCTCGAACGCGTCCTTGCCGAAGACGGAGTAGTTCGCGGGGATCGGCAGGCCGATCGAGTCGCTGGCGAGCTTGACGTAGGCGCCGAGCTTCGAGAGGTCGTTGTCGATCAACCCTGCGAGGCGCAGGTTGACCAGCAGCAGGTCCATCTCCGTGTTGCCCGCGCGCTCGCCGACGCCCAGGGCGGTCGCGTGCACGCGCGTTGCGCCGGCCTCGATCGCGGCGAGCGAGTTCGCGAGGCCGAGGCCGCGGTCGCGGTGGCCGTGCCAGTCGATGCCGACGTCGGCCTTGAGCTCGTCGACGAGGCTCTTCACGAACGTGATCAGCTTGCGCGTGCCCGAGGGCGTCGCGTGGCCGCAGGTGTCGCAGACGCAGATGCGCCTGGCGCCGGCTTCGATCGCGGTCGTGTAGAGCGCGCGCACGTGCTCGGGCTTGGCGCGCGTCGTGTCCTCGGTGACGAACATCGTCGGGAGGCCGTTCTTCACGGCGAACTCGACCGCGTCGCGCGAGAGCTTGAGCATCGTCTCCATCTCCCAGTTCTCCGCGTACTGGCGGATCGGGGAGGAGCCGATGAAGGCGCAGACCTCGACCGGCGAACCGGTCGCCTGCACGACGTCGACGACCGGCGCGATGTCGCCGATGACGGTGCGGCAGGCGACGTTGGGGGTGATGCGCATCGACTTCATCTCGCGCACCAGCGTGGTGATGTGCTCGCGCGCGCGCGCGCCGGCGCCCGGGAGGCCGACGTCGGCGGTGTCGATGCCGAGTTCGTCCATCAGGCGCACGAGCTCGATCTTCTGGGCGAGCTCGGGATCGCGCGCGGAGGGGCTCTGCAGGCCGTCGCGCAGCGTCTCGTCGTCGAACTGGATCTTCCTGCGGCCCTTGGTCTCGGGCACGTTCCAGTCGTGGATCAGCTCGTCGTGTTGCATGGGCGTCGAAGCGTGGAGGGGTGAGGCGAGCGGCGCGGAGCGCGGGCCGGGAAGCGCGGGAGAGCCGTCTCCCGCGTTCGTTGCCGGCCCGGCGAGCCGCCCATTCTAGCAGGCGCGGGCCGAGGCTTCAGGTCCCGCGTCCGCCCGCCGCGACGCGCGCTGGAGGTCTCGAGCCACGCGCACGCGATCGGGGCCGAAGGCTCCAGCTCCAGCGGGCGCGCGCCGCGCTTCGAGGGCGGCCGGTGCCGCGGGTGCGAAGCGCGCCCGGACCCGCCGGACGGGCCGCCGACGGCCGTGACCGCAGCCCGCGCGCGTTGTAGTCGCTCTCGCTGCCTGCGTATGCTGGACGGAATGCCCTTCGATCGAGTGATGAAGTTCGGCGGCGCGGCGCTGGCCGATGGCCCCGCGGTGCAGCGCGCCTGCGCGCTGGTGCGCGAGCGCGGCGGTCCGCGCCCGGTGGTCGTCGTCAGCGCGCACCAGGGCGTGACGGAGCTGCTCGACACGGTCGCGCGCTCGGCCGCGAGCGGGATCCTGGAAGGCGACCGCGTGCGCATCCGCCACCGCACGCTGCTGCGGCAGCTCGGCCTGGACAGCGAGCTGCTCGACCGCCACCTCTCGGAGTTCTTCTCGCTGCTCGACGGCATCCTGCGCCGCGGACGACTCGCACCCGAGGAGCGCGACCTCGTGCTCTCCTTCGGCGAGCGCATGAGCGCGCGCGTCGTGGCCCACGCGCTGCGCGCGGCGGGCGTGCAGGCGACGCCGGTCGACGCCTTCGATCTCGGCCTGACCAGCGACTCGAGCTTCGGCAACGCGCTGCCGCAGGAGGAATCGCTCGAGCACGTGCGCGCCGCGCTGGAGCAGGTCACCGGCGTGCCGGTCGTCACCGGATTCCTGGCCAAGGACCGCCACGGCAACCTGACCACGCTCGGCCGCAACGGTTCCGACCTGACCGCCGCGCTGGTGGCCGAGGCCGTCGGCGCGAGCGAGCTGCAGTTGTGGAAGACCGTCGGCGGGATGATGAGCGCCGATCCCAAGCTCGTGCCCGAGGCGCGCCTGGTCGAGCGGCTGGGTTTCGCCGAGGCCGCCGAGTACGCCTTCCACGGCGCGGAGGTGCTGCACGCGGCCGCGCTGGCACCGGCGCGGCGCGCCGACATCACCGTGCGGCTGCTCGACGTGCTGAAGCCCGACGCGCCGGGCACGCTGCTCGAGCCGCGCGTCGCCGACCAGGGCCCGGTCGGCATCGCCGCGCGCCGCCGCGTGACGCGCCTGGTGCTGCCGCTGGGCCCCGATGCCGACCGTCCCGCGCGCCTGGGCGAGTTCTTCGCGCTGCTCGCGCGCCACCGCGTCGAGGCCGGTCCGCTGCGCCACAGCGGCGAGCACCTGAGCGTGCTGGCGACGCCGAACCAGGCGCTCGATCTCGCGCTGGCCGAGCTCGGCCGCAAGGTGCACGTCGAGCACGAGCTCGCGCTCGCGGCCGTGATCGGCCGCGCGGCCGGCGGCGACGGTTCGCTGGCCGAGCGTGCGCTGCGCGCGCTGCAGGAAGCCGGCCTCGAGCCGCTCGAGAGCCACATCGGCAGCCGCGAGCTGAGCCAGGCCTTCCTCGTGCGCGCGGCGGAGCTCGAACGCGCCGTGCGCACGCTGCACGGAGCGCTCCTGCGCCGCCCCGTCGCCAGCACGGGGACGCGAGCGGGCGGATGAGCTCGCGCGCCAGGCGCTGGCTGTGGGCGGCCGCGATCCTCGCGGTGCTGCTCGCGCTGCTGAAGGCGCTGGTCTTCGGTCTGTACCACGTCGACACGGCCTCGATGGAGCCGACGATCCTCGGATCGCAGGGCGGCGAGCGGGTGCTCGTGCTCTACGACCGCTCGGCGCCCGCGCGCTTCGATCCGATCGTCGCGCTGCGCGCCGGCGAGGACGCGCCGCTGGTCAAGCGCGTCGGCGGCCTGCCCAACGAGCACGTGCAGATCGTCGACGGCGATCTCCTGATCGACGGCAAGCGCCTGCCGCCCGACGCGCCGCGTCCGCGGCCGATCCCCGTCTTCGACGAGCGCTGGCACGACGCGGAGGCCGCCTTCAGGAGCAGCGTCGAGCACGGGGCCGCCTGGTCGCACGCCGCGCGCGAGTGGCGCCTGGACGCGAGCGCCGAGCACGCCAGCGGCGAGCTGCGCCTGGCGGCCGACGTCAAGGACTCGTACCTCGATGCGCAGCACGCGCTCGTCGCGGGCGAGACCTCGGTCAACGACCTCGTGCTCGAGCTCGAGCTCGAGCTCGCGACGACCGGCACGCGCGTCGAGCTCGGGCTCTCGGAAGAAGGCGACCTGTTCGTGCTCGCGCTCGAAGCGCGCGCGGGAGGACGGCTGCATGCGACGCTCTCGCGACGCGGCGTGCAGCCCGAGCCGCTCGGCGAGGGCGAGTGGCCGCTCGATCCGGCGCGTGCGCACCGCCTGCGCTTCGCGAACCTCGACAACGCGCTCGGTGTCGAGATCGACGGCGAGCGCCGCCTGTGCGCGAGCTATGCGCAGAACCGGCTCGCGCCCGAGGACCGCCTGGAGGAGGGCAAGAACTACCTGCCGCGCGTGTGGCTGCGCGGCGAGGCCGGCCGCCTGGTGCTGCGCGGCCTGCGCCTCGAGCGCGACTTCTACTACACGCAGCGCGGCGGCTTCGCCACGCAGGGCGCGCTCAGCCTGGGCCCCGACGAGTACTTCCTGCTGGGCGACAACTCGGCCTCCAGCCGCGACGGGCGCGAGTGGGGGCCGACCCTGGCCGGCGAGCTGGTTGGCCGGCCGCTGTGGATCGTCTGGCCGCTCGGCCACCTGCGCCGCCTCGAGGGCGCGATCCCGCCGCCCGTGCTCGTCCGCTAGGATGCGAACGACGCGGGCCTTCGCCCGCGGAACCGGGGACCCGCCGCCGGGTTGCAAGGGGTTCGAGGCCATGCAGAACGACTACGAAGACGACCCGGGCGTGCGCTGGATGCTGGCCTGGCAGGCGGGCGACGAGAGCGCCTTCGACCGGCTGGTCGAGGCCTACTCGCCGCAGGTCTACGCGCTGCTGACGCGCTTCCTCGGCCAGCGCGCGAACCGCGAGGACCTGGTCCAGGAGGTCTTCCTGCGCGTGATCCGCGCGCGCGAGCGCTACGAGCCGATGGCGCGCTTCTCGACCTACCTCTTCCGCGTCGTCTACAACCTCTCGGTCAACGAGACGCAGCGCGGCGCCGCGCGCGAGGCCGGCCGCATCGATCTGGAGGCGCACGGCGAGACGCGCAGCCCCGGCGGCCTCTCCGAGCTGCACGACGAGCGCGCCAGCGCGCCCTCGGATCGTCTCGAGCGCGACGACGTCGTGCACGCGGTGCGCAGCGCGATCGCGCGCCTGCCGGAGAACCAGCGCATGGCGCTGCTCCTGGCGAAGTACGAGGAGATGCCCTACGTCGAGATCGCAGAGGTGCTCGGCTCGAGCGAGAAGGCGGTCAAGTCGCTGATCCACCGCGCGCGCGAGACGCTGCGCGAGAGCCTGGCCGAGTACCTCGAGGAGGAGCAGGCATGAACGAATCCTGTCGATCGTTCCGGCGCGAGCTCGAGCGCACGCTCGAGGGAACGCGCGAGGCCGAGGGGCTGACCAGCCTGTCCTGGCACGAGCACCTGCTCTCCTGCGCGGATTGCCGCGCGCTGCTCGAGGCCGAGGAGGCGCTCGAGACGCTGCTCGATTCGCTGCCCACGCCGCAGCTGCCGCCGCGGCTGGCGCGGCGCGTGCTGCGCCGCTTGCGCCAGGGCGCCGAGCAGCGCGAGGACGCGCTCGATCGCCTGCTCGATCTGGGCGATGCGGCGCGTCCGCCGCAGGATCTCGCGCGGCGCGTGCTGGCGGGGCTCGAACACGAACGGGCACCGTCCGCGCGAAGCGCCGATGTGCGCCTCGACGCGCTGCTCGAGCGCGCCGGCGTCGTCGACACGCCCGCGGGCCTCGCACGTCGCGTGCTGCAGGGGCTCGAAGGCGAGCGCGCGCGGCCCGCGAACACGGCCGACGCGCGCCTGGATGCGCTGCTCGAGCGCGCGGGCGGCGTCACGACCCCGCCGCGGCTCGCCGAGCGCGTGCTGGCGGGCGTCGCGGAAGAGCGGGTGCTCGCGCGCCGCCGTGCGCGGCCCTTCCTCGTGCGCCAGCGCGGCCTGCTGCTCGCCGCCGCGGCGCTGCTCGCGCTGCTGGCTCTGTGGGCCCTCTGGCCGCAGCGCACGGGCGAGCGCCAGCGCTCCGATCTCGCGCAGAACGGCGAGGTCGACGCGCGCCTGCTCGAGAACTACGACGTGCTCGAGCAGTGGGAGCTCCTGCACCGCGGCGATCTCGATCTCCTGCTCTCGACGCTGCCCCAGACCGATCAGCTCCTGCTCGAGATCGGCAGCGAGGAGAGCCTGATCGCACCCGACAAGTCGGAGAAGGAGCCGGGCAAGCCCTCCAAGGGCTGAGCGCCGCGCGGGAACCGCCGTGAAGTCGTTGCGCGCACTCCTCGCCCTGGCCCTGCTGCTCGTCGCGGCCTTCGCCGCGCCGATCGCGGCGCCCGCCGCGGCGCAGCGCGCGAACGGACGCGGCGCCGACCCGCTCGAGGGCGTGCGCCAGCGCTGGGAGGCGCTGACGCCGGCCGAGCGCGAGCGCATGCAGGAGCGCTGGAAGCGCTTCCAGGCGCTGCCCGAGGACGAGCGTCGCGAGATGGCCGAGCGCGCGCAGCGCGTCAAGTCGCTGCGCGAGCGCGTCGAGCGCCAGGTGCCCGCGCCGGTGATGGAGCGCGTGCGCCAGCTCCCGGCTTCCAAGCGCGAGGAGCTCCTGCGCGAGATGGTCGACAACGAGACCGCGCGCATCGGCGCGCACATGCGCAGCCTCCTGCCAGCCGAGGTCGTTCAGCGTCTCGAGCAGGCGCGCCCCGAGGACCGCGCGCGCTACTTCACCAAGTTCCAGCGCCAGCAGCGCGAGCGCGTCACGCGCTACATGCTCGAACGCCTCGGCGCGCGCCTCGCGCTCCCCAAGGACGCGGTCGACGCGCTCAAGGCCCAGCCCGAGGAGCAGCGCGCGGCCAAGGTGCTCGAGCTGCGCCAGCAGCTGACGCGCGAGGAAGCGCGCACGCTGGGGATCCCGCCCGGCCTGACCGAGCAGCAGTGGAACGAGTGGCTCGGCCTGCCGCCGGAGGAGTTCTTCGGCCGCCTCGCCGAGCACGTGCGGCAGCGCCAGCTGGCGGGCCTGGAGGCGGGCATCGCGCGCGGCGGAGCCCGCGCCGTGCTCGCGCCGCGTCTGGCGCTCGAGCGCATCCGTGCGCTGCGCAAGCTGCAGGAGGTGCAGCGCGTCGATCCGGCCGAACTGGTCGAGCTGGCGGAGCTCGCGCCGGCCGAGCGCCGCGAGCGCGTCGAGGCGCGCGTGCGCGAGCGCTGCCTGCGCTGGCTCGGCGAGAGCTCGCTCGTCTCCAGCGAGGAGCTCGCCCGCTGGAGCACGCTCGCTCCGGCGGAGCTCTCGGGCAAGCTCAAGGAGCTCGTGGCGGAGCTGCATCCGCGCTCCGGCGCGACGCCCGCGCATGCGGAGGGTACGACCCCCGCGACCGCGCCTGCGGACGGCGCGCCGGTCACGCCCGCGGGCGAGACGCCCAGGCGCTGAGCACCGCCGCGTGCTGCGTCGCGCACGGACGAGCGGGATTTCCGCGCGCGCGAGCTTCGATTCGCACCGCCGCGCGCCTGTGTCGTGCGTGGGCGTGTCGCTGCGCCCGAGCCATCCCGCCTCGTCGCATCCCCAAGGAGGATCCGTCATGCACTTCCCGCGTTGCCTCTTGCCCGTCTTCCTGTCCCTGGCCCCGCTCGCGCACGCCCAGCAGCCGAGCTTCGAAGAGCTCGAACGCCGCGTCGATGCCGCCGTGCTGCAGCTGCGCATCACGGTGATCGCGGACGAGTCGCCCGTGCAGGCGCTCGATGCGGTGCGCCTCGCCGTCCGCGAGCGCAACGCCGCGGCCGAGCCGCTCTTCCCGAACGGCTGCCGTGCGAGGGCGCGTCTGGCCGCCGAGGTCGAGCGCCTGGTCGAACACGCGCAGCGCTGGGCGCTGTACTTCGAGGAGGTGCGGCAGTTCGTGATCGAGACCGAGGAGGCGCGCCTGGACGAGGAGATCGCCTGGCTCGACGATCTCGTGGCGGCCGGCGTGCCGATCCCCCGCGCGCGCTACGAGCAGCTCGTGCACTCCTTCGAGCGCCGCATGCACCTCTCGATCGACGCGTTCCAGGCTCCCGACGTGCGCGCACGGCTGCAGCTGGCGCTCGACCAGCTCTTCGCGCTGGCCGAGCGGCGCATGGGAACGCTCGCGCACGTCCAGCAGATCCGCGCCATCCTCGTCGAGGACCGTCTGGCGCAGCTCTTCCTCCGCCTCGAGCAGCGCATCGCGGCGGGACAGGCGACGCGCCTGGACTTCGAGCTCTTCGAGCAGCGCCTGATCGAGCGCCGCAACCTGATCCTGGGGGTTCCTTTCGATCCGTGCTCCTGAGCCGGTTCGACACTGGAGAGGACCGCCGACGAACTCGTCGGACCGGCGGCAGGGCCGCGGAGCGATCCGCGGTCCTGCTTTCGTTCAGGCTGCACGAACGACTACTGCCGCCACACGACCACGAGCCCCGAGGAGATGTTGAACGTGTTGCCCTGCGGGAGCGGGCAGAACGACGTGCTCGGGTCGCGATAGTAGGCTTGGTAGCAGCGCTGCGAGCCCGGAGCCAGCGCGTCTCCCAGCGAGATCGCGCGCGAGGAGATCGAAGGATCGCCCGGCGCCGGTGCGACGGCCGTTCCCGTGGCCGAGGTCTTCAGGAAGAGGCGGCTCAGATGCCCGCCGACACAGCGTCGTCCGTCGCCGAACGGCACCGAGTAGCTGACCCGATCGCCCTGCAGGAAGATCGAGAGGACGCTCGCCGGCTCACCGGAGGATTGCAGCACCAGGGTGTCGGACGAGAGTGAGGAATTGCCCGACGCGGAAAGCAACGCGCCCGCGGGAACGGCCGAGTTGGCGCATCCACGCCCGCTCGCGCCCTGGTTCCCGCACGGACAGGGGACGATGCTCCCGTCGCCCGGGCAGAAGACGACCGGAGGCGGCGCGCTTCCGCGCACGAAGAGGTCGGGAGCGTGATTGGTGTCGCCCTCGACGAGGTTCGTCGCGTCGCTGAGGAATGCGACCGTGGATCCGTCGCCCGAGATCGCCGGCTGCTGGCTGATGGAGAAATCCTCGGCCGGGTTCCCGCCGGAATCGATGCTGGCCAGCAGCGTCGCGCCCGTCAGGCGATCGTGCACGAACACGCCGGACGATAGTGCGGGGCTTCCGGGCACGAGGTTCGTGGCGATGCTCTCGAAGGCGACATAGCGCCCGTCCGCAGAGAGAGCGGACTGCGAGGATCGGCCGTCGCCGAGGTTGCCCGCGGAATCGACACTGGCGCACTCGGTCGTGCCGGCGAGCGTATCGCGCACGAACACGTCGTAGTCGTGGTTGGTATCGCCGGGCACGAGGGTCCCGTCCCAGCTGGAGAAGGTGACGAAGCGACCATCGCCGGAGATCGCCTCTCCATAACAGTCGGAATGCGCGGGTCCGCCGGCGGAGCCCAGGCTCACGAGCGTCGTGGTGCCTGCCTGGCGGTCGCGCACGAAGGAATCGCGCAGCGTGTTCAGGTCCCCGGGAACGACGTTGGCGTCCAGGCTGGTGAAGAGCACGCAGCGTCCATCACCGGAGATGTGCGGGTTCTCGCCGCCCAGAGCGACTTGAGCACCGACACTGCTCAGGCTCACGCGCTCGGTCGAACCGAGCAGCATGTCGCGCACGAAGACGTCGGGCGCTGCATTGGTGTCGCCGGCAACGAGGTCCGTCGCGTAGCTCTGGAAGCACACGAAGCGTCCATCGGCCGACACGGTCGGACGCGCGCTCGAATCGTTCGCTGGCGCGCCGAGAGAGTTGACGCTCACGCAGACCGTCGCGCCGAGCTGGCGGTCGCGCAGGAAGATGTCGTGCGTTCCGTTGGTGTCGCCGGCGACGAGCGTGGAAGCCGCGGACTCGAAGACGACGAAACGCCCATCGGCGGACATGTCGCCCAGGTTCGAGAAGCCGTTGCTCAGCGCACCGCTCGTCGCGCGACTGACGAGATCGACCGTCCCGGTCTGCCGGTCCCTCACGAAGACCTCCTTGTTCGCGAAGGTGTTGATCGGTGCGAGGGAGGAGTTCGCCGAGAGTGCAACGAAACGGCCGTCGGCGGAGAGCGCGGAACGGAAATCCACGATCGCGGAGACCTGCTCCTGGTTCCAGGTGAGGCTCACGCGCGTCGTGACTTGTCCTGGAGCGAATGGACTGGCCGCGAGGCCGACGAGGACGATGCGAATCGGAAGCAAGATCGAGCGCATGCGGCAAACCTGTGTGCACGATGCACGGCTGTGGATGCGTGGCGGTGCAGGGCGCGAGACGAGTTGCGCCCTTTAGCAGGATATCCCGGAGTCGCGGATCCCGCACGCGACACGAGGCGCACGGCGGTGCGCCCGACTCAACCTTCGCGCAGGCTGGCCCAGAGGAATCCGCCCCAGAGCGCGACGTGCAGCGCGACGATCAGCCACAGCACGGCGCGGTAGGAGAGCTTCGCGCTCTTGTGGCGCAGCAGTCCCTGCGCGGCGAGCGCGCCCGGCCAGCCGCCGCACAGCTCGAGCAGGTGCAGCGCCCGCTCGCTGACGCGCCGGGCTCCGCGCCGCGCGCAGGACTTGTCCCAGGCGAAGACGAGGAACGTGACGACGCTCGCGATGGCGTAGACGGCGAGCAGCGCGAGCACCAGCGCGGAGGGCAGCGCCTGGAACGTCGACCCGGCCTGCAACGGATGGAGAGACGCACCGAGCACGGCACCAACCTCGCACGCGCCCGAGGCGCACGCAAGGAGCCGCACCCGCATGCGATGCGCGCCGCGGAGTCCGGCCGTGCTCCGGCGCGAGGGCGCTATCATCCGCGGCTCGAGATGGGCGCGACCGACGGAATCCACGACAGCACCGGAGTGCGCGTCCCCGCGCTCGCCGCGGGCGAGCTCCTCGCAGGGGAGGCGCTCGTGATCGACCTGCGCAGCCCGGCCGAGTTCGCCGAGGACCACGTGCCGGGCGCGCACAACGTGCCGCTCTTCGACGACACCGAGCGCGCGCTGATCGGCACGCTCTACCGGCGCGAGTCGCCCGAGCGGGCCTTCCGCGAGGGGCGCGAGATCGTCGTCGCGCACATCCACGAGCTGTGCGCGCGCATCGCGAGGCTCGCGGGCGAGACGCTGGGCGCCGAGGACCTCGCCGCGCGCGTGCGTGCGGCCACCGAGCGCGGCATCGACGAGCTCGAGCGCGTCGTCGCGGCCGTGCCGGTGCGCGAACGGCCGGCACACCCGGTCGTGCTGCACTGCTGGCGCGGCGGATTGCGCTCGCGCAGCGTGGCCTGGCTCCTGCGCTCGATCGGCTTCGAGCGCGTGCACGTCCTGCAGGGCGGCTACCGCGCCTGGCGCAGCGAGATCGTGCGCTTCCTCGAGGGCGCGCGCTTCCCGCCGGCCTTCGTGCTGCGCGGGCTGACCGGCGTGGGCAAGACGCTCGTCCTGCGCGAGCTCGAGCGCCTGCACCCGGGCTGGACGATCGATCTGGAGGCGCTCGCGGGCCATCGCAGCTCGCTGCTGGGCATGGTCGGGCTCGAGCCGGTCTCGCAGAAGCGCTTCGAGAGCCGGCTCTTCGCGCGCCTGCGCCAGGGCCTCGGCCCGGTCGTGGTGTTCGAGGGCGAGAGCCGCAAGGTGGGCGACGTGATCCTGCCGCGCGAACTGTGGCGCGCGCTCTCGGGCGGCACCTCGATCGAGCTCGTCACCAGCGTCGAGCGGCGCGTCGAGGTGCTCGAGCAGGACTACCTCGCCGCGCCCGGCTGCGAGGCCGAGCTCCTGCGCCAGCTGCCGCTGCTCGAGGCGCGCGTGAAGCGTGCGAGCGGCGAGCCCGGGCTGTGCGAGCGCCTGCGCGCGGGCGAGGTCGACGAGCTCGTGCGCGTGCTGCTCGAGCGCCACTACGATCCGCTCTACCGCCACGGCGAACAGGGCCGGCACTGCGCGACGCGCGTCGATTCCACCGTGCCGGCGCGGGCCGCGCGCGAAATTGCTTCCTGGATCGAGGCGCAGAGCACCAGCGGTGCGCGCGGAACGGCCGATAGCCTGGGGTAGACTTTCGCGCCCTCCCTGCCGAGGCCCCCCCTTGCCGCGCCGTGAACTGACCCTCCTCTTCCCCGCCTACAACGAGGCGCAGCGCATCGTGAGCACGCTGGAGCGCGCGCTGGCCTGGGCGCGGACGCACCTGGACGCCTTCGAGGTGCTGGTGGTCGACGACGGCTCCAGCGACGGCATGGGCGAGGAGATCCGCCGGCGCTTCGGCGACTCCGTGCGCGTCGTGCGACGCGAACGACGCGGCGGCAAGGGTGCCGCGCTGCGCACCGGCGTGGCGGCCGCGCGCCAGCCCTGGATCCTCTTCAGCGACGCCGATCTCTCGATCCCGATCGAGGAGTTCGAGAAGCTCTGGAAGGAGGCCGACGCGGCGCCGATCGTGATCGGTTCCAAGCGTGCGCCCGGCGGGCACCTGGAGTATCCGCCGCTGCGGCGCTTCCTGGGCGGCATCGGGCAGATGCTGATCGCGCTCTTCGTCGTCTCGGGCTTCTACGACACGCAGTGCGGCTTCAAGCTCTACCGCACCGACGTCGCGCAGGAGCTCTTCCGCCACCAGCGCATCGACGGCTTCGGCTTCGACTTCGAGGTGCTCTTCCTCGCGCGGCGCCTGGGCCGCGACGTGCGCGAGGTGCCGATCCGCTGCGAGCACAAGATCGGCGGCAGCGTGCGCCTGCGCACCTACCTGACCGTGCTCGGCGAGATCGTCACGATCCGCTGGAACCTCCTGCGCGGCCGCTACCCGCGCGCCGCGTCGCGCGAGTGAGCGCGCGGGCTGCGCGCTAGAATCCCGAGCCACGATGTCTCCGGAGGCCAGTCGAGACGCGCGCGCGCCGCGCCTGATCGTCAATGCGGACGACCTCGGCATGTCGCCGGGCATCAACGCGGCGATCTTCGAGGCGCACGACCGCGGCATCCTGACCAGCACGAGCCTGATGGCGGTGGGCGAGGCCTTCGACGCGGCCGTGGCCGGCCTGCGCTCGCGGCCGAGGCTCGGCTGCGGCGTGCACCTGGTGCTGCACGACGAGCGACCGCTCGCGCCGCGCGAGCGCATCCCGCACCTGGTCGGCGCCGACGGGCGCATGGGCGCGCTGCGGCCGACGGCGCGCGCGCTCTTCCTCGGGCGCATCCCCGAGGCGGAGATCGAGGCCGAGTACGCGGCCCAGATCGAGCGCGTGCTCGCCGCCGGGATCCGGCCGACGCACCTGGACAGCCACTGCCACCTGCACGGCTTCGCGCGCAGCGGCGCGGTGCTGCACCGCCTCGGCGCGCGCTTCGGCATCGGCTGCGCCCGCGCGCCCGAGCTCTCCGGCCGCGCCGACTTCCGCGGCTCGCCGCTCTCGCGCTGGCCGATCGCGATCCTGATCAGCACGCTGCACCGGCGCACGCGCGCGCGCATCGCCGCGCCGTTGCGCATGCCCGACCGCTTCCTCGGCCTGGTGCGGTCCGGCGCGCTCGACACGGCCTGGATGGTGCGCGCGATCGAGGGCCTCTCCGCCGGCGAGACCGCCGAGCTGATGACGCATCCGGGCGACGGCAGCGGCGCGGGCGATCCCTACGGCGACCACGGGCCGGCGATGCGCAGGCGCGAGCTCGAGGCGCTCGTTTCTCCCGAGGTGCGCGCCGCGATCGAGCGCCGCGGCGTCGAGCTGGTCAGCTTCGCGGAGCTCGGCGCGTGCTGACGATCGCGACGCACGCCGCAGAGCCGCGCGACGCGGAGCTCTTCGTCGAGCTCGCTGCGCGCGCCTTCGCGCACGTGCCGGAGCACGCGCGGCCCAAGGAGCGCCCCGAGTTCGTGGCGCACACGCACGGGCCCGAGAACCCCGCCGGGCGCGGACTGGTGACGCTCGCGCACGAGGGCGAGACGCTCGTCGGCCACGTCGGCGCGATCCCGTTCCGCTTCCTGCGCCGCGACGGCGCGCTCGCGACCGGCTGGCAGATCGGCTGCTACGTCGTCGACGGCTCGCAGCAGCGCAAGGGCATCGGCAAGGCGATCCTGGCCGATCTCTCCGCCGCGGTTGCGCGCGAGCCGCGCGGCGGGTTCCTCTTCGGCTACCCCAACCGCCGCTCGCTCGGCCCGCTGCTCAAGCTCGGCGGACGCGAAGTCGCGCGCGCGCGCACGCTGCTGGTCGCGCCGAGCCTCTCGCGCACGGTGCGCGACGCGAGCGGACGGCGCTGGGTCGCGCAGTCGCTCGACGCGGAGGACGCGCGCATCGCGCTGGGCCGCGTGCGCTGCCCCGACGCGTGCCGCGGCGCGTTCGTGCGGGATGCGGCCTGGTTCCAGTGGCGCTTCCTCGCGCCCGCGGCCGCGTCGCGCTACCGCTTCGCGCTCGCGGCGCCCGAGGGCGGCGGCGAGAGCCTCTTGCTCGCGCTCTCCGAGCACGAGGTCAACGGCGTGCGCTTCACGATCCTGGTCGATGCGCTTCCGGAGCTCGACGCGCAGCGCCAGGGCCTCGCCGTCGCGCTCGCGCGCGCGGCGGGCGGCGGGAAGCCGGTGTACCTGACGACGAACCTGCGCTGGGCGCGCGGACCGCTCGCGTTCGCGCTGCCCGAGCGCTTCGATCCGCGGCCGGTGGTCGACGTGTTGATGCCCGGCGGCGACGAATTCGCGGAGGAGCTCGGCGGCGCGCCGATCCAGACGGGCGACTGGATGGGCTTCTGAGCCCGCGAGCGGTGCGACGCCGCCATCGACGCTGCGCGTGACGCGCGCGGGCCCGCTCAGCGCAGCGTGTGCAGCTCGACCGCCTCGCGCCAGCCGCGCTCGAACTGCGGACGCACGTCCTCGGGCAGCGTCTGGAGGAACGCGAGCGCACGATCGGGCCGCATGCGGTGGAGCTCGTACAGGCGCCAGCCGACGCCGCGCAGGAAGCTCGCGCGCAGCGCGGACGGCGCGGCGAGCGCGGCCGCGGCGCGCAGCTTGTCCTCGTCGTACTTGAGGCCGAGCGCGATGCGCCCGAAGCCCTCGGCGAGCCTCTCGCGCAGCTCCGCCGGCTGCGTTTCGATGCGCGCGAAGGCCTGCTCGGGCTGGTGGCCGAAGCTCGGATCGACGACCAGGCCGAAACCCGCGAGCGCGTCCTCCCAGCCCGGACCGTGGTCGCTGCGCCAGCGCGCGAGCACGTCGGCGAGCTCGCCCTGCGGCGGCGGATGCAGCGCGCTCGCCAGCGCGGGCTCGAGGAGCCGCGGATCGGCGTCGAAGCGGCGCGTGATCGCGATGCGCTGCGCGTCGGTGGTGTCGAGGTGGCCGACGAAGCGCGGCAGGTACTCGCCGAAGTCGTAGCCCTGCGTGCGCGCGAGCAGGCTCCAGTTCTCGCGCAGCGCGCCGGGCCGCGCGTCGGCGAGCAGGCCCCGCAGGTCGAACAGGCCGCCGGCCAGGAGCAGCCCGATCGCGAGCGCACCTGCGCGCCGCGCGCCGCCCTCGAGCGAGCCGTACGCGGCTGCGGCGAGCAGCATCCCGCCGAACCACAGCGGCGCGAGGCGCAGGAAGAAGAACCAGTTGTCGTTGTGCGTGGCGAGGCCGCTCGCGAAGTAGAGCGCGAGGTAGAGCGCCAGCCACAGCGCGACCAGGCGCGCGGTCCGGTGCTTCCGCACGGCGATCGCCGCGCCGGCCGTGAAGACCGCCACGTAGAGCCAGTCGAACACGTCGCCACCGCGGAGCGCCGACACGAAACCCTCGAACGCGTCGGCGACGCTCGCGCGCGGCGCGGCGGTCTGCGGCGCGGGACGCAGCGCGGCCATCCCGATCTGCGCCACGCTCGCGAGCAGCGGCACGAGCCCGAGCAGGAGCCCGACGGCAGCGAGGCCCACTTCGCGCGGCGCGGGCCGGCCGCGGCGCTGCCAGAGGATCCACAACGCGGCGCAGGCGCTCGCGGGCGCCGTCTGCAGCGAGCAGTACAGCCCGAACCCGGCCGCGAGCCCGAGCGCGACGAGCTCGCGCACGCGCGGCCGCGCCTGGGACGCGATCACGAGCGCAAGGTGCAGCACGAGCGCGATGAAGAGGAGCGCCTCGAAGTGCGTGCCCAGGCTGAGCAGCGAGAAGCGCAGCTGCGCGGCGGGGCAGGCGACGAAGAGCAGGCCGAAGACCAGCGCGGCACGCTCGCCGAAGTGCACGCGGCAGAGCCTCCAGCCCGCGAGCAGGATCAGCGTGCTGGTCAGGAGCGCGACGAGCTTGTGCGCGAGCACGTTCTGGCCGACCAGCACGAAGAAGAAGGCCTTGAGGTGCGTGACGACGAAGCCGCCGCCCTCGTGGTAGCCGTAGTTCTTGTGGATGTAGCCGGTCGGCAGGTGGTCGAGCAGCGCCTTGGCCGCCGCGCCCTTGCCGAGCTCCTCGCCGTAGAAGAAGACGTCGGCGCAGGAGAGCACCAGCGCCGCGCGCGTCAGCACGAGCAGCAGCACGAGCCACAGGAGCCAGCGGCGGGACATGCGCGGCGAGGATAGCAGCGCGCCCGCCGCGATGCCCGTGCGCTCGTGCCGCCGGGGCCACGAATGCTCAGACGTTGCGCGCGAGCAGCGCCAGGCCCTCGCGCGCCTGCGCCTTGAGCTCGTGCAGGCTGCGGACGCCGGCGAGCCGGCGCCACAGGTACGAGGGCCGCAGGTAGAAGCGCCGCACCATGCGCTTCTTCAGGCGCAGCATCGCCGCACGGTCGAGCGTGCTGGTCGGGAGGAACGCGTCCGCGCCGCCCTGGTCCATGACGAGGTCCTCGCTGCGGCACAGGCCGAGCTCGAGCGCGCGCGCGCGGAAGGGCGTTCCGAAGCGCGGCACGGCCATGTTGAGGCTCATGAAGTCGAGCTCGAGCTCGACCGCGAGGTCGAGCGTGCGCGCGAGCGAGGCCTCGTCCTCCTCGGGCAGGCCGATGATGAACGTGCCGACCGTGCGCAGGCCGTGGCGGCGCACGCGCGCGAAGCCCTCGCGCACGGCCGAGGCGCGGTAGCCCTTCTTGTACGCCGCGAGCACGTCGTCGCTGGCGCTCTCGACGCCCAGGATCAGCGTGTGGCAGCCCGCGCGCTTCATCGCCGCCAGGCGCTCGTCGTCGGCCGTGTCCGGGCGCGTGAAGGCGGTCCAGGAGAGATCGCCGCGGCGTTCGAGCTCGGCGCACAGCTCCAGCGCGCGCTCGCGCTGCACGCCGAAGGTCTGGTCCATGAAGAAGACCTCGCGCACGCCGCGCGCGCGCAGGTGGTCGAGCTCCTCGAGCACGTCGGCGAGCGGGCGCGTCTTGAAGCCCAGCGTGCCGATCACGCAGAACGTGCACGGGTACGGGCAGCCGTAGTCGGTCAGAACGGTCGCGAAGGGCTCGCGGCGCGCGAAGGAGAAGTGGTAGCCGCGCGCGGGGAAGAGCTCGTGGCGCGGGCGCGGCACGCGGAAGCTGCCCTTGCGCGGGCCGCGGCGCACGCGCTGCACCGAGCCGTCCGCGCGCCGCACGGTCGCATCGCACAGCTCCTCGCGCTCGCCGGCGAGGATCGCGTTCGCGTCGGCGCTCGAGAAGTCGTGCAGCACGGCCTCGAGCCAGGGCTCCTCGGCCAGGCGCGCCTCGCTCGCCTCCTGCAGCACGTCGCCGATCGCGAGCACGCGCCGGCCGGCGCGCGCCTCCTCGGCGAGGAAGGCGCGGTCCTCGTCCCACGAGACCGAGCCGACCAGGCTGACGAGCGCCTCGGGCGCGAACTGCGCGATGCGCGCGTGCGCGGCGGCGGCGTCGAGGCGCTCGGCCATGCAGTCGAGCACGGCGATCTCGTGCTCGGCCGCGAGCGTGCCCGAGAGCGTGACGAGGTCGACCGGATGGAACAGGTAGTTCGACTTGGTCGTCTTCGAGCACGAGTAGTCGCGGATGTAGATGCGCCGTCCCGGCGGGTTGAGGAGCAGCACCTTCATCCGCGCGCTCCGGCCGCATCCGGCTCGCTGGCGGGCAGCGCGCGCAGCACGCTGCGGCGCGGGAAGCCCGCCGCGGGATGCAGGACGCCGTCCCACAGCAGCAGGCGCGTCTCCTCGAGGACCTCCTCGACCGCGAGGTTGGTCAGGCACTCGGGATGGCCGCGCACGCAGTTGGCGACCTTGTTGTCGTGCACGTTGATGCACGGGCTGCACACCGGCGGACGCCACAGCGCGCGCACGCGCGCGCCGAGCGGCCCGTACATCACGGGCGTCTCGGGCCCGAACAGTCCGATCGTCGGCGTGCCGAGCGCGGCGGAGAGGTGCATCGGCCCGCTGTCGTTGGTGACCAGTGCGCCGGACTGGGCGAGCAGCGCGCACAGCTCGCCGATCGTGAGCTCGCCGGCGAGATCGACCAGCCAGCGCGCGTCGACGCCGGCCTGCGCGCGCAGCGCGGCGACGTGCTCGCGCTCGGCGTCGGCGCCGACGAGCACGACCGGCGTGCGGTCCTGCTCGACCAGCGCGCGCGCCAGCTCGGCGAAGCGCTCGAGGGGCCAACGCCGCTCGAGCGAGAGCCTCCCCGCGTTGGCGTTGAGCACGACGAAGGGCGCGCCGGGCACGAGGCCGCGCTGGCGCAGCAGCTCGCGCACGCGCGCGTCGTCCTCCGGCAGGATGCGGTAGGGGGCGAGCTCGTCGGGCTCGATCTCGCGGCCGTCCTCGCCGCCGGCCAGCGCGCGGAAGTTGCGCGCGACGTGCCAGTAGCGGTTGAACGGGACGCTGCGCGTGTGGAAGTGGCCGCGCCAGACCTGCGGCGCCTCGAAGCCGGCGCTGAGCGGCGCGCCGCTGGAGAGCGCGATCAGGGCCGAGAAGCGCGTGAAGAACTCGAAGTCGTAGACCGCGTCGAAGCGCGCACGCCGCAGCGCCAGCACCAGCACGCGGATGCGCTCGAAGACGCGCGCCCAGCCCGCGAGCCCGCTGCCCGAGCGCACGTCGAGCGTCAGCACCTCGTCGAACGCTCCCAGCCCGCGCGCGAAGGCCTCGTTCTCCTTGAGCGTCAGCAGCGTCAGGCGCGCCCGCGGATGCCGCGCGCGCAGGGTGCGCACGGCGGGCGTCAGGAGCTGCAGGCTGCCGATGCCCCAGAACTTGACCAGCAGCACCCGCTCGAGCGCCTCGGGCGGCGGGCTGGTGCGGCGCGGCAGCCAGCGCAGTGGCTGGAGCAGCGCGCAGGCGACCAGACCGAGCTTCTTGTCGGTCGCCTGCAGGCGCTGCATGGGGATGTTCCGCACCGTGGACACCCGTACATCCTAACGGCTACCCAGGGCTCCGCTGCCCGGTGCGAGAGCTCCTCTCCGTCGCGGCTTCCGCTTCAGGCGGGCTTTCGGCCCGGGCAGGTATTCTGCCGAACAGGGTCCAGCACGCATGAAGCACGCACTCCTCGTCGGAATCGTCCTCGCCAGCGCGGCCTCGGCGCTCGTCGCCCAGCAGCCCCGCGACCGCAACGAGGCCTGGAAGAAGCTGCTCGAGCGCCTCGACAAGGACGCGGACGGCAAGCTCAGCGCGACGGAGTTCGACCGCGCGCCGCGCCTCTTCCAGCGCCTCGACAAGAACCACGACGGCCTGATCGACGAGAGCGAGTTCAAGAGCTCCCCCGTCCCGAAGGGCAAGGAACCGGCGAAGGAGCCTGCGAAGGACGCGGGCAAGCCCGCGATGCCCGTCGAGGTCACGCCCGAGGCCGCCGCCTTCTTCGAGGCGAAGATCCGCCCGCTGCTCGAGCGCTCGTGCTTCCAGTGCCACTCCGCGCGCGCCGAGAAGCTGAAGGGCGGCCTGCGCCTGGACTCGCGCGAGAACGTGCT
Source organism: Planctomycetota bacterium (assembly GCA_044229935.1). GTDB lineage: Bacteria > Planctomycetota > UBA1135 > UBA1135 > JADJLZ01. Next base: position 43,738 of record JBGASC010000002.1, on the reverse strand, counting down.
CGCAGGCGGCACGAGCGGCCCGGCCGCGCTGGCCGGCGACGTCGAGGAGAGCCTGCTGATCGAGGCCGTGCGCTGGAAGGACAAGGACCTGCAGATGCCGCCCAAGAAGCAGCTCGAGCCCGACGAGGTGCACGACCTCGAGCACTGGGTCGAGCTCGGCCTGCCCTGGCCCGCGAGCGCGGGCTCTTCGGCCGGCGCGCCCGCCGCGCCCGCGCCGGCGAAGCACGCGATCGACTTCGAGAAGGCGCGCGAGTTCTGGTGCTTCCAGCCGCCCGAGCGCGCCAGCGCGCCGACGACGAAGGACAAGAGCTGGGCCTGGAGCGAGATCGACCGCTTCCTGCTCGCCGCGATGGAGGCGAAGGGCGCGGCGCCGGTCGCCGACGTCGATCGCCGCAGCTGGCTGCGCCGCGTCAGCTTCGATCTCACCGGGCTGCCGCCGACGCCCGAGGAGCTCGCCGCGTTCGAGAAGGACCGCAGCGAGGGCTCGTTTGCCGCCGTGGTCGACCGTCTGCTCGCCTCGCCCGCGTTCGGCGAGCGCTGGGGCCGGCACTGGCTCGACGTCGCGCGCTACGCCGAGTCGAGCGGCAAGGACACGAACGTGCTCTACCCGCAGGCCTGGCGCTACCGCGACTGGGTGCTCGCGGCCTTCGACGCCGACATGCCCTACGACCGCTTCGTGCGCGAGCAGATCGCCGGCGACCTCCTGCCCGCCGCGAGCGAGGACGAACGCGCGCAGCACCTGATCGCGACCGGCTACCTCGCGCTGGGCGCGAAGGGCCACAACACTCGCGACAGGCGCCAGTTCGCCTACGACCTCGCCGACGAGCAGATCGACGCCGTCTCGCAGGGCATGCTCGGCCTGACGGTCTCGTGCGCGCGCTGCCACGACCACAAGTTCGATCCGATCCCGACGCGCGACTACTACGCGCTCGCCGGCGTCTTCCTCAGCAGCGACACGCGCTACGGAACGTACCGCGGGCCGGGCAACCTCAACCCCTCGACGCTGATCGCGCTGCCCGAGGGCGCGCACGTGCCCGACGGTCCGACGATGGATCGTCCGACGCGTCTCCTGCTCGAGCGCGCGCGCGAGCAGATCGAGCGCCAGGCCGACAACGCCAAGCCCGGCGATCCCAAGGACAAGCAGCGCGAGCGCATCGCGAACGAGCAGCGCGCGATCCTCGACGAGGTGCTGGCGCGCTTCGACGAGCAGGGCCGGCCGTTGCCGGCCAATCGCCAGGCGATGGGCGTCGTCGAGGGCCGTCCGCGCGACGCGGCCGTGCTCGAGCGCGGCGAGCTCGAGAAGGCCGGCGAGATCGTGCCGCGCGGCTTCCCGCAGGTGATCGGCGACCTCGGCGTCGGCGCGATCGACAAGCAGTCGGGGCGCCGCGAGCTCGCCGAGTGGATCGCCTCGCCGCGCAATCCGCTGACCGCGCGCGTGTGGGCGAACCGCATCTGGCTGCACCTGTTCGGCCAGGGCCTCGTGCGCACGCCCGACAACTTCGGCGCGAGCGGCCAGCGCCCCGTCAACCAGCCGCTGCTCGACTGGCTCGCGACGGAGCTCGTCGCGCAGGGCTGGTCGACGAAGAAGCTCGTGCGCGAGATCGTGCTCAGCCACGCCTACCGCCTCGCCGCGCGCGACGAGCCCGCGGGCCTCGCGGCCGATCCGGAGAACCTGACGCTCTGGCGCATGCCGGAGCGGCGCCTGGAGGCCGAGGCGATCCGTGACGCGATGCTGTGCGCGGCCGGCACGCTCGTCGCGCCGCCGGTCGGCTCGCCCGTCGGCACGCTCGAGGGCGCGCCGCGGCGCGACGAGCTGCTCGCGCCGGCGCTGAAGGAGCGCCCGGTGCGCTCGGTCTACCTGCCGATCCTGCGCGACAAGCTGCCCGACTCGCTCGAGGTCTTCGACGAGGCCGAGCCCTCCTTCGTGATCGGCGACCGCGACGAGACCACGGTCGCGACACAGGCCTTGTACCTGATGAACGACAAGGACGTGATCGCGACCGCCGATGCGTTCGCCGAGCGGCTGCTCGCGGGCAAGGCCGCGGACGACGATGCGCGCATCGCGCAGGCCTTCGAGCTCGCGCTCGGCCGCGAGCCCGACGGCAGCGAGCGCGAGGCCGTGCGGCGCTTCCTGCGCGAGTTCGCGGGCAACAAGAAGGCCAAGGACTCGCGCACGCGCGCCTGGTCGGCCTTCGTGCAGACGCTGTTCCAGTCGGCCGAGTTCCGCTACCAGAGCTGAGGGCACGCCATGAACCACGACCACGATGCTCGAGCTCCCGGCCGCCGCGACCTGCTGCGCTTCGCCGGCGCCGGCCTGGGCTTCCTCGCGCTGCGCAGCCTGCTGGCGCAATCCGCGCTGGCGCAGGAACCCAGCGCGGGTCCGCTCGATCCGAAGGCGCCGCACTTCGCCGCGCGCGCGAAGCGGGTGATCTTCCTCAACATGGCCGGCGCGCCCAGCCACGTCGACACCTTCGACTACAAGCCCGAGCTCGCCGCGCACGACGGGCAGTCGGTCTCCGACAAGTACCGCGCGGGCGCCGTGCTGATGGCCTCGCCGTGGAAGTTCGCGCAGCACGGCCAGGGCGGCCTGTGGATCAGCGAGCTCTTCCCCGAGCTCGCGAAACGCGCCGACAACCTGTGCCTCTTGCGCGGCATGGCGACCGACGTGCCGGCGCACGCGCCCGCGACGTTGCAGCAGCACACCGGCTCGTTCCAGTTCGTGCGCCCCTCGCTCGGCGCGTGGACGCTCTACGGGCTGGGCACGCTCAACCAGAACCTGCCCGGCTTCGTCACGATCAACCCGGCCGCGGGCCAGGGCGGCGCGCAGAACTACGGCAGCGGCTTCCTGCCGGGCACGTACCAGGGCATGCGCATCGGCTCGGGCCGCGCGCAGGGCCGCGGCCGGCGCGGCGCGCAGGAGGAGGCGGTCGCCGACATCCGCAACGAGCGCCTCTCGAAGGAGGAGCAGCGCAAGCAGCTCGACCTCCTGAAGTCGCTCAACCGCGAACACGCGCGGCGCGAGCACGACAACGACGAGGTCGACGCGGTGATCGAGTCCTTCGAGCTCGCCTTCCGCATGCAGGCCGAGCTGCCCGCGCTGCTCGACCTCTCCAAGGAGAAGCCCGCGACGCTCGAGAGCTACGGCATCGGCGCGGACGAGACCGACGGCTTCGGGCGCCAGTGCCTGATGGCGCGCCACCTCTCCGAGGCGGGCGTGCGCTTCGTCGAGATCTCGCACGGCGGCTGGGACCAGCACCGCAACCTGAAGACCGATCTGCCGCGCCAGTGCAAGGAGGTCGACCGGCCGATCGCGGCCCTGCTCGAGGACCTCGAGCGGCGCGGACTCCTGAAGGACACGCTCGTGATCTGGGCCGGCGAGTTCGGTCGCACGCCCTACGCGCAGAACGGCGACGGACGCGACCACAACCACAAGGGCTTCACCGCCTGGATGGCCGGCGGCGGCGTGAAGGGCGGCTTCTCGTACGGATCGACCGACGAGAACGGGATCGAGGCGGTCGAAGGCCGCATGAGCGTGCCCGACTTCCACGCGACGATCCTGCACCTCGTCGGGCTCGATCACGAGCGGCTGACGTTCAACTACGCCGGCCGCGACTTCCGCCTGACCAACGTCAGCGGCGAGGTGGCGAAGGAGATCCTCGCCTGAGCGGCCTCTCCGGATGCGCGCTTGGAGCATCCGGACGCGACGAGTGGTGGAAGCGAGGCCGGCGGCGAGCCGCGCAGCCGAGCGATCGATCCGCGAGCTCTCCCCGAGCGCGTGCCTTGCCTCGCCTTCGCGCGGGGCTTATTCTGCGGCTTGGTCGATCGGCACCGGGAAGCGCGAAGGGGACGGGCAAGCATGTGTGGATTCATCGGCATCTACGGCCCTGACGGGGTCGACGTCGCGGGCGAGATCTACGAGGGCCTCCTCGCGGTGCAGCACCGCGGACAGGATGCGGCGGGGATCATCACCTTCACCGACTCCTTCCACGTGAAGAAGGGCCTCGGGCTCGTGCTCGAGATCTTCAACGAGACCAACATGGCGCGCCTGCGCGGCAACCTGGGCGTCGGCCACGTGCGCTACCCGACCGTCGGCGCGGGACGCAAGGACGACGCGCAGCCCTTCCACCTGACGTTCCCGCTGGGCGTCGCGATGGCGCACAACGGCAACGTCACGAACTTCGCCGAGCTGCACCAGAAGCTGTTCCGCTCCAGCGGCACGCGCCTCAACTCCTCGTGCGACCTCGAGGTGATCCTCTACGTCTTCGCGCAGGCCTTGACCGAGCGCCTGCGTCCCGGCCATCGCCCCGACGCCGAGGACGTCTTCGCGGCCGTCAAGCGCGTGTACCAGGACGTCAAGGGCGCCTACTCGGTCGTGGCGACCATCCCCGACGTCGGCATGGTCTGCTTCCGCGACCCGTACGGCATCAAGCCCTGCGTGCTGGGCGAGAAGCAGACCAGCGAAGGCCACTGGTTCGCCTGCGCCAGCGAGACGACCGTGCTCGACGTCAACGGCTACAAGCGCAGCTTCGATCTGGACGCGGGCGAGGCGGTCTTCATCGGCACCGACCGGCGCCTCCTGCGCCGCAAGCTCTCGGACAAGCCGCACCGGCCCTGCATCTTCGAGCTGGTCTACTTCGCGCGCCCCGACTCGCTGATCGACGACATCTCCGTCTACAAGACGCGCCGCCGCTTCGGCGAGGCGCTGGCGCGCCAGTGGAAGGCGAGCGGCGCCCCGACGCCCGACGCGGTGATCCCGATCCCCGACTCCTCGCGCGACGCCGCGCTGGCGATGGCGCTCGAGCTCGGCGTGCCGTACCGCGAGGGTCTGGTCAAGAACCGCTACATCGGGCGCACGTTCATCATGCCCAACCAGGCGCAGCGCCAGAACTCGATCCGGCGCAAGCTCAACCCGATCCGCCTGGAGTTCGAGGGCAAGGACGTGCTGCTGGTCGACGACTCGATCGTGCGCGGCAACACCGCGCGCAAGATCGTCGCGATGGTGCGCGAGGCCGGCGCGCGCAAGGTCTACCTCGCCTCGTGCAGCCCGCCGCTGGTCGCGCCCTGCCCGTACGGCGTCGACATGGCCAGCAAGCGCGAGTTCATCGCCGCCAACCTGACCGAGCACGAGATCGCGCGTGCGCTGGACGTCGACCACCTGATCTACCTCGAGCGCGCCGCGATGAACGAGGCCGCGCGCGCGGGCAACGCCAAGGTCGAGAAGTTCTGCAACGCCTGCTTCACGGGGGAGTACCCCACGGGCGACGTGACCGTCGAGCGCCTGATGGCGATCGAGGACGACCGCACGACCAACCGCAAGGAGAAGATCTCCTGCGGCGGCGGCTGAGCGCGCGGCGCCCGGGCCTCGAGCGGGTCGGTTGCGCCGCGTGAGCGCTCTCGCGCCGCTCAGGCCACGCGCCCGAGCGTGCGCCAGGCCGTGCCGCCGAGCTCGAGGGCGAGCACCGCGAGATCGCGCGTGACGAGGTAGAGCTCCTGCGGCCGATCGGTGACGAAGGGCGTCGCCGCAGCGTCGCCGAGCACGAACGCGCGGCGTTCGACCGCGGGCGCGTGCAGCGCGCGCTCCAGCTCGGCGATCGACGACGCGAGGCCCGCGCCCAGCGCGCGCACGCCGCGCGCCTCCTCGATCAGCCCGAACTCGATCGTGAACCAGTACACGCGCTCGATCGAGGCGAGCTGTGCGGCATCCGCCCCGCGCGCGGCCGCGGCGAGCTCGTCGAGCACGCGCGTGATCGCCGGCGAGGCGAGCTGCGGCAGGTGCCCGAAGAGATCGTGGAAGGCGTCGGGCTCGGGCGTGTACTCGAGGTCCTCGGGATGACGGATCCACTCCGGCGAGGGGAAGCGCCGCTCGCGGAGCAGGGCGAAGAAGTCGCGCGCCGGGATCAGGCCGGGCACGCTCTCGATGCGCCAGCCGCACAGCTCGTGGAGGCGCCGCGAGAGCTGCGCGTGGCGCGGAAGCCGCGCATGATCGAGGTCCAGCGCGCGCGCGCCGTCGAGGAAGGCGTTGCACATGCCGCGCTCGAGCGCGGACGCCTGCCGTTCGCACAGGGTGCGCCACACCAGATCGCGCTGGTGGCGCGCCGCTCGTCGTCGGATGGGTTCCATCGGGGCTCGTCTCGTCGTCGGGCCGCGCGCGTCCGGACCCTCGGAACGCGAGGACCCGGGCCGCACGGGGCTCGGGTCCTGGTCTGGGGAGCGAATGCGTCCCGCCGGCCCTAGCCCCCGAGCGGGGGATAGGAGCACGGATACTGTCCGTGGCGCGCGAAGGCGCGGATCGGGCGGGTGTTCATCTCTTCCGAAGCGTACTCCGGGATCCCGGCCGAGGACGAAGTTCGTTCCGGATCGCGCGGCGACGGATCGGCCCTGCGTCCTGCCGACGAGCGACGGTCGTGCGGAGCTCGTCCCCGTGGCGCGTCGCAGTTGCGGATGGCCTCCCCTGGCCAGCGCGCGCGGCGGATTCCAGACTGTGCGCCCTGCATGCAAGGCGCGACCGCAGCTTGTGTACCCCGGCACGACTTCCAGCCGATGGAGGGATCCCGATGCGCGTCCTGATCACCGCGCCCGTGTTCCCTCCCGACCTCGGCGGTCCGGCCGTGTACGTGCCGAGCCTGGGGCGCTTCCTGGTCGAGCGCGGACACCAGGTCGAGGTGATCGCCTTCTGCTCGGATCCCAAGCCGACAGGGTATCCGTTCCCCGTGCAGGCGATCTCGCGCGGCGCGCTGCCGGTGCGCTACCTCAAGGCCTTCCTGGCCGTGCTCCGCACCGCGGGCCGCTACGACATCGTCTACGTCAACGAGCACCTCGCGCTGCTGCACGTGCTCGCCGGCAAGCTGCGCGGCAAGCCCGTCGCGATCCGCATCATGGTCGACGGCGCGTGGGAGATCGCGCACCGCAAGGGCTGGTGCGACGGCGACGACATCAACGTGTTCCAGACCAAGCGCTACGGCTGGAAGGTCAAACTCACGCGCTTCCTGCAGAAGCGCTGGTGGAACTGGACCAGCCACATCATCGCCTGCTCGGAGTTCCTGCGGCAGATCCTGGTGAAGAACTACGGCGTGAGCGGCAAGAAGGTGCAGCGCATCTTCAACGCCTACCACGGACCGGCGGCGGACTCGCTGCGCGACACGCCGGCCGAGGCGCGCGCGAAGCTCGGCCTCGCGGGCGGGCGGCGCTACGTGCTGACGATCTGCCGGCTGATGGGCTGGAAGCGCGTCGACGGCATCATCGATGCCCTGCGCGGGCTTCCCGACGACGTGCACCTGCTCGTCGCGGGCGACGGTGACATGGAGGACGCCTGGAAGGCGCACGCACGCGCGCAGGGCCTCGCCGAGCGCGTGCACTTCCTCGGCAACGTGCCGCACGCGCAGATTCCGCTCTACATCCGCGCCGCCGACGTGTTCGTGCTCAACAGCCTGTACGAGGGCCTCTCGCACACGCTGCTCGAGGTGCAGGCGCTCGGCACGCCGATCATCGCCAGCAACGTCTGCGGCAACCCCGAGGTCGTCGAGGAGGGCACGAGCGGACAGCTCGTCGATCCGCACGACTCGGCGGCGCTCGGCCGCGCGATCGCGCGCTACCTCGACGACCCGGCCTTCGCGCGGCGCATGGTCGAGGGCGGCTGGCGGCGGCGCGCGCAGTTCGACCGCACGGCGACCTTCAGCGAGGTCGAGGCCGCGCTGCAGCGCACGATCGCGGCGCGCTGACGCGCGGCGCGCGGCGCGGGAGAGCGACGATGCCGACCGGACAGGAGCGAACGGAGGGCACGAGCGCTCGAGGCTTCGGGCTCGTCACCAGCGCACTGCTCGTGCTGGCGGTGATCGGCGGCGTGCTGTGGACCTTCCGGCGTCTTTCCTACGGCCTCGATTTCAACGACGAGGCCTTCTACGCGACGCTCGCCTGGCGCTTCGTGCTCGGCGACAAGCCCTTCGTCGACGAGGTCAACCCCGTGCAGGGCGCGGCGCTGCTCACGCGGCCATTGGTCGCGCTGTGGACGCGCTCGCAAGGCGGGACGGACGGGCTGATCCTGTTCCTGCGCTGGGTCTACTTCGCCTCGTCGCTCGTCATCGCGCTCGCGGCCTTCGACTGCGTGCGCCGCCGCGCGGGCTGGCCGCTGGCGCTGGTCGCGTCGAGCTTCTCGGTGCTGCTCGTGCCCGCGGGGCTGCCGGCGCCGAGCTACAACACCTGCGCCAGCGGGCTGTTCGCGCTGGGGCTGTTCCTCGCCGCGCGCGCGCCTGAGAGCGCGCGGCCGCGGGCGTGGATCGCGGCCGCAGGTGGCGCGCATGCCTTGTGCGCCCTGTGCCTTCCGACCTACGCGGCCGCCTGCCTCTTCGCAATGTGGCTCGCCGCACGCGAGCTGCGCGAGGGAGCACGCGCGTGGGTCGCCTATGCGCTTGGCGGCCTGCTCGCGCTCGCGCCCTTCGCTCGCGATCTCGCGCGCCTGGGCTCGGGGACGCTGGGCTACACGCAGGACTACTGGGGCGGCCTGCGCGGCTGGGCCGCGCACGCGCTCGAGGTGCTGGGCCAGTTCTTCGTGCTGCTCCTCGATGCGCCGGCGCTGGTGCCGGTGCTGCTGCTCGTCGCCTGGTGCACGCGACGACGCGGCGCGTGGAGCGTTCCGGGAGCGCTGCTCGCGCTCGCGCTGCCGCTCGCCGCCTGGCACGACCGCGGCGCGCCGACCTCGCTGTGCTTCGCGACGCTGCTGGGCGTCGCGGGCGCGGTCGCCTGCGCGCTGCTGCCGCGCGAGCGCCGGCCGCGCGAGCTGTTCCGCCGGATCGCGCTGCCCTCTCTCGCGGCCGGGCTGGTCGCGGCCTGGACCAGCGGCAACGGCATCGTCAACGCGGGCTTCGGCGCCTGGCCGGCGGCGCTGGTCGGGCTGCTCTGCTTCGCCGAGCTCGCGCGCGAGCTGTTCGAGTCGAGGCCGCGCCCCGCATCCGTGCCCGCGGGCAGGGCAGGCGGCCGGCCGCAGCTCCTGCTGGCCGCGCCCGCGCTGCTGGCGCTGGTCGGGCTGCTCGTCGCGCAGCGGCACGCCTACCAGGACGACGATCTCGCGCAGCTGACCGCGCGCACCGACGTCGGGCCCTTCCGCGGGATCCGCAGCTCGGCCGAGAAGGCCGGTTTCGTCGAGGGCCTGCGCCAGACCGTGCGCGCGCACGCCGACGGCACGAAGCCGATCCTTTTCGTGCTGCAGTTCCCCGCGGGCTACCTCTTCACGCAGAGCCCGCTCGCCTGCCGCAGCTCGTGGGGCCTGGCGAAGTTCGGCGACACGCCTCCCGAGAACGACCCCGCGCGCTTCAGCGCCGACGTGGCGGGCAAGCTCGTCCCCGGCACGCTGATCGTGCGCCTGCACAGCTATCGCTACCGCCGCGATCGCCGCATTCTCTGGCCTCGCGGCCTGGTCGACCTGCGCATCGAGCCGGTCTGCGACGTGGAGCTCCAGACAGAGGAATACACGCTCTACCGCCTGCGCTGACGCGAGCGCAGCTCACCGGCAAGGCTGGACGGAAGCGTTTTCCTCATAACTCCTACGGATGACAGTACGTGCGTCCCCCTCGTCCTGCGCATCACCGATATACTTCGTCGCTGGAGACGTGGCCCCCGCTCGCCGTCACCGCAGGCTCCGAGACCAGCAACCGTCGTCTGAACACCGCAGGAACCCGTCGTCCAATGAGAGTCCTGTTCATCGAGGAATACCTGCCCCAGGAAATGCTGGGGTTGATGTATCTCTCCCGCGCCATCAAGGACGCGGGACACGAAGCCAAGGCCCTGTTCATCCCGGACAAGGACTGGATCCAGAAGCTCAAGGACTTCAACCCCGACGTCGTCTGCTACTCGACCACGACGGGGATGCACCTCTACTACGTCGAGATCAACCGCAAGGTCAAAGAGGTGCTGCCCAACGCCCTCTCGGTCGTCGGCGGACCGCACCCGACCTTCTGCCCGGAGCTCGTGGAGCAGGACGGCATCGACGCCATCTGCCGCGGCGAGGGCGAGCGCGCGATCGTCGAGTTCCTGCGGCGCCTGCAGCACGGCGAATCGGTCAACGACTGCCCCAATTTCTGGGTCAAGGACCGCACGGGCAAGATCCACAAGAACGAGGTCGGGCCGCTGGTGCAGAACCTCGAGGAGCTGGGCTTCCCCGACCGCGACATCGTGTACGAGGCCGGCGCGATCTACCGCAACACCGACCGCAAGGTGTTCGTGACGCAGCGCGGCTGCCCGATGCCCTGCTCGTTCTGCTTCCACCACGCCTGGAAGAAGAAGGTCTACAACGCGCGCAACTCCGAGTACGTGCGCAAGCGCAGCGTCGGCCACGTCATCGCCGAGATCAACGCGGTGCGCGAGAAGTACAACCTGAAGTTCGTCCACTTCGTCGACGACATCTTCAACCTGCGCAACGACTGGCTCGAGGAGTTCGCCGAGCGCTTCCCCAAGGAGGTCGGCCTTCCCTTCGACGTGATCCTGATGGCCAACATGACCACGGAGCACCACATCCAGCTGCTCAAGAAGGCCGGCTGCGTCTACGCGCGCATCGCCTTCGAGGCGGCCAGCGACTACGTGCGCAACGCGGTCTTCAAGAAGCACACGACGCGCCAGCAGCTGACCGACGCCGCGGGCTGGATCAAGAAGCACGGGATCCGCCTCGGCTCGCTCAACATGCTCGGCGGCCCCGGCGGAACGATCGAGGACGAGTTCGACACGGTCAAGCTCAACATCGAGTGCAAGGTCGACCACCCGCTCGTCTCGCTGATGCAGCCCTACCCCGAGTTCGACATCGCGGACATGACCAAGGAGATGGGCTACGCCGTCTCGGGCTACGACGACTTCCCGGTCAAGTTCAACCGAACCACCTCGATCAAGCTCGAGAACAAGGGCGAGGTCGAGAACCTCCACAAGCTCTTCCCGATGATCGTGCGCTTCCCGTGGCTGATGAAGCTCGCGCCGCGCATGATCCGCTGGAGGTGGGCCTCGAAGCCCTATCTCGTCAGCTACATGCTCTGGTCGGAGTGGATGGTGGCCGAGCAGGCCAAGATCTACTCGCGAGCCCAGGGCCTGACCGGACCGCGCTACTGGGCCATCACGGACTTCGCGCACCGCCTGAGCACGAAGGGCGTGCTGCGCGTGTACGAAGTGCTGTTCGCCAAGTACGTCGACCGCTTCTTCACGCCGCGCCAGGCGCGCATCGCGCTGCAGATGGGCGACGAGCGCGTGGTCGCGCACATGGATTGACGAACCGGATCGCTCCCCGCTACGGGCGGGGAGGGGCGCGACGAGAGACGCGCCGGAGAGCGAAGCCCTCGGCCCCACAGCCGGGGGCTTCGGTTTTCCTGACACTCGCTGCAGCGCGGCGCGCAGGAGCCGGACAGCGTGCCGCCGTGCGCAGGGGGCCTCTCGCGGCTACCAGTCGTCGCTGCGGAAGGGCGCGCAGGGCAGGCCGGCGTCGTTGACCAGGTTCGCGGCCGTCCAGTCGCCCCAGCCGTAGCGCACGGCGATCGGGTGCGGCACCTCGGGCGAGCTGACGATCACGCTCTCGCCCTCGATGCGCGCCTGGGCGGCGTGGAACCTGCGCGTCGCATCCGCCAGCGTGAAGCCCGCGAGCTCGCCGCCGCGCGCCTGGAGCCCATGCCCGTGCTCGAACGAGAGGCGCGCGCTCGCGCCCTCGAAGGCCGCCGCGCGCAGGCGCGGCCCTTCGCAGGCGACGTCCGTGCGGCCGTAGACCCGCGCCAGCGCGGTGTTCGCCGTGCGCCGACCCAGCTCGCGCTTGTGGCGGGACTGCATGCGATCCTCCTCGCCCAGATCGAGCGTCACCACGAGCGAGGTCGCGGGCAGCGTCAGCGCCCCGGCCTGCGCCTCGCGCACGAGCGGCAGGCCCTCGGGTTGCGTGCGTGCTCGAAACGGCGCGAGCTGCACGATCAGGAACGGCAGCGCCGGCGCCCCCAGGCGCGCGCGCCAGTCGGTGATCAGCGCGGGCAGCAGCTCGCGGTACTGCTGCGCCTGCCCGCGGTTCGATTCGCCCTGGTACCAGACCGCGCCGGCGAAACGCGAGCCCACCAGCGGCGCGATCATCCCGTTGCAGAGCGCGCTCGGCCAGTCCTGCGAGAAGGCCATCTGCGACTCGGGGCTCTTCGGCTCGCGCACGGCCTTGTCCATGCGCTCGAGATAGGGCGCGAAGCCGGGGAACGCGCGCAGGCCGCTCGCGCCGACCCAGGCCTCGATGCGCGAGCCGCCCACGGCGGCGACGACGATCCCGACCGGCACGTGCAGCTCGCGCTGCAGCTCGCGGCCGAAGAAGTAGGCCGTCGCCGGGAAGGCCGGCGCCGCCGCAGCGCTCGAGACGGACCAGCGGCCCTGGCAGCGCTCGCGCGGCGCCGGGCTGAAGCTGTCGTCGACATCGAAGATCCGCAGCGACGGCTCGTCGGCCGCGGCGATCACCGCCGCGGCGTCGTCGACCCCTGCGTAGGCCTCGCTGCGCGGCGCGAGCGGCATCTCCATGTTCGACTCGCCGGCGCACAGCCAGACCTCGCCGAACCAGACATCGCTGACGCGCACCTCGCTCGCTCCGCGCAGGGTCAGCGTGTGCGGCCCGCCGGCCGGGCCCGTGCGCAGCTCCAGCGCGAACGCACCCTGCTCATCGGCCGCGACCGCGATTCCGGGCGCGGAATCGTCGACGGCCAGCGTGATCTGCTCGTGCGCCGTGGCCCGGCCGCGCAGCGTGAGCACGCTGTCGCGCTGCAGTACCGCGTGGTCGGAGACGAGCGGCGCCAGCGTGATTCCCGCCCGGGCGGAGCCGGCGCCGAGCGCGCAGGCGAGGAGCAGGAGTCCGGCGCGCACGCGTCAGTTCTCGAAGGGGTCGGTGCGGAAGGGAGCCGCAGGGAGCTCCGCGCCGTTGTAGAGGTTGGTCTCGCAGGCCTCGCACCAGGCGTAGCGCACGTAGAGCGGCTCGGCGAGCTTCGCGCTCTGCAGCACCACGCCGTCGTTCTCGATGCGCGCCTCGGCCGGGACCCAAGCGCCGTCCTTGCCCGCCAGCTGGAACTGCGTCGGCGCGCCGCCGCGCGCATGCAGGCCCTTGCCGTGCTCGAACGCGACGCGGATCGCGCGTCCCTCGACCGTCGCGCGTGCGAAGACCGGCCCGCAGCACTCCAGCTCCTTGCGCCCGTAGGTGCGCGCCAGAGCCCACAGCGCCAAGCGGTGCCCGACGTCCTGCTTGTTGACGGGATGGATGTTGCCCGGATCGCCGATGTCCATCGTCACGACCATGCCGGTGGCGGGGACGCTCTGCATCGTCGCGAGCTGCGCGTCGCGCAGGAAGCCCGAGGACCCGAGGTAGTCGCCGTAGCCGAAGGGCGCGATCTGCACGAAGTAGAAGGGGAAGTCGCCCTGGCCGAAGTGGGCGCGCCAGTCCGCGATCATGGCCGGGAAGAGCGAGCGGTAGCCGCGTGCGTCGTAGCGGTTGGCCTCGCCCTGGTAGAAGAGCGCGCCGCGGATGCCGAAGGGCACGACGGGCGCGATCAGGCCGTTGTAGAGCGTCGTCGCGGTGTTCGGGCCGAGCGTGGACGTGCTCGGATACGGAGCGAGCTCGTCCATGCGCTTGCCGACGCGGTAGCCCCACGGTCCCGCGAGCGGCTGCGCGCGCGCGTCATCGCCCTCGACGTGGATGCGCAGCTCCTCGGGCTTGCAGACGATGCCGCCGTAGCCGCCGGTGTCGACCACGCGCACGCGCAGCTCGTGCACGCCGGCCGTCGCGAGCTTCGCGGGCACGCGATAGGCGCGCGCGACCTGCCACAGGCCCTCGCGCTCGAGGCCGCCGATGCGCGTGCCGTCGAACCAGGTCGTGTCCATGTCGTCGATCGCGCCGAGCTCGACGACGAGATCGCGACCGACGAGGTTCTCCGACAGCGTGAAGCGGCGCGCGAGCGTCACGACGCCGTCGAAGTCAGCCAGCTCGCCGCCCCAGCGCTGCGGCTGGTCCATGCTCTTCCATCCCGCGGGCACGGGCAGGTCGGAGCGGTTCGTGCGCTCCTCCGCGTTCCCGCCCTGCGCTCCGACATCGTCGCCGAGCGCCGCGAACCACTGCGCGAGCTCGGCGTCGTGTTTGCGCGCGGCGCCCTCGGGGTCCTTGCGCAGCGTCGCGAGCCAGGCGAGATCCTGCTGGTAGCGCGGGAACCCGGCCAGGCCTTCCGCGCTGGTCCACGCCTCCGCCGGCGTGCCGCCCCAGTTGACGCCGATCAGGCCGACGGGAACGCCGAGCTCGTGCTGGATCTCGCGGCCGAAAAGGAATCCGACCGCGCTGAAGTGCAGCGCGCTCTCGCTCGTGCAGATCTTCCACTCGCCCTTGCAGTCGCTCTCGGGCCCCGCGCTGACGACGTTGGGCACGTCGAAGAAGCGGATCTGCGGGAGGTTCGCGTTCTTCGCCTCCGCCTGCCAGTCGCGGATGCCCGGGTAGCCGTCGACGGCGCCGAGCGGCCACTCCATGTTCGACTGGCCGCCGCAGAGCCACACCTCGCCGAACCAGACGTCGCCGAGCTCGCGCGCGCCATCGTGCGTGCCGAGCTCGCGCAGGGTGAGCTTGTGCGGCCCGCCCGCCGCGCCGGTGCGCAGCTTCGTCCGGAACGCACCGCTCGCGTCGGCTGTGCAGGCGATCGGCTGCGGCAGGAAGTCGCCCGTGATCTCGAGCTTCGCTCCGGGGCCCGACCAGCCCCAGAGCGCGACCTCGCTCTCGCGCTGCAGCACCATGTGGTCCGCGAAGACGGCCGGCAGGCGCACGCCTGCGCGCGCCTGGGTCGCGAGCGCCAGCGTGAGCGCGAGAAGCGCCGCGCAGGGCCGTGCGGCGAAGCCGGCAGAGGGAGAAGGGCGCGCGAATCGGCTCGAGTGGGGCATCGGCGGGCTTCGGGGACGGGGGATCGCGAGGCGCGGACGGATTCTAGCGGGGTCTGGAGCGCGAATGCCGACGTGCTGCCGGAGTACGCTGGCGCCATGTTGCGGTCCCTCAGCCCCTTTCGTGTCCTGCGCGCCCTGCGCTTCCTCGTCCTCGGGCCTGCGATCCTGCTCCTGCTCGTCGTCGTCAACTGGATGACCTACGACGGCGACTGGTGGGTGCGCTGGGCGGCCCTGGGCATCGGGATCGCCTGGGTTCTGAGCCTCTTCCGCGTCCTGCGCGCCGTGGTCCTGGTGGGGGGGCTGGCGGCTCTGATCGCCTGGATCGCCCGCGGTCGCGCCGTGGCGCGTTGAAGCCCGGGTCCCAGGCTGGGCGAACCCGGCAGGGCCCCTGAATGCAGGGGTTTTGTAGCAAACTCCTGGGACCTTGCCCTTCAGAACGTGAACTTTGGTATTGCGGCTGGTAGATTAGAGCTAACGGGCCGGATCGGCACCCCCGGCCCGGGGAGCTCACGACCCATGCCCACCACCACCCCGCGTACCCCGGCCCCGTCCTCGACCACCCCCCGTTCCTCCAACCCGTCCGCGGCGGCCTCCAACCCCGCCCTGCGCGACTTCCTGGAGATCCCCTACGACAAGCTCGAGGCGCTCAACCTCGAGGCCAAGCAGCAGCGCATCGACCGGCTGCCGGCCGACAAGCTCAAGGCCGAGCGCGTCAAGTACCTGACGAGCGAGAAGCGCATCAAGGCCGTCACCGTGTGCTTCACCGACCTCGAAGGCCGGATGCACATGCTCGACTACGACAAGAAGTTCCTGCTCGGCTCGGTCGACAACCTGACCTTCGACGGCTCGTCGGTGCGCGGCTTCAGCCAGCAGTCCGAGTCGGACCTGCGCCTGGGCCTGGACTGGGGCGCCTTCTACTGGCTGCCCTCGGATGTCTTCGGCCCGGGCAAGGTGCTCGTCTTCGGCGAGGTCATGTCGCGTGACGGTTCACCCTATCCGGCCGACATGCGCTCGGCGCTCAAGCGCACGACGCAGAAGCTCTACGAGAACAAGGGCACGATCGTCCACGCCGCGAACGAGATCGAGGGCTTCCTATTCAAGGGCCGCGACGCGGAGCGCCACTACCACGAGAGCGGCAAGTTCGAGTTCATCTCGACCGGCGGGTACTACCACTCGCTGCCGGGCGACTGCCTGCGCAACTTCATCGACGCCGCGGCCGAGGCGCAGCGCGCGATGGGCTTCGCCAACGAGAAGGACCACCCCGAGGTCGCGCCCTCGCAGTTCGAGATGAACTACTCCTACGCGGAGGTGATGATCGCGGCCGACCAGGTGCAGCTCTACAAGCTGCTCTGCCGCCAGATCGCGCAGCGGATGGACATGACGGCGAGCTTCCTGCCCAAGCCGGTCACCGGCGTGAACGGCAACGGGATGCACACCAACCTCTCGCTGAACCGCGCCGGCAAGAACATGTTCTGGGATCCCAAGGGCGAGGAGAAGCTCTCCGCCGCCGGCTGGGACTTCATCGACCGCATCCTCACGAGCGCGCAGGACATCTGCCTGGTGCTGAACCCGAGCGTGAACGCCTATCGCCGGCTCGACCCGCACTACGAGGCGCCCAACCAGATCAAGTGCTCGGCGATCAACCGCGGCGCGATGGTGCGCATCCCCTACGGCAACGAGAAGAGCGCGCGCATCGAGGTGCGCTCGGTCGCGCCCGACGCGAACCCGTACATGGTGATGAACACGCTGATTCGCACCGGACTCGAGGGCCCGCAGGATCCGGCCGACACCGAAACCAAGCGCTCGCGCACGCGCTTCCTGCCCGACAACATCTACGACGCCATCCGCATGTTCAAGGCGAGCCGCTTCACGCTCGAGCTGTTCGGCGAGGACGTCCAGGGCAAGTTCGCCGAGGTCAAGCTGGCCGCGGCGGAACGTTCGCCCAAGGCGCTCGGCTCGCAGATCAAGACCAGCGAGATCCAGTACCACCACGAGGTCACGAACCAGTACCTCTGGAACATGTTCTGAGCGCACAGGACGCACGCCGGATCCGGCAGCGGGCCGCGTCTCCTCGCGAGACGCGGCCCGCGTGCTTTGCCGCGGTGCGTGACGTTTGCGCTGCGCGCCTCCCGCTTGCCGTGCTGACCCCCGCACCCTGCCGCTGCTCCTGCCACGGGCAGATCGAGTCGAGCTCCCCGTGGCCCACGTCTCCATCGCCGTGCCGTGTGCTCCGTTGCGCCGTCGAGCCTGATGTGACCGGCTCGAGTCGCGACCTCGCTTCCCGTGCCCGCCGCCGCGCGCGGACTTCGGTCTTGGTCGGCGCGTTCCGGATGGACATAGTGGCCGTGCGCGCGCCGCGCGCGTCCGTCGCGTGATCCGGAAGCTCCTCCTCCTCGCGTTGTTCGTCCCGCTCCTCTCCGCCCGTGCAGCGGCCGGGACGCTGGACGAGATCCGCAAGCGCGGCTTCTTCACCTGGGGCGGCGACCAGGAAGGCGGCGGGCCCTTCGTCTACCCCGATCCCGCCGATCCCTCGCGCGTTCTCGGCTGCGACGTCGATCTCGCCCGGGCGCTGGCGCGCGAGCTCGCGCACGAGCTGGGAACGCCGGTCGAAGCGCGCTTCGAGCAGGGACCGTGGGAGAAGCTCCCCGATCTGCTCGGAACGGGCCGCATCGATCTCGTGCTCGACGGCTACGAGTGGATGCCCGAGCGCGCGCAGACGATGAGCGCGAGTCTGCCGTACTACATCTACGAGCTGCAGCTCCTGGCGCGCACGGACCGCGCGGGCAGTGAGCGCGGCTGGGAGTGGCTGCGCGCGGCGCCACGCAAGAGGGTCGGCATCCTCGGCGGCTCTGCGGCCGAGCGATACCTGGCCGAGAACTGCCCCGAGGTCGAGCTCGTCTCGTACGACGGCGTGACCAACGCGATGGGCGATGTGGTGCAGGGGCGACTCGACGCCACGCTGCAGGACCTCCCGATCGCGATCTTCTACGGACGCGAGTTCCCGGCGCTGCGTGCGGTCGGCGAGCGCGTCGGGCCCGGTCGCTACGTGGCCTACGCGCGGCCCGCGGATGCGGACTTCACCGCGGCTCTCGACCGCGGGTTGCGCGCGCTGCGCGCCAGCGGCGAACTGCGCGCGCTCTACACGCGCTACGACTGCTGGACGCCGGCACAGCAGGACTCGCCGCTGCTCGAGCTGCCGTCCACGGAGCAGACGCCCGCGAACGCGGATGCACCCGGTTCGTTCCTCGCGCGCCACGGCCCGACGCTGCTGCAGGCGGCGGGCATGACCGTGCTGCTGTCGGTCGTCTCGTTCCCGCTGGCGATCCTGCTCGGCCTGCTGGTCGCACTGGGGCGGCGCTACGGCCCGCGCCTGGTCGCGTGGCCGCTCTCGCTCTACGTCGAGGTGCTGCGCGGCACGCCGCTGATGCTCCAGCTGTTCGTGCTCTTCTACGTGCTGCCGAACGCGGGCCTGCGCCTCGATGCGTTCCTTGCGGCCGTCCTCGGGTTGGCGATCAACTACTCGGCCTACGAGGCCGAGATCTACCGCGCTGGGCTGCAAGCAGTTCCCGCGGGGCAACTGGAGGCCGCGCTCGCGCTGGGGATGTCACGCGGGCTCGCGCTGCGGCGCGTGGTGCTGCCGCAAGCGGTGCGCATCGTGCTTCCGGCGACCACGAACGACTTCATCGCGCTCTTCAAGGACACCTCGGTGTGCTCGGTGATCACGGTCGTCGAGCTGACCAAGCGCTACAACATCGCGGCCATGAGCCATCCGGCCGATGTGCTGCCGCTGGCCCTGCTCGCGGGCTTCCTGTACCTCGCGATGAGCTACCCGCTCGCGCTTCTCTCTGCCCGCCTCGAACGGAGCCTGCGCACATGATCCGCGTGCACGAGCTGGTCAAGCGCCACGGGCCGCTGGAGGTGCTGCGCGGCGTCACGCTCGAGGTCACGCGCGGCGACGTCGCGGTGATCATCGGGCCCTCCGGAGGCGGCAAGAGCACATTCTTGCGTTGCCTCAATGGTCTCGAGCGCCTGGACGGGGGGAGCGTGCACTACGCCGCCCGCACGATCGATACTGCAGGCCTCACGCTGCTCCCGAACCTCGACCGCAGGAGCGAGGCACGCCTGCACCGCGAGGTGCGCTCGCGCGTGGGAATGGTCTTCCAGCAGTTCCACCTCTTCCCGCACCTCAGCGTGCTGGAGAACGTCGTCGAGGCGCCGATCCACGTCGCGCATCAGCCTCCCGACGAGGCCCGCGCCCGCGCGTTGGCCCTGCTCGAACGCGTCGGACTCTCGTCCAAGGCGCACAGCCGGCCGGGCGTGCTCTCGGGCGGTGAGCAGCAGCGCGTGGCGATCGCGCGCGCGCTGGCGATGCAGCCCGAGGTGATCCTGTTCGACGAACCGACGAGCTCGCTCGATCCGCGCATGACCGAGGAAGTGCTGGCCGTCCTCGGCGACCTCGCTGCCGACGGGCTGACGATGCTGGTCGTCACGCACGCGATGGGCTTCGCGCGCCGCGCGGCCCGACAGGTGCACGTCTTCCACGAGGGACGCGTGGTCGAATCGGGTCCACCCGAGCAGGTGCTGGAGGACCCGCACCAGGTCGTGACGCGCGAGTTCCTGCGGCTCGCCGCGCAGTAGGCCTTTGCGAACCCACCGGGCGCGCCATCGCCACGGCGTCCAGCCGAGCTCCGGGGCGGTTCGCCTGGCGGGATCACGACACGAACGACTGCGCCGTGCGCGAACTCCCTCACGCCGGTTCCGCGATCATCCAAACGCCCTGGAGTCCGCCCTCGCGTTGCCCGGAAAGCAGGGGGACCGGCAGTCTTGCGACTGCCGGTCCCGGGAGAGAGAGCTCCATCGGGCTTCCCGGATCGAGCACCGCTCGCATGGTGCAGGACCCACCGATGGACCTCGACACCAATGTACCTCGGCGCGGCCGCACATCGAGTGAGAAGTTGAGTACCGTTCTTGTGCGGGGGCCCGTGCGCCGCACAGGCCGGACAACTGGCCGCGCGAGCGAAGCGTTCAGCTCCGTGCTGCCGAGGACGCGCAAGCCACGCGCTGGTTTGCACCGCCAGGAGCCGGCTCGAACCAGGTCGACCCGCACCGAGAACCCCGGACTCGATCCACCGCACCAACAGGCGCGCTTCGAGAACGTCCCCGTCGTGGACCCCGGTCAGCCGGAGGTGGAAGGGGCGACGGGAGGGAGGTCCGAGCGAGACCTTCCGCGAGACGGAGGCGACACAGCCGCGCCGGCATCAGTGCTGCGACGACCCGTCGCGGTGCTCGTCCCGCGCGCGCGCAAAGCCGACGAGCCGTTCTCGTCGCTCGTCCCAAAGCCGCAGGCGCAACGCTCGCAGGCTCGGCAGCAGCCGGATCGGCTTGATCTCCCGGAAGATGGCAGCGGACTCGTGGCAGCGCTTGAGGTTGTAGTTCGGGATCCGCGGACTGAGATGGTGGACGTGGTGATAGCCGATGTTCCCGGAGAGCCAGCGCAAGACACTTGGGAGTTCATAGAAGGAGCTCCCTCGCAGAGCTGCCGCGGTGTAGTCCCAGCGCTCCTCGCGCTCCCAGTACGCATCCTCGAACTGGTGCTGCACGTAGAACAACCACACGCCGGCGGCGCCTGCGACCGAGGTTACGACGAGCTGGAGGATCAGATAGTGAACGAATCCGAAGGCCCATCCCAAGCCCAAGACCATCGCGGCGATCGCCAGGTTCATCCACCAAACCGAGCGTCGCTCGCGCACGCTGGCGTTGGAGCTGGGGACGCGCTGGCGGAACACGAAGAGGTAGACGGGTGCGATCACGAAGAGCACGAATGGATTGCGCGCGAGGCGATAGGCGAGCCGCTTCCATCGCGAGGACTCCAGGTACTCCTGCACGGTCAGTGTCCACACGTCGCCGGTCCCGCGGCGGCTGAGGTCTCCCGCGGAGGCGTGGTGCAGCGCGTGTTCCCAGCGCCAGTGGAAGTACGGCGTGAGCACGAGCAGACCAGCGAAGAAGCCCGTGATGTCGTTCGCCAGGCGCGAGCGGAAGAACGAGCCGTGCCCGCAATCGTGGAAGATGATGAAGATGCGGACCAACAAGGCTGCGGCGAGCGCGGCCAATGGAATGGCGAACCAGATCGAGCGCTGTGCGGACAGGTACATCAGGTACCAGAGCAAGACGTAGGGAACGAGCGTGTCGAAGACCTGCCAGGACGCGCGCCAAGTCGAGGCTTCCTGGAATCGCGCGACGGCTGCCTTCCAATCGGCGCGAGTGGCCTGACTGCTCTCCACACCTTGGCCTGATTCCGTCTGCCGGGTGGCAACGGGTCCTTGGACGATCATGGCACGATACCTCCCTGTCGAATTCGACTAGCCCGGCCCGCGTTGCGTGCAGAGGTGGGTCCTTGGCGTACCAGGCTGCGCCAACGACCCCAGCCGGGCACCACGCCCGGCCACGCGAGCGCCTGAGCCGCCCGCGTGGTCATCCCCGATCCGCAGGTGGCGAGCGCGCAAGTTCTCGATGGCACGTGCTGGAGGCCCGCGGCCTCGCGAGTGGGAGAACCTGCGATCAGGTGTTGCGGCCTCTCGCCGTGGTGAGACAGGACAGCGTTGACCCATGGGTCACGTCTTCAAACCCTCGCAGACACGACCGCTTCCGGCCGGAGCCGTCGTTACGGACGGCGTCGCCCGCTGGCGTACGGCACGATCTGGCGTGAGGATTGCGCCCGTGAAGATGAGAGGGGGCAGGGCCTTCGTCGTCACGCAGTCGGAGACGTACTTCGCGCGCTTCAAGGATGGCAACGGCGTCGTCAAGACAGCCACGACCGGTTGCAGGGATGCGATCGCAGCTCGTGCGAAGCTCGCCGAGATGGAGCGCAGGGCAGAGCTCGTCCGTGCTGGGGTGATCACGCCCGCAGAGGATGCCACCGCCGACCACAAGCGGACGCGGATCGAGGTCCACACGCAGGCCTACCTCGCCTCGATGCAGTCGCGTGGTGTGACGCCGGGTCACCTGCGCAACGTGCGACGCCAGTTGGTTGGGATCCTGGAGGGGTGCCACATCCGGACGTTGGCGGACATCAAGCGCGAGCCGGTGGAGCGCTGGCTTGCGAGCGCGGAGAACGCGGCGAGGTCAGCGAGGACGCGGAACACCTACCTCATCGCCTTGAAGACGTTCACTGCCTGGTGCGTCGAGACGGACCGCCTTCAGTCGAATCCGATCGCGCGAGTTCATCGAGCCGACGAACACGCAGACCGTCGTCGTCAGCCCCGAGCGCTCACCCCCGACGAGCTGGAGCGGCTGCTCGATGCGGCGCGTCGGCGACCGCTGGCTGAGGCGATGCTGTTCAATCGTGGCTGGAGGAAGAGCCAGCCCGGCGCGCGTCTGCGCCCGGAGACGGTCGCGAAGCTGGAGGCACTCGGGCGCAAGCGCGCGCTCACGTACAAGACGCTGATCCTGACGGGCCTGCGCCTGGGTGAGCTCGCGTCGTTGCGCGTCTGCGACTTCGATGGCGATCGCCTCATCCTCGACGCGAAGCACGAGAAGAACCGCCACGGATCGTCGATCCCGCTGCGGCCTGACCTGCGTGATGACCTCGCAGCATGGATCGTGGGCAGGGAGCGGATGGGGAAGCTGTTTGCCATCACGCAGGCGGCGCTGAAGGTGTTCGACCGCGACCCGCGCTTCGCTCAGATACCGAAGCGCGACGAGCGTGGGCGAACGGTCTGCATCCACTCCCTGAGGCACACGTTCGCAACGCTGCTGAGCATGGGCGGCGTGGCACCGCGCGTGGCGCAGGCGGCGATGCGGCACTCGGACGTCCGGATCACGATGCAGGTCTACACCGACCCGCAGTTGCTCGATGTGCAGGGGGCGCTGGGGGTGTTGCCGGAGTTGCCCATGCCCAGCGCCGTCGCTTCCACCATCATGGCATCTTAGGCTTCAACAAGTACGCGTCAGCGCGTTGCTTCGCCCAGGCGGCTGGTTCGTTCATCGCTGAACAGCCGACACCGCATGCGCCTTGCATGGTGCACGGTCTCCCGCCACAACGACTCGGACGCGCACAGAGCTTGCATCGACTGGCCAGCATCCCATCGGTCAGCGAAGTACACGTTGGAAACGATTTCGCCGTCCGCGCCTGCGACCTCGGTGACGAGCAGAGCGTGAGTGAGGTTCTCGCCGGACACATTGGACAGGAGAAACCGGTCCTGCTTTACGCCAGCGTCAACGCCCGACTCCTCGAACCGCCAGTTGATGGTGTTGCCGTCAACTTCAGGGTGAGCTCGGTTGACGCACACCTCCGCGAGTCGAAGGCGACAAGCCAATATCCTTGCATGGATTGTGCGCACAGCACCAGTTGCTTCCGTCAGCTTGCCGAGCTCGACCAGGAAGCCCAATCCACTGAAGAAGGCCGCTTTGTCGTCGTCGTTCGCGCTGCTGCGCCACGTGTCTACGCCCTTCTCCATCAGAGGGCCAAGGGATGGCGGGCTGCTCAGCAGGTTCTGGAGGTTGCGCATGCAGTCCGCATATTCCAGCGCGATAGGGGCAAGTTCCGAGTCCTGCTTCGCGATGCTCGTCGCCTGATCGATTCGGTCTCCTATCACTGCATACAGCTGTGCCTGAGAGGTTGGGCTCTCTGGCGGGTCAGGCGGGGTCAACGGTGCTGCAACTATTCGTGCGAGCCGAGCCACATGGTCGAAGTCGGAGGAATCCCGCTTCAATTCCCTTCCTCCGTAGAGGATCAGGACTCCAACTACGGCGGCGATGCAGAGAGCCAGGAATACGCCGGCAATCGACCCGAGGATAAACCAGAGAGCCCTTGAAGGTTGTTCAGTCGCAGCTTGAGTTCTGGTGGCGGGAGCATCTTGCGCGTTGGAGGCGTCCATGGCGAACCTCGGCAGTGCATGGTGGTCCCGCGAGAGTATCACTCCGCGAACCGGACGTGCCGCGAGGAAATGAAAAGGAGCCGATGGTCTTGCCACCACCGGCTCCCGGAGAGAGTCGGCCCGCCGAGCTTCCCATGCGTCGCGCTGCTCGCGGTGCGCGTCGCAATCCGGCGGACCTTGGGCGCAGTGTAGGTCGAGGTTCGGGGTGTTCAGCCCGAAACGAGCGGCTTGCACATCCAGAACGGCAGCTAGGCCTGTCCACTGCGTCAGGGCCACCGACTAGGAAGCAAGGGGGACCGGCAGCCTTGCGACCACCGGTCCCGGGAGAGTGAGCACCATCGGGCTTCCCGGCCAAGCACCGCTCGCATGATGCGTGGCCACCGATGGAACTCGGAGGGAAGTCTAGCTTGGTCTGGCGGTACTTGAAGGGGATGGAGGGACCTAGCGTGCGCAGTGGCCACCAGAGCGCTTCGAGTTCAGGCACGGGCTAGGTTTCGCGCAACGAGGCTCCCACGCGACAGACGCGAGCAGATCGCGTCTGGTGAGACAACGCTCGGCATGGTGCACGCCAACCGGCTCCAGCCTCTGGGTCTCGGCGGCGAATGCCAGCGCGGCTGCGGGGGTACGATCGCGCCATGAAGTGGGAGTACAAGACGCTCAGCATGAACATCCCGGGCTGGCCAATCCCCGAAGCGCAACCGAAGGAGATCGAGCTCGAGTTGAACAGGGCCGGGCGTGAAGGGTGGGAGCTCGTTGCTGCGCTCGACACCAACGCCGGCTCAGGTGCCAGTTAGCAGTTGGTCGCGATCTTCAAGCGGCCGCGCGAGGCGAAGGCACCCGCCGAGAGCTGAGGACCAGCGCTCACCTGCGACACCTCGCGCTCACCGACTACAGCCACGGTTGGCACGTCGTGGCAAACCTCGCGGGTCGAGCACACCTCGCGCCCCCGAGGCAACCCCCGCAGGAAGCCCCAGGAACGCGGTAAGAGTGGTACGCCCGGCGGGATTCGAACCCACGACCTGCAGCTCCGGAGCGCCGCCGGGCGAGGGACCTGGGCGGGCAGGCGGGGACACCTGCGGACACCTCGGCGGGGGATGCGGGCAGGGGCGGGCAGAGGAGGGCGGAGGCGGGGCGGGATAGTGGCGGCAAAGTGGCAGAGGGGATGTTGGTCTACTCCTTACAGGAATACGCCCGCTCGTGCTTTGGGTTGCTAGCAGGGTCGGCGGCTGCGAATGGACGAGGTGACAACCGCAGGCTCGAACTGCTGCGCATCCTCGCGGGCGTCCTGGAACTCGCGCGTATCGATCCGAAGGACGCGGACGGGCGGGGCACACTTGCGCGACGCGTCTTGCGCGAGCCGGGGTCCCGATCACGTTCACGCAGAAGCTGCTCGGCCACTCGACGATCGAGCTGACGGCCAGGTACAACACGCACGTCGAGGTGAACGACCCGCGCGCCGCGCTCGAACGCATCGACGGCCGAGGCCCGTAGGCGCGCGCGAGGAGAGCTTGCGATTGAGCCCTCGATCCCGGTGTCACCGATTCGCAGGACAACGACAGCACGACCTCGGTGATGGAATCGCTACGGCTCAGCTACCCGAGTGGAGCACCCGTTGCTACCCTGCATTCATGGGAGATGTTGAATCGGAACTCGTGAGGGCAGCTACCCGTGCTTCAGGATCCAAGTCCAGCGATTCACCCCGCCGCCGCGGGGGCGGAGGAGGCAAGTGGACCTTCATGCTTGGCGGTCTCGCAGTGATTGCATTCGCTACATCAGTGGGGACTGAGGCCGGCCGGACATTGTGGCAGCGCATCACAGGGCATTCTGGGAGCAATGACCCCGACTCAGAGAATTGCCCGGGCTCGAAGTGGAAGGGTGACAACGTAGTGATCGACCGACACACGCCTTCCACGGAATACCCCTCGTTGGGGCTCCATCAAGTACAAGGAACCTGGCCAGAGGTAGACAAGACACGCAGGACAATAGAGCTACCTGCCATTTGCTGGGCTGCGCGCTTCGGGAAGGTGGATGTCGTCAAATGGTATCTCGATCACGCTGGTGGCGACAAGTTGCGCTGCGCCAATGTGCAAGCCGAGTATTCGGGCGAGCTGGGCTTCACTCCCCTGCACTACGCGGCGAGAGCAGAAACGCCCTGCACTGAAGATGCAGCGGTAGAGATCATAGACATGCTCGTTGCCGCTGGCGCTGAATTGGGCGCGCAGGACCGAATTGAGATAAAGGAGCTAGGGGCGCCACGGGGAGAGACCCCCTTACACTCCGCTTGCGAGTACGCCAGGGCGAAGCCAGCAGCGGCGCTCTTGGGGCACATTGTCAAGCAGCATCGGTGCGACCTCCTGACTCTGGCCGCACCTGGCGTTCGTCCCGACGTCGGCCGTCCCCTAGGCATAGTTGCCGCAAGCCTCAGAGCCACCCAGGATCCGAAGGTACACGAGAGTATTCGCAATGCGATCCTGAGTGCGATTGACCTATGCGGCAAGTGACATGCTCCCAAGCATTCACTTCCCGACATGTGTCTTGGATTATGTTGATTCGAAACGTTCTCCGCTGCGATGATGGCTGTACGACAGCAGAGTGTTGTCCAAGCTTTTGCCTACGAATGGGCAATCGAAGCCTCGGCGGGCTTGTGCCACTTTAGTGCGATCTTCTTGGTCCGCGCCTGACCGCGAAAGACCGCGCCTGACCGCGCCTGACCGCGAAACGAGAGGTGCTGCGGCGCGAGATATCGCAGGCCGTGAGTTCGAAATGCAGTCGCGGAGCGGTTGCGCGGCTGGTCGCAACGAGGTCGCACTGGGTCGTGTATCGTGTGCGATCTCGTCGAAGCCGTGGCCTAGCGAGTGCCGCGACGCGCGAGGCACACGCTGCTAGGCTGCGCACCACTACGAGCCGCGTCGTGACGGTCCGGCTGCACGACGCAGAGGGGGCGCTCGCAGTGCCGCGGGGACCGCACTCACGTCGCGTGCGGGCCCCGAACTCATGTTCGCGGCAACCTACGCCGCCGATACGCGCAACCCGTTGCGCAGGACGAGCGGGTGGCGATCCACGAGCGAGCTCAAGCCGTTTCGCTTGTAGTCCCGCAACGCCCTACCAGCGGCAAGGTCAGCAAGCTGCACTCCTGTTGACGCGCAAGAGTCCACCTCCTCGACCTTCCCTGGGTTGGAGTCCGTTTCGCATGCGCAAGCATCTACGGCCAGGGCGTGAAGTGCCGTGCGCTCGGCCAGAAGCGATTCGATACTCGGCATGTTGCCAAGGTCGAACCAGCGGTCTGGCTGTAGGGCGCACAGCGCAAGCTCTGCGGCATGACGCTCGGGGCGGATGAATCGTGCATCCGACAGTGCGCACGCCACGGCCTCTTCGATCTCTGGGCGGACTGCGTCGATCAACGCAGCGTCGCTGCGTGCGAGCGTGAGGGCTTGGTTATGCCCCCATAGCACGCGCGGATCCGTGCCTGGCGTCCAGACTCGCCTTGGCTGCATGCTGGTGCGGAGGCGCTGGCAGAGGGAGTTCTCAAGTGCCGCCAGTGATGCGAGGGGATTTACGAGAACCTCTTCGATCCAGGAAACATGGGAAGGCGGAAGAAGCGGCGTCCGCCGTAGGCTTGCTATCAACGTGCCCCGAATCTCAGCTCGGTAGACACCGGAGTCGTGCACGCAGATCTCGCAGCGCGAGATGAGCTGCTCAAGCGGATCTCGGATGCTCGGGTGCTTCCGTATGAACTTGCCGATCCGACGTCCCTTGATCTCAGTTCCCTCGGGGACAAGTGGGCGCACGAGTGCGGCAAACTCCGACGCGGCCTCCGCATTGGCTTGTGCAAGCACGATCACATCGTCGTGCGCGGGGCTCCAAGACTCGTCGGCGAATGTCGGCTGCCAAGGCGCGGCGTCGTTCCAGGGCAGTTGCATGTGATGCAGATCATACCTTGGACCACACGGCACGGGCCTGTTCATGCGCCCCAGAGGTCTCAGGGGCGGACAGCCTTGCCTCCGCCGGTCTCATTAGAGACCGGACATCAGTGTTCCAGGTTCACGCGGTGCTTGCTCTTGGACTCCCCGGGCTGGTTGCTACTTCTGCGCCGAGAGAGCCTCGTTCGGGAGTAGGTTCAAGCCCGCCAAGACGGTGGGATGCCGGTCCAAGTACAGGAGTCCTAGGACCGCGAGCGCCACGACCATCCCTGCCAGTAGCGCAATTGCCACAAGTGACATGCGGAGGCGAGTGACCATGCTGGGGCGCCGGAATTCAAATGCAAGACCAACCGGATGGAGCTTCATGCCTCTCCGCAGAGGTACGGTTCGCTCCTTCGCGGTTTTCACCGCTCCATGCTGGCTGACGGGGTCGGGGGGACCCATCGGGACCTCCTTCATTCATATGGGGTGGCGTACATCACCTCCTTCGACCGCGCGCTCGGGCGGACTTGACTTCCGCAAGGAATCACAGCGTGTGCATACTTGAGTCGAGTTTGTAATTCATTGCTGCATAAACGCTTACATCCACAGAATCCGTAGGCGCGTCGCTCCATCTCGGAGCAACGGATGGGTGGGGCGTGCCCCACTGCCTTGAGCTCTGTACCACAGCGCGGGTTCTCAGAGGCTCCCGCAGACGCAGTAGACGTGAGCCGATGTTGCGACCCACGACCTGCAGCTCCGGAGGCTGCAAGGCACGAGTCATAAACCTAGTGTTGGTAGTAGGTTAGGCGCGCGAGAGGTCGCGTTTACATCAACGGTTGCATCGGCGACTGGTCCGGCGCGGCGCCCCGTTGGTTCGCCCGCCGTGAAATGAGAGGGCCGTTGCAGGCGCTGCAACTGCCCGTGCCTAGCCCCGAGTTTCGACTAAGCGGCTCGGAAGCCTGTCTGCACGCGCACGCCGTCAACTACCGCCAGCCGGCGCGTTGTCGCGGCCACCGCCAGAAGGCTTGCCTGGATTCATGCTCGGCCATCCAGGTGAGCCGCCCTTTCCTCCTGCGCTTCCCTTACCGCCAGAGCTGCCTTGCCCGCCGGCCCCTGCCTTTCCTCCGGAGCTTCCCTTGCCCCCCGAACCGCTCTGTCCCTGGGAGCCGCCCTTGCCACCGCCACCATGAGAGCCACTTGAACCCTTGCTCATGTTGAAACCTGCTCGTCAGTCTGAAGCTGAAGTCCTCAGATGGGGAGAGGCCGCGAGCCGCTTCTTGTCTCGCGGGGACACGCTACCGCGGGTGCGGCACAAGGATCCGCCGCAGCGCGTACAGACTGCGTGTGTCGTGCATCGAACACGAGCCGGGGCTCGTGGTTACGAGCCAGAGCGCATGGTCAGGGTGGGCGGGAGACCTGAGGACTTGGAGGGCGGGAGCACTCGCGCACCCTCCCGTTCATGAGGTGGCAGGCCAGTAGTCTCCTTGCTGGGACAACTGGCCCGGTGAGGAGCCGCATACCCTGAGCACCGAGAGATGGCGATCCTTGACACTGCCAGCAGGCTCAGTTGAAGTAACCGAAGTAAGCCGCGGCTTCAGCGTGGCGCCCTCGGGTCGGAGTTCGCAACGCATCAAGGGTCGTTTTCAACACGTAGATGTCTAGGCTTCCGGTGGGATGCCTGGCGCTACCAGGAGACACAATGTCTGGTCCCGACACTCCCAAAGCACACAACGCCACACGCAAGAGCCTGTTCTTCCCGTCGCCAACGCAGGTCACATTTCAGGGATTCATCAATGCCCACGCTGAGCAGGGCTTGTTCATGTCCTGGTACGAGCACCCCAGTGGCACGCTCCAGCAACGCTGGTATGCACAGAAGTCTCCGGGCACGCCCAACCGAACAATCCCTGACGCGCCAATCGTAGCGAACGTCGTTGGCGACCTCGCCTTCTCAATCTACCACAAGACACCCGGGCAGAACGATTGGGATGACTCTAGGACAACAAGCATCGGTCCATATCGTGAGGGCGGGAACTGGCGGTGGCAAGTCGGGTCTGAAGACGGGACAGACGATGACTTCAACGACCTCGTTGTCGTAGTTGTTTGGAATGCGCCTGCAATTCAACCATGAACAACATACAAGGCGCATGGCAACACCGACTCGCGTCGCGCTCTCCCGCGGCGCAGACATCGATCTGCTACTCGCTCGTGCGCACCATGTCCGTCATCCAGGCGAAGCTATAGGGAACCGAGTGTAGTTCGACAGCGCAAGGAGCGGCTCGCTTCTGTACAAGAAGTCGCGAAGCGCTGCCGCGCAGCTCCGGTGGAACAAGAGCGTGCGCAACGCAAGATGAGCGGTGGGGCAATCTCGATCGCTGCTTGGCACAACGAACGGTCAGGCCGCTCCATCTTCGACCATCGCCGTCAGCGCCCTCCACGGCCGCGCCATCAACTCGCGCGGGATTCGAGCCGCGGGATGATACGCCGCGACAAGCGAACCGAGCGGCTCTCCGGAGGTGCGGTGCGCCTCCCAGTCGCCGGCGAGCTCGCGCGCGCGGCACGCGCAGTCCCAGGCTTCGGCTCCGAGGCAGACGATCCAGTGCAGGTTGGGCATGCGTTCGATCGTGAACCGGAGGACGTTCCTGCCGTAGTCGAGCGCCGCCTCGCGGTTGGGGAGTGTCCCGCTCACCATGTCGTCGTCGCGCAGCAGGTTTCCGAGCGCGGATCCGTAGAGGAGGCCCTGTTCGACCACAGGCCCCACGAGCAGCTGCAACCGGCGATTCGTCCGCATGCTCGGCTCGTGCCGGTAAGGCCGGGTGTCCCCACTGGCGACGCGTTGGTGGAGGATCTTGCTCGGACCGAAGTCCTTGGCGAGCAGGAGCACGCGCCCGTCCCAGTCGCCGTACAGCGACTCAGTGCCGAAGAGGCGTGTCTCAGCGGGGCAGAGCCTGTGGGCAGTCGCGTAGCCGGCGACCTCAGCATTGCGGATCCAGTCCGGCAGCGCAGGGGTAGTCGTCATGCGGCATCCTTCGGCGCTGGGCTGGCGAACTCTTGACCTCTGAGGGAGGTTGCGTACTCGCGAGTGCGGCCGTCGCGCAGGAGGCAGGTGTGCCACTTCAGCAGACGCAGCGGATCCTGGGGCATAGCAACCGGAGGCTGACGCGCAGATTCAGGCGAACCCGGGCCAGCGCGGCGAGCAGATCGTGGCGGCGCTCGGCACCGATGTCGGTACGATGCGCCTGCCGATGCAGAAGCTCATCGCGGCGAAGAAGGTCAAGGTGAAGGGGCAGAAGCGGGGGACGATGTACTTCGCCCGGTGATTCCGGAAGTTGATCACATGGGGCGACGCGTCGCAGGGATCCTTGGAATCGGCGACCCTCTGGTTTCCCTCAACCCCTGACCTCCCCGTGAAGGCGACGAGCCATGCCAAGCAATTCCTCATCTGTCGACGTCGCGTGTGCACTGGCCTCTGGGCTGGCCGGGTTCATGCAGGTTCAGTCCGCGCGGAAGGGTAGTAACCTCGTGAACGAGTTGACGCTACAACTTGAGGCATACGGGATCCTGCACGCGCATTATCCCAAGCGATCGATTGCCATTGGGGCGAGACCGCCGAACTGGGACAAGAGCGCCCTGGAGGAGGTCGACCTTGTTGTTCGATCTCAGAGGGCGTGGTCGATGGTCGCCGAACTCAAGTACTTCCCGGGCGGGAAGGCTGTCGCGGCTGCGCGAACGAAGGTCCTGCAAGACGTTGCACGGCTCCTCAGTGCGAAGATGGCACAGACGGCCCCTCGTCTGCTTGTCGTCTGCCAACTTCCTCGTGGAAAGAACTCGCTGTGGAGCGCTCGGAAGGACAGGGGAGGGAAGGCTCAGAAGGTTGCACAACTGTTGCTGCCACGGAAGTTCGGCGAGCAAACGTCCGCGAAGTGTAGCGCTATCCTGAAACTGATGCCCAAGTGGCAGAAGCGCACACCGAAGTGCGCCCACCTCAAGGCCGGGAGGGTAGTCAGGTCCACTCTCGTCGCGGAGGCGGAGTTCCAACACGGACGTCATACGGGTGTCGTGCGAGTGTGGAACGTCGAATGAGCCACGCATGTGCCGAGACCACAACCTTGCTACCGCGGTGAACACGTTGGGCGGCCGCTCGCGCTCGACATCGGCGCCCCCGAGCACGAAAAAGCCGTGCTCTGGCCGCGACCCAGGTTCTTCATCCATGTCGTAGGGACGAGGCGATCGCTCAGGCCCTGGGGACCGACACCGGCACGATCCGGCCCGTGATGAAGCGGCTGATCGCCGAGAAGAAGGTCAAGACGCGGGGGCAGCGGCGGGGGATGAGTTATGCGCCGGTGTGAGCCAATGCAATCAATCATGACCGAGGGTGCTCGGAGGCGCGGAATGCCAAGCGCTGGTAGCTGTCGGCGTCATGCCCCTCAGGTGACGTGAATTGTCGACGCGTCGGCTATGAGGGCTCGGACGGTGTGGCATCCCGAGGTGCAGCAGTCAGCAGTCTGTCGGGAGGGCTGGACGCCGTGGTTGGCACTTCTGGAGCCTGGAGAGCGCGCGCGACGCTTTCAACGGGGCGTGCGGTTTCGATCTCCTCAGCGTGCGCGGCACCGAGCTCCTTGAATCTGCGCGCCTGTGGCAGCACACGGCGCTCCAGCGACCCCACTGCGTCGTTGTAGGCATCGACGGCAGAGCCGAGTCCCTTGCGTACCTTCTCGAGATGCTCGCAGAACTTGACGACGCGCGCGTAGAGCTCGCGTCCAGCATCGCTGATCTCCTGCGCGTTCTCCGCAATCTTCTCCTGGCGCCAGCCGTACGCGACGGCGCGCAGGAGCGCAATCAACGTTGTTGGCGTTGCAAGGATCACGCGCAGCTCAACTCCGTCCTCGATGAGCGCCGGGTCCTTCTGCAATGCGGCGCTGAAGAAAGTCTCGCCCGGCAGGAAAAGAACGACAAATTCCGGCGAAGTCTCTTGCTGCTCGAAGTAGGCTTTCTGTGACAGCTTGATTAGCTGTGTGCGCACCTGGCGCGCGTGGTCAACCAGAAGTGCGTCTCGAGTCGCATCGTCCGTGGCCTCAAGCGAGTCTAGATACGCTGCGAGCGTAGTCTTGGCGTCGACGACAATCGTCTTGTCGCCAGGCAGGCGCACGACAAGGTCAGGGCGCAACCTGCCGTCCTCTGTGGCGCCAGCCACCTGCTCGTAGAAGTCGCAATGGTCCAGCATGCCAGCGAGCTCGACGACTCGCTTCAACTGCAGCTCTCCCCAGCGCCCACGAACGGCTGGCGCGCGAAGTGCACGGACCAGATTCTGCGTTTCCTTCTGAAGCCCTTGCTGCGAGGCCACGAGCTGGGTCACCTGCTCTGAGATCGTGCCGTACGCGCGCTCGCGCTTTAGTTCGATCGAACTCACCTGCACGTCGAGCTTGCCAAGCGTCTCCTGCAGCGGCTTCAGGAGCTGCTCAACCTCCTTCTTGCGAAGGTCGAGGTCGCCCTGTGCCTGCGCACGCGATTCGTCAAAGCGTGTTCTGGCCAGCTCGAGAAAGGATGCGCTGCTTTGCTTCAACGCCTCGCTGGCGAGGGACTGGAAGGTCTCACGTAACGTCGTGCCAGCGTTGTCTAGGACACGCAATTTCTCCTCGGTAGCCTGGCGCTCTTGCTTCACGGTCGCATCGAGACGACCGCGCTCCTCTTTGAGGGTCACAATTTCCAAGCGCTGCACCGAAAGCGCGGCTTCGTGTTCCCCCACACGCTGTTGAAGTTCGCTCGCACGCCGCTCGGCATCGTTTACCTGCTGTTCGGCGCGCACCCGAGCTTGTTCAGACACGTCGCGACTACGCTCGAGCTCCCTCACATGCACATCGAGGTCGCCTGCGCGTGACATGACACCAGCCAGCTCGCGCTCTAACCCTGCGATTCGCTCGAGGAGCGTTGCGCGCTCTTGCTGCAACGCACCAAGTGCGTTCGCCGCACGCTGTCGCCCGAGGAGCCAGCCGAAGCTTGCAAACAGCGCGAGAGCGCCAAGACCGAGGAGAAGGACCCAGCCGAGTTCCATTCGAACCACAGACCATACCCGATGATGCCGTGCGCGACGATTGAGCAGCTGGCGGAGTCCGCCCAGAGCCACCTGGCCGATCTAGCATTCGGAGGTCGCGGCCCGGTTGTCCGTCGTCTGGTAGGGTCGTGAAGGCTCGCGCTGGCGTGCTTGCAACGAGTACAGGCTCCAACAGAAGTCGCAGAGCTTCCGGAAACGGAGCCAGTCTAGAGCCCGGGCCGGGATCGCTACGAAGTCCTACAGGGCAGCAAGTCCGCTCGGTCCTGGCACGGCCGCGATCGGGGAGCGCCATTTCTGAAGACGAGGACGCCCAGGCCGATGGTTGAGCCGCGGGCGGCACCAGAATTCACGCTGGGTGCAGCGAACTACTGGCAGAATCTCGGCACCAACGGGACAATCCTGCGCTCGCGTCGATGACTTCTCCCGCCTGACGGACTCCCCTTCTTCCCCCCTCGCTCGGCGGCCCGCTCCAACCAGAGCGCGCCGGCGAGCGCCCAGCAGCGCTTGCATGCGCGCGGTTCCAGCGATGTCCAACGACCCCTCCGGCACGATCGAGAACTCTCCGACCAAGAGTGCATCCGTTCGGTTGACCTACGACCGTTCGATCAACTTCGCCTTCCAACAGAACGCGATCCCGGTCGTCAGGGAGATCCAGTTCGAGAACGACGCTATCTCTCGCAAGGACCTGCTCGTGCGAATCTCGACGGAACCGGCCTTCGCGCAGCCAGCAGAGCTTCGATTGCAGGCGATCGCCGCGGACGAAGTGTACCGAGCCTCCGCGATCGACCTGAAGCTGAGCCCAGACTTCCTCTCGGCCATCGACGAGCGCGTTGCTGGCTGGCTGAAAGTAGAAGTGCTCCATGCGGGAGATCCGTTGTGCTCTGTCACCGAGCCGGTCGCCCTCCTTGCTCGAAACGAATGGTGCGGTCTTGTCTCGCTACCAGAGATCCTCGCGGCATTTATCCTTCCGAACGACCCGGCCGTGATGAATGTCCTCGGACGCGCCTCCGAGCTACTACGGGAACACACCGGCCGCGGGGCTCTCAGCGGGTACCAGGACAAGAGCCGCATGCGGGCCTGGGAGCAGGTAGCCGCGATCTACCGTGCCATCGGCGAACTAGCGATTCGCTACATCGTCCCGCCGGCAAGCTTCGAGAAGTCGGGCCAGAAAGTGCGTCTCCCGTCTGATGTCTTCGAGCAGCGCTTCGCGACCTGTCTCGATCTCGCACTACTCTTTGCCGCTTGTTGTGAACAGGCCGGCCTTCATCCGCTCGTGCTCATCCACGATGGGCACGCCTACGGGGGCTGTTGGCTTGAAGAGAGGACCCTGCCGGAGTCCTGCTCAGACGACCTGCAGCACATACGCAAGCTTGTCGCCGAAGAGTTGATTACCGTCTTCGAGTGCACCTTGCTCGCGAGCGAAGCGCCGGGAACGCTGATGGATGCCGAACGGGAGGCAAGACCGCACCTTCACACGAAGCATCCGTTCCGCTTGCTCCTCGATGTCCATCGAGCACGCATTGCTCGTATCCACCCGCTTCCTATTCCAGGAGCAGCTGCGATCTCCGCTGGAAGCCCGGAGCGCGTCGCTCCGCTTCCGGATGGAATCGGGCAACGCACTTTCACGGAGGTCCTCGATCAGCCAACGTCAGCTCCGGTTACGGCAGCGACTCGCATCGATCACTGGAAGAGCCGACTCCTCGACTTAAGTCTTCGAAACCGTCTCCTCAACTTCAGGGAGACGAAAGCAACCGTCCAGGTTCTCTCTGCGGATCCTGAGAGGGTGGAGGACTACCTAGCGGCGGACGCTGAGCTCGCGCTGCAACCAAGACCGCGTCTCATGAGCGACCGGGATCCGAGAAGCGCGGCTACCTACGAGAAGCAGCAGCGGGTGGATGCGATCGCGGTTCACCTGCGGGAAGAACTCGGCCACCAACGACTCCACACGAACCTCGAGGAGACCGAGCACTCCCGTAGGCTTACGGAACTCTTCCGAGCGGCACGAACTGCGATCGATGAGAACGGTACGAACACAATGTTCGCTGCGGTTGGCATTCTCGAGTGGCGCGAGACGGAGCATAGCGAACGGGTCTTGCGAGCGCCGCTCTTGCTGGTGCCCGTCCAACTCCGTCGTAAGTCCGTCGTCGAAGGGTTTAGCTTGCGACGCCTCGATGAGGAAACAAGACTCAATGTGACGCTGATGGAGATGCTTCGTCAGCACTTCCAGAAAACCGTCGCGGGGCTCGAACCGTTGCCCGAAGACGAGTCCGGGGTGGACGTGCCGAAAGTGTTCCGCATCTTCCGCGACGCCGTTCGAGATCTGACGGGATGGGAGGTCAAGGAAGAAATCTGGCTGGGTCAATTCTCATTTACCAAGTTCCTGCTGTGGAACGATCTTACGACGCGGCTCGACCAGCTTATCAAGAACCCCGTCGTCGATCACCTCGCGAATCGAGCAGGAATCCCGTACGTCAATCGCGGCGATGACATCCGGGCAACCGAACTCGATCGTCTCTTCCAGCCTCGCCAGGTATTCTGTCCTCGCAGCGCAGATTCATCACAGCTCGCTGCCGTGATGGCGGCAGCAGCAGGGCAGGACTTCATTCTTGAGGGACCGCCCGGGACGGGGAAGTCGCAGACCATCACGAACATCATCGCGCACTGCCTGGCGGAGGGGAAACGAGTGCTATTCGTTGCGGAGAAGCGTGCCGCACTCGATGTCGTCTTCCGCCGCTTGCGTGAAGACGGGCTGGAACCATTCTGCCTGGAGCTTCATTCCAACAAGACGGGCAAGGGCGAGGTACTGGCGCAATTCGAGCGTACATTGAAGTTCGCGAGCAGGGGTACCCCGTCTGAGTGGGAGCAGCGAGCAGCCGAACTTGGGCGTCTCCGTGACTCGTTGAACGAGTACGCCCTGGCGCTTCATGAGCGCCATTCCTGTGGGCTCAGCGCTTACCAGTGCCTCGATTACCTCGTGCCGCGGCAGGATGATCCCACCGTCTCCTTTGTCGAGTGGCCGAACATCCTGGAGACGACTGCGGAGATGTTGGAACGAGCACGTGAGCTCTCGCGCCTCATGCAGGAACGAACGCGCGGGCTCGTTCCGCTTGCCGAGCATGGTCTTGCGCCGCTCGCGTGCGAAGAATGGACTCCCGCATGGGCGGAACGGGCTCTGAATCAGGTTCGCGAGTATACTGTTGCGGTCGAGCATGCCATCGAGGCGACCCGCGATCTGCGCGGATGGCTGCGAAGTCCAGATGCGCCCGTGTCGCGCACGGGCCTTCAAGACCTGCAGGCGCTCGTGGAGAGTCTCCTCGATCCCAGACCGGTCGGTGCAGCTTTTGCAAGGACGCCCTGGTCGGAACTCGGGGCGCAGCTCGAGCAATGGGCTGCCGTCGTTGCAGAACGAAGCGATCTACGGCAGAGGTTGTCCGAAGTCCTCGAGCCTCTCGGAGAAGGTGTCCAGGCCGTTCGAGTCGAAGTGTGGTCAAGTGTCGAGGCGGAACGGACACAACGCGAGTCCGAAGAGCTTCGTCGCCTCGCCACCCAACTCATCGAGCGTGCAGACGAGATGCGAGCTTGGCTGAACGCTCCGCGCACGTACCAATCGAGGTCACAACTTGCATACCTCGACGGATTGGCTGAGAGCCTCGTTGACACACCTGCGGACCTTGGAGCTCCATTCGCGACCGCGCGTTGGGATCGAACCAGGAGCGATCTCACGCGCTGGATCGATCTCGTTCGCGAGCGTGCAGCGCTTCGGGGATCATTGGCCTCGTATGACGAAGCTCACCTGCTGACCTTGGATCTAGAGTCGATCCACAAGCTGTGGCGCGCCGCGAACGCGACGTGGTTCCTTCCGAAGTGGCTGAAGACGCGCCGAGTGCGTAGGGAGCTTCGTCCTGCTCGCCTCGACGGCAAGGCGCCCCTGCCCAAAGAACTCACGGCGGACCTCCAGGCGGCTCGGCGACTGCAAGCGATCCAGGAAGAGCTTCGAGGAGCGAGTGACCTCGCATCCGCGATGCTCGGTCCTACCTGGAGGAAGGGCGAACCCGACGCCGGAGAACTCGCGCAGGTCCTCGCATGGGGGGGGGAACTACAAGAGCGCATAGAACGGGCGACCGCGCAACAGGCCGAGTGGGCCGAACAGCTTCGTGCTCGAATCGGACAGATCCTAACGCAAGGCCGCTCGGCCCTCCTCGCATCTTCGGGGTCTGTGCCACTCGCTCCCTACCGAGCCGCGTTCGCTGCCTATAACCAGGCATATGAACCGACCGTCGATGCGGCCGGGCTTCGACGGACTGTGTTCGACAGTGCCCCCGACCACCTGGGGGGGGTCCGCTCGAGCCTCACCGTGTTCCTTGGCACGGCGCCGAGGATCCGCGCATGCAACGTGAACCTTGCTTCGAATCAAGACGCCGCACAGGCGTGCCTGGGAGCCCTCTGGAAGGGCGGCGAGCCCAGTGCTGAGATGATTCTCGACGCGCGCGCGTGGGGGCAAGCGTTTCACGCCCGTCTGCTCGCTGTAGCCTGTAACGACCTTGGGTGGCTCGGCGAGATGCGTGAGCTCATCGCGAGTCTCTTCGCCGCGGGTCCCGCGGCTTACGCCCCGACCACATCGACAGGCGGCAGATTCCACCGATTCCGAGAGGCACAGCTGCGTTTCGAGGCGGCGTTCGGGTCCCTCTCTGAGCAGCTGCGGATCCGACGTGCGGGGCTCGAGGCCGCCCCCGACCATCTCGGGGCTGCGATCTCGATGGCCCGGCGAATCGAGTCGGCATGGCCTAGCATCCGTGATTGGTGCTCGTGGCAGCGAGCGCGGCGGGAAGCGGTGGATCTTGGACTAACCCGTCTAGTAGAGAAGCTCGAGGCGAAGGAGGGCGCTGGATCTTCTGTCCCGGCACTCTTCGAACGCAGTTTTCGACGTGCCTTCCTCTTCGCCGCGCTCGAGCGCGAAGCGCCCCTGCGGGAGTTCTTCGGGCGTGAGCACAACGAACGCATCGCGCAGTTCAGGGAGGTTGATGCGAAGTTGTCCGAGCTCACGACGGCCCTTGTGCAAGCTCGTCTCGCTGCTGTCATACCGCGAGATTCCGCCAAGGAGAATCAGCCCACGACCGAGCTGGGGCTTCTCCGCAAGGAGATCGGAAAGAAGGCACGGCACATCCCCGTGCGTCAGCTCTTGAGCCGCCTCCCGAAGCTTCTGCCTCGGCTGAAGCCTTGCGTCTTGATGAGCCCACTTTCGGTCGCCCAGTACCTCGACGCGTCGCAGGATCAGTTCGACCTCGTCGTTTTCGATGAAGCGTCGCAGATCCCCGTATGGGATGCGATTGGCGCGATCGCCCGCGGCAGGCAGCTCATCGTCGTTGGGGACCCAAAGCAGCTTCCGCCCACGAACTTCTTCAATACGAGCGACGATGACGATGACGATCTGATGCCGGCGGAGCAGAAAGATCTAGAGAGCATCCTCGACGAACTGCTCTCAAACGGAGTTCGTCACAAGCGGCTGCAGTGGCACTATCGCAGCCGGCACGAAGGGTTGATCACGTTCAGCAATCGACTCTACTACGAAAACGACTTGCTCACCTTCCCCTCCCCGACAACACAGCATGCTGGAGTGCGGTTCATGCACTTGCCCGGCGCGACCTACGACAAGGGCAAATCACGCACGAACCGGATGGAAGCGGAGGCTCTCGTGAAGGAACTCGTGGCCAGGCTCCGCAAGACGGAGGGCCCTGCGCGCTCCTACGGTGTCGTGACCTTCAGTCAGGCGCAACAGACCCTTGTCGAAAACCTTCTCGACGAGGAGCGGCGTAAGTACGCCGACATCGAGCATCACTTCGGGGACGACCCGCCGATCGAGGGTGAGCCCGTATTCGTCAAGAACTTGGAGAACGTCCAGGGCGACGAACGTGACGTGATTCTCTTCTCGATCTGCTACGGCCCCGACGAAACCGGGCGTGTCTCGATGAACTTTGGGCCGCTCAACCGTGACGGTGGCGAGCGCCGGCTTAACGTCGCCGTGACGCGCGCGAAGCACGAGGTGCTCGTCTTCAGCGGCCTACGAGCGGAGCAGATCGACCTCACACGGACGCGGGCCAAGGGTGTCCGCGACCTCAAGTACTTCCTCGACTACGCCGATCGTGGTCCGCGAGCCCTCGCTGCCGCGACCAGCTTGTCAGGGGCCGCGACCGCCGAGTCGGAGTTTGAGCACTTGGTGGCCAATCGGATTCGTGCGGCCGGTTTCGAGGTGCACCACCAGGTTGGTTGCTCGGGCTATCGGATCGATCTTGCTGTGGTCGATCCCACAGCTCCGGGCCGGTACCTGCTCGGTGTAGAGTGCGATGGGGCGACCTACCACCGCGCGGCGACAGCAAGGGACCGGGACAAGCTCCGCCAAGCGGTGTTGGAAGGGCTCGGTTGGGAGGTGCATCGAATCTGGTCCACGGACTGGTGGCACGATGCGAAGGGAGAGACCGAGAAGCTCCTCGTACGACTGACCGAAATGGTGGACACGCACTCATCGTCCCTCAGACCAGACTGAAGCTGCCCGGAGGCGCGCCAAGCTCGGGCGGGTCGCCGAACTGGCGGTGTGGTACGAGGCGGGGTGCCCGAGCCGCGAGCCATGGGCGACGGATGAGGGGGGGGAGTGGCGCATGTGCATCGGGAACAAGCCGTTCCCGAAGGGTCCGAGCGCTTCGATCGGGATCCGTGCTGCAGGTACATACTCACCGGCATCTGCACCCACTCAGCGGGCGGCCAACTGGTGCCTGTACGGAGGTACGCCCCTGACATACGCCAAGCTGCCATGCCGCGGCGCAACTGGTCGGCCTCGCCAAGCGCGGGGACAACAGGGGTTACCCAATCTCCGCCAAGCACTTCCGGGGTCTCGAGGTGCGGGGACAGCCGGAGATCATGCGCCGCTATCGATCTGTGCGATCTTCATATTGAACACGGCTTCGTCCAGCTTTGCCTCTGCCGCTTGCGCGCTTACGACGGTCGACCGCGCCGATTCCACCACCGTCCTCGCGAACCTGGTGATCTCGTCCTGGAGCTCCTGGAGGAAGTACAGCTTCTCGAATTCCCGCTTCGCTGCGTCCAATCGTTTGCTTGCCTCTCCCATCCGGCTCTTTGTCATCACAATGCACACTTTGAACAGCGCGAGAACAACCGCTATCGGAACCACGTGCATGGTGGTTACGCCAGCAACCGTTATGGCAATAGCCGCATGTGCTGTGTCCTCGGCCGCAGCTTCCAGGATCGCAAGCCCTGAGTGGAGGGCCTTCGAGCGAACGTACTGGGGTCGGTCAAGGTATCGAGCGTTTGCATCATACAGCGTCACGAGAAGCAGGTGCTGCATGACGAGCAGCGCACCTATATCAAACGTGTGCAAGCATGCGTCCAACTCCGCCCGCGTGATGACAGCGCGGACTGAGTCCCGCAAATCCGCCGTCAACCTGTTTGTAATGTGGATCCGTGCGAGGACAGCCTGCACGTCGTCCATGCCATGCTTGATACTAGCTTCCAACTTGCCGAATGCAGCGATGACGTTGTCCTGGCCGTGCAAGATGTCTCCAATCGCGGTTCTCAACGCGACATCGCTGGTGTGCAGCTCCCTGTAGGCCATTTGGACTGCTGGCGCCAGCGAACGTGAGGGTTGGCCAAGCAAGACGGTGGTGCGCTCCTGGATCAAGGATTCAATCCGCGCCACGAGGTCTTGATCGTCCGCAGATAGCGCTACCCCGTGTTCATAGAGGCGCTGCGCAACGTCTTTGAAGGCGACTTCGTCCATGTGCTCTCTCTCTTGCGATGTGTGGGGAAGCGTGCACCGTCTGCGGGACGATGACGTTAACATCCCAAGGACTCTGCCCCTTGGAAAACGCGTAGTTCTACAATTCAGCGAGGGGAGCGCGATGATCCGATGTAGCCGTCTGAAGATGTCTCTTTGCCGGACTCGGGAGCTATCTGCAAGGATATGTTGAGCCCGTGGGGCCTCGCACGATCACATGTGCTGAGTTTCTGGGTCTCTCGACGCTCCTGTTTGCGCATCGCGCCCGCCTACGCCCTGATGTCCCCATGCGTTCGGCCCTCCCCAGCCGCACCTGCGACGTGCTGATCGTCGCCGACGATGGGGCGGTCCCGCACGAACCCGAGATCGTCGTGGATCTCCCTTCCGGGGGCTCAAGGTCGATCTCGACGTGCGACGAGGATCGGTACTGTCTGAGGCGATGCCACCGCGCCAAGGACGCGCGGCATGCGCTGGCGCTTGCTTGGGTGGGGTCGAGCATCCGCTTCGCGCCGTTCACAGCGCCCGCGGTCAAGGGACGTGAATCCTTGCGCAGTCGGGGGAAGTCAACTGTGGCGCGACTCCCCTACCCCGATGCCAGCGAAAGCGCGAGGCACCATCCAGATCTGGGTTTATGGCCGCGAATGGCCACCAGCGAGGCTCCCAGAGCCATCGACGCGGTCACCCCCAACCTTACGCCGTAATCGAGTGCGGCATCCCGATCATGAGGCCAAGTACCACGCCTGGGCGTTTGGCCACCCCCGGATCGAGGTGGTCGACATGCTGGAGAAGGCGACGCGGGTGGAGTGTCCCGCTGTCCAGGTCCGGGTCGGGACCGGGGCCAAGGCCTTCCAGGATCACATGGAGAAGAAGGCGGTCTACGCGACGGCGTGGGATGGGAGGCTCGGCGCTGATGGAACGATTGCGAGACAGGGCTCTGCCCAGCCCTGAGGGCTATCCACAATCCAGGCGGTCACCTTCGCACGGCTGGCAGCCTCGAGGGCATGGTGGCGATGGCTGCTTGGCCTGCGAGGAAGTGGGGGAGGGGGCTCCTTCTATGCTCCGCAACGTGGTGTCAGATACAAATAGGGAGCTTGGCGCGCAAGAGCACTTGACGCCCAGTGTGGGTTCAGCGAGCATGCCGCGTGTGAGACTTCCCCTCATGTGTCAGGCGGGCCTGGCTTCCCTCAGGCACACCGAGTTTCGCGCACGCGTGCAACGCCCGACTATTCCAAAGTCACTGCGCCTGGATCAGGCAGATCTTTGGGTGTACGCAAAAGCGGCGATAACTGCAGACTCTCATAGGGCCCCCGCATTTCCCCCGACTTGCGCTAGCGGCGCGAGATACACCACGCAATAGGTTAAATATGCGAACACTCATCGCACTTGTACTGCTGATCTTCGCTATTTCCGTGATAGTCACTTGGGCAGGATACCTTGTGGCGGTGCGTACGGTAGGAGGAGGGCCGAGCACTTTGCAAGATTATGGTGGATCGTTCGGCGCAATCGGGGCACTCTTTGGAACTTCATCCAGCCTACTTGTATGTGTTACTCTGTATATGCAGGTCAAAGATGCGCAGGACAGAGCGCGTGACACTGATCGCTCAATCACACTCGTAAAGCAAGAACTCAATCACCAAAAGTCCCTGTGCAATATCATAGCAGTAAACGCGCTGGCCACGATCTGCAAGGCTCGCTACGACAAGCATCAAGAAAGCGTAACCGATCTAGTGCAGCAGGCGCGCCAATACCGCGAGAACCTTGAAACACGATCGGGAAAGCGGTTTCTGTCTGACCGCCCAGTAGATGAGGGCGAAGCGCACTTGGCGGAGCAGCTGCGCGCAGCGCAAGTTGCGCGACAACTGAGTGCAGACCAACTAAGCGCCTTAGAGTCAAAGCTGAAACAGTTGATGGATTCACTAGAAGTTGCCGAACGCTCCAGCAACAAAGAGGGTCACATATGAAGCTCATCGGGGAAATTCATCAGTACAATCAAAGCGAAGTGCGCTTTGAAATACCCATCTACCATAGAGTAGCTCTAGGACTCGAAAGTAATACAACTGTCTTTCTGACGCCAGTGCCGCGACCGCCAGAAGACACTTGTGCATTCAATGAGTTGCTAATAACTTCCATCGACCCCTCTAGGTGGGCTCATTTGTGGAGGCTTTCGTTGACCCTGGGAGAAGATAGAGGCAGAGTGTCGAAGGTCCTTGAAACTATCAAGGATAAGAAAATAAAC
>JBGASC010000094.1:0-5803 GCA_044229935.1 Planctomycetota bacterium | reverse complement strand
GCGTCGGCGCCCCGTTCACGCCGGGCGCGAGCGAGCCGCACGGGCAGCTCGTCTGCCCCGGCGGTGCGCGCGCGAAGAAAGGCCTCGCGGCGCTGCTCGAGGGCGCCGCGCGCCACCCGCGCAAGCCCGCGCTGGTCGCGACGGGAGAGCCGACCGCGGAGCTCGCGCGCTGCGCCGCGCGCGCGCGGGAGCTCGGGGTGTGGCTCGTGCACCACGACCGCCTCGACGAGCGCGCGCTGGTCGAGCACTACCGCGGCGCGCTGGCGGTGGCCCTGCTCTCGCGCTCGGAGGGCTTCGGCCTGCCGATCCTGGAGGCGATGGCCTGCGGTGCGCCGGTGATCGTGCCGCGGAACAGCGCGCAGGCCGAGGTCGCGGGCGCAGCCGGCCTGCGCGTCGACCCGGACGACCCCGCGAGCATCGCCGCCGCCATCGAGCGCGCGTGCGCCGAGCGCGACGAGCTGCGCGAGCGCGGCCTGGAGCGCGCGGCGCAGTTCCGCTGGCAGCGCACGGCCGAGGCGATCGAGAACCTGTGGCGGGAGCTGCTCGCGTGAGCGCACCGCGCGTGCTCGTGTGCGGGACGCTTCTCGGCCAGCCGATGGGCGGCGTGCGGCGCCACAACGCCGAGCTCCTGCCGCGCGCCTCGCGACTGCTCGGCTCGCGCGGCGGCTCGCTGGCGATCCTCGAGGGGCGCACGCCGCCCGGGTTCACGCTGCCGGAGGGCAGCGAGCGCCTCGCGGGCGACGTTCCGGCCCGGCCGCCGCTCGTGCGCGCGGCCTTCGAGTCGCGCGCGCTGCAGCGCGCGCTGCGCGAGGCGCGCGAGGCGGGCCGGCCCTTCGATCTGGTGCACACGGCGCACCTGCCCGCGCCGCGCGGGCTGGACCTGCCGTACACGCTGACGCTGCACGACCTGCGGCACCTCGATCCGACGCACGCATCCGGCCTGCGGCGCGCGCTCGCCGGGCGCATCCTGGCGGACGCCGTGCGGCGCGCGCGCGGCGTGTTCTGCGTCTCCTCCTGCGTGCGCGACGAGCTGCTCGCGCGCTTCCGTCTGGCGCCCGCGGCGGTGCATCTCGTGCCCAACGCCGGCGACCACTTCACGCCGCTCCCGCGGGCGCGGGCCGCCGACGC
Source organism: Planctomycetota bacterium (assembly GCA_044229935.1). Lineage (GTDB taxonomy): Bacteria > Planctomycetota > UBA1135 > UBA1135 > JADJLZ01. The sequence continues at coordinate 4,675 of JBGASC010000094.1, read as the reverse complement.
GCGCTGCCTGTGCCTGGGCCACCTCGAGGCGCGCAAGAACCAGGAGCTCGTGCTGCGCGCGCTGGCCCTCGACCCGGCGCTGCCCGGCGTCGACTTCGCCGGCGCGGCCAAGCCGGGCGAGCGCGAGCGCCTCGAGGCACTGGCGCGGACGCTCGGCGTGCACGGACGCGTGCGTTTCCTCGGCGCGTTCGACGACTCCGAGTTGCCCGCGCTCTACGCGCGCGCCGCCTGCGCGGTGCTGCCCGCGCGCATCGAGGGCTTCGGCATCGGCGTGCTCGAGGCGCAGCGCGCGCGCTGCCCGCTGGCGATCTCGCGCATCGGCGCGCACCTGGAGGTCGCGGGCGCGCAGGTGCCGGGCTTCGATCCGTCGAGCGCCGCGGAGTGCCGCGACGCGCTGCACGCCGCGCTCGCCCGCAGCGCAGCCGAGCTCGAGGCCGACGCGGCGCGCGCCGCACGTTTCTCGTGGGAAGCCTCGGCCGAGGCCTGGGTCGCGGGCTGGGAAGCCGCGCTCGCACGCGGTTGAACGCGTTCAGCGGCGCACGAAGCGCTGCGCGAGGCCCGCGAGATCGCGCAGGCCGTGCCGCGCGAACCCGCCCAGCCCGCGCAGGCCCTTCTGCGCCAGCGGTGCCGCCAGGAAACCCGCGGCCGCGGCCGTGCCGAGCGCGATCCACGGGTGCGCGCGCACGTGCTCGCGGACGCGGCTCGCGCGCACGAGGTCCTCGCCCAGCGCGCCGGCCGAATGCTGCAAGCCGGCCCAAGCCGCGCGCTCCTCCTCGTCGAGCAGCTCCTCGAGCGTCCGCGCGGGAGCGTCAGGGAGCTTCGTGTCCGTGCCTTGCGGCATGGGCCGCCTTCCTGCGCTGGAACTCGCGCCGTTCGAGCCCGGAGAGCAGCGCGAGCGCGCCGCCGAAGACCAGCGCGAGCAGCACGAGGCCGCTCGCGAGCTCGCCCAGCCAGGCTGCGCCGGTCAGCGCGCCCAGCCCCGCCGCCAGCCCGCTCGCCAGCTGCCGGGACGCCTCGAAGGCGATCACCAGCACGACGAGGCCGAGCACGATGGAGAGCACGATGTGGAACACGTGACGGCGCAGGGCCAGGCGCGCACGTTCCTTGCGCACCTCGATCAGCGTGGAGACGTGCCCGACGATCTCCCTGACGTGTCCGCCCACGAGCTCGACCAGCTCTTGTGCGCGGGGTTCGACACCCGGGTCCTCCTCGCGCACAGGCGGCGCTTCGGGCTCGGGCGTTCGCGGGCGTTCGCGTTCGGCGATCATCGGGCGGTCTCCACTCAGTTCGCACTCAACGACGGCGCGAGATCAGCCAGCCGATGGCGATCCCGGTCCCGGCCGCGATCAGGACGGACTTGACCGGGTGTTCGGCGACGTAGTCCTCGAAGCGCTGCTCGTACTTCTGCAGCCGCTCCTTGCCGCGTGCGAGAGAGCCTTGGATGCGCTCCTTCTCGTTCGCGCCGATCTCGACCACGGATTCCTTGATGCTCGCCAGGTTCTCGGCGTTGCTGCGGCGGCTCAGCACGTCGGGGTTCTGAACAGTTCCATTCGTCATGGCTCGTCCCCTTTCGTGCGCTGCGTCGAGCGCTCACCAGAGCCCTCGATCGCGCGCGGTCGATTGTCGTGCACGACACGCGTGCTCCGAATACGACCCAGTTGCGAGCGGCGGGGAGCGAAGTGCTCACGCTCGTGCGCGAGCCTGGGTAGTCGCCCTCGGCCCTCCAGCGGGGCTCGCCGCGCGGCGCGCCTCAGCGCGCGTCGGGGCTCGCGCCGTCCTCGACGGCAGGCGCGACCTTGCCCTTGAAGAAGGCCGCGGCGCGGAACGCCCCGTAGCCGGCGGCGGCGCAGACCAGGAGCGCCAGCAGCCACACGCCGAGCTTGACGTACCAGGGCTGCTGCGCGAGGTCGGCCTGGAAGAAGCCCTGGCGGTTTTCGACCTTGTGGTACTGCAGCACGCCACGTTCGCGCTGCTCGAAGCCGCGCGGGCGATCAGAGCCACCCAGCGCCGGCTTGGGCCGGATCTGCGTCGGCGCCGAGGGCGCCAGCGTCGGCGCGCGCGCGGCCGGCGCTGTCGCGGGCGACGGCGTCGCGGCGGGCGCGGGCTTGGGCGTGGCGACGGGAACGGGCGCCGCCGGACGCGCGGGAACCGGCGCCGGAGCGGGCTCGCTCCACTCGCCCTCGAGCTGGATCTCGCCCGGCTCCTCGACCGGCGCGGGCTTGGGCGGTTCGAGCGTCGCCGGCGCGGGCGAGGTCGGGCTGGCCGATGCGGAGGGAACCTGCTGCGTGCGGAAGCGCAGCAGCACCTCGCCCAGGCGGAACTCCTGCCCATCGCCGAGGTCGGCTCGTCCGACCTTGCTCTCGCCCAGGAACAGGCCGTTGCGCGAGCCCAGGTCCAGGACCGACCAATGCCCGTCGGCGCAGTCCAGTCGCGCATGCTGTCGGCTGATCGAGGCGTCGCGCAGCACGAGAGCGCATTCCTGCGCCCGCCCGAGCACCGCGCCCGGCGCGACCTCGAAGCTTTTCCCGAGGTCCGGACCGGAGAGGACGTACACGCGAGCCATCGCTGGCGGAGAGCGTAGCGGCAGCGGCTCGGGTTGGCGAGGCGGACGGGTGCGCAGGACGTGATCGGGGATGGATTCCCGAACGCGACGGTGACCGCTCGGCTCGCCGGGCCTACCCCGCGCCAGCGATCCGCCTGGCAGCAGCCTTCCCCTTCGGAGACCGATCATGTCTGGCATTCCCCACGCGGCTGGATTCCTGGCCGCCCTCGTCTTCCTCGCCCCGGCAACCCGAGCGCAATCGCTCGACCTCGTCCAGTTCGGCCTGGCGATGGACGACGTCGCCATCACGCCCTCGGGCCACATCGCGGTGGTGCGCGAGAACAACAACACGCACTTCACGCGCATCTACGACCTGCAGGTCGGCACGCTCACGGCCCTGGTTCCCAACTCGGTCTCGCCCAACGACCTGATGGGCGAGTGCCAGAGCGCCGTCGCGGTGACCGACACGCGCGCGGTGGTGCTCGGGACGCATGCGCAGATCCTCGATCTCACCAACCCCGGCAACCCGCTGATCGCGTCGATCGCCGCCGGTTTCCGCCCGCGCGACGTGGCGATCACGCCCGACGGCACGCTCGCCTGCGTGCGCGGCGGCTCGACCCTCAACGGCTACCAGGGCGGCCACTACATCATCGACCTCGCCACGGGCACGCTGCTCGCCTACGGGCCGGGCGAGCCGGTGCCGTATCCCTACGTCAACACCTTCAGCACGACCGAGGGCTTCGACGTCGACAGCGTCGTCGCGAGCAACCGCTACGCGGTCTTCACCTCGTACCTCGCCGGCACGCCGGGCCGCACGCGCGTCACGATCTGGGACCTGCACCCGCCGGGCGGCGGAGCGCCGGTCGTCAGCTACGAGACGACGCCCTGCGGCGGCTGCGGCGACCTCGCCGGCGCGGGCTACGACATCGCGCTCAGCCCCGACGGCAACCACGCCGTGGTGCGCGCGGAGCGCTCGCTGGCGCTGTTCGACCTCTCGACGGGCACGCCCTCGATGCTCTGGCAGCACCGGCCCTTCCACAACAACACCTACTACTTCATGACCGCGATGGACGCGGTCGAGATGACCAACGACCGCGTGCTGGTGCTCTCGCGCTGGGGCGGCGGCACGCAGGTCGACCTGTACGACCTGACCGGGGACACGGCGCACTACCGCGCGCCGGGCAGCCCGCACGATCTCGCGCTGACGCCGGACGGCACGCGCGCCGTGGTGCGCAACAACCTGGGCATGTTCCTCTTCGACATCACGCAGATCCCCGCGGACGAGCAGCTCTTCCCGCTCGACCGCCAGAGCGCGCCCTCGAGCGCGACGGCCTACTTCGCCGGCATCGACACCGTCGCCTGCAACGACCGCTTCGCGGTCTCGCTGGCGAAGTCCCCCACCTTCACCGACACGATCGCCTCGTTCTGGCGCATCGATCGCGGCGGGCTCGAGCTCTACTCGCAGCAGGTGATCCCCGGCAGCCGCCCGCTCGACATCGCCCTCGCACCCGACCGCACGCGCGTCGTGATCAGCGGGAACGCCAACATCTCGGTCTTCCACCTCGCGAGCGGCGACAAGCTCTACTCGCACAACCCGGTCGCGCCGCAGTCCTGGTACCCCTGGTGCAACGGCTGCGCGACCTCGGCCACGCACGCGGTCGGCGTGAGCATGTCGGGCGACCAGTTCGGCTGGGTCGAGCTCGTCGACATGACGCCGCTCGCCTCGAGCTACTGCCTGGCGGGCACGAACTCGACCGGCGAGGCCGCGCGCATCAGCGTCGGCGGCAGCGTCAGCGTCGCGGCGCACAACCTGCACCTGCTGGCCGACAAGCTGCCGCCGGGAGCGCAGGGCCGCTTCCTGATGGGCACCGCGCAGTCGCAGGTGCCCTTCGGCGCCGGCTACAGCTGCGTCGGCGGGAGCGTGACCTCGTTCGCGCTCGATCTCGCCAACCTGGCGGGCGCGACGGCGCGCACCATCGGCTCCGATCCGGGCATCGTCGCGGGCGCGACGCGCTACTTCCAGTTCAGCTACCGCGACCCGGGCGCGGGCGGCGTCGTCAACGCCACCGACGGCGCGAGCGTGACCTTCGCGCCCTGAGCGTTCACGGGCGAAGCGGTCCGAGGAGCGGGCGG
>JBGASC010000046.1:0-48712 GCA_044229935.1 Planctomycetota bacterium | reverse complement strand
CCCGGGCGCGCGGGGCTCAGGCGGTTCAAGCGTACCGTGGCGCGGGAATCCGGGGGGTCCGGAGCCCGGGACTCGCAATGGGTCCGGGCGTCGGGCGCGTAATTCGTCCGTGCGCGGTTCGGCGGTGCGCGCGCCACGGAGGCTGGATTGGGAGTCCGGTTGTGGCCGGATGCGGTTTCTGGCACCGTTCGGCCGATGCAGACGGCAGCTCGCGCACGCTGGCAGCTCTTCGGGGCGGCGGCGCTTTTTTCCACCGGCGGCGCAGCGATCAAGGCCACGAAATTCGGCGGTTGGCAGGTCGCGGGGCTGCGCTCGGCGATCGCGGTGCTCGCGTTCCTGTTCCTCGTGCCGCACGCGCGCCGCCTTCCGTCGTGGCGCACGTTGTGGGTCTCGGCGAGCTACGCGACCTGTCTCGTGCTCTTCGTGCTCTCGAACAAGCTCACGACCGCGGCCGACGCGATCTTCCTGCAGTCGGCGGCGCCGCTCTACATCCTGCTGCTCGCGCCGCTCTTCCTGCACGAGCGCATCACGCGCCGCGATCTCGTCTTCATGGGCGTGATCGCGCTCGGCATCGGGCTCTTCTTCGTCGACGAGCGCGCGGGAGCGAGTGTCGCGACGTCGACGGCTCCCGATCCGTGGCTCGGCAAGCTCGTCGGTCTCGGTTCGGGCGTCGCGTGGGCCTTCACCGTCACTGGACTGCGCCTGCTCGGCGCGCGCTCGAGCGGCAGCACGGGAAGCGAGCGCGCGAACGAAGGTCCGGCGTCGGTGTTGTGGGGCAACGCGCTCGCCGCGCTCGTGTGTGCGCCCTTCGCGTTGCGCATGGATCCCGGGCTCGGCGCGGCGAGCGCGCGCGACTGGGCCGTCGTGATCTACCTCGGCGTGTTCCAGATCGCCGTCGCGTACGCGCTCGTCACGTCGGCGCTGCGGCTCGTGCCCGCGTTCGAGGCGTCCGTGATCCTGCTCGTCGAGCCGGTGTTCAATCCGCTCTGGGCCTGGCTCGTGCACGGCGAGCGCCCCGGGCGCTTCGCGTTGCTCGGCGGCGGCTTGATCGTGTTCGCGACGCTGGCGAAGACGTGGATCGAGACGCGCGGGCGGCGCGTGCCAGCGCGCGCGTGAGCGCCCGCCTCGATCCGACGCCTCGTCAGAAGCCCGCGAGCTCGAGATCGAACGAAAGGTCGTCGCTCTGCGGCGAGGATTGGTGGACCTCGACGGCGAGCGTGTTCACGCCGCTCACGAGCAGGCTCGCGTCGACCAGGGTGCGCAGGAACGCGTTCTCCTCGGGTGCATCGACGTCGCGGCGCGCGAGCATCGCGGAGCTCACGCCGTCGAGCGGCAGGTTCCAGCGCAGGAGCTCGCGGCCGTTGAGGTACGCGATCGCGGCGTCGTCGCGCTTCAAGCGCAGCTCGAGCGCCTGGAAGGCCGCGGGATTGGCGACGGAGAAGTGCGTTCGGAACCAGCTCGTCGTGTGGCGCTGCAACGGATCGGGGCCGAAGCCGATCAGCGTTGCTTCGTCGCCTTCGCCATAGCCGAGCTCCGCCGCGCCCGAGGGCCAGGCCGTGTCGGCGAAGCCCGGTTGCTCCCAGCCGGGGCCGGGATCGACGCCGCTGTCGAGGTAACGCCACGTCGAGCCGCGCGCGAGGAGCAGCGTGCCTTCGAGATAGCCCGTGAGACGCAGATCGAAGCTCACGTCGCTGCTCGCCGCGCCCGATTGGTGCACCTCGACCGCGATCGTGTTCGCTCCGGCGACGAGCAACGCCGGATCGAGATCGTAGGGATGCCACTCGTTCTCGTCGGCGCCCGCCGCGGCGAGCGCGAACGTCGTGGAGGTCGCGTTGGCGGCGAGGTTGTCGTGCAAGAGCTCCTGACCGTTGACGTAGACCGCCGCGCCGTCGTCGCGCACGAGCTCGAGTCGTGCGCTGCGCAACGCGCCGGGCGAGGCGACCAGGAACGTCTTGCGGAAGTAGGTCGTGACGAAGTGGTTCGACGACGGGCCGCCGTCGATCGTCGTCGCTTCGTCGCCGTCGCCGTAGCCGAGTTGCGCCGGCCCCGACGCCCACGACGAATCGTCGAAGCCCGGCGCGATCCAGGCGCTGCCCTGATTCGAGCCGTCGTCCTTGTACTTCCACGTGCTGCCCGCGGGGAGCAGCGCGACGTCGCTGCGATCGAACGGTGTCGCGCGGAGCTGGAGCTGGTCCTCGACCGCGCCATTGACGCCGATGAAGCGCAGCGTGCACAGACGCGCGTCGGCGTCGACGAGCAGCGCTCCGTGCTGGTAGTTCTGGCGCACCTCGCTGCCGCCGGTGACGAGCGCGCGGAAGTCGTAGAGCGTGTTGCCGCCCGAACCGTCGACGATGTACGGGAAGCCGTCGACGTCGACGCGTTCGTAGTCGTGGTCGTGTCCGCTGAGCACGAGGTCCGCGCCCCAGGCGCGAAACGGCCAGCCGAGCTCGTAGGTGTTGCCGTGCAACGCCGACGAGAACGGCGGGTGGTGGAAGTAGACGATCTTGAACGGCGCGTCCGACACCGCGAGCGCGCTCTGCAGCCAGACGGCCTGGGTCGACGTCGCGAGGATGCCGTCGGGCTCGTGCGGATCGCTGTCGAGCGCGAAGAAGTGCACGGGACCGCGGCGCACGTCGTAGTAGCGCTCGTTGCCCGGCAGCGTGAAGTAGTTCAGGTAGGGCGCCGCTCCCGTCGCGATCCAGTCGTGGTTGCCGAGCGCGGGGAAGAAGCGATTGGCGAGCGAGATCGCGGGGTACGTGCCGGCGTAGGGGAAGATGTAGCGCGAGTAGAACTGACCGATGTTCGCGTCGATCGTCGACTGCGCTCCGTTCGGATAGTTGTTGTCGCCGGTGGTGAGCACGAAGTCGGGTCGCCACGACGCGACCAGCGTCGCGACGCCGGCGGAGTCGGGTTGGCCCGTGCCGTAGTCGCCAATGACGGCGAAGTGCACGCTGTGCGCGTGCGGCCGCGCGGGGGCGTGCGCTCCGGCGGGTGCGTGCTGCTGAACGGCGAGGAACGAGAGCACGACCGGGGCGATGGGGGACATGCGTACGATCGTAGCGCCGCGGCACGGCGCCATCGGGCGCGCGATGGACGAAAGCCGAGCTCGCGCCTAGAGTCCGCGCCCATGCACGAATGGGTTCATTCGCTGGTCATGTGGGTCTTCGGCTTCGTCCGAGATCACGGCTACACGGGCGTGTTCCTCATGATGGCCGCGGAATCGTCGATCCTGCCGGTGCCGAGCGAGGTGGTGATCCCGCCGGCCGCGTACTGGGCCGCGCAGGGCCGCATGAGCTACTTCGGACTCGTGCTCGCCGGCACCGCGGGCTCGTGGTTCGGAGCCGCGATCATGTACGCACTGTCACGCTGGCTCGGTCGGCCGCTCGTCCTGCGCTACGGTCGCTGGCTGCGCATCACGCCGGAGAAGCTCGCGCGCACCGAGCACTTCCTCGAGCGCTATGAGATGGGCGGGATCTTCTTCGCGCGCCTGTTGCCGGTCGTGCGCCATCTCATCGGGATCCCGGCGGGCATCGTGCGCATGCGCTTCCTGCCGTACAGCGCGATGACGGTCCTCGGCTCGGCCCTGTGGTGCTCGGTCCTGGCCTGGTTCGGGCAGAAGATCCTCGGCGACGAGCCGCGCTTGATGGAGGACCCCGAGGCTCTCGGTCGCGCGATCAAGTCGAACATGCTCTGGATCATCGTCGGCGTCGTCGTGCTCACGCTGCTCTACCTGGCGATGATGCGCATGACGCAGAAGCGCTCGAACTCGGCGCGCTGACGCGCGGCGCGGGCTCGGCGTCGGCGTCGGCGTCGATCGCTCGCGCCCGAACTCACGCGCCCGAACGCACGCGCCCGAACGCACGCGCGAACCGGGGAGGCGAGCGCCGGACTCGCAGACGTGCCGCTCTCGCTCGGGCTCGCATCCACGTGCCGCGCGCGTCGAGTGCCGGCACGAACGCACGCGGCCCGGACGAGCCGGGCCGCGTGATCTTCGTAGTACGCGCGCGCGCGGCTCAGCTGCCGCCGCTCTTGATGCGCATCGCGTAGAACGAGCGCCACACGAACACGGTGCTGATCACGAAGAAGATCAGCGCCAGGATGTGGGGCAGGCTCGTGTCCTTGGCCTCGCCGTGATCGCCGTAGGAGAGCGCGACGGCGAGCTCGACCGCGAGCAGGCCGAACAAGGTCGTGAACTTGATCACCGGGTTCATGGCGACCGAGCTCGTGTCCTTGAACGGATCGCCGACCGTGTCGCCGACGATCGAAGCCGCGTGCAAGGGCGTGCCCTTGGCCTTCAGCTCCACCTCGACGACCTTCTTCGCGTTGTCCCAGGCGCCGCCGGCGTTGGCCATGAAGATGGCCTGGAACAGACCGAAGAGAGCGATCGCGATCAGGTACCCGATGAAGAAGAACGGGTTGTAGAAGGCGAAGGCCAGCGTCGAGAAGAACACGGTGAGGAAGATGTTGAACATCCCCTTCTGCGCGTACTGCGTGCAGATCTCGACCACCTTCTTCGAGTCCTCGATCGAGGCCTTCGTCGTGGTGTTGAGCTTGATGTTCTTCTTGATGAACTCGACCGCGCGGTAGGCGCCCGTCGCGACCGCCTGCGTCGATGCGCCGGTGAACCAGTAGATCACCGCGCCGCCCATGATCATGCCGAGCAGGAAGTCGGGGTTGAGCAGCGAGAGGTTCTTGAACAGCGCCGTTTCGCCGAAGCGATTCTGCAGCGCCATGATCGTGGCGAAGATCATCGTCGTCGCGCCGACCACGGCCGTGCCGATGAGCACCGGCTTGGCCGTCGCCTTGAAGGTGTTGCCCGCGCCGTCGTTCTCCTCGAGGAAGTGCTTGGCCTTCTCGAAGTCGGGCGTGAAGCCGAACTCCTTCTGCATGCCGGCCTTGACGTCCTTGACCTCTTCGATGAGCGAGAGCTCGTACACCGACTGGGCGTTGTCCGTCACCGGTCCGTAGGAATCGACCGCGATCGTCACCGGGCCCATGCCGAGGAAGCCGAACGCGACCAGACCGAAAGCGAAGACCGCTTCGTAGGTCATGATCGAGCCCAGGCCCATGCCGCTGATCCAGGCCGCGATGCCCATCAGCACGGTGATGACGACGCCCATCCAGTACGCGCTGAAGTTGCCCGCGGTGAGGCCGGCGAGCACGTTGAGCGAAGCTCCGCCTTCCTTCGAGGCTTCCACGCATCTCGCGTGCACGTGGCCGGACTTGGGCGAGGTGAAGACCTTGACCACTTCGGGGATGATCGCGCCCGCGAGCGTGCCGCAGGTGATGATCGCCGAGAGCTTCCACCACAGGCCGCTCTCCGCGCCGCCGAGATCGGGGATGAGCAGGTAGGAGGCGACGAAGGTGACCACGATCGAGACGATCGACGTCAGCCAGACCAGGAACGTCAGCGGCGCCCGAAATCGAAGTGGCCGGTCGCTGCCGTACTTGGCCTTGGAGAGGGCTTCGTTGATCCAGTACGACACGGCCGAGGCGACGACCATGAGCACGCGCATGGCGAAGAGCCACACGATCAGCGCGACCTGGACGGCGGGGTTGTGCACCGCGAGCAGGATGAAGCTGATCAGCGCCACGCCCGTGACGCCGTAGGTCTCGAAGCCGTCCGCCGTCGGACCGACCGAGTCGCCGGCGTTGTCACCGGTGCAGTCGGCGATCACGCCCGGGCCAGGCGCGTCGTCTTCCTTGATGTTGAAGACGATCTTCATCAGGTCCGACCCGATGTCGGCGATCTTGGTGAAGATGCCGCCCGCGATGCGCAGCGCGGAAGCGCCCAGCGACTCGCCGATGGCGAAGCCGAGGAAGCACTTGTACGCCATGTCGCTCGGGATGAAGAGCAGCACGATCAGCATCAAGAGGAGCTCGATCGAGATGAGCAGCATCCCGATCGACATGCCGGCCTTGAGCGGGATCTGGTAGACCGAGTACGGCTTGCCGCGCAGCGCCGCGAACGCCGTGCGGAGTTGGCGAAGGTGTTGACGCGGATGCCGAATGCGGCCACCGCGACCGAGCCCGCGATCCCGATCAGCGAGAACGCCAGGATCATCAGCACTTCGCTGACGGGCTTCCCGTGGATGCCGAAGAAGTAGGCGGCGATCACCGCGGCGATGAACGCCCACAGGATCCCGATGAACTTCATCTGGGTGAACAGGTAGGTCTTGCAGGTCTCGTAGATGAGCTCGGAGACCTCGCGCATCGCCGAGTGCACCGGCAGGCGCTTCAGCTGGCCGTAGCTGACCATGCCGAAGACCAGGCCCAGGATGCAGATGACGATGCCGCCCATGAGCAGCTGGTGGCCATTCATGCCGAGCATCGTCACCGAGTCGAGCGGCGGCAGCTTCAGGTCGAACTCGCTCGGCAGGTGAGCCGTTTCTTGCGCGGCCAGGGGGCCGGTGAAGGCCGCCAGCGCGGTGGCAAACAGGGGGGGGATCATGCTGGGATGCGCTCCGGTTCTGGGGCGAAAAAGGCGCGAAGGTTATATGCGCCTGCGCCTGCGCCTGCCAAGGACGAACTGGGGCCAAGTGGCCATGCCACTTCGATTTGGAGGATTGCGACTACGTAGTCGCGCCCGGCACGCCGCGGAGCCGTCCGCATCGACGCCGCCGTTGTCCGCACTCGCGCCGCCCATCGGGGCAGATGAGGCCGATCGGGGAGCTACCGCGCGCTGGCCGGCACGCTGGCCGACGGCGACGCGCACCCCGCGAAGCAGCAGCAGCGAGTCCGCCTCGCCTCCCCCGAGGAGTCGCCAAACCCTGCCCGATCGCTGGCCGCAAGACCCCACGCACCCGTCCCCTTCCGAACCGAACCAGCACCCGCGCGCTCTTGGGGCGGTCCTCCGCCCCAAGAGCGTGCGGGCGATGCGGAGCACGCGCGTGTGGCGCGTTGCTCCGCAGATTGCCTTGGGCCAGGTTCTGGCATTCGCGCCCCGATCGACGCGTGTCCATCTGTCCCGTGGAATGTCCGCCCCGCGATCCCGTGCATCGCTCCAGCGCGGCACACCACAGGAGATCCTCGCAGCCGACCGCTCACCAATCCCCACCCAACGACCGCAGGCCGCGTGTGCGGCCCGCGTCGATCCCTCGTCACATCTCCAGCGGTCGAACCCGCCGACCCAACCGCTCTCAGGTCCCTCCATCTCGCAGAATGCGGATGCGAGCCTTGTGCAGCTTGAGCTCGCTGCCGCTCGGAAGCGCGATGCCGAAGCCGCCCTTGCGCGTCTTCTGCCACTTGATCGGCTGCGGCTTGGTCTCGCGCTCGCCGTTGGCCCAGTCGTGGGTCAGCGTGCTGCCGATGCAAGCGATCGTGACCGTGTACCTCTGGCCGAACTTGAACTCGCCGTCCTCGTTGCCGCCGCGGAAGCGGTCGTCCTCGACCGAGCTGTCCGTGCGCTTGAGCAGGCGATAGAAGAACTGCGTGCTGCCGCGCACGAGCTCGAACTCGACCTCGAGCACGAAGTCGCGGAACGAACCGACGTCGGGCACGGCGAGCAGTGCGTCCTTGGTCGCGGTGGTCTCCGGGGCCGACGGCGTGCAGCATGCTCTGGTGTCGATGCGGAAACCCTTGTCCTCGTAGTGCTGCCACTTGGCCTTCCACTCGCCGCCGAGCAGATCGGTCCAAGCCTGCTGGTTGATGTACTCGGGCGTGAAGGTCGCGGCGCAGAGCGCATCGGACTCTTCGTAGATCGCCTTGCGGTGCTCGTCCGCGAAGGTCTCGATCTCCTTGTCCTTCTGGCGGAACTTCTCATACATCTTGATGCACTCGTCCTCGGCCTTGGCGTAGGCCGCGAGCGCCTCGCGTGCACTCGCGGGCCCCTTCGCGGCGAGCGCCTTGGCGTCGTCGTGCAGGCGCGTCATGTAGACGCGGTCGACGAGCAACTGGCTGGCGAGGATGCGCTTCTTGGTCTCGTCGCCGTAGACCTCGGCCTTCTCCGCCAGGGAGTCGAGGTTGCGGCGCGCCATGCGGATGTCGTCGGGTTTCTGATCGCTGGCGTTCTTCGCGACGCTCTCGGCCCGGTCGAGGCGCTCGAAGAAGTCCTTCTTGTCGGTTTCGCGCTGCAGCGTGCCCTGCGCCTTGGCGGCGAGGTTGCTGATCGCGGCGCTGATCGTGGAGTTGTTGCGCCAGTCGACCGGCGTGCCGTCGAGCGTGCTGGCCTCGATGTAGTTCTTCAGGCCCGTCGCGCCCTCGACGGTGTCGAGATTGAACGTCTCGGCCTTCTTCTGGAAGTTCGTGTAGAGCGCGATCTGCGCGAGGCGATCTTCCTCCAGCTTGTTCTTCTTGCCCGTGACGACGAAGTAGATGACACCCGTGGCGAGGAGCAGGACCGCCGTCGCGATCCACGCGATGGTCATCGTCTTGTTCTCGCGCTGACGCAGCAGGTCGATCTCGCGCTTCACGTCGGGGTGATCGTGCAGATCGGACTTCTCCGCTTTCGCGGTGGCGGTACCACGAGGCGCACGCGGGGCGCGTGCCGAGGCCGCCGCGGGCGCTTTTTCGGCGGGCGGCGCGCGTCGCCGACGGTCGCGCGGCGGCCGGCTTCGCGCCGGAGCGGGTGCAGGCTTCGCCGCCGGCGCACTCGAGGCCGGTTTCGCCGGTGCCGAGTTCACCGGGGCTGCGCTCGCCGCGGCCGCCGGACGCGCGGCAGCGGGTTTGGTCGCCGGCACCTGAGGAGCCGTTTCGCCTTGCGCGCGACGCTCGGCCAGCAGCCGTTCCTTCATCGACAAGGGCCGTTCAGCATCCGCGCCGCCTTGGCGTGCGGACGAATCGGCGTTCGCGTTCTCGCGTTCGTTCTTGCTCATCGGGGGGACGCCAGCTCAAGCCGAGCCAGGCGGGGGCGGGGGGACTCGTTCCTCGCGCAGCCGCTGCTCGAACATCTCGCGGATGCTCTGAGGCTGGCGACCGTGCGTGCGGCGTTCGCGACGCGCGCGACGTTGAAACACATACGCTAGCACGCGCCAGGCCAGGATGGCGAGGGCGAGGCCGCCGAGCAGCCACGGGCCGAAGCGGTTCAGCCAGACCTTGCTGCTCGCCGTCGCGGCGCTCGGCGCCGGGCGGATGTTGCGCACGATCAGCCACGGAGCCTCCGTCTGCTTGCCGTAGCGGTTCTCGAAGCGCACGGTGCGGAAGAAGACCCCTTCCACGTCATAGGCGCCGGATTTCACACCCAGGTCCTGACCGGGGTGGTCGGGCAGGTCGATCAGGATGCCTCCGGTCGCGTCGCCGTCGGTGATCGCGCCTCGGAACACCATGCCTCTGCCGTAGCGACGCGTGTCGAGCGAAGTCGCGGTCAGCCCGGCGATGACTCCGCGGGCCCAGACGAACTCGCCGCGCCAGAGGTCAGGGTCCTTCATGACCGCATCGCGGTCGAGGAAGCGCTTCGCGCGACTCGTGACCTCCTCGGGCGTGTAGTCCGAGACGACTTGGAGGAGCTTGTAGTAGCCCGGCGTCTCACCCAGCTCGTCGCCGTTCTTGGAGTCGCTCAGCGCTCCCTCGAAGGCCGCCAACTGGTTGCGCTCGAGCTCCGCGCGCGCCTCGGGCGTCATGGCCGCCGGAGCGGCGACCGGTGCTGCGCCATCGTCGCGGTGCGGCCCCTCGGAAGGCCGCGAGCTCACGTAGATCCAGAGGCCAGCGCAGCACACCAGGAGCAAGAGTCCGATGTGGATGACGAGCCGGAGCTCGCTTCGGCGCCAGAACGGCTGCGGGTCGGACGGCGGCTGGAAGCGGCCCTGCCGCGAGGGAAAAGGGAGCTGGGCCATGTCCAAAGGGTACCTAGTCGGGCCACGGGTCGCGTGGGACCAAAAAACCTGCCGCGGCGGCGTCGCCGCGCGCAACGCGTCGTAAGCCACGGAGGGTCGGCTTGCCCGCTCGAATCCGTGCGCATCCGCCGGAGCGGAAGAGGCGTACGGGCTGCGGCGCACGGGCCACAACGCGCGCGGCCCACGCCCCGCAATCGGTGCCCGCGCGTCAACGTGCGGCCGGGAGCTCGGTCCCGAGCGACACGCGGTGGATCCCCGCCCAGCCACAGGCCTCGACGACGCGCCGCACGTCTCCGAAGCAGGCCTGCTCATCGGCGCGCACGCGCACCGCGCGCCTCGAGAACGCGCGTCGCTCGCGCGCGTCAACCGATCGGCGGTCGAGCGGCGCCAGATCGGTCGCCGCCAGCGCCGCGAGCTCGCTCTCGAGTTCGATTGGCGTGTACGCGCGCCCCGAGATGCTCGCGCGCCAATGAGACGGCTCGCGGCACGCTCCGGCGTCGTAGCTCGCGCACGTCGCGGCGACGTGGTGCACGTTCGCGACCGTCTCGGGAAATCGCGGGTCGTTCTCCGCCGGGAGCTCCTGCGCGCGATCGGCGCGCGCGAGGCGCAACGGCTCTTCTGCGCGCGCGGCCATGTCGGCCCCCAGCAGGAAGAAGAGCAGCAACAGGAACATCACGTCGATCATCGGGATCAGGTTGGGCGTGAGCGGCTCCTCGGGCATCGCGGGGATGCGGATGTGCATGCGAACGGCCTCCGTGGCGAGCGAGCGGCACGCTCGCGCTGCCGCTCGCACTAGCGATCGTCGCGCGGCGGGTTTCGAGCGCACCGCGGTTCGTTCTCGCGCGAGCCGTGCGAGCACGGGACGGGCCGCGCGCGGTTCAGCGCTCCTGCGCGCTCGAGCCGAACCTCACGTCGTCGAGCTGGAGGCTCTTGGCGAGGTTCACGATCTCGACCACGTGCTTCCAGGGCACGCGCGGATCGGAGTCGATGAGCAGCGGGACGTGCTCGGCGCCGCGCGCGCGCGCGTCGGCGTGCGCTTCGCGCAGCAGCGCCGCGAGCTGCCGCGCGTCGTCGATCTCGCGCAGGCCGAATTGCAGGCGCGCCTGCGCGCGCGCCTCGTCCCAGTGCAGTGCGACGCGCAGTTCCTGCGGCTGCGCGGCGGGACCCGTGGCGCCCTTGTCCTTCGGCATCCATGCGTCCAGGCGTCCCTCGAGCTGCTTGAACTTGAACGAGCACATGAAGAACACGCACAGGCAGAAGATCACGTCGACCATCGGGATGACGTTCAAAGCCACGGGGTTCTCGTCGGAACGGCTGCTGGCGGCCATGGGCTTCCTCGCTCGCGCGCGGCGCGCATGTGCGGGAGTCGCCGCCGAGCGCGCGCTGCGCGGCGGTGACGGTTCGACGATCGTCGTCTCGCCGGCACTACACGCGCGACGGTCCGCGGTTGCCCCGCAACGCGCGATTCGCGCGCGCCGTCGACGTGGGGCGAAGTCGCCCGCGTCTCCACGCGCGCGCGCCGATCGCGGATTCGACGCCGCGAGCGCGACTCGCTCCAGAGCAGCGCGGGCCGCGGCTCCCATGGGGAGGCGCGGCCCGCTGTCGCGCGGAGAACTCGAACTCAGCCTTCCTTCTTGCCCAGCGCGAGCTTGAGGTTGTCGATCTGCAGCCCCTTGGCGATGTTCACGATGTTGAGCACGTCCTTCCAGGGGATGCGCTCGTCGCCGTCGATGATCACCGGCACGTCGGTCTGCCCCTTGGCCTTCCAGTCCTCGTTCGCGCCGCGGATCAGCTCGGTGAGCTGCGCGTCGTCCTCCACCTCGCGCAGTCCGAACTGGCGCTTCACGCGCTTCGTGGCTTCGTCCCAGAACATCGCGATGCGGATCTCCTTGGGCTCGGAGGGCGCGCCCGAGTCGCCCTTGTTCTTCGGCAGCCACGAGTCGAACTTGCCCTCGATCTGCTTGAACTTGAACGAGCACATGAAGAACACGCACAGGCAGAAGATCACGTCCACCATCGGGATGACGTTGATCGCCACCGGGTTGTCTTCGGAACTACCACCACCGGCCATTGGAATCCTCGTTTCGCTCGAACCGTCGTGTCGTGTCGTGGCGCCCGCGCGCCGTGCGCCGCTCTTGACCGGGGCCGGTCGCGCGGCGGCGCGCTGCGCGCTGGCCGTGGAGCTCGAGCCCGCGCGTGCCGGGCTCGAGCGTCGCGCGCCTAGGGTTCCTTCGGCGGCATCGCACCGACGACCGAGATCTTGTAGAGCCCGACGGGCCCGCAGTACTCGATCGCCTTCTGCACGTCGCCGTAGGGAGCCTGGCGGTCGGCGCGGATGAAGATCTTGCGCTTCGAGAGGATCTTCTTCGCGATCGGATCCGGTGCAGGCTCGGGCGAGAGCTCCGCGAGCATCTGGAGCTGCTTCTTCAGCTCCTCGCGGTCGTAGGACTTGCCCGAGATGCTGAACTTCCAGTGCGACTTCTCGCGGCAGATCCCGTTCTCGTAGACCGCGCAGGTCTGGCCGGCGCCCGGGTCGTGGTGGATGTTGATCGTCGACTCGGGCTCGTTCGGATCTCGAGTGGGATCGATCTCCTTGGCCTTGCTCGTGTCGGCGAGGAGCAGATCCGCCGACTCGCGCGCCGCCATGTCGGCTCCCAGCATGAAGAACAGCAGGAGCAGGAACATGATGTCGATCATCGGGATCAGGTTCGGGGAGATCGGATCCTCGACCTGGGCTACCTTGCGCTTGTGCATGGCTCGAGTTCGGTCCTTTCCGAGAGGCGATCGTGGGTGAGCGCGTTGCGGAACGGCTGGGCCAACCGCGCCACGCGCCGCTCCACGCGACTCAGTGCTTGTCGCCGATCGCCATGTGCTTGAGCAGGTCGACGGCCTGCAGGTTCATCGACAAGCACATCTTCGTGACCTTGTTCTTGTACACGAAGTAGATCGTGAGGAAGACGATGCCGATGAACAGACCCATGGTCGTGTTCACGAGCGACTCGTACACGCCGACGGCGAGGTCGGCGGGCGTCGGAGCCTTGAGCGACTCGATCTTCTGGAACGACGAGATCATGCCCGTCACCGTTCCGAGCAGTCCGAGCAGCGGGCCCGTGTTGCCGACCAGCGACAGGTAGCTGATCTTCGATTGCAGCTTGAACGACTCTTCGTTCGCCGCCGCCTCGAGGGCCTGGATCATCTCCTCATAGCCCGCCAGTCGCATGCGCAGCGCGGCGCCGACGAGGTTGGAGATGTAGCCGCCTTCCTGGTCGCAGAGCTCGATGGCTTCGTCGTACTGCTTCTCGTCGATCAGCGCCTGCAGGTCCTGCACGAGCGGCGTGGGAGCCAGCTTCTCGCGGCGCAGGTTGACGGCGTGCTCGATGACCAGTGCCGTGCCGCACATGGAGAGCACGACCATCATGTAGCCGACGGGGCCGGTCGAGTTGAACAAGTCGATCATCGACTTCTTCTTCGCGACCACTTCGCCTCCTTCGGCGAAGGCGAACGAGGCCACGAGCGCGATGGCCAGGCAGACCATCAGGAGTTTCTTGGTACGGGGGGAGGTCATCTCTTCTCTCAGGATGGGGGGGCTGGGGGACGTGGTGTTTCCGGCACGCGGACCTCGATGCAGAGGCGGGGACGTTCCGGGCAGGGGGATTCGGGGCGGGAGATTCTACTTCGCGCCGGGGAACTCGCGCTCGAGCTGTTCCTTGCGCTCGGCGAAGCGACGCTTGTAGACCTCCTGGCGGTCCTTGTTCTTCTCGAGCTGCGCAAGAAGCTGGAACGTGCGCGACGAACCCTGGAGGGCGCGACGGTACTCGCGCGTGTTCTCGCCGGGTCCCGGACCGTACTGGACGACACCGCGCATGTACGCGTAGGCAGCGTCGAGCAGCTTCTCGAGTTGCTCGGTGTCGTTCTTGGTCTTGGCGTCCTCGTACCAGACTTCGGCGATGCCGTTCCAGGCGCCCGCGAGCACGAGATTCGGCGCGTCCTCGGAGGTGAGCTTGCGGAACAGGCCTTCGGCGTCGGAGTACTTCTTCTGCGCGAGGAGACAGCGGCCCTGGCCCAGGCGCGCCTGCTGCTGGACGACCAGCGTGACGCCGGTGGCCTTCTCCGCGACGCCGTAGGCGGCCGACGCCTCGCTGAGCTTGTTCTGGTCCTCGAGCAGCCGGCCCTTGAGCAGGCTGATCGTTCCGTTGAAGCCCGCGGACACGCCAGCCGCGATGGAGTCGTTCGACAGCGAATCGAGCGCCTTCTGCGCGCCGGCGTAGTCCTTCTTGGCGCTGAACGCCGTGACGTAGCCCTCGCCGATCTCCATCAGGTAGCGGCTCTTCGGGAACTCCTTGCGCGTCGCGTCGAACGTGGCGATCGCCTCGTCCCAGCTGCCCTTGGCGAGCTGCGACGCGCCCGTCAGGTAGAACGCGTCCTGGCGGATCGGCGCGCGCAGCTTCGTGTCGCCGCGCGGTTTCTCGAACGCCGCGATGGCGTCGTCGAACTTGCCTTCGCCGAAGGCCTGCACGCCGGTCTCGTACTCGGCGGGCGGGTCCTTGTACGCGATGCTCGCGACCTGCGACCACTCGATCGTCTTCGACACGCCCTTGGCTTCGACGGCGACGCCGTCGTACTCGGCGCTCTTGACGCGGCCCTGTTCGGTCTTGCCGTCCTTGAGCGTCACCGTGTCCTGCGCGAACGCGCTGGCGCACAACGCGAGCGCCGCGGCGAGGGGGCCGATGCTGCGGAAGGGGGAGCGGAGAGAGCGCGACGTGCGCAGCGTGCGCGCTCGGTACGGCGTTTCGGTCTGCACTTGCATGGCGGAGGTGAGCGGGGAGTGGGGGACGGTGGAGTTCGAAGCGCTCCCGTGCGGGGAGCGCGCGCCGCGTGCGTGGATCGCGGTCATTTGGGCGCGCCCGCGGGCTTGCCCTGGATGCCGTTCTTCGATTCGAAGGTGTTCTTCGCGATTTCGGCCTTGATCAGGCGGAACTCGTCCTCGAGCCCGGCCGGCTTGCCCAGCGCAGGCGTCTGACGCTCGGCTTCGCGCAGCACGCGACCGGCCTCGGCGTAGTCGCCCTTGCTCTTGAGCGCGTCGATCTGCTCGTACTTGAAGAACCACCACAGCTTCGAGTCGAGCTGCACGTAGGAGGGGTTCTTGGCGACGTTGCCGAAGATGCTCAGCGCGCGCGCGAAGCGGTCGGCGTCGTTGCCGCTGGCTTTGCCCGCGCGCGCCTCGCACACACCCCATTCGATGTAGGCCGGCAGCACGCCGAGCTTCGCGTATTCCTTGTCGCCGAGCACCGCGTTGCTGAACTTGCCCGTCGCGGCGTCGATCAGGTTGATGCCCTCGAAGAACTGCGAGTACGCATCGCTCGCCTTCGCCCACTGGCCGAGGAAGCCCTGCGCGCGCGCGAGGTTGAGCACGCCCGCGCGCGACGGAGCCTGGCGCAGCGAGGCGTCGTAGAGGTCCGCGGCGAGGCTCCAGTAGTCGAGGTCGGCGGAGCGCGCTCCTTTCCATCCCAGGAAGGTGTCGCCTTCGACGTTGTTGAGGATCAGGCCGAGCACGAACAGCCGGTCGGCGACGACCGCCACGTCACGTCCGCCGCTGCCCTTCAGCAGCGCTTGTCCGCTGATGCGGTAGTAGCGCGCGGCGCGCTTCCAGAGTTCCTGGGCTTCGCGCTTGGCCTTGTCGTCCTTGCCTTCGGCGGTCTTGGCGGCGCGCGCGTCGTACTCGCGCGCGACGGCGCCGGCGGCGGTCGCGATGGCCGGCGAATCCGGAGTCTTCGTGACCAGCCCGTCGAGGAGCTTCGCCGCGTCCTCGAGCTTGCCCTGCTTGTTGTAGGCCTGGATGCGCAGGTTCCAGATCGCCGCCAGCTTCTCGGGATCGCTGCTGAATTTCTTGTTCTCGTCGAGGCCCTCGAGGCTCTTCAGCGACTCGTCGATCTGCGCGACGTTCTCGTCGAGGTAGACCTGCGCCAGCGCGACGCGCGCGCCGAAGGCCATGCCGAGCACGCGCTTCTGCTCCGAGAGGTCGAAGATCTCGTCCGCCGCCTTCTCGAGGTCGGCGATCGACTTCTTGAGCTTCGCGATCGCCGTCTCGAAGAAGGGCTTCGCTTCGGCCTTCTTGGCCGGATCCTTCGCCAGCTTGCGCGCGTGGAGGAAGTAGGCCTTGCCCTCCTGGTATTGCGCCTGCAGGTAGCTCTTCGCGCCGGGCTGCACCTTCTCGTAGGTCTCCGCGGCCTTGAGGAAGTCGTCTTCGCTCTCGTAGCCCTGGCCTTCGAGGATCAGCGCGAAGGAAGCGCGCGGATGGTTCGCGTAGCGCGTCGTGAGCGTCTTCATGCGCTCGTCGATGCGCTTCTTGAAGTACGGGCGCTTCTCGTCCTTGTTGATCTCCTGGAAGGTGAGCACGGAGAGGTACACGAGCTCGGCCGCGTCGTCGCTGTTGCCGAAGCGCTCGACTCCCGTGTCGTAGGCGAGCGACGCCTCGTACATCCAGCCGCGCGAGCGGAAGATGTCGCCCATCAGCCGGAACGCGTCGAGGCCGGTCTTCACCTGCGCCGGATCGCCCTTGGCGTTGTTCACAGCCTGCCGGCAGAGCTCGAGCGCGCGCGGCGTGTTGCCGCGATTGAACTGCGTCGTCGCGAGCGCGAGCAGCTTGTCGGCGCCGACGTTCGCGCCGCCCTTGCCGAGCACCTTGTCGAGCAGCACGCGGCCGCTGTTGCCCCACGGTCCGTTGCCGTCGATCTCGATCAGCTTGTTCGCGGTCTGCTCGACGCCCGCGTTGTCGCCGGCGAGCAACTGCAGCTCACCCATCTGCGCGAGCACCGCGGGACCGACGTTGGCGTCGTAGGCGCCGCGCAGCTTGGAGAAGTACTCCTTCGCCTCGGCGATGCCCTCGGTCGTCTTGCCCATCTCGGTGTAGAGCAGGAGCTTCTGCAAGAGCGCCAGCGCGACGATGTCGCACGCCGCGGGATCGATCTGCGCGAGGCCGTTCTTCACCTCCCACAGGTCGGGACCGGCGAGCTCGTTGATCACGCCGCTCCAGACCGCGAGCGCGTCGTCCTTCTTGTCCAGCTCCTTCTCGCACAGGCCTTCGAGGATCGCCGCGTTGTACGAGTACGCGACGCCCGAGTAGTCGAGACCGAACTCCTGGATGAGCTTGATCGCGCTCTCGAGCAGATCCTTGCGCTTCCATTCGTCCTTGGCGAACAGCTGCGCGTGGCCGTACATCGTGCGCGGCAGGCTGAAGCGCGCCGACATGAGCTGCTCGGTGAGCTTGGGATCTTCCTCTTCCTTCTGGCTCGCGAGCTCCTGGAGCTCGGCGATGCGCGCCTTGAGGCCGTCCTCGGCCTCTTGATAGATGCGCCCGCCCTCCGCCTGGTAGTCGGCGATCACCGCGGGCTGCGTTTCCTTCTGCACCAGCTGCTTGATCGTGTCGCCGAGCAGCGCGTAGGCGTCGGGCATGTTCAGCGCCGCGGTCTCCGCCTCGGGAGAGCCCTGGTGCTGCTTGATGAAGCTCTCCTTGTCCGCCAGCGCCTGCTTGATGAGGTCCTTCTTCTTGGCGAGGTCGGTGGTCTTCTTGGCCAGCTCGAGACGCAGGTCGATGTGCAGCGACTGGACCGCGACTTCTTCGTTGCCCGAGAGCTTGCCGCTCTTCTCGAGCAGCGTGCAGATCGCCTCGGCCATGTCGGAATAGCCGCGGTCGTAGAGCTTGCGCGCGAAGTCCGCGTCGTTCTTGCCGGCCAGCACGCCGGCGGTCTGAGCCGCAGCGGGCCCCGCGATGGCGGCAGCTACGAGGGCGAATAGGGACGGTGCAATCCAACGCACGTGCATGCGCAAGGTCTCCGAGACGACGTGATGCCGATCGAGCGGACGATGGCGAAGGGGCGGTTAGGTAGGACGGATGGGGAGGCGCGGCTCAGTTGCGCTTCGTGCCGCCGAACGCGTTCTCGTAGCGGTAGTAGACTTCGAGCGTCAGCACGTTGATCGCGGTCGTGTAGATCGGACCGGCCGCGTAGGCCCAGCGGTCGACCGTGATCCAGCCGCCGCGGTGGCACGAGCGTTCTTCGGTGTTCTGCTGCGAGATCACCGACTCGACCATCGCCTTGTTCCACGGGCCCCAGTACTTGTTCGTCTTCTTGGGGCTGTCGGGACCGTCGAACTGGTTCAACGCCAGCGATCCGTAGTACCAGTAGTAGTAGTCGATCGTCAGCTTGTCCTTCGAGATCGTCGGCAGGTCCTCGATGATCTTCTTCGCCGCGAGTTCGAGGAACGGATCGTCCGGGTCGTGCGTGATGAAGATGCGCGAGCACATGCCCAGCGCCGACATGACGGTCGGGTGGTACTTGAAGTGGTCGTTCTTGCCCGTGACCGTCGCTCCCGCCGCCTTGGGATCCATGTAGCCGACGAGACCGTTGTCGGCCGTGACCCACTTGATGTACTCGAGCGCGCCCGCCATGTTCTCGGGCTTGACCACGAGCCCCGAGAGCTGCGCCGACTTGAGCGCCATCACGCACCACGTGGTCACCGAGGTGTCCGATTCGAACACGGCCTTGGCCGCGGCGGCATCGGTGCCGGTCGTGCGGAAGTCCTCGACGTCCATGCGCGACTCGTAGCGCCAGCCCCACAGGCCTTGGCCGTTGGGGTTCGGTCGCTGCGCCTTCTGGATGAAGTCGACGCCGCGCTGAGCGGGGTCCTTCCAGTAGCGGTTCTGCGTCAGGCCGTACGCCTCGGCCATGGCCATCGTGGCCAGGGCCTCGTTGTACATCTGGGCCTTTTCCTTCGTGAACTGACCGCTCTGCTGCTGGCGCTTGATCAGCCACTGCAGTCCGTTCTTGATCACCTCGCCGACCTTGTGGCGCTTGGCCTGCACCGTGTCGACGATGGTCTGCTTGGACTCGTGGCTGTAGCCCGCGCCGAGGAAGCACAGCAACGCGAGCGAGGTCACGCCCTCGTCGTAGAAGTCGTGGTAGCTCTCCTTCAAGTCGAAGCACGGCGACTCGGGGGAGCAGCGATCCTTGAGCATCGTCGCGCTCCACGATCCGTCGGGGTTCTGGTGGCGGATGAGCCAGCGCAGCCCTTCGAGCACGGCGCGCTCGGTGCCTTCCGTCGGTCCACCCGCGCGCCCCCTCTTCGTCGTGCCGAGCTTGCGGCCGCCGAAGGGCGACGGGCGCAGTCCGTGGTGGCCACCCGCGCCGACGCCGATCGCCGTTCCGCCGGTCGTTCCGCCGGTGGTCACGTCGTCCATCGAGGTCGGATCGCCGCGGTCGAGGTGCAGATCCTCGGGCACCGTCTCGTTGGTCGGGATGTAGACGTCTTCTTCGAAGGTGACGATCTCGTTCTCGTCGTTCTTCGGGATCGCCTTGCGGTCGATCACCTCGGGCGGCAGCGTCACTTCCTCGGGCGGCGTCTCCTTGGGCTTGGAGACGGTCATGGTCGTCGGCGTGTCGTCGACCTTGGGTGCCGGCTGGACGAACTGCACGATGGCGAGGATCGAGAGGGCGATCACGTGCACCATGATCGCCATGAACACCCACGGCGAGTTCTTGATGAAGTTGCGTAGTGACGTGGCGGGGTTGAAAGCCATCGTGGGTCTCCTTGCGCTCTCGATCTCGGACTGGCGTGCGCTCCCGGACAGGCCGCATCTGCGCTCGATGGGGGGGAAGGAGACCCCTCGGGGCGCTGCAGAGCTATCCAGGAAGGGCGGGGATGTTACCCGATTTTGACTGCCTGACAACCGCCCACGGTCAGGGTCTTGCATGAAGGCGCCGCACGCTGTCGGGTCCGCGTCGGGCACTCGCGAGGACACCTCGCGGTACTCCGGCGCGCAACGCGTGGCGCAGGAACGCCGCCGCACCGGGGTGAACATCCCGGTGCGGCGGCCTGCGTTCGGCTAGTGCCGTCGACCGCCGAACGCATTGGCGTAGCGATAGTAGACCTCGGCCGTCAGGACGTTGATCGCGGTGGCGTAGACCGGACCGCCGGAGTGGCACCAGCGATCGGGCACGAGCCAGCCACCGTGGTGGCACGTCTTGGGGTCCTGGTCCTGCAGCTCGGTCAGCATGGCGACCATGGACTTGTTCCACGGTCCCCAGTACTTCCCGCTGGCCTTGGGGCTGTCTGGCCCGTCGAACTGGTGCAAGGCGAGCGAGCCGTAGTACCAATAGTAATAGTCGACCTTGAGGTGGTCCTTGCCCGCGTCGGGCAGGTCCGCGACCAGGTTGCGCGCCGCCGGTTCGAGGAACGGATCGCCGGGGTCGTGCGCGGTGAACGTGCGGATGCACATCGCCAGCGCCGACATCGAGCCCGCGTGGTACTCGAAGTGGTCGTCGACGCCGCTGACCTTGGCGCCTGCCCCCTTGGGGTCGAGGTAGCCGGCGCGACCCTCGGGCGTGCTGACGAACTTCGCGAACGAGAGCGCGCCCTGCATCGCCTCGGGCGCGACCGGCAACTCGGCCAGCTGCGCGCTCTTGAGCGCCATCACGACCCAGCCGGTGACCGAGGTGTCGGCGTCGAAGAGCTCTCGCTTGCCGACCTCGTCCATCGAGCCGCCCGGGTACTTGGCCTCGATCTCCTGGCGCGAGGCGTAGCGCCAGCCCCACAAGCCGGTGCCGGAGGGGTTGGGACGCTGCGCGCGCTGCAGGAACTCCAGGCCGCGCTGGGCGGGCTCGAGCCAGAAGCGGTTGCGCGTCAGGCCGTAGGCCTCGGTCAGCGCCAGCGTCGCCAGCGCCTCGTTGTAGAGGAAGGCGCGGTCGCGGGTGAAGGATCCGTCGGCGTTCTGGCGGTTCTTCAGCCAGCGCAGGCCGTTCTTGATCACCTCGCCGACCTTCCAGCGCTGGTGCGTGATCGGATCGAGCAGCCACTGCTGCGACTCGTGGCTGAAGCCCGCGCCGAGGAAGGCGAGCAGCGCCATGCCGGTCACGCCCTCGTCGTAGTTGCGCGTCCAGACCTGCTTGGGATCGGCGCAAGGGTTGTCGGCCGTGCAGTGCTCGCGCAGGGTCGCCGGGCTCCACGATCCGTCCGCGTTCTGGTGCCGTGCGAGCCAGCGCAGGCCGTCGAGCACGAGCTTGTCCATGCGCGTGGTCGGGACGGGCTCGCCCCACGGACCGCGCGGACCTCTCGGACCGTACGGTCGACCCGTGAAGGCCGAGGGGTTCGGCGCGCGGTGCCCGCCCTTCCCCAGGCCGATCGCGGTGCTCGCGTCGGGGGAGGTGTTGAGGTCGGAGATCGCGTTGGGATCGCCGACGACGAGGTCGGGGTCGGGCGGCTCGGTGATCGGGGTCGTCACGAGGTCGAGTGGGATCTCCCGGTCGGTGAGGATCGAGACGTCCTGCGGCGGAATCGCATCGCGGACAAGAACGGGAGGGAGCTCGATCACCTCATCGGGCGGATCCTCGTGCTGATGCGGGCGGACGATGATCGGCTCGTTCGAGGGCTCGTTTCCCGCCGGTTTCGCGATGTACCACAGCGCCAGGATCGCCAGCGCGATCACGTGCGCGCTGACCGAGATCATCACCCACGGCGAGCTGCGGAAGGTCGCGCGCACGAACTCGAACGGATTCCGGGTCTTCATCGGTCGATGCCCTCCAGGAGCGAGGTCCCGGCGCGGGCCGCGGTCGAGGAGGACCGCGAGCGCCCGCGCGCGGGGTGTCTGCACCCGGCAAGTACCGGAAGGGGCCGCGGGCGTTACAGCGCGTTTGCGATCCGGATCGCCGGGGAAAAGCCCGAGCGCGCGTGTTCGGCAGCGAAAGCGCTTCCGTGCGCGGATCCGCCCGCGCGGATCAGAAGTCGAGCGCGCTGTGCACGACCGAGAGGTCGCCCCAGGCGATCGGCACGCGATCGACAGGCCGCAGCTCGAGCCAGGTCTTCGCGTCGATGCGCGCGAGATCGTCGACCTCGTACAGGTCGAGGTGCTCTGCCGTGGCCGGCCCTGCCTCTCCCGCGCGCAGCCGGATGTCCTCGGCTCCCAGGCCTGCAAGCAGCACGAGCCCGTTCGCGGGGCGCAGGTCGTCGGCGCGCAGCTTCGTCCACTCGATCGACAGCCGCGACCAGGTCTGCGGCAGGCGCGCGAGCAGCATCCGCGCGCCGCGCGTCGAGCGCAGCCGGAGCTCGCGTGCCTCCGGTGCACCGGCCGCGCGCGACGCCCGCCGTTCCGGCGCCGCGATCGGATCCGCGTGCGTCGCCGCGTGCGCGAACACGCTGCGCGCTCCGCGCACGAATCCCAGCGGGTACTCGCTCGTGCGCGCGAAGCCCTGCGCCGCGAGCGCCGCGGGCAGCTCCTCGTCGAAGGACTCGAGGAACCAGCGCCCCTCGGTCGACTCCGCCTCCTGGTAGTGCACGAACGAGAGCGGGGCGGGATGGTCCGCACTCCACGCGGGCGAGGCGCGCGCGGCGAACACCAACGCGATCGCGGCCGCCAGCGAGCCGAGCGCGAGGGCGCGCGCGAGCCGCGGCGTCTGCGCGACGAGCGGCCACAGCGGCAGCAGCACGAGCGCGCCGAGGAACCCGAGCGCGACGCACAGGCGGAACTCGAAGACCCACTCGAGCGCGATCACGAGCGGCCCGCCGACGCCCAGCACCGCGACGAAGGCCGGCACGCCGAGCATCCAGGGCGAGCCCTGCGGCTTGCGCTCGCGCTTGATCTCGTGCAGCGAGAACCCGAGCAGGAACAGCACCAGCGGCCAGATCGCGAGGTAGCTCGCGGCCGGCCAGGCGAGCGAGATCACCAGCGCCAGCAGCGCGGTCAGCGCCGTCACGCCGGCCCAGCGTTCCTCGACGTGCGCGCGCTGCACCCAGGGCAGACCTGCGAGCGCGAACACGCTCGCGACGACGCAGGCGACGACCGCGGCGCGCATCCAGTGCGGCTCGGCCGCGGGCGGCCAGGCCGAGCGCGTGCCGGCTAGCACGGCCGCCTGCGCGGCCCAGGCCAGCGCGGACGCGAGCACGAGCGCGAGGAGCGCGGTCGCGGCCGAGGCGAGCACGCGCGCGACGCGCCAGCGTCCGGCGCGAACCCGCGTCCACAGCGCGAAGCCCAGCGCGAGCGCGAGCACGCAGCTGATCGGCAGGTTGGCGCGCGCGTTCCAGTGCAGCAGCGCGAGGCCGAAGAAGTCGGCGTAGACCGCGCGGCCGTGCGCGTCCGGATCGAGCCGGTCGTCGGCGAGCCCGCGCACCAGGGCGAGCGCGTTCTCGCCCATCTGCCGCACGCTCGCCGGCGAGAGGTGCACTGCGTCGTCGCGCGGCGTGTGGTAGTGGCGCAGCCCGCGCACGAAGGCCAGGTTGTAGCCCTGCCAGCCCTGCGCCTTGAACACCGAGAGGTCGGTGTCGTTGGGCATGCGCTGGTAGACCTCGTACGAGGCCGACCAGGCCGAGGAGCGCGGCAGCACGTCGGCGGCCAGATCGATCAGCGCCGCGTTCTCGTCGCTGGTCTCGAACAGGAAGCACGGGCCGCTCGTGCCGCGCGCCTCGAGGTTGACCACGCTGCCGACCTCGCGCGCCCAGCGGTGCTGCTCGCAGAAGGCGCGCGCGCCGAACAGGCCGAGCTCCTCGCCATCGTCGACGAGCAGGATCACGTCGCGTTCGAGCGCTGGCGCGCCGGCGAGGACGTGCGCGATCTCCAGCACGCAGGCCGCACCCGCGCCGTCGTCGCCGGCGCCCGGACCGGCGGGGACCGAGTCGTAGTGCGCGGCGAGCAGCACGGCCGGATCGCGCGTGCGGCCGGGGAAGCGCAGCAGCACGTTGCGCACGGCGCAGACGAAGTTGCCGCGCGAAACCAGCGCCTCCTGGACCTCGGGCTTGCAGCCCAGCGCCACGAGGTCCGCGACGATCGCGGCGCGCAGCTCCTCGTGCGCGCGGCTGCCGACGGGGTGCGGCACGGAGCTGGCCGGGAAGCTCCTCCAGCGCGCGAGCGCACGCGCGGCCGAGAACTCGCGCACGGGCGCATCGAGCGTGCGCGCGGGCGGCGGCTCCAGGCGCGCGGCGAGCACGACCAGCCCGCCGACGAAGAGCACCAGGCACACCAGTGCGTGCAGGCCGCGACGCGCGGGGGGCGGGCGAGCAGCGGGCGGGGACTCCATCGCGCCCGAGCCTAGCAGGCGCGGCGCGTCAGCGCGCTTCCAGGGCGCGGCGGAGCAGCAGGTTGGCCTCGAGGATCTCGCCCAGCAGCGTCAGCTTGGCCGCGTGTCCGCGCTCGGCTCCGTCCAGGCCCTGCACGCTGCGGAAGACCGAGGCGAGGCCCGTTTCGGCCGGCAGCGCGCGCGCCGCGCGGCGCAGGTTCTCCTCGGTGGCGGCGAGCTCCGCGTTGAGCTTCTGGATGCGCCGCTCGAGCAGCTCGACCTCGCGGGCATGCGTCGCTTCGAGCTCGGCCAGGCGTTCGGCCAGCGCCGCGCGCGCGCGCTCCTCGGCCAGCTCGCGCACGCGCGCGTCGAGGGCCTCGAGGTCGTGCGCCGGCGCGACGACGGGCGCGCTGCCGGAGGCTGCCGCGCGTGCCGCGTGCGGCGCCTGCGCGCCCGGCGTTCCCGCCGTGGCGCTGCTCGCGGCCGGCGTGCCCTTCTTCGGCGCGCGCCGGTTCGGCTGCAGCCGTTCGAGCGCGCGCTGGTGCAGCGCGTAGAGCTGCGTGTGCACGACGCGCCCGTCGCCCGAGAGGCTGGCCACCTCGGCGCCCTCGCGCGCGACGCGGCGCAGCACCTCGAAGTGCAGCTCGAGATCGGGTTGCGAGGCCGCCAGCCCGATCGCCAGCGCGAGACGCCGCGGAGCGGGCTCGCCGGGAACCGCGAGCCGGTGCGCGCCGGCGATCAGCGCGGCGGCGAAGGCCTCGGCCTCGGCGGCGCGCGTGCGCGCGAGCAGCACCACCCAGTCGCCCTGGTCCTCGAGCACGAGCAGGTCGCCGCGGCGCGGCAGCCCCGCGCACAGCTCGAGCAGGGCGCGGCGCGCCGCGCTCCAGCGCTCGGGGTGCGGGACGAGCCGGGAAAGACCTTCCTGGGCCACGTGCAGCAGCGCGCAGGCCTCGCCGTCGCGCTCGGAGAGCTCGTATTCGAGCTCCATCGCACCCTGCATCTCGGCCTGGGAACGGCCGTCCGACGTGGGCGAGAGCTCGCGTTGCAGGAAGAGACGCATGTGCGGGCCGGGCCGCGGCGGGAGCGTACCGGTCTCGAAGACTACCCCGCTCGGGGCGTGCAGGTCGGAGCCCGGGGACGTATCCTGTTCGCCCTCGAAATCACCCCCGATCGGAAGAGAGACCTCATGCAGCTGTCGGCGATGGAATTGCGCAAGGGCTTCCTGGTGAGCTACCAGGGCCGCATCAACACCGTGATCTTCTGGAACCTCTGGAAGTCGGACCGGCGCAGCAAGGTGCAGCTCAAGGTCAAGGACCTGCTCAGCGGCCGCGTCAGCGAGATCACCGCGCAGGCGGACGACAAGTACGAGGTGCTGGAGTCGGAGACGCTGACGCTCTCGCACAGCTACCAGGACGGCAACGACGAGGTCTTCTACACGCCCGAGGGCGAGGAGTGGCGCTGCCCGGTCGCCGCCGTCGAGGACGTGATCAAGTGGAAGGCCGAGAGCTACAACGGCCTGCTCGTCGACGGCAAGCTCGTCACCGTCACCGCGCCGCAGTCGGTGGTCGCGACCGTGGTCGACACGACGCCGCCGATCAAGGGCGTGCTCAACGGCCTCAAGGACGCGGTGCTCGACAACGGGCTGACCGTCAAGGTCGGCATGGTGATCAACATCGGCGACAAGGTGCGCGTCGACACCGAGACGATGGAGTACAAGGAGCGCGTCAACAAGTGAGGCGCGCCGCGGCGCTCAGCCGCCGATGAAGAGCTCGCAGCTGGGGCAGTGGCTCGGCCCCGCCGCGAAGACGTGCAGGCAGGCCGGGCACGTGCGCGTGTCGCTGGCGAGATCGTTGGTGATCGAGGCGCACACGCGCGCCTCCTCGGGCAGCTGATCGAGCCAGCTCTGTTCCATCGCGCGGATCGCGGCCGGGGCGTCGGGGCTCGCGACCGCGAGCCAGAGCGTGGTCCCTCAGGACCCGCACTTGCCCGTGGGCGGCCGCTGGACCTCGGAGGAGATGCCCTGGCGGGTGAGGACGCGCTGGATCTCGCGCAGATGGTCGAGGCCGCCCTGGGCGATGACGTGCTGTTCGGGTCCGGTGTGCATGCAGGCTCGTTCGGCCGCGGGGCGCGGCGAGCCTGAGTGTACCCCGGGGAGGGCCGCGCTTGCCCCGGCCCTCGGCCCACAATAGGCTTGCCGGGAGCCAGCCCATGTCCCAGCGCCCGAACTCCGACACGACCACCGAAGGCATCCGCGTCCAGGCGGCGGCGCAGTACCTGCCCGGCGACTCGGTTCCCGAGCGGCACAAGTTCCTCTACGGCTACCACATCGTGATCACGAACGTGGGAACCGAGCGCGCCCGGCTGCGCTCGCGCCACTGGGTGATCCTCGACGCCGACAACCAGCGCCGCGACGTGCGCGGTCCGGGCGTGGTGGGGGAGACACCCGACCTCGCGCCGGGCGAGAGCTTCGACTACACCTCGAGCTGCCCGCTGGAGACCAAGTGGGGCACCATGGAGGGCAGCTTCACGTTCACGCGCGAGGACGGACGCAGCTTCGAGGTTGCCGTCGGGCGCTTCTTCCTCGTCCCGAGCAACCCGAAGATTCCCAGCGTCTCGCGCTGAACGCGCGGCGGGTTGCGGGCCTGCCCAGGCCTGCGTAGCGTGGAGCGCATGAAGCGCCCCCTCGTCTCCCTGTGCGTGCTCGGTCTCCTCCTGGGTTCCTCGGGCCTCGCCCTCGCACGGCAGGAGCCCGCGCCGGTCGCGAAGCCTGCCGCGGAGAAGCCCAAGGTCTACGACGAGCAGGCCGACGGCGCCGCGCAGATCGCGGCCGCGCTGGCCAAGGCGAAGTTCGCGCACAAGCGCGTGCTGGTGCAGTGGGGCGCCAACTGGTGCGGCTGGTGCCTCAAGCTGCACGCGCTCTACCGCTCCGACAAGGACATCGCGCACGAGCTCTCGTACGAGTACGAGCCCGTGCTGGTCGACATCGGCAAGTGGGACAAGCACCTCGAGCTCGCCGCGACCTACCAGGCCGACTTCAAGCAGCACGGCGTTCCGTACCTGACCGTTCTCGACGAGGACGGACACGTCGTCGTCAACCAGGACTCGAGCGAGCTCGAGATCCCCAAGGGCGACGCGCACGATCCGGCCAGGGTGCTCGGGTTCCTGAAGAAGTACCAGGCCCCGCCGGTCAAGGCCGACGAGCTGCTCGCCGCGGCACTCTCGCGCGCCGCACGCGAGGGCAAGCGCGTCTTCGTGCACTTCAGCACACCCTGGTGCATCTGGTGCCGCAGGCTCGAGGCCTGGATGGCGCAGCCGGAGATCGCAGCGCTGTTCGAGAAGGACTACGTCGACCTGATGATCGACGCCGAGCGCTACACGAATGCGCCGGACGTGCTCAAGCGCTTCAGCGCCAAGCAACCCGGCTGGCCCTGGACCGTGATCCTCGACGCCGAGGGCCACGCGCTCGCCGACAGCAACGACGCCGAGGGCACGAACATCGGCTTCCCGTCCGAGGACACGGAGATCGCGCACTTCCTCGGCATGCTCGACAAGACGCGCACGCACCTCGCTCCCGCCGACCTGGAGACGATCAAGCGCTCGCTGGTCGAGTCGCGCGAGGCGCGCAAGCGTGCGCAGAAGCCGGCAGCGCCCGCTGCGCCGGGCCACTGAGGTGCGCGGCGCACCCCGGCTGCGCTAGTCTGGCGCGATGCGCTTCGCCACCGCCTCGCTGCTCGGGTTGTTCCTCTCGTCCCTGGGTTCCTGCCTCGCGCTCGGCGAGCCGCAGGATCGTCCGGCCTTCGAGCGCTGGTTCACCGGCGCGACGCTGCGCCTGGACTACCACCACACCGGCCGCTCGGGCGAGGAGCACATCGCGCCCGCCGAGGTGCGCCTCGAAGGCGCCTGGCCGGGCAGCCGCACCTCGCTGGTCGATCCGTACGACCGCGGCCTGTACCGCTTCGAGGTGCATGACGCGGCGAGCGGTGCGCTGCTCTTCGCGCGCGGGTTCTGCAGCGTCTTCGGCGAGTGGGAGACGACCGGCGAGGCCAAGCAACTCTGGCGCGCCTTCGAGGAATCGCAGCGCTTTCCCGAGCCCAAGGCCAGCGTGCACCTCGTGCTCAGCAAGCGCCAGGCCGCCGGCGGCTGGAAGGAGATCTTCGCCACCGACGTCGATCCGCAGAGCCGCTTCGTCGATCGCTCGCCGATCGGCACGCGCGCCGAGGTCCTGCCGCTCGTCGAGAACGGTCCGAGCGCGACCAAGGTCGACCTCCTGATCCTGGCCGACGGCTACACCGCGGCCGAGAAGCCGAAGTTCGTCGCCGACGCGACGCGCCTCTCGAACGTGCTGTTCGCGACGCAGCCGTACCAGCGACACAAGGCCGACTTCAACGTGCGCCTGGTCTTCGCGCCCACGCCGCAGTCGGGCATCTCCAACCCGCGCAAGGGCGTCTGGCACGAGTCTGTCTTCGGGCTCTCGTTCAACGCCTTCGACAGCGACCGCTACGTGCTGACGTTCGCCGACCGCGAGCTGCGCGAGATCGCGGCGCAGGCGCCCTACGACGCGCTGATCCTGCTCTTCAACGACCGCAAGTACGGCGGAGGCGGGATCTACAACCTCTGGTGCACCTGCGCCGCCGACACCGAGCCCGCGCCCTACATCTTCGTGCACGAGTTCGGGCACTCGTTCGCGGGCCTGGCCGACGAGTACTACACCTCCCAGGTCAGCTACGAGGATCTGCAGCCCGCGGGCGTCGAGCCCTGGGAGCCCAACGTGACCGCGCTGCTCGACAAGCAGCACCTCAAGTGGGGCGGGCTGGTGCAGAGCGGGACGCCGCTGCCGACGCCCTGGCGCCAGGCCGAGTACGACGCGGCCGACCTCGCCTACCAGAAGAAGCGCAAGCAGCTGATCGACGAGCGCGCCAGCGAGGAGGCCTCCGAGGCCTTGATGCGCGAGGTCAAGCTCAGCTCGGGGGCCTTCCTGGCCGCCGAACGCTGGGCAGGCAAGGTGGGCGCATTCGAGGGCGCGATGTACCAGGCCAAGGGACTCTACCGGCCCGAGGCGGACTGCATCATGTTCACGCGCAACCCGACCACGTTCTGCCGCGTCTGCGAGGGTGCGATCGAGCAGACCATCCAGGCCCACCTGCGCTAGTCGGGTCGGGACGACGCCACGCGCCGTGTGCCTTTTCCCGGCCGCCGGAGCTAGACTGGCGGCGCGGGCGGCTCACGGCCCCGAAGTGGGGCGTGTCTCGCATCCGACAGGAGCGCGCGATGATCCCGGACGAGAACGATCCCTACCATCTGCCTGCGAACCTGGACGCGCCGCTCGATGATGGCGCGGCGCGGCATCTGGTCGGCCTGCCGTTGCCGAACCTCAAGCTGCTCAGCACGCGCGACCGCGAGATCGATCTCCAGGATCTCGATCGCGCCGTGGTGTTCTTCTTCCCGCGCAGCGGAACACCCGGCCAGCCGGCGGGCGAGGAGTGGGATCGGATCCCCGGCGCACGCGGATGCACGCCGCAGGCACTCGGCTTCCGCGACCTCTACCCGAGCTTCCAGGAGCTGGGCGTCGAAGTCCTCGGCGTGTCGACGCAGACCTCGGGCTATCAGCGCGAATTCGCGGCGCGAAACCGCCTGCCCTTCGAGCTCCTGAGCGATTCGC
Source organism: Planctomycetota bacterium (assembly GCA_044229935.1). Taxonomy (GTDB): domain Bacteria; phylum Planctomycetota; class UBA1135; order UBA1135; genus JADJLZ01. Next base: position 19,244 of record JBGASC010000046.1, on the reverse strand, counting down.
ACCTCGTGCTCGCGCGCTCGCTGCGCCTGCCGACCTTCGAGTTCCCCGTCCCCGGCGGCGGACCGAACACGCTGATCAAGCGCATGGTCTGGTTCATCGACCGCGGCCGGATCGAGAAGATCTGGTACCCGGTCTTCCCGCCGCACGAGAATGCGCGCGAGGTCCTCTCCTGGCTTCTGACGGTTGCGCAGGAGAACGCGAGCGAGGCTCCCTGACGCGTTGCCTCCACGCGAGGCAGTCGAGCGTCGCGTGGTTTCGTGCGCATCCCCCGCGCGGTGCCGCCTGCACTGCACGATCGTCGTGATCGCTCGCGGGGAGCGACACGTGCACTGCATGCGAGACGTGCACTGCATGCGAGACGTGCACTGCATGCGAGACGTGCACTGCATGCGAGATGTGCACTGCGCACGCCGCGGTGCATGGAAATGAGCGGGGCCGGCGATCGCTCGCCGGCCCCGGTGTTCGCGAGCCGCGTCCGCGCGAGCGGACGCGACTCAACCGTTCACATCACGGCTGCCAGGTGACCTGCGCCGTCGGCGTGCTGTTGAAGGTGGCGAGCGCTTGGCAGCCACCGAGCACGATCGGGTCGCGGTAGTACACCATGTAGTAGCGGTTCTGGCCGGCGGTGATCGGGTCACCCAGCGACGCGGAGCGCGTCGCGACGTCCGGATCCGCACCAGCCGGAGCGGTGATGCTGCCGCCGACCGCGCCCTTGGTGTAGAGGCGCTTCAGGATGCCGCCCGTGCAGCGGACGCCCTGGCCGAACGCGACGCCGCCCGGGAGCGACGCCGTGCCCTGCAGCACGATCGAGGTCGCCGTCGGGCGCTCGCCGGCGGTCGTGAAGACCAGCGTCGAGGCCGACACCGAGGCGCTGCCCGAGCCCGAGATGGACGCACCACCCGTGGCCGAGCTGTTGTCGCAGCCCTTGCCGCTACCCGAGGGCGGGTTGGCGCAGGGGCAGGCGATGACGCCACCGACACCCGGATCGCACAGGTAGGTCGCGGGACCGGCGTTGCAGCCGGCGCGGACCAGGACCTGGCAAGGCAGGCCGATGCTGTCGAAGGTGGCGGGCGGCTGCAGGTTCGAAGCCGGGGCGCTGTAGGTGACCGGCGAGGTTCCGAAGCCCGAGTTGTTGCCGAAGAACCAAGCCACGTTGGCGGTGGTGCAGTTCTGGTCCATCGGGGCGACGTACTGCGTGGGGCCGGCACCGGAGAGACCGTAGTTGTCCTGGTGCGAACCCACGAAGAAGATGCCGCTGATGTTCAACGGCGCGAACGTGTAGGTCACGAAGGTGTCGGTGTCGACGTTCGAGACCGTCGTCGGGATCTGCAGCAGCAGCGTCGCGTCGGACGGGTCACCGTCCTGCGTGGCGCCGTCCTGCCAGACGAAGATGTCGGTCGGGGTGCCGTTGCCGGGGTTGAAGCCCGCGAAGAGCGCCGAGCCCCAGGCCACGTCGACCGAGCTCAGGGTGGTGTTGCCACCGACCGAGCCGAACTTGTTGAGCCACACCATGTCACCGCCGGCGAACCACGTGAGCAGGTTCTCCGTCGAGCCGTCGTCGTAGGTGCACGGCGGCAGGGCGGGCAGGGTGATGATGTCGAAGCTGCCCGTGCCGGCCAGAGCGCCGGGGAACGTGCCGAGCTGGATCGTGTAGGTCTGGCCGGCCGTGACCGGGAAGCAGATCTCCGACTGGAGGCCGCACGAGTCGTCGTTGCACGCGACGGCCGAGCCCGAGGGGCAGCCGGCGCCGGCGTAGATGGCGACCTTGGAGTCGACCGTCGAGAGGCCGCACAGGGTGACCTGCGCGCGGCCCGAGGACGGAGCGGTCCAGGTGTACCAGATGTCGTTGTCGATCGTCGTCGAACCGAAGAACAGGCAGAGCGGCTCAGCCTGGCCCTGAACGCCGGTCGTGGCGCCGAGCTGGCTGAACGCGTACGGACCCGTCGGGCCGAGGGCGATCGGGGTCGAGCAGTCGTCGTTGGTCGGGGGCAGCAGCACGTTCAGCGAGAACGAGCCCGGACCACCGGTGGCGCCGGGGAACGTGCCCAGCTGGATCGTGTAGGTCGAGCCGGCGGTGACGTTCCACGTCATCGTCGACTGGAAGCCCACGCACGCGTCGTCGTTGCAGGCGAGCGCCGAACCGTTGGTCGGGCAGCCGGCACCGGCGTACGCGGCGATCTTGGTGTCGACCGTCGTGAGGAGGCAGGTGTCCATCAGGGCGATGCCCGTCGTCGGGGCCGTCCACTGGAACCAGATGTCGTTGTCGACCGTGACCTGGCCGTACTGCACGGCGCAGAGCGCTTCGCCCTGGCCTTCGCAGCCGGTCGTCGCCAGCGTGTTGTCGAACGCGAACGTGCCGACGCCGGTGAGGATGTTCGGCGTGGAGCAGTCGTCCTGGCCGCTGCCGGCCGGGATCTGCGCGATGTTGGCCGAGCCCGTGCCGCCGAGCGCGCCGGGGAACGTGCCGAGCTGGATCGTGTAGGTCTGGCCGGAGGTGGCCTGGAAGCTCACCTTCGACTGCAGACCGCAGCTGTCGTCATTGCAGGCGATCGAGGAGCCGCTGGGGCAGCCCGAGCCCTGGTAGACGGCGATCTTGGTGTCGACCGTCGAGCCGCACGTGTCGATGATCGTGCAACCCGAGGCCGGAGCGGTCCAGGTGTACCACACGTCGTTGTCGATCGTGGTCGAACCGAAGAAGAGGCAGTTCGCGTTGGCCTGGCCCTGAACGCCCGTCGTGGCGCCGAGCTGGTTGAACGGGAACGAGCCCGTGCCCGTCCAGGTGATCGGCGACGTGCAGTCGTCGTTGGTGACCGGCGGCGGGATCGTCATCGTGAACGTGCCCGTGCCGAAACCGGCGGCGCTGTAGGAGCCGATCTGCAGCATGTACACCGAGCCCGCCGTGACGGGGAAGCTGACCTGGCTGATCAGGCCGCAGCTGTCGTCATTGCAGATCAGCGCGCCGCCGCCAGGGCAGCCCGCGCCCGAGTAGACCGCGATCAGCGTGTCGTGAGCCGCACCGCCGCCGCACAGCGTGAAGATGCAGGTACCCGAGGCGTTGGCCGTCCACTGGAACCACACGTCGTTGTTGCACGTGCCCGTGCCGCAACCAAGACCCTGCTGGGGACCGGTCGTGGCCGCGGTGTTGTCGAACGCGAAGGGGCCCGCGCCCGTGATCGCCTTGGCCGCCGAGCAGTCGTCAGCGTTGCCGCTGGCGACGATCGCGGGGAGCAGGCTCGGGTTCGCCGGGGCGATCGCCGAGAGCATGCTCGAGAACTGCGGGGGTGCGGTCTTCGTGGTGTAGACCGGCTTGCCCATCTTCCCGGGCAGCTGCGTGGGGGCAGCGAACGGCTTGGAAGCCGTCTTGGGGTTGATGGACGCTGTGTCGCCCGCCGTAGCGAACGACCACGTCGAGCCTGCGATCATGCAGGCGGCGATGAGGGGGAGTTTCATCGGAAATCTCGTCTTGATCTTTCCTGGAAATGACAGGGAGAGAACGAAGCCAGCCCGGCAGGCACGGGCAGTCCGCAACCCGTCCGGGTACCCGTACTCTACCGGGAATTCCTCTGGTGAGGAGAGGGGCGTATGGCAAAATGCTCCCCTTTTTTGGTTACCGACGGCTCCAGCCCGAACGGAGTGCGCGCCGGCCAGCCCCTGCGCTCCGAACGAGCGAAGCCGGTCGCGCGCGGCGCGCGCGGCGCGGACCGAGGCACCGGCCGCGATGCGCCACGAACGCAGCGGCGCCACCGGTGCCGCGAGCACCCCCTCGACCCTGCACAGGCAGCGCACACGCGTCGATCGCTGTGCCCCTGCCCCTGCGCCAGATGCGAAACAGCCGGGGCCGGCGATCGCTCGCCAGCCCCGGCGTTGGCTTCGGGCGCCGCAGGTCGCGGTCGCCTGAAGGCTCGCTCAGATCACGGGTTCCAGAGGACTTCGGCCGTCGTCGTCGAGTTGAACGTCGAGAGCGCGGAGCACCCGCCGAGCACGATCGGGTCACGGTAGTAGGCCATGTACCAGCGGCTCTGTCCGGCCGTGATCGGGTCGCCGAGCAGCGCCGACTGGGTCGGAACGTCGTTGTCGCCCAGGCCCGGGGCCGTGACGCTGCCGCCGACCGCGTTCTTGACGTACAGGCGCTTGAGCGAGCCGCCCGCACAACGCACGCCCTGGCCGAAGGTCGCGCCGCCGGCGATCACCGCAGTGCCCTGCAGCAGGATCGTCGTGGCCGTCGGCTTCTCGCCGGCCGTCGTGAAGGCCAGCGTCGGGCTGCCCAGCGAGTTGTTGCCCGTCGCGGAGAGGGACGCACCACCCGTCGCCGAGCTGTTGTCGCAACCGCGGCCGGAACCCGAGGGCGGGTTCGTGCAGGGGCACGCGACGACGCCACCCGTACCCGGATCGCACAGGAACGTCGCGGGGCCGCTGGAGCAGCCTGCGCGCACCATGAACTGGCCGGGGATGCCGATGCTGTCGATCGTCGCCGGCACCTGCAGGTTCGCACCCGGGGTGGCGTAGTTCGCCGTCGCGCCGGGCGTGTTGTCACCGAAGAACCAGCCCACGTTCGGCTGCGGGATGGTCATGTCGATCGGAGCCACGTACTGGCCCGCGACGTGCTGCAGCTGGACGCCGACGAAGAAGTAGCCGGCGATGGACAGCGGGGCGAAGGTGTAGTGGACGTAGGTGTCGGTGTCGAGCGCCGAGACCGTCGTCGGGATGGTCAGGAGCAGCGTCGCGTCCGTCGGGTTGCCGTCCTGCGTGGGACCGTCCGCGTAGATGAAGATGCTGCTCGCCGTGCCGTTCGGCGGGTTGTAGCCCGTGTACAGCGCGGAGCCCCACATCACGTCGACCGAGCTCACGACCGTCGTGCCGGCCGCGCTGCCGAACGCGTTCACCCAGACCATGTCCCCGCCGGCCGTCCAGCCCAGCAGGTTGTCCGACGTGCCGTCGTCGTAGGTGCAGCCCGAGGGCGGCGCGACGACGTTGATGTCGAACGTGCCCAGACCCGAGCCGCCCGCGTAGGCGCCCAGCTGCAGCATGTAGTGGTTGCCCGACGTGACGGGGAAGACCACCTGGCTGACCAGACCGCACGTGTCGTCGTTGCAGGCGAGCGCGGCGCCGCTCGGGCAGCCGCTGCCTGCGTAGGCCGCGATCAGCGTGTCAAAGCCCACGCCGCCGTTGCACAGCGTCCACACCGCGTTGCCCGAGGCGGGAGCGGTCCAGTCGAACCACACGTCGCTGTTGCACGTGCCCGCGCCGCACCCCAGACCCTGCTGCGGGCCCGTGGTCGCACCGAGGTTGCTGAAGGGGAACGTGCCCGCGCCCGCGATGGCGGTCGCCGCGCTGCAGTCGTCGTTCGTCACGGAGCCCGCGACGGTGATCGAGAACGTGCCGACGCCGGTCGAGGTCGCCGAGTAGGCGCCGATCTGCAGCGCGTACGTGCTGCCGGCCGTCACGGGGAAGCTGATCTGGCTCTGCAGGCCGCAGCTGTCGTCGTTGCAGGCGATGCTCGCGCCCGAGGGACAGCCGGCTCCGGCGTAGGCCGCGATCTTGCTGTCGTTCGAGGCCGTGCCGCACAGCGAAACGACCGCGGTGCCGGTGCTCGAGGCGGTCCAGTCGTACCAGACGTCGGCGTAGATCGCGCCGCACGTGGCACCCGCGCCCTGCGGGCTCTGCGTCGCCGCTGTCGTGTCGAACGGGAACGGGCCGGGGCCCGTGATCACGTCCGGCGCCGTGCAGTCGTCGGCCGTGCCGGCGGCCAGCGTGCCGGGCAGCGTGCGCGGCGAGCCGGGGTTGGTGCCGCTCAGCATGCTCTGCGGTCCCGACTGCGGCAGTACGACCGCGCCCAGCTGCGGCGTCTTGTCGAAGGGGTTCTGCACCTTCTGCACGGTGGCGGGGAAGGCCCGCGTCGCCGTGCGGGGATTGGTGTTGTTCGTGAACGCGAACGTCGTCGTTGCGCCAGCGAGGACGCTGGCCGTGATCAAAGTGAATCTCATGGTGTCCACGTCGTGACCTTTCCTGATGGAAGGGGGAGAGAGCGAAGCCAGACCGACGGCTGCGGAGTCGTTCCGCCGCTCTGCCGGATATCCGAACTCTATGCGCAACTGCGCGAGCCGGAGATGCGCAGTAGGTCACGCGAACGAGGACAAAGTGCGATCAGCTGTGGGCCGATGAGCGGGGCACGTCTGCGCAGTTGGGCGTGAGCGAGAAGGAAGTGCCCGGAAAGAAGGAACAAGTGCACGCGCGCCGCGGGTGCACGAGGCGGCCGCGCGCGCGGGCCACGCTCGCATGCGGGCGAGAGCGAGCGAGCGTGCGTGCGTGCGCGCGACGCAAGGCGCGCAATCCCGAGAGCGCAATGCCGAGCGCGCAATCCCGAGCGCGCAATGCCGAGCGCGCAATGCCGAGCGCGCAATGCCGAGCGCGCAATGCCGAGCGCGCAATGCCGAGCGCGCAATGCCGAGCGCGCGATGCCGAGCGCGCGATGCCGAGCGCGCGATGCCGAGAGCGAAATGCCGAGGGCGCGGTTTCTCCCACGAATTCCAGGGCGAGGAGCAGGCCTCGAGCCCGATCGATCGTGCAGCCCGGAGGCTCGCGCGACGCGAACCTCGGGCACCGCCGCGCCTCAGGGCAAGAGTCCTTCTCGGTTCGCCAGCGTGCGCGGAGGGTAGGCCTCGATCACGAAGTCGAGTCCCCACTTCGCGAGCGCCTGCTGCTCGGCGCGCACGTCCATCTCGAGCCTCTGGTCGATCGCCGTGACCCAGGGTTCGTGCGCCGTGAAGCTCGGGTCGTTCTTCAGCGCGTCGCTCGCGCGCTTGATGTCGATCTCCTGCAGCGGTTGCGTCACGTGCAGCGCGCCCGCAAACGTCGGGGCCGGATCGGAGCGCATCCGACCCGGCCCCGCACCGAGCTCTGCGTGGTTCCGGTCAACTAGGAGTCGACAGGTCCACCCATGTCAGGGAACCCAGAGGACCTCGACCGAGGGCGTGGCGTTGAACGTCGCCAGCGCGATGCAGCCACCGAGCACGACCGGGTCACGGTAGTAGACCATGTACCAGCGGCTCGCTCCGGCGCTGAACGGATCGCCCAGGGTCGCGGACTTCGCCGGGATGCTGGGGTCGCCGACCCCAGGAGCGGTGATGCTGCCGCCGACTGCGTTCTTCACGTAGAGGCGCCACAGCGCACCGCCGGCGCAGCGCACGCCCTGCCCGAAGGGCACGCCGTTCGCGATCGAGGCCGAGCCCTGCAGCAGGATCGAGGTCTCCGTCGCCTTCTGGCCGCTCGTCGTGATCGCCAGGGTCGGATTGGCGATCGAGTTGCTGCCCCCGGTGCTGATCATCGCACCGCCGGTCGCCGAGCTGTTGTCGCAGCCGCGGCCCGAGCCGGAGGGCGGGTTGGCGCACGGACAGGCGATCACGCCAGCGCTGCCCGGATCGCACAGATGGCTGATCGTGTTGTTGACGCACCCGGCGCGGACCATGAACTGCCCGGGGATGCCGACGCTGTCGATCGTCGTCGGCACCTGCAGGTTGGCACCCGGGTTGGCGTAGTTGGCCGTCGCGCCCGGCGTGTTGTCGCCGAAGAACCAGCCCACGTTCGGCACCGGGATGGTCTGGTCGATCGGCGCCACGAACTGTCCGGACGCGTGCTGCTGCTGCACGCCCACGAAGAAGTAGCCCGTGATCGTCAGCGGGGCGAAGGTGTAGTGCACGTAGGTGTCGGTGTCGACCGCCGAGACCGTCGCGGGCAGGGTCAGGAGCAGCGTCGCGTCCGTCGGGTTGCCGTCCTGCGTGGGACCATCGGCCCAGACGAAGAGCGTCGCGGGCGTGCCGTTGCCCGGGTTGTAGCCGGTGAAGAGCGCGGAGCCCCACATCACGTCCATCGAGCTCAGCACCGTCGTGGAGGACGCGCTCCCGAAGGCGTTCATCCACACGATGTCCCCGCCGAGCGTCCAGCCCAGCAGGTTGTTCGTGGAACCGTCGTCGTAGCTGCAACCCACGGGCGGAGCCGTCACGCTCAAGTCGAAGCTGCCGGCGCCGGAGCCCGTGGCACTGTAGGCGCCGAGCTGCAGCATGTAGTGGTTGCCGGCGCTGACGGGGAAGACCAGCTGGCTGACGAGACCGCACGTGTCGTCGTTGCAGCCCAGGGCCGCGCCGCTCGGGCAGCCGCCGCCCGAGTAGGCCGCGATCAACGAGTCGAAGCCGACCGCGCCATTGCACAGCGTCCAGATCGCGTTGCCCGTGGAGGGCGCGGTCCAGTCGAACCACACGTCGTTGCTGCACGTGCCCGAACCGCAGGCGAGCCCCTGCTGCGGGCTGGTCGTCGCGCCGACGTTGCTGAAGGCGAAGGTGCCCGTGCCCGAGATCGGGGTCGCGCCGGAGCAGTCGTCGTTCAGGACGCCGCCCGAGACGCTCAGCGTGAAGGAGCCGGCCGCACCGGGCGTGCCGGGGTAGTTGCCCAGCTGCAGCATGTAGCTCGCCCCGGGCGTCACGCCGAAGGTGACCTGGCTCTGCAGCCCGCACGTGTCGTCATTGCAGGCCAGCGCGGTGCCGGCCGCCGGGCAGGCTGCGCCGGGGTAGACCGCGATCTTGCTGTCCATCGTGGAGCCGCCGCACAGCGCGAAGGTGGCCATGCCCGCCGCGGGCGCGGTCCACTGGAACCACACGTCGTTGTCGATCGTCGTGGATCCGAAGAAGAGGCACGCGGCCTCGGTCTGGCCTTCCGTACCCGTCGTCGCGGCCGTGTTGTCGAAGGCGAAGGTGCCCGTGCCCGTGATCGCGTCGGGCGTCGTGCAGGAGTCCGCACCGCCGACGGCGAGCATGCCGGGACGCGGCCGCGGCGCAGCGGGATTGGTCCCGCCGATCAGGTTCTGGGGCGCGAGCGACGGCGGCGCGACGGCACCGAGCTGCGGCTGCTTGTCCAGCGGGCTCTTCAGCTTCTGCGCGGGATAGGGGCGCGAGGAAGTCCGGGAGGAAGCACTGTTCGTGGACGCGAACGTGGTCGTCGCGCCGGCGAGCAGGCAGGCGGTGAACAGGATGAATCTCGAGTTGCGCACGAGGGTGCCTTTCCTGAGGTCGGGAGGATTGCCAGGCCGGAACGGACGCAGCGAGCTGCGACCCCAGCGTGGCCGGATACCCGAAGCCTATTGGCTCCGTGCCCAGGCGATAGTCCGCCCTTCGGCCCGCTGGCGAGTGAATTGTACGGGCCGGCCTGGGTCGAAGTGCGGGGAACGCTCCGGTCGAGACGCCCGGCACCGCGCGGCACGCGGCGGCCGCTCGAGGTTCCGTGCGCGCGGAACGACGGACGAGCGGGTCCGCCCCGCCCGGCGTGAGGTCAGGGCAGGAAGCCCTTCCGGTTCGCGAGCTTGCGCGGGAGGTAGTCCTCGATCACGAAGTTGAGTCCCCACTTCGCGAGCGCCTGCTGCTCGGCGCGCACGCCCATCTTGAGCATCTGGTCGATCGCCTTGACCCAGGGCTTGTGCGCCATGAAGAACGGGTCGTTCTTCAGCGCGTCCTTCGCGCGCTTGACGTCCACCTCCTGCAAGGGGTGCGTCGCGTCCTCGAGCTTGAAGTCGAGGATGTCCTGTGGCGTGACGCCCAGGTACTGCGCCTGCGGCACGCAGAAGAAGCGGTTGATGTGGGCCATGTTGCCCGAGCCGACCTTGAGCGTGCGGTAGATGTTCGCGATGCCGTAGGGGTCGCAGTCGACGAAGGCATAGACGGGGATCTGCTTGTCGTCGGCGAGGCGGCGGATGAAGCGCCTGGTGGCGCGCGTGGGCACGCCGGCGGTCTCGACCAGGATGCAGCTCGCGCTCTTCCAGAACTTGTGGTTGTTCAGGCGCTGGAACATGCCGCCCGTCTCGATCGCCAGGATGAACTTCGCCTCGGTCTTGAACTTCAGGTGCTCGACCGAGTGCGGGATCGAGTAGCTGCCCGAGCCGAAGCCGGTGCAGTCGATCTCGAGCTCCTTGCCCGTCTCCGGGTCGACGTCGATCACGACCAGGTTGCCGGCGACCGAGCCGCCGTGCTCCTCGGGGAAGTAGCGCAGCTGCTCGCGGCTGAGGCCCACGACGGAGGCCATCGCCTCGATGTCGTCCATGACCGTGTCCGACTCGGGCTGCTCGTTGAACTTGCAGTCGCCCCAGTTCTTCGAGACGTAGTAGGCCTCTCGCTTGGTGGCGAAGTCGTTGTTCTCGACCATCTCCTTGGAGATCGCCATCAGGCGCAGCGTCTGCGCGAAGCTCTTGACCGTGTTGACCGAGAGGGCGCGCGCGCTCGTGCCGCGGCCGAGCTCGAAGTAGCCCACCTTGGCGTCGTACTTGACGTTCGAGAGCGAGCGCGTCGGGAAGCGCAGCTCGGGCAGCTTGCGCCCGTCGATCGAGAGGCGCACGCGCGAGGCGGTGTCCTCGATCAGCTTGAGCGTCTTGTGGTCCAGCTCGTCCAGCTTGCGCGGCGCGCGCTTGACGGCCTTGGGTGCTTCGTCCTTCTTCTTGCGTTCGGCCATGGTGTGCGGCTTGCCCCTCGTTCGCGTGCTCGACGCGAGCGGGCCTTCTTAGAGAAGCGCTCCGGTCGATGCAAGCGCGAGGGATCCGCGCACCGCGCAGCCTGCGTGCGCGCCTGCGCTCGCGCCGGCGGGCGTGCCCGCGGGAAATTCCGCCTTGGGCTCAGGAACCGCGGCGGACGTGGACGACAGGTGGCCCCACTCGCCCCTGGCAGGGGGCAGGGACCTCGGGCTCCCAGGAACGCCCGACATCCGCAGGCACTTCCCAGACATGTTCAACGGCAGGCTCCTCGCCAGCACGCTGGCCCTCTCCCTCTCCGTCGGCGCGTTCGCGCTCCCGTCCTCCTCGTCGACGCGCATCGAGCAGCGCCCGATCGTCACCGGTCTGGTCGGCGACCTGCAGGACGAGCTGGCGCACAAGGCGCCCGACGAGGCGCGCACCAAGGAGCTCGTCGAGCGCCTGGCGACCGAGTTCACCGTCAGCGGAACGAAGGACCGCAGCGCGATCGTCAAGGTGCTCGAGCGCTGCCTCGCGGCCAAGCAGGCCGGCAAGCCCGACGCGGCGCTGGTGTGCCACGCGACGCGCGCGCTGGCCGCGATGGCGCCCGAGAGCCTGCCCGTGCTCACGCGCGCGCTCGACAACAAGACGCTGCTCAAGGACAAGGACATCGGCCGCACGCTGGCGCTCGCGCTGGGCAAGACGCGCGACAAGGGCTCGATCAAGGAGCTCTTCGGCCTGCTCGACAGCCCCGACGACACGCTGGTCGCGGCGGCCGGCGAGGCGCTGGGCGAATACGAGGGCGTCGACCTCGCCACGCGCAAGCAGGTCTTCGAGGAGGTGCTCAAGACGCTGATGCAGGCCAAGGACCAGAAGGACGCGCAGACGCAGCAGGCCACCGATCCGAACGCGCCGCACGACGACGCCGCCGCTCGCCGCTACGACGCGATCCAGGCCGCGCTGAGCACGACGCTGCAGCGCCTCTCGAAGCAGGAACCGCGCAACGCCGACCTGTGGCAGCGCTGGTGGAACAAGAACAAACGTGCCAACTGGGACGACAAGTCCAAGCTGGGCTGAGGCGCGAGGCCTCCGACGCTGCGGGCGGTCCGTGAGGGCCGCCCGCTGTGTTTCACGCGCAGGGCGAGCCGGCCTCGCCGCCCGAGGGAGCTGCGTCGCTCAGAAGGAGACGCGCGCGTCGAGGCCCCACTGCCGGTCCTGCTCGAGGAACGAGTAGGTGGCGCCGACGCTGAGCATCTTCAGGAAGTGCACGCGCGCGCCGACCTCCCACGCACCGGTGCGCTCGTCGCTGAGCAGGCCCTTGAGGTCGATCCAGCGGTAGCCGCCGTCGAGCTCGAGCCCGCCGCCGTCCCAGGGGACCGGCATCCAGCGCGCGCCGGCGAGCGCCGTCCAGCCCGTGTTCGATTCGTCGAGCGTGCTGAGGTCGCTCGAGATGTCGTTCGAGAGCCAGGCTGCCTCGCCGAGCAGGTCGAGTCCGGGCCTGAGGCTGACGTGCGCGCCGGCGCCCAGGCCCCAGGTGTCGCTCTTGGAGTCCTGGAAGTCGGTCGTCGCGTTGTCGTAGTCGAGGAAGACGTAGAGGAAGTTCAGGAGCCCCAGCGACGCGCGTCCGCGCAGGCCCTTGGCATCGTCGTCGAGCTTGTCGAGGTCCGTGACGGCGTAGCCGAGCTCGATGTAGGTGTAGCTGAAGTTGGGCGTTTCGCCCTCCGCGCTCGGCGCGTAGAGCGCGGCCAGTGCGGGCGCCTCGAACGGGACGACGGGTGCGGCAGGCACGCTCGACGGCGTCGGCAGCGCCAGCAAGGCCAAGGTGGGGGACACGAGCATCATGGGGTGACTCCTCCGGGGAGCGGATCTCGCCGACACGACCACCGTGTTCCAGCGCGATCAGCGGCGATGCTAGGCCATGGCTCGCGGCCGCGTCGTGCTCCCCTCGCGTCGCGCGAAGCGCAGACGCGGAACGCATCCGGGCTGCAGGGGCCGCGCGGGCCGATCCGCTACCGAGCTACACCGAATCGGCCTGGATCCGCGAATGCAGGCCGGCGGCGCGCACGAGTCGGGCCTCTGCGCAGCGTCGCGCGCGCGTTCGCCGCGTCGCTCGCACTGCTCGCGTCGCGCATCACTGGGTCCACTGGATCGAGAGGCCGGAGGAGATGTTCCAGCTGTTGCCCTGGGGTGCGGGGCAGAAGCCCAGCTGCGGATCGCGGTAGTACATCTGGTAGTGGCGCGTCGCGCCGCTCGCGAGCGCGTCGCCCAGCGCCGCGGAGCGCGGAGATCGATGCGTCCCCGGGCTGCGGCAGGCTGAGCGCGCCGCCGCTGGCGTTGCGCACGGCCAGGCGCTTGAGCGTGCCCCCGCACAGCGCAGCCCGTCGCCGAAGGCCGCTGCGGGCCCCGACGTGCTCCCCTGCAGCAGGATGCTCAGCACGCTGGGCAGCTCGCCGCTGGAGTCGAGCACGAGCGTGTCGTTCGCGAGCGAGGGCGTGCCGGTGCCCGCCAGCAGCGCACCGCCGGTCGAGGCCGAGTTCTCGCAGCCGCGCCCGCTCGCGCCGCTGTTGCCGCACGGGCAGGCTCCCGCGCTGCCGTCGCCGAAGCAGAAGGGGGTCGCGGGTGCAGAGAGGGTCCACTTGACCGCGTGGAAGAAGCCATTGGCAGCCTGGGCCTCACCGACGATCTCGCCCGCGGCATTGATGCGGCGTGCGCGGCTGATCGTGCCGCCGGGCAGCGTCCCGAGGTTGATCGGCAGGCCGTTGTGCCACAGCACGCCGACCTCCGCCGGGTAGCCCGCGCTCGCCGTCGCGATCATGTCGCCGGCGTCGTTGATGTCGATCACCGGCGTGTACTCCGAGAGGCCTGCGGGCATCGAGAGCGCCTGCACCGAACCATTGTGCCAGAGCGAGGCGACGCTCGCGTTGAGCCCGACGATGTCGCCGTGGTTGTTGATCGCGCAGGCCTTCGACGCCGCTCCGCCGCCGGGCCAGGTGCTGAGGTCGGTGAACTGGCCGTTCTGCCAAAGGAACGCATGCTGGTTCGTGCTCGCGACGCTCGCCACGCCGACGACCGCGCCGAGGTCGTTGATGCCGTAGGCCTCCGAGAACGTGCCGCCGCCCAGGAACCCCAGGTCGGTCTGCACGGCGCCCTGCTGCCACACGACCGCGTGCGCCCGGTAGTTCGGCGCACCCTCCTGCGAGTATCCGACGATCTGGCCCTGCGCGTTGATCGCGTGTGCCCAGTTGCTCGAGTTCGAACCGCCAGGGATCCCGGGCAGCGCGGTGGGGATGTCCTGCGCATCCCACCAGACGGCGTAGTTGATGCTGCCGAAGACGTGCTGGTGCCCGACGCTCTCGCCCGCGTCGTTGAGGTCCTCGGGAACGGCGAGGCCGGCTCCCCCCGTGAACGCCGGGAGGACGGAGATCTGCCCGTTGACCCACTGCACGTTCTGGAAGTTGCCGCTCGCGTCGTTGGCGACGCCGACGATCCTGCCCGTGTCGTTGATGCCGTAGGCGGACGCGTAGGTGCCGCCAGGGAGCAGCGGGAGCTCCGTGATCGTGACCTGCGGTCCGGCCTGTCGCGCGTGCGCGCCCGCGGCGAACAGCAGCAGGGCGATGCTCGAGGAGAGCGAGGTGTTCGTGTTCATCGTGACGGGTTCCTTCGCGCGGTCACTGCGCCCACTGGATCGAGAGGCCGGAGGAGATGTTCCAGCTGTTGCCCTGGGGTGCGGGGCAGAAGCCCAGCTGCGGATCGCGGTAGTACATCTGGTAGTGGCGCGTCGCGCCGCTCGCGAGCGCGTCGCCCAGCGCCGCGGAGCGCGCGGAGATCGATGCGTCCCCGGGCTGCGGCAGGCTGAGCGCGCCGCCGCTGGCGTTGCGCACGTACAGGCGCTTGAGCGTGCCCCCGCACAGCGCAGCCCGTCGCCGAAGGCCGCTGCGGGCCCCGACGTGCTCCCCTGCAGCAGGATGCTCAGCACGCTGGGCAGCTCGCCGCTGGAGTCGAGCACGAGCGTGTCGTTCGCGAGCGAGGGCGTGCCGGTGCCCGCCAGCAGCGCACCGCCGGTCGAGGCCGAGTTCTCGCAGCCGCGCCCGCTCGCGCCGCTGTTGCCGCACGGGCAGGCTCCCGCGCTGCCGTCGCCGAAGCAGAAGGGGACACCGGTTCCCGGCGCATCCTGCACGCCGACGCAGGCGCTGAACTCGGAGGTCGAGTCGGTCGCGGAGGTCGCCGTCGCGGTGACCGACCAGCCCGGAGCGAGGCTCGCGGGCAGCGTGACGTCGAAGCCCGCGTCGCCGCCGGCATTCGTCGTCACCTGCACGGAACCGACGAACACACGGCCCTCGCCGAACCCGGACGCATCGCAGCCGGGCGAGGCGAAGAACTCGAGCGTGAAGCTCGAGGACGCGCTGCTGTTCAGCGTGCCCTGCACGCGCAGCGTCGAGCTCGTGCGCGTCGCAGCCTGCAGCAGGGGGAAGTTCTGCAGCCCGTTCGCGCCCGCATCCGCGTCGAGTGCGTCGTTGGGCGACACGCCCTGCACGAACCCGGCATCGACGAGGTCGATGCCGAGCTCGCCGTTGTCGTGGATGGAGTTGCCGGAGAGGCGCACGCCGCTGTACCCGTTCGAGAGCAGGATCCCCTGGCGGTCGTTCCCCGCGATCTCGTTGCCCTCGCCGGGCGCGCTGCCGCCGAGGACGACGTTCTGCTTCTGCCCGAGGTAGAAGTTGACGGTCGTGATGCCCGTCACGCTGCCGAGCAGGGGCGCGCCGTTCGCGTCGAGCCCGATCGTGTTGCCGACGATCGTCAGGCCGCTGCCCCCGCCGCCGATCACGATCCCCGTGCCGACGTAGTAGGAGGGACTGTGCGGCGGCAACGCCAGCGCGCGGACCCCGGCGATGCGGTTGTTGCGCAGGACCGTGTTGTCGTCGACGTCGCCCCAGACCGCGATCCCGATCGTGGTGTAGGGGTGGCCCTGCGCGAGACCGTCCGGTGTGGTTCCGATCCAGTTGTTCTCGATCGTCGTGCCGTCCGCGTCGAAGATCTCGACCGCCACCCCGCCCGGGATGCCCTGGCTCGAGATCGATCCGGAGCCGGTGATGAAGTTGCGCTCGGCGAGCGCCGGCCCGCCGATGCGGTTGTCGAGCGTCGGGGGCTGGAACGGACCGTTCCCGAGCACCCGCACGCGCTGCACGCGGTTGCCGACGACGACGTTGTGGCTCGAACTGGTCAGCTTGATCGTCCCGCCGCTGTTGCCCTCGCCCGGGTTCGTCCCGCCGATCAGCGCGTTGGACACGTCCCAGAGCTCGAACCCGCTCTCGCTGTTGCCCTGCAGCACCTGCGCGCTGCCGCCCGCGACGCTGATCGCGGTGTGGTCGAAGCCGCGCACGGCGCTACCCGATCCGTTGTTGAGGAACACGCCCGAGAAGATCACGACCTCGCCGCCCGCGGGGTTCGTGTCGCCCGTGAACGCGGTCTGCGTCGTCGCGTCGAGGATCACCGTGTCGAACAGCGTCAGCCCGAGGAAGATCGTCAGCACCGCGCGGCCCGGGTAGAGCCACTGGTACTGCCACTCGTTCTGCGGCACGTGGAACCCGATCGTCTGCACCCCGGGTGTGTTGTCGGAGGCGATCGCGGCCTCGGCGAGCGAGATCCTGCCGTCGGGACCGGGCAGGTCCGCGACCTGCTGCGCGCCGCCGAAGTCGGTCGCATCGGTCGCGGTGTCGACGAAGATCGTCTGTGCGGCGGCCCTGCCCGAGACGAGCAGCACGAGGGGGAGGATGGGGGACCACACGGAACGGGCGGAGCGCATGAGGAGTGTCCTTTCGCAGGTCGAGGCGTGCAGCCTCGCAGTTGGCTGCGCCGTCCCGTCGGCGGACCGGTCGAGATTCCGTACTTTCCTGCGCGCGGACCGTCGGCGGGAGCACGGGCGCGGGAGATGACATCGAGGCCACCAGCGCAGCGCTCGATGAGCGCAGCGTCAGCTGCGGGGGCCCCAGGTCCGAGGAGCGCGAGGATCCTCCGCGCGCTCGGGCTCGCGAGACCCCGGCGCGCGCGGCTCCGCTCTCGTTGCGCGAGCGCGCGCGCTCGGGCTAGCATCGACGAGGCCGCACGCCGCTCCCGTGCCGGTCCTGCCGCGGCGCGTGTCGACGGCGCCCGTCCCGGGTTGGAGCAGGACCTCGATGGCAGACCTCAACCGCATCCTCCGCTCGGCCCAGGACGGCGACCCCGAAGCGGCCAGAGAGCTCGCGGCAGTGCTCTACGAGGAGCTGCACACGATCGCGCGGCGCGAGATGGCCGGCGAGCGCGCCGACCACACCCTGCAGCCGACGGCGCTGGTGAACGAGGCCTACCTGCGCCTGGCGGCCGAGAAGGACGCGTCCTTCGCGGACCGCGAGAGCTTCTTCGCCGCCGCGGCGACGACGATCCGCCGCGTGCTGGTCGACCACGCGCGCCGTCGCGCGCGCGAGAAGCGCGGCGGCGGACACCTGCGCGTGCCGCTCGACGGCCTCGACGTGGCCGAGCCGCTCGCGGACGAGGACCTGCTCACGCTCGACGAGTCGCTGGCGCAGCTGGCCGCGATCGATCCGACCAAGGCGCGCATCGTCGAGCTGCGCTTCTTCGCGGGGCTCTCGGTGGGCGAACTCGGCAAGGCCCTGGGCCTCTCGGAGTCGACGGTGCGGCGCGAGTGGCGCATGGCGCGCGCCTGGTTGCGCTCCCGCCTGGACGGTTCGCGTGGACCCTGAGCGCTGGCGGCGCCTGCAGGAGCTCTTCCACCGCGCCGTCGACCTGGACGAGCGCGCGCGCGCGGTCCTGCTCGACGCGGAGTGCGGCGCCGACGACGAGCTGCGGCGCGAGATCGAGGAGCTCCTGCGCGGCGATCGCACCGGCGACGACGTCCTCAGCCGCCTGGAGGCGCACACGCGCAGCCTGCCGGTCGACCCGCTGCTCGGCCGGCAGCTGGGCGCGTACAGGCTCGGCGCGCGCCTGGCGGTCGGCGGCATGGGGGTCGTCTACCTCGCCGATCGCGCCGACGGCCTGTACCGGCAGCAGGTCGCGATCAAGTTGATCCGCGCAGAGCACGCCAGCGAGTGGATGCTGCGGCGCTTCGAGTTCGAGCGCCGCACGCTGGCCGCGCTGCAGCATCCCTCGATCGCGCGGCTCTTCGACGGCGGCACGACCGAGGAGGGCTCGCCCTACTTCGTGATGGAGTACGTGCGCGGCGTGGCGCTCGACCGCCACTGCGAGCGCGCCTGTCTGACGCTCCAGGCCAGGCTGCGGCTCTTCGTGCAGATCTGCCGCGCGGTGCAGTACGCGCACCAGAACCTGGTCGTGCACTGCGACCTCAAGCCCGCGAACATCCTGATCGACGAGCGCGGCCTGCCGCGGCTGCTGGACTTCGGCATCGCGCGCCTGCTCGAGCTCGAGGCGCCCGGGGTCGCGCCCGATTCCCCGCGCACGATCGCGCGCGTTCTGACGCCCGAGTACGCCAGCCCCGAGCAGCTCGCCGGCGGCGCGGTGACCACGGCGCTCGACGTCTACTCGCTGGGCGTGATCCTCTACGAGCTCGTCACCGCCGGCCGGCCCTTCACGAGCGCGAGCCGCAGCCCGGCGGAGTGGGAGCGCCTCGTGCGCGAGGAGCAGCCGGAGCGCCCGAGCACGCGCGTCGTGCGCCCCGGCGACGAGCGCGACCCGGCGCGGCTCGCCGCGCAGCTCTCGACCACGCCCTCCGGCCTGCGGCGCGCGCTGCGCGGCGACCTCGACCGCATCGTGCTGATGGCGCTGCGCAAGGAGCCCGAGCGGCGCTACGCCTCGGTGCAGGAGCTCGCCGACGACCTCGAGCGCCACCTCGCGGGCGAGCCGGTGCGCGCGCGCGGGAACTCGCTCGCCTACCTCGCCGCGACCTTCGTGCGGCGCAACCGCGTGGCGGTCGCGGCCGGCGTGCTGGTGCTCGCGGCGCTGCTCTTCGCGCTCTTCTCCGCCGAGCGCGGCCAGCACCTGGCGCAGGTGCAGGCGCAGCACGCGCAGATCGAGGCCGAGTCGTTCCAGAGCATCGCGAGCTTCCTGATGGACGCCTTCCTCCCGGCGCAGCCTGCGCAGGACCTGGAGTGGCAGAACCGCGCGCGCGAGCGCGTGCTCGAGCAGGCCGCGCGCGTCGAGAGGCAGTACGCCGCCTCGGACCACATGCGCGCCAACCTGCTCGACACGCTCGGGCAGGTCTGCCGGCGCCTGGACCTGTTCGAGGACGCCGAGCGGCTGATCGAGCGGGCCCGCGCGATCCGCCGCCAGGCCTACGGCACGCAGAGCCTCGAGTACGCGCTCTCGCTGCGCAGCCTGGGGCAGCTCGCCTTCCAGCGCGGCGAGTACGCGGCGGCGGCGGATCTGCTCGCCGAGGCCCTGCCGATCCACCGCGCCGCCGGGAAGGAGACGCACGCCGACGTCGCCTCGCTCGCCAACGACCTCGCGGCCTGCCTGCGCAACCTCGGCCGCGATGCGGAGGCGGAGACGCTGCACCGCGAGGCGCTCGCGCTGCGCCGCGCCGCGGACGACGGCTCGCTGCCGGTCGCCGAGAGCCTCAACAACCTGGCCGGCGTGCACCTGGGGCGCGGCGCGCACGCGCAGGCCGTGGCGGAGCTGCGCGAGGCGCTCGCGATCCGCGCCGCGGTTCTCGGCGACGGTCACCTCCTGACGCTGCAGACGGTCGCGAACCTCGCCGGCGCGCTCTGGCGGCAGGGCGAGGTGGCCGAGGCGCGCGAGCGGATGCAGCGCG
>JBGASC010000045.1:0-47080 GCA_044229935.1 Planctomycetota bacterium | reverse complement strand
CGCGCGCGAGGAGGCCGCGCGCGAGCTCGAGCGCGCCCTCGCGCTTGCGCCCGGCTGGGTCGCGGCACAGCGTCTGCTCGACGAGATCGAGCGCCAGGAGCTGCGCGGCGTCGAGCGCCTCGCACGCTGGCAGGAGCAGCTGGCCGCGCACCCGGGCGACGCGCGGCTGGTCTCCCTGGCGGGCCGCCTGGAGGGCACCGACGGGCGCGCGCGCTTCGAGCTCGCGCTGCGCGCCGATCCGAACCTGTCGTGGGCGCACCATGCGCTCGCGGTCAGCGCCGAGGCGCAGGGTCGCTCGGCCGAGGCGCGCGACTGGGCGCGCCGCGCGCTAGCCCGCGCCCGCGACGTCTGCGAGCGCGCGACCTTCCTGGCCTCGCTGGCGCGCATCGAGGCCAACTCCGGGCGCCGCGAGCAGGCGCTGACGCTGCTCGACGAGCGGTTGGCCGCCGCCGAGGTCCCCGCCGTCGAGCGCATCGCGCTGCGCGTGCAGCGCGCGACGATCGCGATCTCCAGCGCGCGGCCCGAGCGCGTGCAGGGCGGGCTCGAGGAGGCGCTGCGCCTGCTCGCCGAGGACGGGCTCTCCGAGCGCGAGGTGGGCGAGCTCGCCGCGGGCGTGCTCGCCGCGGTGCCCGCGCAGGGCGAGTGGCGCCTGGAGCTGCAGAGCGCGCTGGCGCGCCAGAGCTCGCCGACGCGCGATCGGCTGCGCGCCGAGCTGCTGCTCGAGGCCGGGCCCTCGCCGCTCGCGCTGGGCCTGTTCGAGCGCGCGCGCGCCGCGCGCGGTCTCGACGCGCAGGGCGCCTCGGTGCGCGCCGCGCGCTTCGCGGCGGGCCAGGAGCTGGAGGCGGTCGAGCAGTGGCTGCGCTCGCTGCCGCGGGCGATGTGCACGAGCGAGGGGCTGCCGCGCGAGGAGCGTCTGGCGGCGCTGGTGCGCGCCGCGCGCCGCGCCGCAGCCGAGCCGGCCTCGCACGAGGCCGCGCTCGCCTTCGGGGACGCGCTCTGCACCGCGGGCTGGTTCCGCGAGGCGCGCGCGCTGGCCGGCACGCTGGCGCAGCACGACCTGGACCGCGCGCTCGAGCTCGACGCGCGCGCGCTGGCCGCGCTCTCGGCCTTCTCGGGGCTGCGCCGCGCGATGCAGGAGGTCGACCTGGAGCGCGCGGGCCTGCCCGTGCTGAGCGCGCGCGGCGAGTCGCTGCTGGTGCAGGATCCGCGGCGCGTGCCGACGCTCGCCAGCCCGCGCGTGCGCGATCTGGACTCGCTGCTCGAGCGCTTCGACCAGCTGCTCGCGCCGACGCGCGCCATGAACGCGCTGGCCGACCTCGTGCACTCGCCGCGGCTCTCCTTCGGCCCGGTCGGCGAGCTCGTCCATCCGGGTCCGCGCTTCTCCGCGGCCGACGAGGCGGCCGGCCTGGGCAGCGCCGGCGCGCCGGTGCGCGGGCTGGCGGCCGAGATGCAGCGCCTCAACCGCTTCGCGATCTTCGGCGAGATGGCCGGCAGCGGTCCCGACGGCGCCGTGCTGCCGCTCGTGCTGGTCGAGTCGCGCGCGGGCGAGCACCTGGGCGTGCCCTGGTCGGGCACGGTCGCCTGGTGCGAGAGCCCCGACCTCGCGCCGCAGGCCTCGCGCGCGGGCGCGGGCATCGCCGGCGCCGCGCTGCACGAGGGCTACTGGATCGACATCGACTCCGTGCGCCTGGAGGAGGCGCACTGGCAGCGCCTCGCGCGCGAGTACGCCGCTCCCGAGGGGCTCGCGCGCCGCGCGCAGCTGCTCGCGACGAGCGGGCTGCCGCTCGCCTCCGCGGACGAGGAGCTGCGCTCGCGCGAGCGGCGCGCGCAGGGCGCGCTGCTGGGCGAGGGCGAGCGCGTGCGCCTGGCGCGCCTGGCCGAGAGCGGCCTGCCGACGCTCGACGAGCTCGTGGTCGCGACGGCGACGCACGAGGAGGGCCACCTGTGCGATCGCACGCGCTTCCTGCCGCTGTCGCGGCACCTGCCGCGCGCGCTGGGCCTCTTGATGGACTGCGGCTTCTCGCCGCGGCGCGTGATGGCGATGCTCGAGTACCGCGCGCAGCTGGTCGACCTGTGCGACGCGCCCGATCCGCGCGTGGTGCTGGCGCAGGTGCTCGACGCGGCCGAGGGCGGCGCGCAGAGCGGGGGCACGCCGCACGCGGCGGCCTACGTCGAGCTCCTGCGCGACCTCCTGCGCGTGCTCGACGAGGAGCTCGTCGCCGACCCGAAGCGATTTCCCACGCTGGACGGGAACCGCACGCTGGCGCAGCAGTGGCACCGGCTGGGCGCGGAAGCGGTGCGCGCGCTGGCGCGGCGGCTGGCGCACCAGAAGGGACTCGACCGCGGCTGAACGCGTTCCCGGCCGGGGACTCAAGACGGCGGCGAGCCGATTCCGACAAGGCCCGCGACCGCCTTCCCAAGCGAGGAACCGCCTTCATGGCCTGGATCGACGCCCTTTTCCGCCGCATGGTGCAGACCGGATGCTCCGACCTGCACATGACCTCCACCCTGGTCCCGATGTTCCGTCTCGACGGCGAGATGGTGCCGATCGACGGCTGCCCGGCGATCACGCCGGACCAGCTGCAGAACATCCTCTTCGAGATCGCACCCGAGGAGAACCGGCGCGAGTTCCAGAAGACCAACGACACGGACTTCGCCTACGAGCTCGCCGACGTCGGCCGCTTCCGCGCCAACCTCTTCCGCGACCACCGCGGCCCGGGCGGCGTGTTCCGCCTGATCCCGTCCAAGATCCCCAGCGCCGAGCAGCTCGGCCTGCCGCGCTCCGTGCTCGAGCTGTGCCGGCTCTCCAAGGGCCTCGTGCTCGTCACCGGTCCGACCGGCTCGGGCAAGTCGACCACGCTGGCGGCGATGCTCGACCACATCAACTCGACGCGCAGCGACCACGTGATCACGATCGAGGACCCGATCGAGTTCGTGCACCCGAGCAAGAAGTGCCTCTTCAACCAGCGCGAGGTCAAGGTCCACACCGAGAGCTTCAAGCGCGCGCTGCGCGCCGCGCTGCGCGAGGACCCCGACATCGTGCTCGTCGGCGAAATGCGCGACCTCGAGACGATCGAGATCGCGATCGAGACGGCCGAGACGGGCCACCTCGTCTTCGGCACGCTGCACACGACCACCGCGCACTCGGCGGTCGACCGCATCATCGACCAGTTCCCGGCCGAGCGCCAATCGCAGATCCGCACCATGCTCTCCTCCTCGCTCAAGGGCGTGGTGGCGCAGACGCTGCTCAAGAAGATCGGCGGCGGCCGCGTCGCCGGGCTCGAGGTGCTGATCGTCAACCCGGGCATCGCCTCCAACATCCGCGAGGGCAAGACGCACCAGATCCCCTCGCTGATGCAGATGAACGGCAAGATCGGCTGCCGCCTGCTCAACGACTCGCTCTTCGAGCTGGTCAAGGCCGGCAAGGTCGACGCCACCGAGGCCTACGTGAAGTGCGTCGCCAAGGACGACTTCGTGCGCAAGTGCCAGCAGGCGCAGATCCCGGTCAACGTCAGCGCCGACGAGAACCTCGGCGAGGGCACGCCCTCCGCGCCCGCTCCCGGCAGCGCTGCCGCACCGGCCGCAGGCGCCACCGCGCCGCGCGGTCCTCTGCCCGGTGGTGCGCAGTCGCCGACGCCCGTGCCCGGCTCGCGCATCCCCAGCCCGGGCCAGTCGCCGCTGGGCGGACGGCGCTGAGCGCTCAGGCCTCGAGCAGCACGAGCTCCGAGCAGAAGCCCGGTCCCATCGCCAGCAGCAGCCCGCGCGTGCCGCGCGCGGGCGGCCGCTCGAGCAGCGTGCGCTCGAGCACGTGCAGCACCGAGGCGCTCGAGAGGTTGCCCACGCGCCGCAGGCTGTCCCACGAGAGCGCGAGCTCCTCGCGCGCGAGCCCGAGCGCCTCGCCGGCCGCCTCGAGCACCTTCGGGCCGCCCGGGTGCAGGGCCCAGAAGCCGATGTCGCCGCGCATGAGGCCCTGCTCGCGCAGGAACGAGTCGACGTCCGCGCCGAGCTTCTCGCGCGCGATCGCGGGGACGGCCGGCGAGAGCACCAGCGAGAAGCCGTGCTCGGAGACGTGCCAGCCCATCACGTCCTCGGTGTCGCGGTAGAAGACCGAGCGCGTGGCGCGGATGCGCGGACCGCGCGCGGAGCGCTCCTCGCCGACCAGCACCGCCGCACCCGCGCCGTCGCCGAAGAGCCCGGTCGAGAGGATGTGCGCCAGCGAGCGGTCGCCGCGCTGGAAGGTCAGCGAGCACAGCTAGACCGTCAGCACGAGCGCGACGCCGCGCTGCTGGCCGCGCAGGAAGACCGCCGCGCGCGCGAGCGCCGCCGCGCCGGCGACGCAGCCCAGCCCGAAGAGCGGCAGGCGCTTGAGGTCGGGCCGGAAGCCGACCCGGTTCATCAGGCGCGCGTCGATCGAGGGCGCGGCGAGCCCCGTCACGGTCGAGAACACGATCAGGTCGACGTCGCGCGGCGCGAGCCCGGCGCGCTCCAGCGCCGCGAGCAGCGCGCGCTCGCCGAGCTCCAGTGCGGCCTCGATCCAGGCGTCGTTGAACTCGCCGAAGCCCTGCATCTCGACGTAGCGCGAGAGCGGATAGGCGGTGTGCCGGCCCTCGACCCCGCAGCTCTCGTGCAGGGCGCGCACGCGGCGCACGCTCTCGGGGTGCTCCGCCCACAGGTGCTCGAGCACGCGCGTCACGCTGGCCTGCTCGGCGTAGTGCGGAGGAAACGCGCTGGCGACGGAAGCGATCTGCATGCGCACACCCTACGCCGGCTGCGGCCGGCGGTGACCGGCTCAGGCGAAGATCTCGCTCACGATCCGGCCCTCGACGTCCGTCAGGCGGAAGTCGCGGCCGGCGAAGCGCCAGGTCAGCCGCTCGTGGTCGATGCCCAGGAGCGCCAGGATCGTCGCGTGCAGGTCGTGCAGGTGCACCTTGTCCTGCGCCGCGTAGAACCCGTAGTCGTCGGTCGCGCCGAAGCTGAAGCCGCGCTTCACGCCGCCGCCGGCCATCCACATCGTGTAGCCGTGCGGGTTGTGGTCGCGGCCGTCGGATCCCTGCACGGTCGGCGTGCGCCCGAACTCGCCGCCCCAGAGCACGAGCGTGTCCTGGAGCAGCCCGCGCGAGTCGAGGTCGGCGAGCAGGCCGGCGATGGGCTTGTCGACCTCGCGCGCGTTCTGCGCGTGCAGCTCGCGCAGCTTCTCGTGCTGGTCCCACTTGTAGCTGTGCGAGCACTGCACGAAGCGCACGCCCGCCTCGGAGAGGCGTCGCGCCATCAGGCACTGGCGCCCGAAGTTCTCGGTCAGCGGGTCGTCCAGGCCGTAGAGCTGCTTCGTCGCGGCCGACTCGCCCTCGAGCTCGAGCACCTGGCTCGCCTCCAGCTGCATGCGGAAGGCGAGCTCGCAGCTCTCGATGCGCGCCTCGAGCGCGTCGTCGCGGCCGCGCGCGGCGAGGTGCTCGGCGTTCTCCGCCTGCAGGAAGTCGAGCTCGGCGCGCTGCTCCGCGCGCGTGCCGTGCGTGTCGGCGAGGTGCCGGATGGTCGCGTTCTTGGCCGGCACGCCGGCGTTGCCGATCGGCGTGCCCTGGTAGATGCCGGGCAGGAAGGCGCTCGACCAGTTGTTGACGCCGCCGTGGCCGAGCGAGGGGCAGATCGTGACGAAGCCCGGCAGGTTCTGGTTCTCGGTGCCCAGGCCGTAGACGATCCACGAGCCCATGCTCGGGCGCACGAAGTTGTCCGAGCCGGTGTGCAGCTTGAGCAGCGCGCCGCCGTGCGCGGGGTTCGAGCCCCAGAGCGACTTCACGAAGCAGAGCTTGTCGACCTGCTTCGCGACCTCGGGGAAGAGCTCGCTGACCCAGGCTCCCGACTGGCCGTGCTGCGCGAACGTCCAGGGCGAACGCATCAGGTTGCCGGTCTGCGCGAACTGGATGCGCGGCTTGTCGAAGGGCAGCGGCTTGCCGTCGTCGCGCTCGAGCAGCGGCTTGTAGTCGAAGGTGTCGATCTGCGAGGGGCCGCCGTGCATGAAGAGGAAGATCACGCGCTTGGCGCGCACGGGCAGCGTGCCCGCGTGCGGCGCGAGCGGCGAGCGCCGCGCGCCCTCGTCGGACTGCGCCAGGCCGCGCAGCGCGAGCAGCCCGAAGCCGGCGCCGATCCCGCGCAGGATCTCGCGCCGATCGGGGCCGCGGCAGGAGCAGTGGGGGTCGTGCATGGGCTCAGTCCAGGTAGAGGAACTCGTTCGAGGCGCACAGCGCGCGGCACAGCGAGGCCCAGGCGCGCAGCCGCGCGTCGCCGCCGGAGTCGTGCGCGAGGTGATCGGCCAGGAAGGCCACGGCGCGCGAACGCTCGCCCTCGCGGGGCGCGCGCTGGTAGGCGCGCTGCCACAGCTCGTCGAGACGCGCGCGGTCGTCGAGGTCGCCGCGCGCGAGCAGCGAGCGCGCGAAGCCCTCGCTCTCGCCGACGGCGAGCGGGCTGTTCCAGAGCAAGAGCGCCTGGCTCGGATCGACGGTCGCGGAGCGCTGCTCGAGCGCCATGCTCGGGTCCGCGTAGTCGAACGTCGAGAAGAGGTCGTAGATCGAGTTGCGGATCACGGGCAGGTAGAGCGAGCGGCGCGTGCTCGTGTACTGCGCCGCGTCGTTGGACTGGTCGTTCGTGACGTACTCGCCGTCCTTTGTCGCGAGCAGCGTGCCGCCGAGCGCGGGGTCGAGCCGCCCGCTCGCACAGAGCAGCGCGTCGCGCACGCACTCGGCTTCCAGCCGCCGGCGGTTCTGGTGCGAGACGAGCCGGTTCTCGGGGTCGCGCTCGCGCGCCGCCGCAGCCGGGTTCGAGTCCATGCGGTACGCGGAGGAGAGCATCACCAGGCGGTGCATCGCTTTCAGCGACCAGCCGCGGCGCACGAACTCGCCCGCGAGCCAGTCGAGCAGCTCGGGATGCGTGGGCGCCTCGCCGCGCAGTCCGAAGTTGGAGGGCGTGCGCACGAGGCCCGCGCCGAAGTGGCCCTGCCAGATGCGGTTCACCATCACGCGCGCGGTCAGCGGGTGCGCCGGATCGCAGAGCCAGCGCGCGAGCTCGAGCCGGCCGCTCGACGTCTCCGGGATCGCGGGCGGCGCGACGCGCTCGGCGAGCAGCGCGGGGAAGCCGCGCGGCACGGGCTTCGGTTCGAGGTTCAAGTGGCTGCCGCGGATGTGCACCGGCACGTCGGCGATCTCGCCCTCGGCGGCGCCGAGCGCCTTCTCGATTCTCGCGGGAGCGTGCGCGTCGAGCTCCTTGCGCGCGGCGCGCGCGGTAGCAATCTCGCCCCGAAGCGCTCCCGGCAGCGAGCTCTCGACCTCTTCCGCACGGAGCGTGAACACGCCATCGGGGCCGACGAGGAACTTGCGCACAAGCTCGTTCGTCGGGTCGTCGAGTCCGTCGGCCTTCGGGTCCTTGCTGCGCTTCGCATTCCACTCGTGGAGCACGACTGTCGCCGCAACCTGGTAGCGGGCCGCGAGTTCGTCGAGCGTGGCGGGCCGCGACGGACCGAGGAGGCGCGAAATGGGCAGCTCGGCCGCCGGTTCGGGCGTGCCGAACTCAATCCAGGGGGCAAGCACGGGGTCCCGGTGTGTGCGTGCCTTCGCAAGGCGCAATCGGAGTCGTGTCCAGCTCCAGCCAGTGTTGCAGCTTTCGGCGGAGAGGGGCGGCCTCAGATGCTCCCCGGGAATGCGGACGCTCGGAAAGTTGGGATAGGCTCGGATCGAGTCAATCGCCCAAGCGTCGATGTGCGGGAGGTCGCCGTCGCGTTCAACACGCAAGACGTGCTTGCCCTCGTCGAGGTTGCGCGAGGGGACTGATCGCCAGCGCTGTGCATCCGGGAACCAGCTCCCGGTCGTCTCTCCGAGCGCTTCCTTCGCGACCTCGATCCCGTCGATCAGCACGCGCACAGGGCGCGCGTCCTGCGCGGCATAGTGCGCCTGGATCTCGAGGTTGCCGCCACCCGAGAACTCCCACTCCGCGAACTGCGGGCGCTCCCCGTTGCCGGTGCGGACGATCGCATCCTCCTTCGTACCCCAGGTCTCGCGGTCGACGAGCACGTTCCCGCGCGCGAAGTCCTCGGCCTCGATGATGGAGATGCTCTGGACGCGTTCCCAGGCCGAGGAGAGGTTCCCGTCGAGCTCCCGCAGCATCTGCTCCCGCAGTTCCTCCTCGCCCTGCTTCACGAGCGCCGCGACCTTCGCGTCCGCCTCCATCACCGACTTCTGGAACGCGTCGCGCGCGGCCTTGTGCTCGTCGGTCGCGAGCTCGACCTCGTTCCAGCGCGAGACGAAGTCGAGGTTCGCGAGCGTCTTCGTGCTCTTCAGGATCCCCGCCAGCGCGTAGTAGTCGCGCTGCGTCCACGGGTCGAACTTGTGGTCGTGGCAGCGCGCGCAGGACATCGTCACGCCCATCAGCGCCTTGCTCGCGACGTCGATCTCCTCGTCGACGGTGTCCATCACGAGCTTCTGCTTGTCCTGCTCGGCGAGCACCTTCGGCCCGAGCACGAGGAAGCCCGTCGCCGCGAGCTGCGCGCCGAGCGCGCGCTCGTCCGCGGGTCTGGGCAAGAGATCGCCCGCGAGCTGCTGCGTCACGAACTGGTCGTACGGCAGATCGCGGTTCAGCGCGCCGACGACCCAGTCGCGGTAGCGCCAAGCCTGCGCCATCGCGAGGTTCTCGTCGAGGCCATTCGAGTCCGAGTAGCGCGCGAGGTCGAGCCAGCGCCGGCCCCAGCGCTCGCCGTAGTGCGGCGAGGCGAGCAGCCGGTCGACGACGTGTTCGAAGGCCTCGGGCGAGCTGTCGGCCTCGAAGGCGTCGATCTCCGCGCTCGTCGGCGGGAGGCCGAGCAGATCGAAGCTCGCGCGGCGCAAGAGCGTGCGCTTGTCGGCTTCGGGCGCCGGCGCGAGGCCCTCCTGCTCCAGGCGCGCGAGCACGAAGCGGTCGATCTCGTTGCGCACCCAGCGCTCGCCGCGCACGTCGGGTGGCGCGACGGCGCGCAGGGGCTGGAAGGCCCAGTGCGCGCGGCCGTCGGGCCTGGCCGCGGCGGCCGGCTGCGCGTCGGCCTGCGTGCGCGGATCGAAGGCGCCGTCGCGGATCCACGCGACGAGGTCCTCGATCTCGCGCGCGTCGAGCTTCTGCTTGGGCGGCATCTGCAGGTTCTGGTCGCCGTAGCGCACCGCGCGAACGAGCAGGCTCTGCTCGGGGTTCCCCGCGAGCAGCGCCGGCCCCGAGTCGCCGCCCTGCTCCCAGCCCTCGCGCGCATCGAGGAAGAGGTGGCCCTTCGACTTCCCCGCGGCGTGGCTGTGGCACTCGTAGCAGTGCGCGGCGAAGAGCGGACGGATGCGCGCCTCGAAGAAGGCCTCGCGCGCGGCGTCGTCCGCGTCGGGGAGCGCGCCGGCGTGCGCGAGCGTCAGGGCGGCGAGGAGCACCCGCCCAATCTACCGCAGCGCCGCGATCGCGTCGTCGGCCAGCGCGAGCATCGCCGCGAGACCCGCCTCGGTGTGGTCACCCATGTGTCCGATGCGGAAGGTCTTGCCCTTGAGCTCGCCGTAGCCGTCGCCGAGCGCGTGCCCGCGCTCCTTCATCGCCGCCAGGAATGCCGCGACGTCCAGGCCGCCGGCCTGGATGCACGAGATCGTCGGCGAGCACAGTTCGGGCGGCGGCAAGAGCTCGAGCCCGTTCGAGCCGGCCCAGGCCTCGGTCACCTGCTGCATGCGCGCGTGCTCCTCGAAGCGCGCGCTCCAGGCCGCGGCGCCGCTCTTCTTCCTGTCCTTGGCCGGCAACGTCACCCCGTTGGTGATGTCCTCGAGCTGCTTCGCGAGCGCGTAGTAGAGCGTGATGCAGGGCGTCGCGGGCGTGGCGCGCTGCTCGTGGCCCTCGATGATCTTGACCGGGTCGAGGTAGAAGCCGCGCAGCGGCTGCTGCTTCGCGCCCTGGAGGTAGCGCTCGGAGGCGCACAGCACGCTGATGCCCGGCGGCAGCGCGAAGGCCTTCTGCACGCCGGCGAAGCCGAAGTCGATGCGGTTCGCGTCGAAGTCGACCGGCGCGCCGGCGATGTAGGAGACGAGATCGACCAGGAGCCGCACGTCGGGGAAGGCGCGCAGCGCGGCCGCGAGCTCGCTCAGCGGCTGGCGCACGCCGGTCGAGGTCTCGTTCGAGACCACGGTCAGCGCGTCGAAGGGCCCGCGCTCGCGCAGCGCGCGCACGAGCTCGTCCATCGGCACGGCACGGCCGAGCGGGGCCTCGAGCGTCGTGACCTCCTTGCCGACCAGCTTCGCGATCTCGGCGAAGCGCTTGGAGAAGGCGCCGTTGACCAGGGCGAGCACGCGCGGGCCGGCGCCGCGCAGCGCGGACTCCATCAGGCCCGTCGCGCTGGTCGTGTGCACGGCGACGTGCGCGCTGGAGTTCGGCGCGAGGCCGAAGGCGAGCTTCAGGCCGGGATCCAGGCGCTCGGTCAGCGCCGTCATCGCCTTCGAGCGGTGGCCGATCATCGGCCGCGCGCACTCGGCCAGGATTTCCTTGCGCACCTGGGTCGGGCCCGGGATCCAGAGGACGTTCTCGCTCATGTCGTCGAAGGCGGGCTCGCGTCGCGGGCTCGCGCGAGGAGCCGCTGGTGCTCGCGCGAGCGGCCGAGGATAGAGATCTCGCGCTCGGAAAGCAGCAGCGGGACGAGCGCGGCGAGGTCGGGGT
Source organism: Planctomycetota bacterium (assembly GCA_044229935.1). GTDB lineage: Bacteria > Planctomycetota > UBA1135 > UBA1135 > JADJLZ01. Next base: position 36,394 of record JBGASC010000045.1, on the reverse strand, counting down.
GCGCCGAGCCCACGCGCGCGCGGGCGAAGACCTCCGCGCGCCGCACGATGCCGCCGAAGGCGACGAAGCGCGCCGCGGCGCCGGCGGCCTCCAGGTCGGTGCTGCCGTCGCCGACCAGCGCGAGCGGGGCGGCCCGGCCGTCCTCGAGCAGGCGCTCGACCTCGGTGCGCTTGCCGCCGGAGCGGGCCAGCGGCGAGCGCTCGTCGAATCCGGCGAAGGAACCGTCGGGGGCGAAGGCGAGCTCGACCGCGTGCACGTCGCGCTCGTCGAGCTCGAGCGCCCGCGCGAGGGGGAGCAGGGCCGGCCGCAGGCCCCCGCTGACGATGGCCACGCGCTTGCCGAGGAAGCGCAGGGCCGCGACGAGCTCGCGCGCGCCGGGCGTCAGGCGCTCGACGTAGAGCGCGCCGAGCGCCTCGACCGCCGCGCGCGTGGGCCGGATGCGCGCGAGGCGCAGGCCGTAGACCGCCTCCAGCGCGAGCTCGCCGCGCATCGCGCGCCGCGTCAGCTCCTCGATCTGGGGCCGCAGCGCTCCCGCGAGCTCGTCGATGCCCTCGATCGCGCTCAGGGTCGAGTCGGCGTCGAAGACGATGCTGCGGTAGGGGGGCGGGGCGTCGGAGACGGAGCTCATGTGGCGCTCGGCACGATGCCGGGCCGCCGATCCCGAATCCAGGATCCTCCGCCCGCGCTTGCGGGGGGCGCAGCCCCGGTGGGAGAATCGAATGCACAGGCAGCCCGCGCCGCCGGTTCCCGCGCACCATGCCCCAACCCGCCCGAGAGCGCGTGCAAACGATCCTCGCCGAGGCGGCCCGTGCGGGCCGGTCGCAGCAGAGCGCGGAGGAACTCCTGCCGCTGCTCTACGACGAGCTGCGCGCGTTGGCCCGCTCCCGACTCGCGCGCGAACGCGCCGGCGCCACGCTGCAGGCGACCGCCCTGGTGCACGAGGCCTGGTTGCGCCTGGTGGGGACGTCCGATCCGGGCTGGTCGGGCCGGGCCCACTTCTTCGGGGCTGCGGCACTGGCGATGCAGCGCATCCTGGTCGAGCACGCGCGCGGCCGCGGCCGCCTCAAGCGCGGCGCGGGGCTCGAGCGCGTGCAACTCGACGAGGTCCCCGAGGTCGGTGCGCAGAGCGGGGAGCAGCTGCTCGCGCTGGACGAGGCGCTCGCACGGCTGCAGCGCATCGACGGGCGCAAGGCGGAGGTCGTGCGCCTGCGCTACTTCGCCGGCCTGACGCACGAGGAGATCGCCGCAGCGCTCGACCTCGCGCCCGCGACGATCAAGAGCGACTGGAGCTACGCCCGCGCCTGGCTCCACCGCGAGCTCGCGGGAGCGGGCGGGGCGCGCGCCCAACCGCGCGGCGAATGAGCCCCGACGTGGAGCTCGTCGCGCAGCTCCTCGCGCGGGCGCTGGATCTCCCGCCCGGGGAGCGGGCGGCGTTCGTGGAGCGCGAGGCCTGCGGCGACGTGGGCCTGCGTGCAGAGCTCGCTTCGCTGCTCGCGCATCACGAGGCGGACAGCGCCTTCCTCGGCGGGACGCCCGCCCGGCCGTGCGCCCCGTCCGCGCCGCTCTCCGTCGCCAGCTACCGCATCCTGGGCCTGCTCGGCGAGGGCGGCATGGGGGTCGTCTACCGCGCCGAGCAGGATCGTCCGCGCCGTGTCGTCGCGCTCAAGCTGATCCGGCCCGGCTGCCTCTCGCCGCGGATGCTGCAGCGCTTCGAACGCGAGGCCCAGCTGCTGGGCCGCCTGCACCATCCCGGCATCGCCCAGGTGTACGAAGCCGGCTCCGCCCTCGTGGCCGGTGTCCAGACGCCATTCCTGGCACTCGAGCTGGTCGAGGGCGCGCCGATCACGCGCCACGCCGAGCAGGCGGGCCTCGACCGCCGCGCGCGCCTCGAGTTGCTGCTCGAGGTCTGCGACGCGCTCGAGCACGCGCACCGCGAGGGCGTCCTGCACCGCGACCTCAAGCCTGCGAACGTGCTGATCGACACGCGGACCGCCCGCGCTCGACCCAAGCTGCTCGACTTCGGCATCGCACGCGCGGCCTCGGACGTCGCGGACGCCTTCCGCACCGAGACCGGCCAGATCGTGGGCACACCCGACTACATGAGCCCCGAGCAGGCCGGCGGCACTCGCGCCGAGCTCGACGCACGCTCCGACGTGTACGCGCTGGGCGTGCTGGCGTACGAGCTGCTCACGGGGCGCCTGCCGCTGCACGTCGGAGCGCTGCCTCTGCTCGAAGCGGCTCGTCTGATCCGCGAAGAGGAAGCGCCGCCGGCGGGGCGCTTCGATCCCGCGTTGCGCGGGGACCTCGAGACGATCCTGGCCAAGGCGCTCGAGAAGGAACCGGCGCGACGCTACGCGAGCGCGGCCGAGTTCGCGTTCGACGTGCGCGCGGTGCTGGCGGAGCAGCCGATCCGCGCGCGCCCGGCCTCGCGCATCTACCGCCTGCGCAAGTTCACGCGCCGCAACCGGGCCCCGGTGATCGGCGCACTGGCGGTGTTCCTCGTGCTCTGCGGGGGCATCGCGGCGACCCGGCAGCAGGCCGTGCACGCCGCGGATGCGCGCGACCGTGCGGAGGACGCGCACCGGGATGCACTCGCGAAGGCCGCAGAGGCGAACACCGCGCGCGGGCTCGAAGCCGAGCAGCGCCGCCAGGCCGAGCGTGAGCGCAACCGCGCGGGCCACGTCTCGGAGTACTTCCAGCACCTGCTCGCGACCGTCGTGCCGGGGGAGCGGGGCCCGGACGCGCGCCTGCTCGACCTGCTGGAGCACGCGGCCGCCGAGCTGCCGGGGACGCTCACGGAGGCGCCGGAGGCCGAGGTCGACGTGCGCGCCACGCTGGGCCAGGCCTTCCAGCGCCTGGGACGGCTGGAGGAGTCGGAGGAGCAGCTGCGCGGGGCGCTCGAGTTGTGCCGCGCGCGGCTCCCGGACGACGAGTTGCGCCAGGCGGATCTCAACGGGTACCTGGGGGCGGTCCTGCTCGAACGGGACCGCCTGGCCGAGGCGGATCCTCTGCTGAGCGCCGCGGCGGCGCGTCTCGCCGAGCTCGCGGGCCCGCGCTCGCACCGGGCCGTGCAGGTGCTGATGAAGCTCGGGCGGCTGCGGCTGGCGCAGGGGCGCACGGAGGAGGCCGAGACCCAGATGCGGCGCGGGCTCGAGCTGGCACGCGAGGGGACGAGCGACTTCGGCGAGGAGGATGTCGCCAGCGCCCTCGGCACGCTCGGGCAGATCGCCACCCGCAAGGGACGCCTGGCCGACGCCGAGGAGTTGCAGCGTGGTGCTCTCGAGGTCCAGCTGCGCCTGCACGGCGAAGCGCACCCGGCCAGCGTGAGCGCCCTGGGCAACCTCGCCTGCACGCTGCAGCTCGAGGATCGACTCGATGAGGCCGAGTCGCTGCACCGCCGCGCGGTCGCGCAGGGGGCAGCACTGCAGGGCGAGCGGCATCCCGACCAGATCGCGCGCCTCAACAACCTCGCCGGGCTGCTCGAGACGCGCAAGCGCTTTCCCGAAGCCGTCGAGTTGCGCCGCCGCGTCGCCGCGCTGACCGAGGAGGTTCTCGGACCCGCGCACGAGAACACGTTGATCGCGCGCGGCAACCTGGCCCTGCTCTGCGCCAAGGGCGGGAGCGTCGACGAAAGCGAGTGCATCCTGAGCGACCTGCTCGAGATCGAGTCGGCGCGCTTTGGCCGCGGCGACCCGCGAGCGCTCGGCACGCGCTACAACCTGGCCTGGCTGCTGCGTCAGCGCGGACGATTCGACGAGGCCTGCGCCGCGTACGTCGAGTTGCTGCAGCTGGCCGGAGCCGCGCTCTCCCCGGACGACTGGCAGCTGGCCCTGTTCCGCGCCGGACTCGGCGGGTGCCTGCTGTCGATGAAGCGCTACGAGGATGCGGAGCTCGTCCTGCTCCAGGCCTGTTTCGATCTCGAGCGCCTGCTCGGTCCCGCGCACCAGCATGCGCGCACGGCGCGCACTCGCCTGGTCGAGCTGTACACGGCCTGGGGCCGGAGCGAGCAGGCCGCGAGCTGGCGCTGAGCGCGGTCGGCGCCTGGCGTCCACGCGCGGCCCGCGCCGCGTTCCTGTCAGAGTCCCCAGACGATCTGCAGTCCGTTCGACTCGTTGTAGGGCAGGCTCGTGCAGAAGGGTGCCGTGTCGCGGTACCAGATCTGGTAGGTGCGCAGGCTGCCCGGCTGCGTGACGGCGCCGCGCACGGAGAGCGTGCTCGATGCCGCCGGCGGGAACGACGAGCTCCCGCTGCCGCTGTTGAACACCGCGCCCATGCGGATCTGGCTGCCGCCAGCGCAGAGCAGTCCGTCACCGAGCAGGCTTCCCGCGCCCGCGGCCTGCTGGAGCGTGCCCTGGAAGTAGAGCGCGACCGAGGCCGGCATGCCCGATCCCAACAGCAGCACGGTGTCGTTCGAGAGGCTGGCGACACCCTGCGAGACGAGCTTGGCACCTTGTCCGGTCGAGTTCAGGCAACCACGGCACGCGCGCAGCGCGCTCGGGTTCCCGCACGGGCAGGGTGTCGCGCTGTTGTCGCCCAGGCAGAACGGCACGCCGGGCGCGGGTGCGTGGCCACGCGACGCCCCCGAGTGCAGCGCGACCTGCAGGTCGGAGTCGCCGCCGAAGAGCAGCACGCGTCCGCGATCCTCGTCGTAGGCCGCCGCATGGTACGTGCGGGGGCCGGCGTTGGGCTGGGTGGGGATCGGCTCCCAACTCGTCCCATCCCACTCCCACGTGTCGCCGAACTTCTGGAAGGGACTCGACTGGGAGCCTCCGTAGAGCACGCACCGGCGGCGCACGCGGTCGTAGACCAGCGTCGCACCCGAGCGTGGGCTCGGACCGCTGCTCGAGCGCAGGGTCCAGGTCGTCCCGCTGCGCTCCCAGGTCTCACCCAGGTCCGGACCAGGCGCCCCGGCGCCGCCGAACGCCACGAGCACCTGGCGCTCGCTGTCCCAAGCCAGGCTCGGCCGCAGCGTCGGGTTGGACAGCGAGTACGGCGAACTAGGGAACGAGACCCAGGTGGAACCGTCCCACTCCCAGGTTCCGTCCGGCACCCCCTGGCAGAGACCGCCGAGCATCACGACGCGCCCGCGAGCCTCGTCGTAGGCCATGGCGTGGTAGGCACGCGGACTGGGCCCGCTGCTCGAGCGCAGCGACCAGTTCGTTCCATCGAACTCCCAGGTCTCCCCGGAGGCTGCGGGCGTGTTGCCGCCGAAGAGCACCAGTCGTTCGCGCCGCCGGTCGTAGGCGAGGGCGACCCCATCGCGACCGCCGGGGCTCGTCGAGGGAACGAGCTGTGACCACGAGCCGTCCCAGGCCCAGGTGTCCCCGAGCAGCCCGAGGCTCGCCGTGGAACCGCCGAAGAGCACGACCCTTCCGTGTCCCGGATCGTACGCCAGCGCGAGGTCGCGCCGTCCCACGAGACCTCCCGGCGTGGACTCACTGTTCCAGTTCGCTTCCCCGGGACAACCCCACAGCCCGAGGGCGGCGGCCGCCGCGATCAGGTTCGGTCGCGGCCCAATGTTCTGCGTGGCCGGGAACATCCCCGACAGCTGGGGCGAGCCGCTGCTGTGCAGCGTGTCGCGCACGCGCGTGGGCGTGAGCCACCAGCCCGTGGCCGCATGGTAGGCGGCCTGCAACTGGGCGCACGCAGCCGCGACGATCGGCGAGGCGCTCGACGTGCCGTTGAACGTCGCGGTGTAGGCTTCGTCCGGACCCGTTCCCGCATACAGCGCGCCGTAGCCGCAGGTGCAGACGTTCTCGCCCCAGCCCTGAAGATCGACGGTCGAGCCGTAGTTGGAGAACGCCAGGCGCGAGCGGTCGGTGCTCGTTCCGCCCGGCGAGCAGCCCGCTCCGACGAGGATCGCGCCCGAGTCGTGCCCGGGAAGGAACGGAGCGTGGCCGGTGCCGAAGATCGGATCGTCGAGGTTCTCGTATCCGTTGCCCGCCGCCTCGACCACGGTCACGCCGTTGCCCACCGCGAGCTGGATCGCGCCGTAGACCGAGAGATCCCACTCGACGGGCACGTAGGCCGTGCCGCCGTGGGGACCGACCATCTGCTGTTCGAGGAGCAGCACATCTCCCGGCTGCAGCGCGAGGAGCGCCGTCGTGATCGCCGCGCTCACGTTCCAGCCCGTGGAGGTGTAGGCCGCGGCGAAGAGCGGTTGCGCTGCGTGCGCGGCACCGCGAACGCCGGCGCCATCCGGCTTCGCGAACAGCTCGCCGAGCACGGCCGTCGCGTGGTCCGTTCCGAATCCGGAGACCGCCGGCGCGGGACCGACAGTCGGGATCGGCGGCAGGTCGACGTGCGTGGCGAGGAACTCGTACTCGATGTCACAGACGTGCACGGGCGAGCCCGTCCCTCCCGGCAGGTGCCAGGCCGCCCTGGCTCCGATGCCTGCAGGAGCGGCCTCCACGTAGCCCTGCAAGGAGCTGAAGTCCGGCGCGCTCGGCGGCGGAGCCGGTCGCGCGACGGGCCAGGCCAGGTCGACGATCTCGAGCGCGTTCAGCGCGTCGATCGCGGCGGACTCGTCGAGACCGGGGTCCAGCCGCACGCGGAACTCGAGTCGGGGATCGCGGAGAGCGTGGCCCAGGTTGCGCTCGGCCTGCGTCCGGAGCCGATCGAGATCCGCATCCGCGATGCGGTGCGTGCGTTGCCAGCGTCCGCGAGCGGACGCCTGGAGCACGCTTCGGGCAGGATCGAGTTCGCCCGTGCCGAGGTCGGAGAGCGACTCCCCGGCGAGTTGCACGTGCAGGCCGACACGCAGCTGAACGGCCACCAATCCTGGTTCGTGGTACGGCGCGACCTGCGTATGCGCGGGCTTGCGGAGCGGCTCGCGCGGGAGTGCCGTCTGGGAGAGCGCCGCGCTGCCCAGCGAGGGCAGGGCGAGGAAGAGCGTGGGAATGAGGGGACGGAAGGGGTGCATCGAAGCTCCTTGCCCGGCCAGACCTGGGCCGTGGCAAGCACCCGTGCGTCGTCTCGCGTCCGCGAGTCCAGGTGATCGCCGGAAACTCCCCGAGGGCGCGCAAGGCGGAGCGCCCGGGGATCCGCGCATGACCGGGCCTTCACGACCCGGTCCCGAGGGTCCGCGTCTGCCCTCGCCAGCGTCGGCTGGCGATTCCGGGCTCCGCTGGCGGGCACGCGCATGGCTCAAGCACGTTCCGCGATCGGTCCGATGCTCGCCCAAGGGAGGAGTGGAGCCGGCGCCTGCATTGCGTAGGATCTCCGGCACGATGGATTCTCAGTCGAGACGAGATGTGCCCGTTCTGGGGCTGGTCGGAGTTCTGCTCGCGACGCTCGCGACCGGCGCCTGTTCGAAGAAGGAGCCCGAGGGCGGGTTCCAGCCGCCGCGCGACGTGCAGGGTCCGTCGGCCGCGGTCAACTTCGGCGCGACCACCAACGAACGCTTCGGCTCGATGCGCATGCCCTCCGCCGCGGGAGCGGGCACGGGCGGCGCGATGGGCGGCGGCATGGAGGCGGGCGCGGGCTTCGCGTGGGACCTGCCGCCGGGCTGGACGCCGCTGGAGACCAGCGCGATGCGCAACGCGAACTTCCGCGTCGCGGGCGACGAGAAGGCCGAGTGCTACCTCTCGATCCTCGGCGGCGAAGCGGGCGGGTTGACGAGCAATGTCAACCGCTGGCGCTCGCAGGTCGCGCTGCCGCCGCTCTCCGACGCGGAGATCGCGGCGCTGCCGCGCGCGACGCTGCTCGGCCGCCAGGGCGTGCTGGTCGACTTCGTCGGCACGTGGAAGGGCATGGGCGGCACGTCGAACGAGGCGGGCTGGCGCCTGACCGGCATCCTCGACGTCTCGCCGGAGGGCTCGGCCTTCCTCAAGATGACCGGCCCCGACGCCAAGATCGCGGCGGAGAAGGAGCACTTCCTCGCGCTGGCGAAGTCGCTGCGTCCAGGCGGCGCGCCGAGCGATCCGCATGCGGAGATGGGCGGCGCTGCGAGCGCGGCTCCCGGCGGCGATCCGCACGCAGGCATCCCCGGGGCCCCGTCGATCGGCGGCGACATGAGCGGCCAGGCGATGCCCGGCGCGATGCCGGCCGCTGGCGATCAGCAGGGTCTGCACTGGAAGGCGCCAGCCGGCTGGAAGCAGGCGGCCGAGAAGCCCGCGCGCGTCGTCACGTTCAACCCGGCCGAGGGCGTCGAGTGCTACGTCACCGTGCTCGGCGGCGACGGCGGCGGGCTCGAGGCGAACCTCAACCGCTGGCGCGGGCAGATGGGCTGCGCCGATCTCGCCGCGAGCGAGTTCCAGGAGCTGCCGCACATCCCGATCCTGGGTTCCGACGGGCGCCTGATCGCGATCGACGGCGCGGGCGACAAGGCCGGCAAGCAGATGCTCGGCGCGGTCGCGCTGGTCGGCGGGCGCTCGGTCTTCGTCAAGATGACCGGGCCCAAGGACGCGGTGCAGAAGGAGCGCGAGCACTTCACGGCCTTCGCGCAGTCGCTGGAGGAGGCGAAGTGAAGCGCGTCCTCCAGGCGATCGTCGACGTCTTCTCGTCGCTCGGGCTCTCGTGCGTCCTCCTGGCGCTGCTCGGGCTCTTGACGTACCTCGGGACGCTGGAGCAGGTCGACACGGGCCTCTTCGAGGTGCAGAAGAAGTACTTCGAGTCGTACTTCCTCGTGCACGACTTCGGTCCGATCCCGGTGCCGCTGCCGGGCGCGAACCTCGTGATGTGCGTGCTCTTCGTCAACATCGTGCTGGGGGGCATGGTGCGCCTGCGCAAGGGCTGGAACACCTTCGGCGTGCTCGTGACGCACATCGGCATCCTGATGATGCTGATCGCCGGCTTCGTCAAGGCGTACTACTCGGTCGAGGGGCACGTGACGCTCTTCGAGGGCCAGAGCGCGGCCGAGTTCCAGAGCTACTACCGCTGGGAGCTGGTCGCGATCGAGGACCTCGGTCCGGGCCGCACGCGCGAGCACGTCGTGCGCCAGGAGAGCCTCGACCGCGCGACCGGCGCGAAGGGCGCGCTCTTCCACACCGACGCGCTGCCCTTCGACCTGGTCGTGACGCACTTCGTGCGCAACTGCCAGCCGCTGCCCAAGGGCCCGATGTTCGAGGTCAGCGTTCCGGTGATCGACGGCGTGTTCCTGCGCGAGCAGCCGCTGGAGAAGGAGGCCGAGGCCAACGTCGCCGGCGCCTACGTCAGCGCGGTCGCGCGCGACGGCAAGCGCACCGAGGGACTCGTCTGGGGCGCCGAGCGCGAGCCGATGCCGCTCGAGGTCGGCGGCAAGCGCTTCGCGATCGACCTGCGCAAGGAGCGCTACCCGATGCCGCTGACGGTGCGCCTGGACAAGTTCACGAAGGAGGACCATCCGCGCACGATGATGGCCAAGACCTTCGCCAGCGACGTGACGGTCAGCGAGCCGAAGGGGACGCGCGCGGTCAAGATCTCGATGAACCAGCCGCTGCGCGAACAGGGGCTCGTGCTCTATCAGGCTTCCTGGGGACCGTCGAACGCCAGGCCCGGCGACCCGCTCTTCTCGACGCTGGCGGTGGTGCGCAATCCCTCCGACCAGTGGCCGCTGTACTCCTGCCTGGTGATCGCGGCCGGGCTGTTGATCCACTTCACGCGCAAGCTCGCGCGCCACATCCGACTCGAGGGCAGCAAGACATGAAGTCCGCCATCCGATTCCTCGCGCTCGCCACCGCGGCGCTGGTCCTCGCCGCGACGGGCCGGGCGCAGGCCCCGCAGTTCACGCCGCGCGCGATCGAGCTCCTCGGCGCGCTGCCGATCCAGGACGGCGGCCGCATCAAGCCCGTCTCGACCTTCGCCGACTTCACGCTGCTGCGCATCAGCGGCAAGAAGAGCCTGACGCGCGCTGACGGCACGAAGGTCCGCTCGAGCGAGTGGCTGCTCGAGCAGATGTTCTTCCCCGAGGCCGCCGCGCAGGAGCCCGTGTTCCTCGTCGCCGACGATGCGGCCATCGACGCGATGGGCCTGGGCCACGAGACCAAGCGCAAGCGCGACCGCTACAGCTTCCACGAGCTCGAGCCGGGCCTCGACAAGCTGATGCAGCTCGCCAACGAGTACAGCAAGGTCGAGGAGAAGGAGCGCAGCACGCTGCAGCACCAGGTGGTCAACCTGGCCGAGGCCGTGCAGATCTACGACTCGACCGCGGGCCGCCTGGACATCGCGGTCGTGCCGCCGGCCGTGACCGAGAAGTCGGATGCCGAGTGGCTCACGCCCGAGGAGCTCTTCCAGCGCCAGAGCGCGCCGATGATGAAGCCCACGCCGGCGCAGACGAAGCTGCTCGAGCAGTTCCAGGACCTGGCCAAGAAGCGCGAGGACGCCGGGGCCTTCGAGCTGCAGCTCGCCTCGCTCAGCGCCGAGATCCTGCCCGTGGCAGAGGCGCGCGGCGAGTACGCCAAGATCCCGCTCGAGCGCTTCTACTACCGCGCGGACTTCCTGACCTGGGCGCAGGCCTCGTTCATCCTCGCCTTCCTGGCGATGGCCTTCGCCTGGATGCTGCCGAAGGCCAAGCTGCCCTACCGCTCCGCCGCGCTCTTCGCCGTGCTGGGCACGCTGCTGGTCGTCAGCGCGATCGTGGTGCGCTGCATCATCCGCGAGCGCCCGCCGGTCTCGACGCTGTACGAGACGGTGCTCTTCATCACCGGCGTCAGCACGCTGGTCGCGCTGGTCGCCGAGCGCATCACGCGCCAGCGCCTGGCGCTCTCGGCCGCGGCCGTGCTCGGCATGGTCGGCGTGTTCATCGCCAACGGCTACGAGACGCTCGACAAGCGCGACACGATGCCCAGCCTGGTCGCCGTGCTCGACACGAACTTCTGGCTGGCGACGCACGTCACCGCGATCACGGTCGGCTACTCGGCCGGCATGCTGGCCGCGCTGCTGGGCAGCTTCTACCTGCTCGCCAAGTGCTTCGGCTTCCGCCGCGACGAGCGCGCCTTCTACTCCTCGCTCGGGCGCATGGTCTACGGCGTGCTCGCCTTCGGCGTGATCTTCTCGACCGTCGGCACGATCCTGGGCGGCATCTGGGCCAACGACTCCTGGGGCCGCTTCTGGGGCTGGGACCCCAAGGAGAACGGCGCGCTGCTGATCGTGATCTCGCAGCTGGTGATCCTGCACGCGCGCATGGGCGGCTACCTCAAGGAGCACGGCGTGTGCGCGGCGGCCGCGCTGGGCGGCACGATCGTCGCGTTCTCGTGGTTCGGCGTGAACCTGCTCGGCGTGGGCCTGCACAGCTACGGCTTCACCAGCGGCATCCACCGCGCGCTGTGGACGTACTACGTGCTGCAGTGGGGCATCGTCGCGCTCGGGACGTACGGCTGGTTTCGCGACCGGACGCTGGCGCGACTGAAGGAAGAGGCGCGGCGCGAGCTCTCCAGCGGCGGAGGCGGAACCGCCGGGCGCGGCAAGCCCAGCGGCGCCGCGATCTAGCCGCTCGGACTCAAGACGCGCCGATCGAGCGGCCGAAGTCCTCTCGCGACGAGGGAGCGCACCACGCGGCAGCGGGTGCCAGGACACTCCCCGTTCGGAGGAGAGGGATGAAGCGTCAGTTCCGTTCGGTGTTGTTGGCCATCGTCTGGCCCTGTGCAGGTCTTTCCGGCTGCGGCGTGCTCTCGTCGGAGACCAAGAGCAGCCTGGGCGAGGTCGACCAGCTGCTCGCGCGCGTCGAGAGCGTGCAGGTCGAATCCACCGTCTCCAGGGAGCGCTCGCACGCGGCGCTGGAGATCCTCCAGACGCTCGTGCAGCCGGAGTTCGACGGCGATGCGGCCAAGACCTTCGAGGGCTTCCGCTCGGCGATCGAGGTCTCGGAACAGCAGGCACAGCGCCTGGGCGAGAGCGTCACGCCGATGAAGGAGGCAGCCGAGGACGTCTTCCGGCGCTGGACGCACGACCTGGAGGGCATCGGCAACACGCGCCTGCGCGCGCAGAGCCACGTGCGCCTGGAGGAGACCCGCGCGCGCTACGAGGCCGTGCTCTCCGCCGTGACGACCGCGCAGGTGACCTTCGACGCGTTCAACGCCGACCTGCGCGACCACGCGCTCTTCCTGGGCCACGACTTCAACGGCGCGGCGGTCTCCGCCGTGCGCAGCGAGGTCAGCGCGCTGGCCGAGCGCGAGAAGGACCTCGACCAGCGCCTGGACGCCTGCGACGCCGCGGCGCGCCGCTACGTCGAGGCCTCCGCCCTGCACGGACAGCTGAGCACGAACCAGCCTGCGCCGGCGGCCAACGCCGCGGCGAGCACGCCGCAGGTCGCGCCGACCCAGGCTCAGCCCGCGAACAAGCCCGCGCCCAAGCCCGCTGCCGAAGGCGCGCAGCCGAAGAAGCCGGTCGCCACGCTGCCGCCGCGTCCGGACGGACAGCCCGCGCCGGCCGAGCCGGCACCCGTCGATCCTCCCAAGCAGCGCTGACCGCACGCCACGGAACGCGAGGTCCGCATGAGCTGGACCATCCTCCTGGCGCTGGTGCTGGGCCTGGGCATCGCGCTGTGCGCGCTGCTCGTGCGCCGCGCCGAGCTGCGCAGCATGCAACGCCACCTCGCCGAGCGCGAGCGCGCGGTGCGTGCCGGCAGCGCGAGCGCACAGCTGCAGCATCCGGTGGTCGACCTCTCGCGCTGCCTGGGGTGCGGCGCGTGCGTGCGCGCCTGTCCCGAGGAGGGCGTGCTCGAGCTCGTGCACGGCCAGGCCGTCGTGGTCAACGGCGCGCGCTGCAACGGCATCGCGGCCTGCGAGCGCAGCTGTCCGGTCGGCGCGATCCAGGTGCACCTGGCCGACCTCGACCAGCGCCGCGACGTGCCCGCGCTGAGCGAGTGCTTCGAGGCGCTCGGCACGCCGGGGCTGTTCCTCGCAGGCGAGGTCACGGCGCACGCGCGCATCCGCGTCGCGCTCGAGCACGGCCGCAGCGTCGCGCGCGAGGTGGCGCAGCGCGTGCGGAGCACCGGCGCTCTCGAATCGGCCCCGTCGCTGAGCCCTGCGCGCGAACGCGTGGCGGTCGCCGCAGGCGTTTCGCTCGCGCGGAGCGAGGCGCCGAGCGCCGCGCATCACGCACACGCGCCGAGCGAGGTGCTCGACCTGTGCATCGTCGGCGCCGGACCCGCGGGCCTCGCCTGTGCGCTCGAGGCGGCCCAGGCGGGATTGCACACCTGCGTGCTCGACCAGGAGAGCGCGCTCGGCGGGACGGTCGCCAAGTACCCGCGCCGCAAGCTCGTGCTGACCGAGCCGGTCGAGCTGCCCGGCGGCACGCGCCTGGACCGCGCGAGCTACACCAAGGAGGAGCTGATCGAGCTGTGGAGCGCGATCGCCCGGCGCGAGGAGCTCGCGATCGAGCACGAGGTCGTCTTCCAGGGTCTCGTGCGCGAGAGCGACGGCACCTTCCGCGTGCAGACCTCGCGCGGCGAGCGCCGCGCGCGCCACGTCTGCCTCGCGATCGGACGGCGCGGGCTGCCGCGCAAGCTCGGCATCCCCGGCGAGGAGCTGCCGAAGGTCGCCTATTCGCTGCTCGACGCCGTCTCGTACCAGGGCCGGCGCATCCTGGTCGTCGGCGGCGGCGACAGCGCGGTCGAGGCCGCCCTGGCGCTGGGCGAACAGCCCGGCAACGAGGTCACGCTCAGCTACCGCGGCAGCGAGTTCGTGCGCCTGCGCGCGCGCGTCGCCGAGCGCTTCGCGGCGGCGCGGGCCAACGGCGCACTGCGCGTCCTGACCTCCAGCCGCCTGCTCGCGATCGAGCCCGAGTCGGTCGAGCTGGAGTGCGGCGCCGAGCGCGTCGAGCTTGCCAACGACGAGGTCTTCGTCTTCGCCGGCGGCGAGCCGCCGCTGGAACTGCTCGCGCGCTGCGGCGTCTCGTTCGATCCCGCGCTGCGGCCGCGCTCCGCGCCGATCGTCGAGCAGGGCACGGGCCTCGTGCGCGCGCTCGCGGCGGGCTTCGTGCTCGCGGCGCTGGCGCTGGGCTGGGCGCTGTGGCACTCCGACTACTACGCGCTGCCGCGCGAGGCGCGCGCGACGCACGCCGAGCACGCGCTGCTGCGCCCGGGCATGGGCCTGGGCCTGGGCTTCGGCATCGCGGCGGCCTCGCTGGTGCTGCTCAACCTGGCCTACCTCGCGCGCCGCGCCGCCAGCGCGCGCTGGGCGATCGGCTCGCTGCCGGGCTGGATGACGCTGCACGTCGCGACCGGCATCGTGGCGCTGGTCGCGGCCACGCTGCACGCGGCGATGGCGCCGGGCGACTCGGTCGGCAGCCACGCGCTGTGGCTGCTCGGGACGCTCTTCGTCACCGGCGCGATCGGCCGCTACGTCTACGCCTGGGTTCCGCGCGCCGCGAACGGGCGCGAGCTCGAGCTCTCCGAGGTGCGCCGGCGCCTGGACGCGCAGGTCGCCGCCCTCGACCCCAGCCAGCGCAGCTTCGCCGAGCGCGTGCAGGCGGAGGTCTTCGCGCGCGTCGAGCAGGGGCGCTGGCGCGGACACGTGTTCGCGCGACTGGCCGGGCTGGCCCTGGGTCGGCGGCGCCTTGCGCGCGCGCTCGAGCCGCTGGCGCGCGCGGCGCGCGAGGAGCGCGTGCCCGAACCGGTCGTGCGCGAGACGCTCGAGCTCGCGCGCCAGGCCTGGACCACGGCGCAGGCCGCGGCGCACTACGAGGAGCTGCGCGGCGTGCTCGCCAGCTGGCGCTGGCTGCACCGCTGGATGGCCGTGCTGCTGCTGGTGCTGCTCGGTCTGCACATCGTGCAGGCCTGGATCTACGGCAACCATCTCTTCGGCGGAGGCGGATCGTGAAGCACGCGCGCACCTCGCTCTTCCTCGCACTGGTCTCGCTGGGAGCCGTGCTCTGGCTGGCGATCGTCGACGCGCACCGCGCCTCGCCCGGGCCGCTCTCGGCCGCGCACGGCGCGCTGGAGAAGCTCGCGGGACGCTCGGGCTGCGCGGAGTGCCACGGCGGCCTGCTGACGAGCATGACCAGCGCCTGCCGCGAGTGCCACACCGACGTCGCCCAGGCGATCGACGCGCACACGGGTCTGCACGGCAAGCTCGACGCCGAGCTCGCGCCGCGCTGCGCGCTGTGCCACGGCGAGCACCTGGGCGCGGGCTTCGCGAGCATCAACCCGCAGAGCTTCCGCCAGGCCGGCTTCGCGCGCATCGCGGACTTCGACCACGAGTTCGTCGGCTGGACGATGTCGGGCAAGCACCTCGAGCTGGACTGCGCGCGCTGCCACAAACAGGCGCGCAAGCTGGTGCTGGCCGAGAACGAGCGGCGCTACCTGGGCCTGAAGCAGGAGTGCCAGAGCTGCCACGAGGACGTGCACAAGGGCGCGATGCGCCAGGCCTGCGTCGCCTGCCACGGCCAGCAGGACTGGAAGGTGCTCGCCTCGCAGGGTCACGAGCGCTTCCTCCCGCTCGTCGGCGGCCACGCCGACCTCTCCTGCCGCGAGTGCCACCCCAAGGCCGGCGCGCGTTCGCTCGAGGCGCACGGCGCGACCGCGAGCGCGCCGCCGACGCGCACCTGCGCGGAGTGCCACGCCTCGCCGCACGAGGAGCGCTTCCTCGAGGCCGTCTCGCGCGCCGAGAAGCTCCCGCGCGAGGAGGCCTGCGTGCGCTGCCACAAGGCCGAGCACACCAGCTTCCGCGAGAGCTCGCTCGACGGCCTGACGCCCGAGCAGCACGCGCTGACCGGCTTCCGCCTCGACGAGCCGCACGCCAAGCAGAGCTGCGCGCAGTGCCACGCGCCCGAGAAGCCGCAGTTCCGCGCGCGCTATCCCGGCCGCGGCATGGACCAGTGCGAGAGCTGCCACGCCGACCCGCACGGCGGGCAGTTCGCGAGCGGGCCCTTCGCCGGCGGCGGCTGCCTCGCCTGCCACGAGCGGCTGCGCTTCACGCCGCACACCTTCGATGCGCAGAAGCACGCCCAGGCCGCGCTGCCGCTCGAGGGCGCCCACGCGAAGCTCGAGTGCGACCAGTGCCACGCGCGACCGTCGCCCGAGGCGCCGCGCGCGTTCCGCGGCACCGACGACACCTGCGCGACCTGCCACAAGGACGCGCACCAGGGCTTCTTCGACGTGCGCACGGCCTCGCTCGCGCCCGTGGCGCACGGCGACTGCGCGCGCTGCCACGGCGTCGAGCGCTTCGCCGACGTGCCGGGCTTCGAGCACGGACGCTGGACGGGCTTCGACGTGCGCGACGCGCACGCGCAGGAGGAGTGCGGCGCCTGCCACGTCGCGCGCGCGGAGCCCGATGCCGCCGCGCGGCGCTTCGGCACGGTGGCCGAGCACTTCGGCGCCTACCAGGACTGCGCGACGTGCCACGCCGATCCGCACGGCGGCCTGTTCGATCGCGCCGGCCGCGCCGCGCACGTCGAGGGCCGCCCAAGCTGCGCGCGCTGCCACGGCGAGAGCTCCTGGCGCGCGCTGCCCTTCGGCTTCGAGCACGGCGCCTGGACGGGCTTCGACCTGCGCGGCGGGCACGCCTCGGCCGAGTGCTCGTCCTGCCACGCGCACCTCGCGGCGCCGGACGCGCAGGCCTCGAGCTTCGGACACGCGCGCGGGCCCGGCTGCGCCGACTGCCATCCCGATCCGCACGGCGGCCAGTTCGCGGGCGACGGACGGATCGACTGCGCGCGCTGCCACGCCGCGGCCGCGCCGGCCTTCGTGTCCTTCGACCACGAGCGCGACGCGCGCTTCGCGCTGGGCGAGGCGCACGCGAAGCTCGCCTGCTCGGCCTGCCACACGCCGCTCGCACTGCCGCAGGGCGGCGAGGTCGTGCGCTACCGGCCGCTGCCCACCGAGTGCGTCGACTGTCACGGCGTGCGCGAGGACGTGCTCTTGCGGCGCAAGCGAGGAGGGGGCTGATGATCGAGGGGAGAGTCGGGTTCGTGGCGCTGGCGCTGGGCGCCTGTGCCTTCGGCGCGAGCGCGCAGGAGTCGCCGGCGCGCGAGAAGCTCGAGCTGCGCGTGATCGATTCGACGGCGGGCAGCGCCACCGTCGACCGCGGCAGCCTCGACGGTCTGCGCGCGGGCGACCGCGTCGTGCTGCGGCCGCGCGAGGGGCTGCCGCTGGAGGGGCGCGTCGCGGAGCTCGGCGAGCGCAGCGCGCGCGTCGAGTTCGACGACGGCACGCGCAGCGTTCCGCCGGGGACGCGCGGCGAGGCCTGGGTCGTGCGCGCCGCCGCGCCCGCGCCCCAGCCCGAGCCTGCCGCACCCGCCGATCGTCCGGCCGTGCCGGCACATCCGGCCTGGCCGCCCAGCGGCGAGGACTGGAAGCAGGGCATGCCGCTCCTGAACGAGGTCGTGCCGCTGCACCCCGGACAGCGCGCCGGCTCGGCGCACGGGCGCTGGTACCTGATCGCCGACCACGTGCGCAGCGTCGACGGCACGACCAGCTACGGCTTCGACCGCGCGGGCCTCGACGTCACGTACACGAACCCCTTCGGCAACGGGGCCGAGCTGCACATCGCGGGCGAGCTCGACGCGCGCAGCGCGCTCGTTCCGGATGCGGACGACGAGCACGAGGCCTACGTGCGCCTCGACCGGCTCTCGTACGTGATCGGCGGCAACCGCTTCGAGCCCGAGCGCTGGGAGTTCGGCCGCTTCCTGCAGCAGGGCATGCCCGAGTTCGGCGTGCTCGACGGCGTCGACTGGTCGCGGCGCACCAGCGGCGGCGACTCGTTCGGCGCGAGCGTCGGCTACCTGCCCGAGCCCGACTTCCAGCAGGACTCCTTCCGCGATCTCGCGCTGGCGGGCTGGTACCGCTGGGTCGCCGACGAGAGCGAGCGCGCGGTGTTCCAGGTCGGCGTGCAGAAGAGCTTCCACGAGTACTCCTCCGACCGCGACCTCGCGATCGCGCGCCTGGACCTGGGGCCGCGCGACGGCTGGAGCCTGCACGGCTCGTGCTGGGTCGACTACTACACGGCCGGCGACACGGCCAAGGGCGCGGGCCTGGAGATCACGCAGGCGAGCGTGCTGCTCGAGAAGCGCTTCGACGGCGGCAGCACGCTGGCGCTCTCCGGCACGCACGTCGCGATCCCCGAGATCGACCACTGGGAGTTCCCCGCCACCAGCGCCGCGGCGCTGGCCAAGGACCACAGCGAGCGCGTCGCGCTGCGAGGGCGGCAGAACACCGGGCGCGGCTTCTGGCTGCGCGAGGAGGTCGGAGCGTGGGCCGACCAGGACGACCAGGGCGGCGACGTCGAGTCGGGGCTCGAGCTCGAGGACGTGCTCTTCGACGGCGGGCGCGCGCGCTTCTCGGGCTTCGTCACCGAAGGGCGCACCGACCATCTCTGGGGCACGCGCGCGAGCCTGGGACGCCAGCTCGCCAGCGGCAGCTGGGAGCTCGCCTGGGAGTTCGCGCACCACGACATGGCCGGGTTCTCCAGCGCCAACGACGAGATCCCGCAGCAGCACGTGCGGCTCTCGCGCGACTTCCACACCAGCGGCGGCTGGAGCTTCTCCGCGCACGCGGAGTGGATCCAGTACGCCAACGAGGACTCGATCGCCGCGGGGATCTACCTGCAGAGGAGCTTCTGATGAACGTCCGACTCACGCGACTGCGCGCGCTCGGCGCGCTCGTGCTGCTCGCCGCCGCGTCGGCCTGCGCCATCCGCGGCTCGGAGAGCGTGCCGCGCCACCTGTGGTGGTCGGGCCTGGGCCCGGTGCTGCCGCACGACAGCTTCCCGGCCGACTGCTCGCTGTGCCACGTCTCGAACGAGTGGCAGACGCTGCGCCAGGACTTCCGGTTCGACCACGCGCGCCAGACGGGCTACGTGCTGCGCGGCGCGCACGAGCGTGCGCAGTGCCTGCGCTGCCACAACGATCGCGGCCCGGCGGGCACCTTCGCCGCGCGCGGCTGCGCGGGCTGCCACACCGATCCGCACCGCGACGGTCTGGGCACCGATTGCCAGCGTTGCCACCAGGAGACCAGCTGGGAGCCCAGCGGCATGCGCGAACTGCACGAGCACACGCGCTTCCCGCTGGTCGGCGCGCACGCGGTCGCCGCGTGCTGGCGCTGCCACCCGGGCGCGGAGGTGGGCAGGTTCATCCCCGCCGACGCCGAGTGCGCGACCTGCCACCAGCGCGATCTCGCGCGCGCGACGAACCCCAACCACGCCGGACTCGGGTGGGTCGACCACTGCGATCGCTGCCACCTGCCGCGCACCTGGCAGCAGGCGGAGATCCACTAGGGCGCGTTCAAGTCCGCTCGAGCGGACTCCGATAGAGAGCGCAGAAGGAACGCGCCGCGTTCGGCAGAACGCGCGGCGCCGAGGAGGGGGAGACATGAGGCAGCTTTGGATCGGCCGCGCGGCGGCCGTGCTGGTGGCGTCGTGGATCGGCGCGTGCAGTGGCGGCGACACGGGCTCGCTGCAGCCGCAGACCGTCTCGTCGTGCATGCTGTGCCACAACGGCGCGCTGCAGCAGAACTACAGCGGCACGGGCATCGAGAACCCGCACCCCTTCGGCGCGGCGGCGAGCCTGGAGTGCGAGACCTGCCACGGCGGGAACCCCAACGGCACCGACGAGCTCACCAGCCACGTGCCGCCTCCGCCGGCGATCGGCGACCGCGCCTTCCAGGCGACGCACGCGCAGGCCTACTTCAACCGACTGACGCTGGCGGGGCTCGACAAGCAGCCCGACTACGTCGCCAACGGGCAGAGCTGGACCGCGCTCGACTACCTGCAGTTCGTCAACCCGGGCGACCTGCGCGTGACCTCGCACGGCAAGGGCTGCGGCCAGTGCCACGCGAACCACGCGGAGGACGTCGGCTCGAGCCTGCTCGCGACCGAGGCCGGCTTCTTCTCCGGCGCGACCTACCACGCGGGCGAACCCAACGTCGTCGCGGGCAACGCGGGCCTGTACGAGAACACCGCGGCCGACCTGGGCTTCCGCGACCTCGTCGATCCCGACTTCCAGCTCGCCGGCGCCGCGACCGGCGCGGTCGGCAGCCTGGTCGAGGCGCCCGAGTACGCCGTCTTCGGCGCGAGCGGCGCGGGCGCGGTGTTCAACAACGACGCCTACCTCGCCGCCGCGCTGCCGGCGGGGCAGAACCCCGACCGCACGCTCGTGCCCGACTCGCCGCTCGCGCACCTCTACCAGGACCAGGTGATCTTCACCTGCGGCGACTGCCACCTGGGGAGCGCGGGACAGAACAACCGCGCGGGCGACTTCCGCAGCTCGGGCTGCACGGCCTGCCACATGCGCTTCGGCCTCGACGGCAAGAGCCACTCGAGCGATCCGAACGTGGTCAAGACCGAGCCGGTCAACCCCGACGCGATCAACGAGCCCGAGAAGGTGCACGTGCTCTCGCACCGCATCGTCAGCGTCGCGCGCACGCAGCCCGACGGCAGCACCGTCCAGGGCATCGACGACCACGCCTGCGCCGGCTGCCACCAGGGCTCCAACCGCACCGTGATGCAGTACTGGGGCGTGCGCCTCGACCAGAACCAGGACGTGCGCAACCACCTGCAGTACCCGGCCAACCCGGTCACGTTCCAGAACACGGCCAACAACCAGAACCTGTTCACGACGCAGGCGGGCAACAACACGTTCAACGGCCGCAACCACAACCAGTACCTCGACTTCGAGGACTACGACGGCGACGGCCGCGATGACACGCCCGAGGACGTGCACTACCAGTCCGGCATGGGCTGCATCGACTGCCACGGCAGCTTCGACCTGCACGGGGGCGACACGAGCACGTCCGGCTTCGACATCGCCAGCCGCATGGAGCAGCAGGTCGCGATCCAGTGCGAGAACTGCCACGGCACGATCGAGGCCTACGCGCCGACGGTCGCGGGCACGACCTACGAGGGCGCCTCCGCCGAGGTCGCGCTCGACGGCAAGGGCAACAAGCTGCAGCACGTCACGAAGGACGCGCAGGGCAACTACTGGCTCAAGAGCCGCAAGACCGGCGCCGTGCACTACATCCCGCAGACCAAGGACACGATCGCCAACAGCGGCAAGACGCACCCCTCGACCGGCGCGCCGGTCTACAGCGCGCTGGCCTCGTACGCGATGGGCCGCTGCGACGACACGGCCGCGAACGGCATCGGACCCAAGCAGTCGAGCGGCTTCACCAACGGCTTCAGCCACACCGACCGCATGGACTGCGCCGCCTGCCACGGCTCGTGGACCAACACGTGCATGGGTTGCCACCTGTCCGGCGAGTACAACACCGGCAACAACTTCAGCAACATCACCGGCGAGCGCATCGTCTACAAGCAGCGCACGGCCGACTTCACCTACCAGTCGCCGCTCTTCTTCCAGCTGGGCGTCGCGCCCAGCGGCAAGATCACGCAGTTCAGCGCCAACACGAAGGTCTTCTTCCGCTGGCAGGACAAGAACGGCGACCTGAGCCAGGTCTTCAGCTTCACGGACCGCAACGGCCAGGGCAACAACCCGGCGGTGCAGTTCCCCTCGCTCTCGCACAACGCGATCCTGGCGCACTCGATCCGCGGCAAGGTCAGCGCCGCGCGCGAGGGCCCGCGCTACTGCGTCGCCTGCCACCTGACGACCGAGTCGATCGCCAACTGGGGCCCGCAGTACCAGGCCTTCCGCACCGCGATGCAGACGGGCAACTTCGGCGCGCTCGACTTCAACCTGCTCAAGGCGCAGTTCGGCCAGAACACGGGCAACAAGAACGACTCGCCCTTCTTCGCGCACATGGCCGCGGGCCTGGGCACGGGGCTGTTCCTGTTCGACGCGGCGGGCCGGCCGGTCAACCCGCTCGACCACAACGCCAACCGCAAGGGCACCGACGGCGTCGCGCCCTCGACCTACTACGACCCGAACCTCGTCGCGCTCGACCTCGACCGCGTCGTCGACGAGAACGGCATCGCGCAGGGCTCGAACAACCACACCTGGCTGAACTCCGCGGCGCGCACGATGGGGCAGGCCTTGCGCGACGGCTGCACCGATCCGGAGCTGGCCGGACCGCTGGGCATGACGCTCGTGCGCAAGCTCGCCGATCCGGCGACGGGCATCGTGCTCGACTCGTGGGTCGACCCCGATGGCGTGCCGCACGGGAACACGTCGACGTTCCTGTCGGGGCCGTAGCGCGCGGCGCTCAGAGACGGACGAGCCGTACCTCGCGCAGCGGCGCCAGCGTGCGCAGCTGCGCGAGCGCATCGCCCGAGGGCTCGTCGTAGAGGGCGAGCACGCCGGTCGCCAGGCCCGCGTGCTCGCTCTGCGGCGGGCCGAGCTCGATGCGGCGGATGTTGATGCCTGCGCGGCCGAGCGCCGTGCCCAGGAGGCCGACGACGCCCGGCACGTCGTCGTGGCGCGTCAAGAGCAGCGGGCCCTTGGCCTCGAGGTCCAGGCGCAGGCCGTCGAAGCCGACGAGCAGCGCCGCTCGGCCGAAGACGGTGCCGGTGACCTGGTGGCTCGCGCCCTGCGCGTCGAAGGCGCGCAGCTCGATCGCGCTCTGGAACAGCGCGTGCTCGTGCTCGCGCCGCTCGAAGAGCTCGAGCCCGCGTTCGCGCGCGAAGAGCGGCGCGTTGACCAGGTTGACGCCCGCGCCCATGCCCTGGTGGCGCAGCACGCTCGCCGTGAGCGCCAGGGGCAGGTGGCGCGCGTCGCCGCGCGCGATCTCGCCGGCGAGCGTCAGCTCCAGGCGCTTGAGCGGCGCATCGGAGAGCTGCGCCACGAAGGCGCCGAGCTTCTCGGCCAGCAGCACCCAGGGCGCCATCGCGCGCAGCGTCTCGGCGCTGACCGCGGGCACGTTGACCGCGTTGTGCGCGACGCCCTCGAGGAAGAAGGTCGCGATCTGCTCGGCGATGTCGACCGCGACCGCGTGCTGCGCCTCGTGCGAGGAGGCGCCCAGGTGCGGCGTGACGATCACGTCCTCGCGCTTGACGAGCGGATGGTCCTTGCGCGGCGGCTCCTCCTCGAGCACGTCGAGCGCGGCGCCGGCGAGCTGGCCGCAGTCGAGCGCCTCGACCAGCGCCGCCTCGTCGACCAGGCCGCCGCGCGCGCAGTTGACCAGGCGCGCGCCCTTCTTCATCGCGAAGAGGCGCTCGCGCGAGAGCAGGTTGCGCGTCGCCTCCGAGAGCGGCACGTGCAGCGTGACGAAGTCGGCGCGCGCGAGCAGCGCGTCGAGCCCGACGAGCTCGACGCCGGCGACCGGCGCGCTCGCGTTCGCGTCGAGGAAGGGATCGTGCGCGACGACCTTCATGCGCAGGCCGAGCGCGCGCTCGGCGACCACGCGCCCGATGCGCCCCAGGCCGATCACGCCCAGCGTCTTGCCGGTGACCTCGGTGCCGGTGAGCGCCTTCTTCTCCCACGAGCCGCTCTTGGCGACGCGGTCGCCGCGCGGGATGTGGCGCGCCAGCGCCAGCGTCAGCGCGATCGCGAGCTCGCCGGTGGTGGTGCTGTTGCCCGTGGGCGTGTTCATCACGACCACCCCGCGCTCGCTGGCCGCGTCGCAGTCGACGTTGTCGACGCCGACGCCCGCGCGGCCGACGACGCGCAGGTCGCGCGCGGCCTCGATCACGCGCCGCGTGACCTTGGTCGCCGAGCGCACGACCAGCGCGTGCACGCCCTGCTGCACGCGCTCGCACAGCTGCGCCTCGCTCTGCTTGAGCGCGACCTGCGGCGCGAAGCCGCGCGCGCGGAAGATCTCCAGCGCGGCGGGGGAGAGCTCGTCGCAGACGAGGATCGAGACCTGGGCGGGGGCGAGCGTGCGCGGCGCGGCCGCGCTGGAGGGAGCGTTCATCGCGGGGATCTCCGGGAGAGGGACGGGCGCGAGGCTAGCGCCGCGCGGGGTGCGAAGGAAGGCGCGCACCGGGCCGGCGCGGCACGCTCAGCCGGCGAGCGCCGCGCGCAGCAGCGTCTCGAGATCCTTCTTGGCGCCCTTGGAGGCCGCGCGCTCGACGCTCTTGCGCGCCTCCTTCTCGGTGTAGCCGATCGAGGTCAGCGCCGCGACCGCGTCCTCGAGCAGCGTGTCGCCGCGCGCGACCGGCTGCAGCACGCCCGCCTCGGGCGCGGCGCGGCGCAGCTTGGCCGCCTTGTCCTTGAGGTCGAGCACGATCTGGCCCGCGGTCTTGGGGCCGACGCCCTTGATGCGTGTCAGCGCGTCTACGTCGCCCTCGGCGATCGCGGCGAGCAGCGGCTCGCGCGCGATGCCCGAGAGGATCGTCAGCGCGGTGGTCGGCCCGACGCCGCCGACCGAGAGCAAGAGGCGGAAGAGCTCGCGCGCCTCGCGCTCGGAGAAGCCGAAGAGCAGGTGCGCGTCCTCGCGCACGACCAGGTGCGTCCAGGCGCGCGCGCGGCCCGCGGCCGGGAAGCTCGAGCCCAGCGGCACCGAGATCTCGTAGCCGACGCCGCCGACGTCGAGCACCAGGCGCGCCGCCGAGCGCAGCACGACCTCACCCTCGACGAAGTCGTACACCCGCGCCTCAGGTCGTCTTGGGCTTCAGCCGCAGGTTCATCTCGGCCAGCTTGGTCTTGAGCTCCTGCAGCGAGGTCGTGCCGAAGTTCGGCATCGCCAGGAACTCCTCCTCGGTGTGCTGCGTGATGTCGCCGACGGTGATGCAGCCGATCGCCTCGACGACGCGGCGGCAGCGGATCGAGAGCTCGAGCTCGGTCACCGGCTTGTTCATCACGTCGTTGGGATCGGCGGTGCCGTGGCGCCGGCGCGCGGCCTCGATGCTGGCGACGGCCTCGTCGCGGCCCATGCCCAGGCGCAGGCCCTTGCTGCCGAGGATCTCCTTGATCTCCGCCAGCGAGGTCTCGCCGAAGTTCTTGTACGAGAGCAGGTCCTGCTCGCTGTGGCGCACGAGGTCGCCCAGCGTGAGGATGTTCATCTTGTTGAGGCAGTTGCGGGCGCGCACCGAGAGCTCGAAGTCGGTGATCGGGATGCGCAGGATCTGGTTGAGCCGATCCTCCTTCCGCTCCATGTCTTCGTCGTAGTACATGTCCATGCCCGAGCGCGCGTCGTCGAGGAAGCGACGCACGCGGCGGTCGGCAGGGAAGTGGTGCGCGATCACGTCGTAGCAGGCGGCCGCTTCCTGGTCGCGGCCGAGGTCCTCGTAGAGCATGCCGAGGTTGACCAGCACGTTGCGGTCGATCGGCAGCATCGAGATCAGCTGCTGGTAGGCCTCCAGCGCGCGCGGCTCGTCGCCGATGCGCTCGCACAGGTAGGCCAGGCGGAAGAGCGCCGAGCGGTGCGTCGGATCCGCTTCGCGCGCCTGGTCGTAGCAGTCGATCGCGCTGTCGACGAGGCGATTGAGCTCGGCCGCGCGGCCGGCGAGGTAGCGGCCCTCGGCGCTGGGGCCGAAGGACGCGGGCGCTTCCTTGAGGCCCTTCTCGAGGTTCGCCAGCGCCTTGTCCTCGTCGCCGCTCGCCAGATCGGCTTCCAGGCGCGCCTCGAGCATGCCGCCGCGCGGGCGGGCCTCCTCGGGGAAGGACTTCGAGAGGCGCTCGAAGAGCGGCGCGGCCTCGGCCGGGCGCCCGAGCGTCATCAGCGTCTTGGCGCGCGTGAACGCGGCCACGTTGTCCGCTTCGTAGCGCGCCAGCGTCGCGGCCGCGGCGCTGTAGTCGGCCAGCATCCACTGGCCCAGCCCCTTGCGGCGGCCCTCGTCGCCCTGCTCGGTCAGCGCCGCGACCTCGTTGCGGAAGCCTTCGAGCGAGTGGCGACCGTGGAAGACCTCGGCGCGCGCGGCGCACAGCGCGGCGAAGCTCGAGATCGGGCTGGTCTTGATGTCGAACTCGGCGTCGATCGTGGCGGCGGAGCCTTGATTGGATTCGGTGCTCATCGGCGGTGGACACGCGGGCGCCTCGGCACGTGCGGGGGTGCACGGAAGGCCGGGGGAGGCTCTCGCGAACCGGGGATGATAGGGGCTTCGCGAGCGGCCCGTCAAGCGAGGCGGGGCGGGCGAGGCCGGACGCGAGGGGCTCCGGGCGCGCTGTGTGCCGTCCGTGCAACCCTTCGGCGGACAAAGACTTGGAGGCTGGCCCGTGGCGCCCGCTTGGATCGGGTCCCCGCCACTTGGTACCCACGATGCGCCTTCCGCATGCGGGAGGTCCGCATGAGCTGCATCTTCTGCCGCATCGCCGCCGGCGAGATCCCGTCGACGAAGCTCCACGAGGACGAACACGTCTTCGCCATCCGCGACATCCGTCCGCAGGCGCCGGTGCACCTGCTGGTGATCCCCAGGAAGCACGTCGCTTCGCTCTGGGAGCTCGAGGACGAGGCGCTCGCCGGGCGCCTGATGGCGGTGGCCGCGTCGCTCGCGCGCGCGGAGAAGCTGGAGAAGGGCTGGCGCCTGATCGCCAACACGCGCGAGCACGGCGGCCAGGAGGTGCAGCACCTGCACCTGCACGTGCTCGGCGGCCGGCGCCTGGGGCGCATGCTGCCGGCGGCCGAATCGAGTTGAGTCCACGCGCGCGATCGCGGGGCGGGAATCCCGCGGAGGCGCGCTCCACACACCACCAGACGAGGGGTTCGACAACTTGGACAAGTTCGTGATCGAGGGCGGTCATCCGCTCGAAGGAAGCGTCGAGGTCTGCGGTTCGAAGAACGCCGTGCTGCCGATCCTGACGGCGGCGCTCTTGACCGAGGAGAAGCTGCGCATCCGCAACGCGCCGCTGCTCTCGGACGTCAACACGATGCTGGCGGTGCTGCGCGACCTGGAGTGTTCGGCCGAGCGCAACGCCGACGGCTCGGTCGAGCTGTGCGCCGCCGCGAAGCCCGAGCAGCGCGCGCAGTGGGAGAACGTGCGCAAGATGCGCGGCTCGGTGACCGTGCTCGGCCCGCTGCTCGCGCGCACCGGACGCGCCGAGGTCTCGCTGCCCGGCGGCTGCGTCTTCGGCGTGCGCCCGATCGACCTGCACCTCAAGGGCATGCAGGCGCTCGGCGCGCGCGTGAAGATCGAGCACGGCTACGTGATCGCCGAGGCGCCCAAGGGCGGCCTGCGCGGCGCGGAGATGTACCTCGCCGGCCCGATGGGCTCGACCGTGCTCGGCACGGCCAACGTGATGATGGCCGCGACGCTGGCCAAGGGCCGCACCGTGATCCACGGCGCCGCCTGCGAGCCGGAGGTCGAGGACCTGGGCAACTGCCTCAACGCGATGGGCGCGAAGATCAAGGGCCTGGGCTCGCCGCGCGTCGAGATCGAGGGCGTGAAGGAGCTCGGCGGCACCGAGTGGGACGTGATCCCCGACCGCATCGAGGCCGGGACCTACGTGATCGCCGGCGCGATGAGCGGCGGCAAGGTGCGCGTCGAGAAGTGCCGGCCCGACCACCTCTCGGCGCTGATGGACCGCATGTGGGAGGCGCGCGTGCCCTTCGACGCCGGCCCGGACTGGATCGAGACGCAGCCCTACCACCCGCGCGATCCCGCGCGCCGCGCGCGCGCGACCGACGTCACGACGCACCCGCACCCGGGCTTCCCGACGGACTTGCAGGCGCAGTGGATGGCGCTGATGACGCTCGCGGACGGGATCAGCGTGATCAACGAGATGATCTACCCGGATCGCTACATGCACATCGCCGAGCTCGCGCGCCTGGGCGCGAACATCCGCCGCCAGGGCACGACCGCGATCGTGCAGGGCGTCGAGCGGCTGTCGGGCGCGCAGGTGATGGCGAGCGACCTGCGCGCGAGCGCGGCGCTGGTGCTGGCGGGGTTGGTCGCGGAGGGCACGACAGAGGTGCACCGCGTCTACCACATCGACCGCGGGTACGAGCGGATCGAGGAGCGCCTCGCGGGTCTGGGCGCGGTGATCAAGCGCGCGGACGAGAAGGAGCTGGCGGAGGTCTGAGCGGTGTAGACTCCCCGCAGCATGCTGCCGGAGTCCGCGCCTCCCGGACGGAACAGCTCGCGCAGGATCCTCCTGCGCGTCGGTCTGGCTTGCGCAAGCCTGGTGGTGCTGCTGGGCGTGGCGATCCTCGTCCTCACGCTCGTGAACCAGGCGCGGCTCCAGCGGGAGCTGCACGCGATCGAGGCGCGCCGCGAGCCTGTCGTCCTCCCCGCGATCGAGGAGACGGACGGCGGACGGACGACGCTCGCCTGGCTCCAGCAGTTCGACGGGGCCGAGGGCAGCGACGACGAGTGGTTGCTCGAGTCGGCGGAGGGCGTCGCACGCTTCCTCGACGCGCCGGAAGGCCGCGCTCTGGACGCGGACACGCGTGCGCGGCTCGAGTTGCTGAAGACGTGCGTCGGGCGCGACTGGCCGGACTCCTTGGGACTGCACTGCACCCGGCTCCTGGAGGACGGCGTGCCACTCGAGCGCTGGAGCGAGTGCGAGCGCGCGTACGTGCTGACGCGCGAGCTCGCCTATCCGCGACTCCGGCGAGCGCTCGCGGAGGAGATTCCCTCGAGCCCTCTCGATCCGAGCGCGGGGCCCGGCGTGCAGCGCATTCCCCAGCACATCGACTGGCCGATCTCCGCGGTGCGCGCGCTGTTCGAGCCGACCGGAGCCCTGGTCGCTCGGGGAGAGGCGCCGGAGCTCTGCGCGCGCATCGAGAAGATGCTGCAGGTGGGCGAGCTCCTGCGGCGGCAGGTGAGCCTGATCGCGCTGCAGACGCGCGTGTTCCTCCGCGGGCACGCGGTCGCGGCGGTGCGCGTGGCCCTGGCGCAGTTGCCGCCGGAAGCACCGCTTGATCGTCTCGAGGCACGGCTCGGCCCGCTCGAGGATGCGCGCGCGCAGTACCGTCGTGCCCTGCTCGAGGAGCGGGCCATGGGGACCGAATCGTACGCCGTGGTCGCGAGCGGCGGGGACGCTCCGGCCGACTACGCGCGCGTCCGGGCGCTGCCCGCCTGGCTGTGCTTCGATCAGCTGTACTACCTCGACTCCTTCGGCGAGGCGCTCGCGATCGCGGAGCACGCGCAGCCGCTCGAGCTCAGCGCCGAGCTCAAGGCTCTCGAGGAGCGCATGCGAGCGCACTTCGACTCTTGGTGGCGCTACACGACACCACTGGCAGCATTCCTGCTTCCGCGCTTCAGCCAGACCTGGGTTGCAGCGTGCGAGAATCAGGCCTGGAACGATCTCGTGCGCCTGGGGCTGCGCGTGCGGCGACTCGCGCCTGAGCAGGCGCTGGCGGAGGTGTCGCACTCGAGCGATCCGTACTCCGAGGCTCCGCTGCGCGGACGGATCGAAGCGGGAGGAGTGCTCGTGATCTGGTCCGTCGGCCCCAACGGCCGCGACGACGGTGCGCTCGCCCAGCTGGAGCTCGAGAAGACCGGGATGAACGAGGACTCCGGGCGAGCGGAGCACGACGATCTCGTCCTGCGCGTGCGGATGCACTGAGCCCGGCCCGTCGAGCCAGAGCCGGCGCCGTTCGGCAGCCGGGAGCGTCGCTCACCTCCTGAGCGCCTTCTCCAGGAACGCCTGCGCCACGGCTTCGGCGAGGATCTCGTTGCCGTGCTCGCGGAAGTGGCACACGTCGATGTACACGTCCTCGGGGTGATCGCGGAACACCTGCGTCGCATCGAAGAACGCGATGCCACGCGCGGCGAGCTCGCGGCCGGCTTCGCGTAGGCGCGGATAGACCAGATGCACGCCGCGGATCCACTCGGTCTCGCTGCCGGCGTTCTTCGTCTCCGTCTCGGTCAGGGGCTTGCTGCCCTCGTCGTGCAGCGTCGGCTGCAGCACGTGCAGATAGTCGATGCCGCGCTCGGCGCAGGTGGCGCGCATCGTGCGCGAGCACTCGCTCCAGGCGCGCACGAGCTGCTCGATCAGCGCCGGCTCCGAGGCGTCGAAGGGCGGGCCGGCGGACTCGCCCTGCGTCGCGCCGGTCTGCAGCAGCTTCTCCAGGCGCTTGTAGGCCTCGGCGTAGTCGCGGCGAAGGCTGCGGATGCGCGCGAGGCCGACGTGCGCGAGGAAAGAGCTGTGCCACAGGCCCGAGTCGCGCACGCGCGTGGCGAAGGACTCGGCGCGTTCGTGCGCCGCGTGCACCTCGTGCATGCGCTCGCCGAGCTCCCAGTCCGGGCGCAGGCCCTTGGTCGCGTTGGCCCAGCCGGCGAGGTAGGGATAGACCGGATGGCCGCCCTTCGCCGCGTTGGAGAAGCCCAGCGCGGACTCGTTGAAGCCGTCGAGCACGATCACGGCGTCGGGCGCGTGGCCGAGCAGCAGGAGGTAGGTGAAGAGCATCGTCGGCTGCGGCTGCTTGTAGGCGCCGAAGCCGAAGTCGTGCACGCGCACGGCGCGCGAAGCCAGACGCGGATCGCGGCGCAACAGCTCGACCAGATGCGCCGCGCCGAGCTCGCCGAAGGTCTCGGCGACCGAGCCGCCGAGGATGCAGACGTCGTAGGTCTCGCGCGCCTGCTCACTCTGGTAGTAGCGGATGTCGTCGACGATCAGCGCGTGCGTCTGCAGCTGCTCCCAGCCGGTGTAGGGCTGCAGGAGCATCGTGCCGCCGGACTGCGCCGCGTTGTCGTCGTCCTTGGCCGCGCCGGGCAGGAAGGCGCGGCGCGAGAGCGCGCGGCACTCGGTCTCGATCTGCGCGTGCAGATCGTCGACGCACCAGGGCTTGCCGCGCACGAGGTCGAGACAGCGCGAACCGAGCTCGAGGCCGGCGAGCGTGAACGCGAGCGAGAGCAGGATCGCGAGGACCCTGCGAGTGGGGCGAGCAGCGAGCACGGGAAGGAGCTCGATGCTAGGTGCGATCCGCACGGGGCGCAATCGCGGCTGCGATCGCGTCGGCAGGCGCGTCTCCGGACCTCGGACGGGCCTGGGGGCGCGCGCGGAGCCGGCTACCTCGCGAGCAGCGTCTCGATCCGCGCGGCGAGCCTCTCGCCCAGACCTTCTTCGAAGCCCACGTGCTGCTCGACGAGCTTGCCCTCGCGATCGATCAGGAACAGGTGCGGGATGCCGCTGACGCCGTAGGCCTCGGCCGGCTGCTCGCCCTTGACCAGGCCGAGGTAGGTGTACTTCATCTTCTGGAAGTAGCCCGCGGGATCGCCCTTCGCGTTCTCGTGCTGGCTGATGCCGACCACGGTCAGCCCGCGCGACTCGAAGCGCTCGTGCAGCTTCTGCAGCTCGGGCATCGCCTGCTTGCACGGGCCGCACCAGGTGGCCCAGAAATCGAGCAGCACGACGCGGCCGCGCAGTTGCGAGAGCTTGTGCTCGCGGCCCTGGTAGTCCGACAACGTCCAGTCGGGAACGACCTCGCCGACGGACAGGCGCGGCGCGTCCTCCTTCGGGTTGGCATCGACGAGCTTCCAGCCCTCGGGCACCGGCACGCTGAAGTCCCTCGGCTCGGCCGCGAGCGGGTGCAGGTCACCGACGATCTCGATGCCGTGCCGGAACGTCTCGGTCGTCTTGCCCTCGCATTCGCTCGAGACGATGAACTCGCCGCGCAGGGGGAGGTGCGAGCTGGCGTCGACGGCGACCTCCATGCGCATCTGCATCGACGTCGACTTGCCGGTGTCCGGATCGGGGCTCGGCTCCTGCTTCCGCGTCGCGACGATCAGATCGCAGGCGTGCCCCGAGACCTCGATCGGCTTGCCGAGCGAGCGGGGAACGTCGTTCATCGGGATGATCTTCGGCTGCCCGAGGCCGGGAAGCGTCACGTCGAAGATCGGGATCATCGGGATCCCTCCCTCGGGCTTGAAGCTGAGGTCCCAGACGGTCTTCTCCTCGGGCATCTGGTGCAGCAGGCGCTTGCCGTCGAACGATGCGAGCACCGCCGGCTCTCCCTCCTTCTTCGGCAGCCAGTGCACGACCAGCGGCCGCGAGAGCGGCAGGCCCGCGATCCCGTGCGCGCTGCCCGCGACGACGTCGACGGTGCCGGTCTCGCTCGTCGCGCCGCCGCTCGTCCACGTGCGCGCGCGGTAGCTGACCGCGCCGAGCTTCGCGACGGCGGCGTTGGCCTGCTTCTCGAGCGCGACGGCGGGAGAATCCGCCTGCGGCGCCTGCGCGGAGCGGAGCGGGGAGACGAGCACTCCCGCGAAGAGCATCAGGGCGGGGCTGGCGAGCAGCAGATGGAGCGGGAGCTGTTGCATCGGATGGGCCTGGGTCCAAGGGGCGAACGGAAGGCGGCCGCTACGCGGTCGCGAGTCCTCGGTTGGTGCGTGCCGCGCGATTTCCTACTTCGCCGCGCCCGCCGGCTGCGCGGCGTCGACGCGCGCCTGCATCGCCTTCCACATCTCGAGCTCGCTGATCGGCGAGTACCCGTGCGGCGCGCGCCAGCCGAACTGGATCGAGCCTTCGTAGGGCGGCTTGGCGCGCTCGAGGAACTTCTGCAGGCGCACCACGGCGTTGTTGAGGAAGTAGTCGTCGGCGTCGCCGACGAAGACGTGGATCTTGCCGGCGAGCCTGGGCCCGAGCGTCTTCCAGTCCTTCTCCAGCACCAGGCGCAGGTCGTACTTCCTCCAGTGATCGAGCACGCTCTTGTCGATCGCGCCCGTCTTCGGATCCCACAGCGGCACGGGCCTGCCGTCGGCGCCGCGCGGACCGTAGGTCGCGTTCCACGCGCCCCACTGCTGGCCCGAGAGCGTGTACGAATCGCCGTCGCCGAGGACGTTCTCCATCTGGCACTCGTGGCGCATCGTGTACTCGGTCTCGCCGTCGATCGTGCGCTGGGCCGGCCGCTCGAAGCCGAAGCGGTTGACGTAGGCGTTCGCGTCCGCGTAGACGTCGACCAGCTGGAAGCAGCGGAAGTCGACGCCGTCGGGGAAGAACGACCAGCAGCCGTTGAAGAAGTCGGGGTAGAAGACCTGCAGCGCGAAGCTGACCCAGCCGCCGGTCGAGCCGCCGGTGGTGAAGCGCGCGCGCGGCTCGCCGATGCAGCGGTAGGTCTGCTCGACGAAGGGGATCAGCTCCTCGGTCAGCGCCGCTCCGTACGGACCGTGGTTGTCGGAGTCGACCTGGTAGGGATCGCCGAGCGGTCCGGCGCCGTCGAGCTGCAGGATCACCAGGCGCGGCGCGTCGTCGGACTGCCAGGCCGTGCGCAGACCGCTGCCGCCGATCGAGAACGTGCGGCCGAGCTCGCGGTAGCGCGCGCCGTAGCCGCCGATGCGCACGAGCAGCGGATAGCGCCGCTGCGGCTCGCTGGCGAAGTTCTTCGGCAGCAGCACGCAGGCGCGCAGGAAGATCGGCCGCTTCCAGAACTGCGAGAGGCGCTTGGACTCGAACTTGAGGTACTTGACCTCGTCGGTCTCGGGCGGGAACTCCTCGGGCGGCAGCGCGCGCGAGAGCTCGAGCGTGAAGCTCCCGCCCTGCACCGGATCCAGGTGCAGCGTCGCGATCTCGCTGGTCAGGTTGCCCGGAGCGTTGGGATGGCGGATGTCGGGGTTGCAGCGCAGCACGGCCTGCACGCGGTAGTCGCCCGCGGGCAGCGCATCGAGCGCGGCGATCGGGAAGAGCGCGCTGTGCGCGTCGAGCACGAAGGTCGGCGACGCGGCGAAGTCGGCGTCGCAGCCGAGCACCGGCGCACCGTCCATGCCGGTGCGGCCGAGCGACTGGCGCGGCTCGCCGCGTCCGCCGCGGTCGAGCACGACCAGCAGTCTTCCGCTCGCGTGCTCGGGATGGAGATCCTTCGCGACGCGCACCTCGAAGCGCAACGCGGCGGGAGCGGCCGCGGGCTGCTGAGGCGCGGCGAGCGAGGCGAGGAGGAGCGCGCAGAGGGCCGAAAGGGTGGACATGGTCGTTTCCTGGCGGAGTTGCTGGACGTGCGCCACGGTAGCAGCGCCGACAAGCCCGTGCACGGCGCTTGCGCTCGCGCGCGCACGGGGCGATGCTCCGCGCATGCAACCGCTCCTCCTGCGCGCGGCGTTCGGCGCCGCGCTCGCCCTCGCGCTCGGCTCCTGCTCGCGCTTCTTCACCAGCAACGTCGTCAAGTCCGACGCCGCGGCGCGGGAGAGCCTGCACGCGCTGACGGTGCCCGACCTCGACGACCAGCCCGTCGCGCTCGCGCGCTACCAGGGCCAGGTCCTGCTCGTCGTCAACGTCGCGAGCCAGTGCGGCTTCACGCCGCAGTACGCGGCGCTCGAATCGCTCGAGCGCGAGCTCGCGCCGAAGGGCTTCCACGTGCTCGGCTTCCCGTGCAACGACTTCGGCGGTCAGGAACCGGGCGCCGCGCCCGAGATCCGCAAGTTCTGCGCGGAGACGTACTCGGTCAGCTTCCCGCTCTTCGCCAAGGTCCAGGTCAAGGAAGGCGCGGGCCAGTCGCCGCTGTACGCGCTGCTCGGGAAGGCGAGCGGCAAGCTGCCGGGCTGGAACTTCGGCAAGTACGTCGTCGGCAAGGACGGCACGGTGCGCGCGTTCTTCGCGAGCACGGTCAAGCCCGACGATGCCGAGCTGCGCGCGGCGATCGAGGCCGCGCTGGCGGAGAAGGGCTGAGCGCGAGAGCTCGCGGTTTCCCGTCCACGGCGCGAGGCTGCTAGACTAGGGGGCGCGGAGGTTCCCATGCGTTCCACGCTCGTCGGTCTCGCCCTGCTCTCGCTCGCGCTTCCCGCCCACGCCTCGACCTGGATCGTCGACATCAACAACGGTCCAGGCACGAGCTTCACCCAGATCTCTGCGGCGATCGCGGCTGCCGCGGCGGGGGACACGCTGCTCGTCCAGCCGGGATCCTATGCCAACTTCACGCTCGACAAGCCGCTCGCGATCATCGGGTTGAGCACGCAGTCGCCGAGCACCGTGATCGTCGGGCAAGCCACTCTGCTGAACCTGCCCGCGGTCTCGACGACCTCGATCGCGCACCTGCATCTCCAGCAGACCTTGTCCCTCTCGGTCCTCGACTGCGCCGGGGCCGTGATGCTCGACGACGTGCTCTGCCAGGGGGGCGTGTTCGTGCAGTCCTGCGCGGATCTGCGGCTGCGCCGCTTCGAGGCCGACTTCGGGCTGACGGCGACGTCCTCCCGGCTGGAGATCGCCGATTCGCTGCTGCTCGGTCGCGACGGGACTCCCTGCCAGTGCTGTCCCGACGCGTGGATCCTCCCGGCGGGACCGGCGGGCCTGCAGGCGACCGGCGGCGAGGTGCACCTCACGCGCACGACGGCCATCGGCGGACGGGGCTCCGACGCCTACTGCGGGGACACCGGCTGCGGCTCCACCGCGGGAGATGGCGGTCCGGGTGTGCGCCTGCTCGGGTCCGCACGATTGCTGCTGAGCGGGAGCTCGGAGTTCTTCCTGCAGGGCGGCGCGGGTGGAGGCACGAATTGCGTGTCCGGATTCCCCGGGCTCGCCGGACCGCCGCTCCTGGTCTCCGCCGGCTGCGAAGCGCGCATCTCGGGCGAGACGATCGTCGGCGCGATCCAGAACCAGGGCACGCTCGTGCAGGCCACGCCGGCGGATCCGTTCCTGCGCGCGCTCGGATCGGCGACGGCCGGTGCGCCGTTCACGCTGCGCCTCTCCGGTCCGCCGGGAGCGACGGCGCAGGTGCTGCTCGGACGCCGTCCGATCGTCGTGCCGACACCGGCGCTCGACGAGGAGCAGCTCGTGCCGATCAACCGCGTGTTCAACCTGGGCACGATCCCGGCCTCGGGCACGGTCAGCCTGAACTTCCCGGTGGCGTCCTTCTGGCCGAGCGGGTTCAGCGTGGTGTTTCAGGGCCGCGTGACGCTGCCCGACACGACGCAGCTGTTGACGAACTCGGTGCCGGCGATCGTGCCGTAGCCCGGAATCAGCTCGTCGATCGTGCCCGCGCCCGATCCAGCGCCACCGCCGCGAGGATGATCGCGCCCGTCACGATCTCCTGCACCCAGTTGTCCAGGCCCATCTTCGTGCAGCCGTTGTCGACGACCGTCATCAGCAGCGCGCCGAACAAGGTCCCGAGGATCGATCCGCTCCCGCCCGAGAGGCTCGCGCCGCCGATCACCGCCGCGGCGATCGCCTTGAGCTCGAGCCCGCCGGCCGTGGTCGGATCGCCCATCGACAGATACGAGAGCTGCAGCAGCGCCGCGACGCCCGCGCAGCCGACGCCGATCGCGTAGACGCACAAGCGCGTGCGCTCCAGATCGACGCCGCACAGGCGCGCCGTCTCCTCGTTCGAGCCGATCGCGTACACGTGCCGGCCGAGCACGGTGTTGCGCAGGAAGAACGCGGCGCCGAGCGCGAGGCCGAGCAGGATCCACACGCCGGCGGGCAGCGCGCCCGGTCCGCCGAGCAGCTCGCCGATCCAACCCGTCGTCGGCGGGTAGACCGGCTGGTTGTCGCCGAGGCCCTTGGCGAGCCCGCGCAAGGCGCCCCAGGCGCCGAGCGTCACGATGAAGGGCGAGAGCGCGAGGCGCGCGCGCGTTCGGCCGAGCGCGAACGCGAGCCCGAGCGCCAGCGCGAGCACCGCGAGGGCCGCGGCCGTGCCCGCGCGCGCGGCGACGAATGCGCCGGCGATGCCGAGCACGAGCACGAGGCCGCTCGCGAGGCGGCCGACCACGAACGTGCCGAGCAGCAGGCCCGCGCCGATGCCGGTCGCCAGGCACGCGAGCGCCGCGAGGAGCGGTGAGCCGCCCGCGCGCAGGACGAGCGCGCCGAGCACGGTGCCCAACGCGACGCTGGAGCCGACCGACAG
>JBGASC010000044.1:0-47861 GCA_044229935.1 Planctomycetota bacterium | reverse complement strand
AAGCGCGAGCGGCTCGAGCAGCACCTGTGGATCTGGATTGCCTGGCGCAACTACGTGCGCCCGATCACCAACCACAACCACGAACAGACGCCGGGCATGGTCGCCGGACTCTGTCAGCGCATGCTCGCCGTCGCCGACCTGATCGCGCTCAGGGTCTTCCGGCTCGCAGACGCACAGCCAAGGGGGCCAGAGTCCTAGCGGGACCAGAGGGCGGCGGGGCTCGCGAGCGAGAAGCTGTCGTCGGAGGCCGCGCCCGGGTTGACCAGGACGGCCTCGACGCGCGTCACCTCGTCGGGGATCGTCCAGCGCATGAGTTCGATCGGGCGTTGGCCGGAGTCGAAGAGCTGTACGCCCGAGCGTGCGACGACGGGGCGCTCGCTGAGTTCGCCGGTGGGGCGGATCCAGCGCACGGTGCCGGCGGCGTTCAGGGCGCGCAGGCGGAGCTCGACCAGTTGGTCGTGGTCGACGTCGTGGACGCGGATGGCGAGGGTTCGACCGTCGACGTCGAGGGTGAGCGCGGGGTGCTTCTGGTTGCGGCGGTGGCGCAGGAGGTGGAAGGGTTCGGCCTTGGGTTGAACGGGGCCGCGCACGTAGCCCTGGATCGGGACGGTGATCAGCTCGTAGTTTCCCAGCGCCTGTTCGATCGCGCGGACGCGCTCGGGCGTGTTGCCCTGGAGATCGAGCTCGCTGGCCCACTCGTGGGCGAGTTCGGTCCGCGAGGGCGGGTGCGCGGAGTAGCGCAGGCGCGGGACGATGAAGTCGCGCTGTTCCTGCAGGGCGGCGAGCACGTCGCCGTGCTCGCGCCGCGTCCAGGCGCCGCGATCGGGGGTGGCCTGCATCGGGTTGGTGCGCGCGAGCAGGTCGGCCACCTCGATGTGGGCGAGGTAGGCGATCGCGGAGGGCCAGGGCGAGAGGCAGGTGGAGGAGGGATCGACGTGGTCGCGGAGGAAGATGCCGACGGCGCGCAGGCGGTTGGTGTTGCGGATCTCCTCGACCAGGCCCGCGCGCGCGAGCGGTTCGTCGTAGCCCGCCTCGGCGCTGCGGCTGGTCTCCATCCAGGCGTCGAGCCAGCGGCCGACGCGCAGCGGCCCTACGTCGTCGGGTTCCTTGCTGGCCAGACCGCAGCAGACGAGCACGAGGAGCAGGCTCGCGAGGCCGGCGCGGCGCAGGCTGGTGCGCGCATCGAGGATCTCGATCAGGCCCTCCTGCACGGCGAGGAAGAGGAAGGGGAGCGCGGGCAGGAAGGCCTGTCCGAACGGCAACGGAGAACGGCCGCCGAGGATCACGAGCAGCGTCGAGCCGAGCGTCAGCGCCAGCGCGCGCCAGCCGAGGGCGCTGAACTTGCCTCGCAGCATGCACAGTGCGGAGAAGCAGAGCAGCAGCGGGCTGGGGTTGATGCGCACGAAGTCCAGGAGCGTGCCGAGGCCGTCGGCGCTCTGGCCCGGATGCGGCTCCGCCAACGCGCGCAGCGAAGGGTGCCAGGCGCTGCCGCTCGACTGCTTCCAGGCCAGTGCCTGGGCCAGGAAGGCCAGGGCGGCGCACGCGAAGGGCAGACAGAGGCGCCAGCCGCGCAGCTTCCCGCCCGGGGCGAGGGCGACCAGGAAGAGCAGCGCGGCGTAGAGCACGCCATCCGCGCGCGCGAGCACGAGCAGCACGAGTGCGGGGAGCGCGATCCAGGGGTGCTCGGCTTCCAGCGCGTAGAACGCGAGCACCAGGCAGAGGACGAAGAAGGTGGTCTCCAGGCCGCTGCCGCACGCGGCCGCCACGCTGCCGCAGCAGACGAAGAGCAGCGGCGCGATCAGGCCGGCGCTGCGCTCCTTGCGGAAGCGCGCCAGCAGCAGGACGATCCCCAGCCCCGAGAAGATGGCGGTGGTCTGGCAGACGAAGTTCACGTGGTTGGTGAACTGCTCGCCCAGGGCCGCGAGCCCGATCCAGAGCAGGGAGGTGTAGCCCTCCAGGCCGCCGCCGTCCGTGCCCCACTGCACGACGCCGTCCTGCACCAGGCTCTTGCCCAGGCGGAACGCGGTGTAGGCCTGCTCGTAGGGGAAGGCGAAGTTGCCGTCCGCGTCGACGTGGATGGCGAGCACGTGCGCGAGCAGCGTCGCCAGGGCCACGAAGAGGGCGATGCTGCGGTTCATCGGGGCGCCAAGCTAGCTTCGGCCCTGCGCGGAATCACGCGCGGGGTCCCGCCGGGGAGGCCTGATCCTCCCGCGGGCGGAGCTCAATCCGCCGCTTCGATGCGCAGCGATTCGGTGCCGGCCAGCGCCTGCGCGACCAGCCCGGGCACGTCGAGCTCGGACTCGAAGCGCGCGCAGTCGTCCGGGTTGCCGCGGATCACGGGACGCTGGGGCAGGAAGACCGTGCAGCAGTCGGGCTCCTGCACGTTCGAGATCTCGAACGTGCCGATCCGGCGCGCCAGCGCGATGGTCTCCTCCTTGTCGAAGGCGACCAGCGGCCGCAGCACGGCGCGCGTCGCCGCGAGCTCGATGCAGCGCATGTTCTCCAGCGTCTGGCTGGCGACCTGGCCCAGGCTCTCGCCGGTGACGAGCACGTCGTGGTGCTGCTCGTCGCACAGGCGCGAGGCGATGCGCTGCATCATGCGGCGGTAGAGGATCGTGCGGTAGATCTCCGGCGCGCGGTCGCGGATCGCGACCTGGATGTCGGCGAAGGGCACGACGTACAGGCGCGCGGTCGGTTGCCAGCGTCCGAGCGCGCGCGCGAGCGCGATCACCTTCTGCTTGGAGGCCTCGCCGAGGTAGGGCCAGGAGTGGAAGCTGACGAAGCTGACCGAGAGGCCGCGCTTCATCGCCATCCAGGCCGCGACCGGGGAATCGATGCCGCCCGAGAGCAGGCACAGGGCGCGCCCCTGCGTTCCGACCGGCAGGCCGCCGGGGCCGGCGATACGCCGCGCGAAGACGCTGACGCCCTCGGGGCGCACCTCGACGCCGAGCACGATCGCGGGTTCCTCGAGCTCGACGCGCACGTTGTCGAGCCCGGCGAGCACGCGCCGGCCGAGCTCGCGGTCGAGCTCGACCGAGGTCAGCGGGAAGCGCTTGTCGGCACGCTTGGAGCTGACGCGCATCGTGCGCTCGCGGCCCTCTGGCAGATCGCCCAGCGCATCGCGGAACACCGCGCGCGCCAGCGTGGCGATCGCGTCGAGATCGGGCGGGGCGCTCCACACGGGCGAGACGGACTTGACGCCGAAGACGCAGGCTGCGCGCGCGGCGATCTCCTCGACGCGGCCCTGCGGCAGGATCGAGAGGCGCCCGCGCTGCCGCTCGATGCGCACGGGCGCGATGCCCTGCAGCGCCGCGCGCAGGTTGCGCATCAGCGCGCGCTCGAAGTCGACGCGGTTGCCGCCCTTGAGCGCGAGCTCGCCGTAGCGCACCAGCACGCGATCGGGCGCGGCGAGCGAGATCGGCTCGGCGCTCATCGGCGCGGCCTCGCGAGCGGCTCGAGCTCGGCTTCGACCGCGAGCAGCGCCGCGAGCAGCTCCGCCGGATCGAACGCGACGCCGTCGCGCGCGAGCGAGAGGCGCAGGAAGCGGCGGATCTCGTCCTCGCCCAGCCCGAGCGCGGCGAGCGAGGGGCTGAGCTCGCGCTTGGTCGCCTGGCAGGCCGAGCCCGCGCCGAGCACGAAGCCGCGCGCCTCGAGGTGGTTGAGGCGGATCTCGGCCGGCACGCCGCGCGCGACCAGGGCGACGATCGACGGCACCCGCGCCGCGGGCTCGAGCACGCGCCAGCCCTCGAGGGCCGCGCCCGCGCCCGACTGCGCCGCGAGGCCCGCGAGGAACGCGGCGCGCCAGCGCTCGGCCGCCGCGGCGAAGCGCGGACGCTCGGCCTCGGCCAGCTCGGCCGCACGACCGAAGCCCGCGCAGCCCGCGACGTTCTCGGTGCCGGCGCGCAGGCCGTGTTCCTGTCCGCCGCCGACCAGCAGCGGCTCGAGCGCGGCTCCCGCGCGCACGAGCAGCGCGCCGACGCCCTGCGGACCGTGCACCTTGTGCGCCGACAGGGCCAGGCTGTCCGCGCCCAGCGCGACGAAGGAGAGCTCGAGCTTGCCCAGCGCCTGCACTGCGTCGACGTGCAGGTGTGCCCGCGGCGCGCGCACGCGCACCAGGCGCGCGAGCTCGCGCACGGGGTGGATCGCGCCCGATTCGTTGTGCACGAGCAGCTGCGCCACGAGCACCGTCTCGGGCCGCAGGCGCGCCTGGGCCGCCGCGAGGTCGACCAGCCCGTCCGCGCCCAGCGGCAGGAGCTCGAGCTCGAAGCCCTCGCGCGCCAGCACGCGCGCCGCCTCGCGCACCGAGGCGTGCTCGGCCGCGCCGACCAGCACGTGCCGGCCGTGCTTCGCGCGCGCGCGCGCCGCGCCGAGGACGGCCAGGACGTTGGCCTCGGTCGCGCCGCTGGTGAAGACGACCTCGGCCGCGCGCGCACCGCACGCGCGCGCCAGCTGCGCACGCGCCGCGTCGAGCGCCTCGCGCGCCTGTGCGCCGAAGCCGTGGCGCGAGGAGGGGTTGCCCCAGCGCTCGCCCAGCCAGGGCAGCATGACCTCGCGCACGCGCGGGTCGAGCGGCGTGGTGGCGGCGTTGTCGAGGTAGAGGAGCGCCATGGCGGACGTCGTAGCGTACCCGATGGGGCGCGCGAGCGGCGCCTGCGCGGCCTCAGCGCGGCGTCGCCGCCGCGGCGAAGCGCAGCGCCAGCGCGCGCTTCTCGTTCGCTCCGAGCTGGATCGTCTGCTCCTGGCGCGCCGCGCCG
This sequence comes from Planctomycetota bacterium, assembly GCA_044229935.1. GTDB lineage: Bacteria > Planctomycetota > UBA1135 > UBA1135 > JADJLZ01. The sequence goes on along the minus strand of JBGASC010000044.1, from coordinate 43,107 downwards.
GCGCGCACGGCCAGCGTGTACGTGCCCGGCGGCAGCGCGCGGAAGGCGAAGTGGCCGCTCGCGTCGGTCGTCAGCGCGGGCCAGACGTGCGCGCTCGCTCGCTCCTCGAGCTCGACGAAGGCGCCCTCGACCGCCTCGTCGTGCGGCGCGATCGGCTCGCCGCCCGGTCCCAGCGCGATGGTCTCCTGCAGCGTGCCCTCGATCGTGCCGAGCGAGAGCGCCAGGCTGAGCGCGTGCGGCGTCTCGGCCGAGTGCGTGAACTCGCGCTGCGGCGTGCCGTCGACGCCGAGCAGCAGGTCGGGCCAGCTCCCGCCGTGCGCCCAGGCCGGCAAGACGCGCACGGCGTAGCGCGCCGCGAGGAGCTCGTCGAAGCGGAACGCGCCCTTGGCGTCGCAGCGCGCGCGGCGCGGCAGCGCGGCGTCGATCTCGAGCGCGTGTTCGGGCACGAGCACGACCTCGAAGTCGCTCGCGTCGAGGTCGGGCGCGCCGGCGAGCTCGAGCTGCCCGGTGATCGTCGCGCGCGGCAGCCGGGGCAGCACGGGCGGCGGACCGTAGGCCTTGCCCAGCTTGAGCGTGTGCAGGTTCGCGTCCTCGGCCAGCGTCAGCTCGAGCGGCTCGTATCCGGCCGCGACCACCTTCGTCGGCCAGGGCCCGGGCCCGAGCGTCTCGAAGCGGAAGCGGCCCTCGGCATCGGTCCAGGCGAAGCTGCCCTCGTTGCCGCTGCGCAGCCAGACCAGCGCCTCGGAGACGGGCGTCTCCTCGGCACCGGCGACGAGCCGGCCGGCGCAGACGTGTCCGCGCTGCGGCGGCGCGAGCGCGCGCAGCGACGGCGGCGGCGGACGCTCGACCGCGAAGGCGGGCTCGATCGTGCGCGTCCAGCGCTGGATCGAGTACGAGAGCAGCAGGCCGGCCAGCGTGCCGAGCGGGATCGCGAGCTTGAGGAAGGGCCACAGGCGCATCGCAGCCCGCAGAGGCTACGCCGCCGGTGCGCGGGAGTTCAAAGGCCGGCTGCGCGGGTGCGCAATCGCGCGAGCTCGTCCAGCAGCTCCTCCAGGAGCTCGCGCGCCGGCGCGAACTCGCCGCAGTCCAGGCCGCGCAGCGTCTCCTCGAACTCCTCCAGGCCGCCGATGCCGAAGCGCCGGTAGGCGAGCAGGCGCAGGCCCAGCTGCAGCCGGTCGCACACGCGCGTGAAGCGCGCCTCGCGCGACTCGCCGCGCTGGTGCTCGTCGAAGCGCTCGCGCGCGAGGGCCGAGAGCGGCGCCAGCAGGAGCTCGGCGGCGCGCTGCTCGGCCGCGCGCTTCGCGCCCGGCGGCAGGAGCTCGGCCGCCGTCCGCGGCAGGTCGCCGAGCAGGGCTTCCGGGGCGTCGTGGACCAGGGCCAGCGCCAGCGCGCGCTCGGTGTCCAGCGGCGGCTCGACGCGCGGGCCGAGGGCGAGCACCAGGTGGCAGACCCCCAGGATGTGGCCCGCGACGGTCTCCGGAGCCTGGATTCCGCGCTGGATCCAGCCCGTGCGCGGCAGGTCCTGGAGGCTCTGGAGCCGCAACAGCGAACCGAGGAGGGGAGAGCTCATCACGGGGGTGGGGGCGCGGGGCGTTTGACGGTATCCTGGCCGGACTTCATATTGTCGGGTTTCCCCCGCGTCCCCAAGAGTCCGCCGACCCCCTCCCCATGCTCCTGCGCCTGCGACGGGCCCTGCCCGCCCCCCAGCTCGAGGCCATCCTGACCCTGGCCAGGGACTTGGGCTACCGCACGAGCTTCCTCGACGAGCGCCACGAGATCCTGCGCCTGGAGGGTCCGGGCCGGCCGGAGCACCGCTCGCGCTTCGAGGACCTGGTCGGCGTCGCCGCGATCCTCGACGCCGAGAACGCCCGCGAGCGCCACGAACGCACACCCGGCCAGCCCGACACCGTCGTGCGCGCGGCCGGCGCGCGCTTCGGCGGCAAGGAGCTCTCGCTGGTCGCCGGTCCCTGCGCAGTCGAGACCTACCCGCGCCTGCTCGAGATCGCGCGCGCCGTGCAGCTGCGCGGCGCGACGCTCCTGCGCGGCGGCGCCTACAAGCCGCGCACCTCGCCCTACTCCTTCCAGGGCCTGGGCGAGGAGGGCCTGGAGATGCTGGCGCAGGTGCGCGCCGAGACCGGCATCGGCATCGTGACCGAGGTGCTCGACCCGCGCGACGTGGGCAAGGTGCTCGAGGTCGCCGACATGTTCCAGATCGGGGCGCGCAGCATGACCAACGCGCCGCTGCTCACGGAGATCGGCCGCACGCGCAAGCCCGCGCTGCTCAAGCGCAGCTTCGGCGCGACCGTGCGCGAGTTCCTGCTGGCGGCCGAGTACCTGCTGGCGCAGGGCAACACGCAGGTCGTGCTGTGCGAGCGCGGCGTGCGCGGCTTCGACCGCGTCACGCGCAACCTGCTCGACGTCGGCGCGATCGCGTACCTCAAGAAGGCCACGCACCTGCCCGTCGTCGCCGACCCCAGCCACGCCGCGGGCCGCGCCGACCTCGTGCGCGCCCTGGCGCGCGCCGGCGTGGGCGCGGGAGCCGACGGGCTGATCCTCGAGGTGCACACCGACGTCAGCGAGGTGCACTCCGACGGCGCGCAGGCGATCACGCCCGAGGCCTTCGGCGAGATCGCGCGCGACGCGGTGCAGATCGCGGCCCTGGACGGGCGCCGACTGGTCGTTCCCGAGCAGCTCAGCAAGGCCAAGGCCGCCTCATGAGGAAGCCCTACCTCGCCGGCAACTGGAAGATGAACCTCGAGCGCAAGAGCGCGCTCGGGCTGGTCGCCGCGCTGCGCGAGCGCGCCGGCGCGCGCCACGACCTCGACGTCGCGGTCTTCCCGCCCTTCGTCTACCTCGACGAGATCTCGCGCGCCCTGGCCGGCTCGCGCATCAAGGTCGGCGCGCAGAACTGCTGCGACGAGCGCGCGGGCGCCTTCACGGGCGAGATCAGCGCCACGATGCTGGTCGACGTGGGCGCCTCGAGCGTGATCCTGGGGCACTCCGAGCGCCGCCACATCTACGGCGAGAGCGACGAGCTGGTCAACGCCAAGGTGCGCGTCGCGCTCGAGGCCGGCCTGGAGGTGATCCTGTGCGTCGGCGAGACGCTCGAGGAGCGCAACCAGAAGCTGACCGAGAAGGTGATCGGGCGCCAGCTGACCGCCGGCCTCGCGGGCGTCGCGAACCAGCAGCTGGAGCGCATCACGATCGCCTACGAGCCGGTCTGGGCCATCGGCACCGGCATCAACGCCACGCCCAAGCAGGCCAGCGACGCGCACGCCTACCTGCGCGGCGTCTTCGCGGGCTTGTACCAGGACGCGTTCGCCTCGCGGCTGCGCATCCAGTACGGCGGCAGCGTCAAGCCGCAGAACGCGCGCGAGATCCTGTCGGCCCCCGACGTCGACGGCTGTCTCGTCGGCGGTGCCTCGATCCAGGCCGAGAGCTTCCTCGGCATCCTCGAATCCCGTTAGAGTCTCCCGTCGCCATGATGCTCCTCAGCACCCTCCTGTACATCGTGTTCGTCCTCTCGGCCATCGTGCTGGTCGTCGTGATCCTGCTGCAGGAAGGCAAGGGCGGCGGTCTGACCGGCGCGCTCGGCACCGAGGGCCAGCAGACCTTCGGCGTCGGCACCAAGGGCATCAACAAGTTCACCGGCTGGACCTGCGCGATCTTCCTCGCCGCCGCGCTGGGCATCCATCTGGTCAACCGCCAGGAGGTCGGCCGCTCGGTCGTGCAGGAGGACTCGGTGCTGCCGCCCAGCGACGCCGGCACTCCGGCCGCGGGCGGACAGACGCCGCCGGCGAACAACGGCGGACAGACCCCGCCCGCGAACGGCGGCGAGCAGCCCAAGAAGTAGGTCGCGCCCCATGCTCGACGAGAAGCAGGTCCTCGATCTCTTCCGCTCCTCGGGCGCGATGCTCGAAGGGCACTTCGAACTCTCCTCGGGGCTGCACAGCGACCGCTACTTCCAGTGCGCGCTGATCCTCGAGGATCCGCGCCGCGCCGAGACGCTCGCGCGCGCCCTGGCCGAGAAGATCCGCGCGCGCGACCGCGCGCACTTCGATCTGGTGATCGGGCCGGCGCTGGGCGCGGTGATCTGGGCGCACGAGATGGCGCGTGCGCTGGGCGCGCGCTGCCAGTTCACCGAGCGCACCGACGGCAAGATGGGCCTGCGGCGCGGCTTCAAGGTCGAGCCCGGCGAGCGCGTGCTGGTCGTCGAGGACGTGATCACGACCGGCGGCTCGGCGCGCGAGGTGATCGAGGTGCTCAAGGGCTTCGACGTCCCGACCGCGGCGGTCGGCGGCATCGTCAACCGCTCGGGCGGCAACCCCTTCGCCAAGGACGGGCTCGAGCTCAGCACGCTCTGCGCGGTCAGCGTCAACTCCTGGAAGCCCGACGAGTGCCCGCTCTGCAAGGCCGGCGGCAAGGCGATCAAGCCCGGGAGCCGCCCGAAGAAGGCCTGAGACGCATGGCGCCGCTGCGCTCGATGACCGGATTCGGCGCCGCGAACCTGCTCGAGGACGAGGTCTCCGTGCGCGTCGAGCTGCGCTCGGTCAACCACCGCTACCTGCAGGTCAAGCTGCGCCTGCCGGCCGAGCTCGCGGCGCTGGAATCCGAGGCCGAGGCACTCGTGCGCGAGAAGCTCGAGCGCGGCTCGGTCAACGTCACGATCGCCGTCGAGGCCGCCGTCGCCCCGGCCGTGCGCCTCAACCGCGAGCTGGCGCGGCGCTACCAGGGCGAGATCGCGGCGCTGGCGCGCGAGCTGGGCCTGGAGCAGCGCCTGGGCGTCGAGAGCCTGATCGCGCTGCCCGGCGTGCTCGGCACCGAGGACACGCCCGGCCTGCGCGAGCGCGAGGCGCGCCTGATCCAGGCCTGCCTGCGCCAGTCGCTCTCCGCGCTGCTCGAGATGCGCGAGCGCGAGGGGCTCGCGCTCGAGAAGGACCTGCGCGCCAACGCCGCCGCGATCGGGGACGAGGCCGCGCGCATCGGGCAGCGCATGCCGCTGGTCGTGCGCGAGCACCACCGGAAGCTGCAGCAGCGCGTGCAGGAGCTGCTCGGCAGCCAGACCAAGGTCGCCGAGGCCGACCTCGCGCGCGAGCTCGCGCTGCTCGCCGACCGCATGGACGTGGGCGAGGAGCTGACGCGCCTGGCGAGCCACCTCGGGCAGTGGACGACGCTGCTCGACAAGGGCGGCCCGATCGGGCGCCAGCTCGACTTCCTGGTGCAGGAGATGCTGCGCGAGGCGAACACGATCGCCTCCAAGTGCAACGACGCCGAGGTCGCGCACGGCGTGGTCGAGATCAAGTCGCGCATCGAGCGCCTGCGCGAGCAGGTGCAGAACGTGGAGTGAGCGCGTGAGCCGTCAGGGAAGGATGGTCGTGATCTCGGGCCCCTCGGGCTCGGGCAAGAGCACGATCTGCAAGCGGCTGCTCGAGGATCCGCACGTGGTCTTCTCGGTCTCCGCCACGACGCGCAAGATGCGCCCGGGCGAGGTCGACGGCCGCGACTACCACTTCCTCAGCGTCGACGAGTTCAAGCGCCGCATCGCGCGCGGCGAGTTCATCGAGCACGCCGAGGTCTACGGCAACCTCTACGGCACGCTGCGCGCGCCGCTGGAGCGCGCGATCGCCGCAGGCCAGCTCTACCTGCTCGAGATCGACGTGCAGGGCGCGCTGCAGCTGAAGGCGCTGGGCGAGCCGGGCCAGTACATCTTCATCGCGCCGCCCGACTTCGAGGAGCTGCGCCGGCGCCTTGTGAAGCGCAACACCGAGACGCCCGAGGTGCTCGAACGGCGCCTGCACAAGGCCGAGGACGAGTATCGCGAGCGCGTCAAGTACGACCACGTCGTGGTCAACGACGACCTCGAGCGCGCCGTGGCCGAGGTGCGCGCGCTGATGGGCCTCGCCAAGACCGAGACGAGGAGGAGCTGAGCATGGCACGCATCGTCCTGGGCGTCAGCGCGTCGGTGGCCGCGTACAAGGCCTGCGATCTCGCCAGCAAGCTCGCGCAGGCCGGGCACGCCGTGCGCGCGGTGTTGACGCCGCGCGCGGCCGAGCTCGTCAACCCGCAGCTCTTCGAGGCCGTCAGCGGCGAGCGCGCCTTCGTCAGCGAGTTCGGCGCCGCGCGAACGGGCGCGATGGACCACATCGAGCTCTCGAAGTGGGCCGAGCTCTTCCTCGTCGCGCCGGCCAGCGCAGGGACGATCGCGCGCCTGGCGCACGGCATGGCCGACGACCTGCTCGGGACGGTCGCGCTCGCGCTCGACGCGCAGACGCCGCGCATCCTCTGCCCGGCGATGAACCCGAACATGCTCGCCGCACGGCCGCTGCAGCGGAACCTGGCGCTCCTGCGCGAGGACGGCTGGGAGATCCTCGAGCCGGAGGAAGGCCACATGGCCTGCGGCGACGCGGGCAAGGGCCGGCTGGCCGAGCCGCCGCGCATCGTCGCGCGCGTGGCGGAACGCCTGCGGCGCTGACGCGGGCGGCGCGCTACCCGGCGGGATCCGTCTCGCTCCACTCCACGACGAGCTCGGGCGCGAAGCCGTGCCGGGCGCGGTGCTCGCGCAGCGAGTCGCGCACGCGCGCGACGCACGCCTCGGCGTCGGCGCGCCGGTCGAACTCGACCAGGTAGCTGTCGTCCTCCTGCGCCAGCGTGCGGCCGCCGTGTTCGGCCCAGCAGCCGTGCAGCTTGCGCTCGAGCCACGCGATCAGATCGCTCCAGGCGCCCGGGCCGAGCAGCGCCTGCAGCTCCGCGGAGCGCTCGATCCGGCCGCGCACGCGCACCTTCCGGCTCGGCTTGATTGCGCCCGCCTCCAGCTGCTGCAGGCGGCGCTGCACCTGCTTCGCGTCGAGCTGCGCGCCGAGCTCCGCCAGGCTCGCGGCCGCGCCCTCGAGCTCGGTGCGCGCGCGCGTCGCGTCGCCTTCGGCGAGCAGCGCCTCCGCCAGGCGCACGCGCACGCTGGCGGCCTCGTACGGCGCGCCGAGCTCGTTCCACGCGCGCCAGCTGGACGTGAACCGTTCGAGCGCCTCGCTGGTGTCGTTCTGCGCCAGCGCGAGCTCGCCGCGCGCGGTCTCGACCATGGCGCGGTGCGTCGTCGATCCCGTCGCGTCCGCGATCCCGCTCATCGCCTCGACGGTCGCGCGGGCCGCGTCGGGGGCGCTGGTCGCGAGCGCGAGCCGCGCGTGCACGCGCAGCGCGCCGAGCCGGTTCTGGCGATCGAGCAGGTTGAGCTGGCCGTTCCCCTCGCGCGAGAGGAAGCGCTCGAGGTCGCGGCGGGCCTGCAGCGTCTCGCCGCGCGCGGCGCGCAGCAGCGCGTAGCCCGGCTGCGGATCCGTGCCCAGCTGCAGCGCGCGCGCGAACGCAGCCTCGGCACCGTCGAGGTCCCCGCGCCGCAGGCGCACGGTCCCCAGCTCGCGCAGCGCGAGGCCGGAGAGGAACGAGTCGGCTCGGCCGAGCTCCTCGGCGCCGCGCAGGAAGTCCGCCTCGGCGTGCGCGAACTCGCCGCGCAGCATGTTCAGCTCGCCGCGGTGCATGCGGCACAGCCCGGGGAAGTAGGCGACGCCGGTCGCATCGGCCCAGTCGCTCGAGGCCTGCGACCACTCGAGCGCGCGCTCGGGGCGGCCCAGCGCCTGCCAGGCGATGATGATCCCGCACAAGGCCATGCCCGAGGCGTAGGCCCCGAGCCGGCCCGAGGTGACGTGCGCGCCGGTCTCGTCGAGCGAGGCGAGCACCTCCTCGAAGCGCTCGAGCGCGAGCAGCGAGTGCGTGACGTCGATCGCCGCGAGCGCCTCGGCGTCGGGATCCGCGGCCGCGCGCGCCAGCTCGAGCGCGCGACCCGCGGCGACCAGCGCGCCCTCCCAGTCCGCGTCGCACCAGCACAGGCGCGCGTGCAGCCGGCGCAGGCGCGAATGCGCGGGCAGTGCCGGCCCCGACGGCGGCTCGGGCGGCAGGCGCCGCTCGGCCTGGCGCGCGAAGCTCTTCGCCAGCGCGACGCGGCGCCGGTCGAGCAGGACGAAGGCGAGCTCGATCGAGGCGTTCGCGGCGCGGACCGGTTCGCCGGCCGCGGCCCACGCGTGCGCGGCGTCCTCCAGGAGCGGCACGACCTCGTCGAAGCGTCCGCTCCAGCGCGCGGACTCGGCCAGGCCCTCGCGGTCGGCCGCGTCGAGCTCGCCCTGCTCGCGCGCCTGGAGGAAGGCCTCGTAGGCAGCGTTCCAGGCTCCCTGCTCGCGGAAGCGCCGCGCGCGGACGATCGCTGCGCCCTCGTCCGGCTCCGCCGGGCCCGCGGGCTCGAGCGGATGCACGAAGCGGTAGCCACTGCGCGGGACGGTCGCGACGAAGAGCTCGCCGCCGTCGTCACCCAGCGCCTTGCGCAGCGCGGACACGTTGTGCGAGAGGTTGCCCTCCTCGACGATCGCATCGGGCCAGACCGCGTCGATCAGCGCCTCGCGCGTGACCAGGTGGCCGGCGCGCCGCACGAGCGCGACGAGCGTGTCGAAGACCTTCGCGCGCAGGACCACCACGCGGCCCTCGCGCGTGAGCTGCCGCTCGGTGACGTCGAGCCGGAAGGGTCCGAAGCGGTAGACCTCGTGGGTTCGGGGCGCGCTCATGCGGGCTCGATCGTAGCGGCGGCCGCGCGGTGCCGGCAGGTTCCAGAAATCCTCGAGACGGCGCACAGGTCGATTCCAGATCGCGCGACGAGGATGCGTCCGTGCCCGGGAGTTCCGAGCGGACGCGAACGGACGCTGCCGTCGGAAGGCCCGACTACCGGAGAAACCGACATGAGGAAATATGTGATCGAACGCGAGATTCCCGGCCTCGGGGCCTCGACCCCCGCGCAGTTGTGCGGCGCCGCCGAGGTCTCGTGCGAGGCCCTCGCGCAACTTGCCCCCGACGTCCAGTGGGTGGAGAGCTACGTCACCCGCGACGGCACGTTCTGCGTCTACCTGGCGCGCGACGAGGAGCTGATCCGTCGCCACGCCGAGCTCAGCGGGATCCCCGCGACGCGCATCCACGAGGTGTGCGCCATGCTCGACCCCACGGCCGCGACGTCGGTCGTCGCCGGCTCCGCGCGCGCGGGGAAGGTGGCGCCGTGAAGCTCCTCCGCTCCGCACTCGCCGGCGCTTCTCTGCTGGCGCTGTTCGCCGCGTGCCACACGGGCGAGCGGCTGCTGCTCGACGTGCACCACCTCGAGCCCGGCAAGGTCACGCTCGAGGACGTCGCGAAGGCCCACCAGAAGGACCTCGCCGTCGAGGGCTCGCACCGCGTCGACTACCAGCGCTACTGGGTCGACGAGGGTTCGGGCACGGTCTTCTGCCTGGTCGAGGCGCCCAGCGCGGAGGCCGCGACCGCGGTGCACCGCGAAGCGCACGGCCTGGTGGCGGACGAGGTGTGCGAGGTCGTGCCGGGGATCCTGCCCGCTCCGGCGAGTGGCCACGCGCATCTCTACATGGACACGCATCGCGTCGGGCCCGGCGTGCGTGCCGAGGACGTGGCCGAGGCGCACCGCAAGGACCTCGCGGTCCAGGGCTCGCACGGCGTGCGCTTCCTGAACTACTGGGTCGACGAGCGCGGCGGGACGATCCACTGTCTCGCCGAGGCGCCGAACGCCGAGGCGATCCAGGAGACGCACCGCGAGGCGCACGGCCTGGTGCCGGAGAGCGTCCTCCCCGTCGTCGAGGGCCACTGAGGTTCCGCGAACCCGCCCCGTCGCGCCGACGGGGCGGGTTCGGACGGCGAGCGCAGGAGGGGCGCGGCGCGGTCCGGCCCGAGCCGCGAGCGCATGCCGTAGACTGGCCCGGGTCGTCATGCGCCTCCCGCGCCTCCTCGTTCCGCTCGTCGTGATCGTGCTGCTGATCGCCTTCGGCGCGTGGCGCTTCGTCGGCGCGAAGCCGGCCGAGCCGCTCGTGCCTCCGAGCGAGGCGAGCGCGGTGCAGGCGGCGGACGCCCCTGCGTCGGCGCTCGACGCGACGGAGGAGACCCGCGCGGAGCTCGAGAGCGCGCAGACCTCCGCGCGCGCGCCCGCGCTGGCTGCGCCGAAGCCTCGCGCAGCTCCCGTGGCGAGCTCGACGCGCCTGCGCGGTCGCGTGGTGCGCGGCCCGGGGCGCACGCCGGTCGCGGGCGCGAGCGTGCGCTGCGCCGAGAGCGCGGACGGCCTGCCCGAGGGCCTGCTTCGCCGCGATCTCTCTGGCGCGATCGACGGTCGCGGCATCCGGTCAGGGAGGCCCGTGCACAAGCCGCATCCGGAGTGCACCAGCGGCGCGGACGGGCGCTTCGAGTTCGGCGAGCTCGATCCGCAGCAGAGCTACACGCTCTCGGCCAGCGCACCGGGCTCGGGCTTCGTCGAGGACCTGCGCGGCCTCGCGCCCTCGGACGACGAGCACCTGCTCGTCGTGCAGACGGTCTACCGCGCCGACCTCGTCGCGCTCGACGAGAACGGCGAGGGCATCGATGCGCACGGCCTGGAGTTCCTGCGCTACGCGCAGGATGCGCAGGTCGGCGACTGCCGCGCGCTCGAGCTCCCGGAGGTCCGGCGCGCGCGTGCGGCCCTCGGCGGCTACGGCGACCTGGGCCTCGACGACGGACTGCACGAGCTCGAGTCCTCGCGCGCCGGCACGGCGGGGACGCGCAGCTACCGCTTCGCCTCGGACTGCGACGCGTCGCGCCTGGGGCCGTTCAAGGTGCTCGTCTGCTGTCCGGGCTTCGAGCGCCAGGACTTCGAGTTCTACGCCTGGCCCGCCGACGTCCAGGCGCCACCGACGCAGCTGCGGCTCTCCAGGCGCTCGCACGTCGGCTCGCTGCTCGTGCACCAGGACTGCTCGTGCACGAGCGCCGTCTGCGGGCACCTGTGCGAGGGAACGCTCGAGCTGGAGTCGACCGAGGACGGCGTCGAGCCGCGCACGCTCGAGCTCTCCGGCCGCGTGCGCGAGCAGCAGCTGGTCGACCTGCGCGCCGGCAGCTGGCGCGCACGCGTGCGCGCGAGGTCGGGCACCTTCGCGTTTCCGCCGAGGGACGAACCTGCGGCCGAGCTCGTGATCGGCGATGGGGCGCAGGCGATCCTGCGCGTCCCGGTCGGGAACCTCGGTGCGCTGCGCTTCCAGCTCGGCGACGGGAACGGGCTGCCCGCGCGCGGGGATGCGCTGCTGGAGTGCGTCGGCGTCAGCGGTCCGGGCGCGCGCGTGCCGCTGTGGCCCGGCGTGCTCCTGCGCGGGATCGAGGCCGGTCCGCACGAGTTCCGGATCGTGTCGAGGACGTCCGACCCGGGCGTCGGGCACGTGCCGGGCTCGACCGGCGGCGACTACGACCTGCGCGTCGAGGCCAAGGCCGGGGAGACCGTGGTCGTGCCCGTGCAGATGCCTTGAGCGCGCGGCGACGCGCGTGTCCCGGAGCGCTGCGTGCGCTCAGCCCGCCTTGCGCGCCCGCTCCGCGAGGCGTTCCGCTCCGCGCGCGAGCGCGCGCGGCACCTTCCAGCCGCTCAAGCGCTGGTCGAGCTCCGCATCGTCGGCGCCGACGACCAGCCCGAGCTCGCGCTGCAGCCGTTCGAGCGCGAAGTACTCGGGGAACTCCTCCTCGCGCACGCGCGCGACGAGCTCGCCCGCGTGCAGCCAGCGCTCGCTCGCGAGGCGTTCGCCGCCGTCGGGATCGGGCGTGAAGGGCTGGTAGCGCCCTTCGAGCTCGACCAGGTGCACCATCGAGAGCGCGGCGAGCAGCGTCAGGCTCTCGAGCTCCTCGCGCGGTCCGCGCGCGCTGCGGGCCCGGGTCGCGAGCGCGTCGAGCGCGGCCTCGAGGGGCGTCGCGCTCGGGCTGGACGGCGCGGCGAGCGGGAGCGTCTGCGGCGTCTGGGCGCGCGCGGGCAGGACCAGACCGAGGGCCAGGGCGACGAGGGCGGCGAGGAGGCGGCGCATGGGGGAGCGGCTCGAGGTGAGGGCGGGCGCGGAAGAAGGCCGCTACACTCGGCCGACCGATGGCGCGCTCCAAGCCCCGAAATCCGCCCTTGCGCGTGCTCGTCAGCGCCGGACCGACGCGCGAGGCGCTCGATCCGGTGCGCTACCTCTCGAACGAGTCCTCCGGGCGCATGGGTTTCGCGATCGCGGAGGCCGCGGCGCGCGCCGGACACGCGGTCACGCTCGTCGCGGGTCCGGTGAACCTCGCGACCCCCGCCGGCGTCGAGCGCCTCGACGTCACGAGCGCGCGCGAGATGCTCGAAGCCTGCCGCGCCGCCTTCCGCATCGCCGACGTGCTGATCATGGCCGCGGCGGTCGCCGACTGGCGGCCCGCGCGTGTGCTCGCGGGCAAGTGGCGCGCGAAGGACGGCGGCGCCGCGCGCGCGACGCTCGAGCTCGTGCGCAACCCCGACATCCTCGCGACGCTCGCCTCGCGCAAGGGGACGCGCATCGTGTGCGGCTTCGCGCTCGAGACGGGCTCCGGCGAGCGCCGCGCGCGCGCGAAGCTCGTGCGCAAGCGGCTGGACTGCATCGCGCTCAACGACGCGTCGGCGCTCAACGCGAACGAGACGAGGATCGTGCTGCTCGGCCGCGACGGCTCGCGGCGCGTGCTCGCCGGGACGAAGGCGCGCGTCGCGCGCGAGCTCGTGGCGCACGTCGCCGCGCTCGCGCGGGCCTGAAGGCGTAAGCACCGGAGCTCCTCCGCGGACACGAAGGGCTCGCCGCGAGCCGCGCCCGAGCGCGCGCTACGGCTTCCACACCGCGAGCAGCGCCTTCGCGATCACCGGGCCGAGGATCGCACACCCCTCGCCCCCGAAGTGGCAGGTGTCGCGGTAGATCGGCTCCTCGTGCCCGGCGAAGACCTGCGTCGCGTCGAGGAAGTGCACGCCCTCCGTCGCGAGCTCCGCGCCGACCGCGCGCAGGCGCGGGTAGCCCTTGGCGATCGACTCGGCCCACAGCGGCGGGTTGCGCGCGGCCTCGGCCTCCTCCGGCGTCAGCGGCTTCGAGCCCGGATCGCAGGGCGAGGGCTGGAGCACGTGCAGGAAGGCGATGCCGCGCGCGTTGCAGATCGCCTGCATGCTGCGCGAGCCCTCGCGCCAGGCCTCGACGCACTGCGCCAGCACGGCGGCGGGATCGGCGTCGAAGCCCGGGCCGGCGATCGTCAGCGAGTGGATCTCCTGCTTCTTCGCCGCCTGGTGCTCCTGCACGTCGAGCATGCGGCCGCGGGCGCGGCCGACCGCGCCTTCGAGCGTGTGCACGGCCCAGGTGCCCGCGAGCGCGCTCGAGGTCAGTGGCCAGCGGCGCAGGCGACCGCGCAGGTCCTCGGCCTCCTCCCGCGCGGCGACGGCGCGGCCGACGAGCTCGAGGTCCTGGGGCTCGTTGAGCGAGCCGCCCAGGCGCATCTGCATCTCGACCCAGGAGGGGAAGAGCGGGTTGACGCCGACCTTGACGTTCTCGGCCGAGACGGCGAGCTCGTTGAAGCCGTCGAGCAGCACGACCGCGTCGGGCTTCCAGCCCAGGCTGAGCAGCCACTGCAGCGTCATCGCATGCTGGGGCTGCTTGTGGCCGGGGCAGGCGACGTTGTGCAGGCGGATCTCGCGGCCCGAGAGGCGCGGGTCCTTCTGGAGCTCGGGGATCAGGGACTGCCCGGCCCAGTTGCCGAACTCGGCCGCGACCGAGCCGCCGATCAGCACGACGTCGGCATTGCGCCCGGCCTCCTCGCTCTGGAAGTAGCGCACCTCGTCCTGTCCCGAGCGCGTGTACCAGGCGATCGCGAAGCCCTGGTAGGGGTGGATCGCCATGCCGGACTTGGCGAGGTCGGTCTTGGCCGCCTCGGGCACGAAGGGCGTGCCGTGGAGCTGGTCGATCAGCGCGTCCAAGCGCGCCTCGGCCGCGGCGGCGTGGTAGCTCTCGCCGCGCAGCGCGCGCACGAGCCGGTAGCCCCCTTCGATCACGAGGAGCCAGACGACGCTCGCCGCGGCCAGGAGCAGGATCCGCGGAACACGGCGGTGCGGAGGTGAAGGCGGGGACATCCTGCGTTGCAACCTCCTTCCAGCATGGCACGCCGCCGCCTCGGGATCGATGGCGAGCCTGCAGGTTGGCGCGGGACGTGTCTTGGAAACGCCTGCGCGAATTGGTATCCCCGCACGCCGGGCCGCGAGGGGTGGAACGAATGTGGCCCGGCGCGAGGGCGCTAGCCCCCGCGCCTCCACCGGCATTCGATGGGACGCAAGGAACGTGCTTCCGACGAGGGCGACGGGCGAGCGCTCGGCAAGGCCGCGTCGAGGATCCAGAGCTTCTTCTTCGGCCGCGAGGTCGACGAGAAAACGGCGGAGCGGCTGCGCGAGATCAAGGGGATCGCGCTGGTCGCGTTCGCCCTTTTCCTGTTCGTCTCGCTCTTCAGCTTCTACGCGCCCTACGACGACCCGCAGGCGCGCGGCTGGAACTGGGGCGGGCAGATCGGCTTCTACCTCGCCAACCTGCTGCACCGCGGCTTCGGGCTGTCTTCGTTCCTGCTCTCGATGCTCGCGTTGACCTGGGGCTGCGTGATGGTCGCCGGACGGCGCATCCCGCTGGTCTCGCTGCGCGTGTTCGGCGGCGCGACCTTCGTCGTCTCGACCGCGTACCTCCTGCACTTCGTCTTCGATCCGGAGACCGTCGGCGCGCAGCACGGACTCGGATCGCACCTGCCGTTCGGATGCGGCGGCTACCTCGCGCTCGCCTCGACGCCCTTCTTCATCTCCAAGTTCGGCGGCGTGGGCTTCTTCATCCTGCTGCTCCTGCTCGTGCTGGTCTCGTTCCTGCTCGCGACGGAGATGGCCTTCTATCCCTCGCTGCAGGGCTTCCGGGACTGGCTCGACAAGAATCGCGGCGGCAAGGGCGGCGGCGGTGGCATGGTCGCCGCGATCGGCACGCACCTCGCCGGCGTGTTCCACGCGGGCTGGAACTTCGTCCGCGGCGCGGACCTGCGCGAAGGCCTGCAGCCCGCCGCGCAGGGTGCCGGCGGCGGCATCGCGCTCGAGGACCCGCCCGCGGAGCCGCGGCGCCAGACGATCCAGCGCACCGAGCGCGTGGCCGAGGCGGACGAGGACGAGGACGAGGAGCTCGACGAGGCGGCCGACGCGGAAGGCTCCGCGGAGCTCGACGAGGCCGACGACGAGACCGAGGAGGACGAGGGCGACGACTACGTCGGCCTCGAGGACCGCGACGATCCGACCAAGCCCAAGAAGGGCGAGTACGACGAGGACGAGCTCGAGGACGACTACGAGCAGGAGGTCGCCGACGAGGAGTTCGAGGAGCTGCCCGAGGAGGAGGCCGAGCCCGAACCCGTGCAGGCCGCCGCGCCCAAGCCGCCGGTGCAGGCCAAGATGGCCCAGGCCCCCCGCTGGGACCCGCCGACGCCTCCGCCCGGACCGTGGAAGCTGCCGCCGATCGAGCTCCTGATCCGGCCCGAGGGCAACACGGGCATGGACGAGCGCTTCATCCAGGACTGCGCCGCCAAGCTCGAGCACGCGCTCAAGAGCTTCCGCGTCGAGGCCAACATCGTCGGCGCGCAGGTCGGCCCCGCGGTGACGATGTTCGAGCTGACCGTCGCGCAGGGCACGCGCATGAACAAGGTCACGCAGCTCTCCTCGGAGATCGCGGCGGCCCTGCGCGCGCAGAGCGTGCGCATCATCGCGCCGATCCCCGGCCGCGAGACGATCGGGATCGAGGTGCCCAACCAGAAGCGCCGCGTGGTGCGCATCAGCGAGCTGGTCGTGCAGCGCGCCTACGATCCCAAGCAGATGGCGCTGCCGCTCTTCCTGGGCATGGACGCCGAGGGCACGCCGGTGGTCGAGGACCTCGCGCGCATGCCGCACCTCCTGATCGCCGGCACGACCGGCTCGGGCAAGTCGGTCTGCATCAACACGATCCTCTCGAGCCTCCTGCTCACGCGCTCACCGCACGACGTCAAGATGATCCTGGTCGACCCCAAGATGGTCGAGCTGCAGACCTTCGCGACCGTGCCGCACCTGATGTGCCCGGTGGTGACCGATCCGCGCACCGCGACGCAGGTGCTGCTGTGGGCGATCGAGAAAATGGAAGGGCGCTACGAGCTCTTCAAGGACGCCGGCGTCAAGAACATCAAGGGCTACAACGCGCTGGGCGAGGACGAGCTCAAGAAGCGCCTGGGCCAGGCCTTCGACGACGCGCGCACGCCGCGCCACGTGCCCTACATCGTGGTCGTCGTCGACGAGATGGCCGACCTGATGATGACGGCCAAGAAGGAGGCCGAGCTCGCGATCACGCGCCTGGCGCAGAAGTCGCGCGCGGTCGGCATCCACGTGATCGTCGCCACGCAGCGGCCCTCGACCGACGTGATCACGGGCGTGATCAAGGGCAACCTGCCCACGCGCATCGCCTTCCAGGTCGCGAGCAAGATCGACAGCCGCGTGATCCTCGACGACATGGGCGCCGAGAAGCTGCTCGGCAACGGCGACATGCTCTACATGGGCCCGGGCGGGGCCAAGCTGAAGCGCGTGCAGGGCGCGCTGGTCGAGGACTCCGAGCTCAACTCGCTGGTCGAGTTCGTCTGCAAGGACTCCGCGCCGAACTTCAGCCAGGAGCTGATCCAGGTCGCGACCGGCGCGCGCCAGCCCGGCGAGTCCTCCGGCTCGATGCCCGAGGAGGACGAGCTCTTCGACGACGCCGTGCGCGTGATCCTCAAGACCAAGCGCGGCTCGGCCAGCCTGCTGCAGCGCGCGCTGGGCATCGGCTACACGCGCGCCTCGCGCCTGATCGACATCATGACCGAACACGGCATCGTCGGTCCGCACAAGGGCAGCAAGTCGCGCGAGATCCTGGTGACGCTCGAGGACTGGGAGAAGATGCACGGGGTCAAGGAGATCAGTGCACCCAAGGACGAGGAAGATGCAGATGAGTAGCAAGCCCTTCGATCTCAAGCGCGACGGTGGGGGACTGCTCCTCTTCGTCGCCGGGACGTTCATCGCCGTGCTGATGGTCAAGTCTCTCGCGAGCGACGAGCCGCTCGAGACGCTGACCGGCACCGCGGCGGTCGCGCAGCCCTTCGCGAACAGCCTGGGCTCGATCCCGAGCCTGCTGCTCGCCGCGGGCGTCGCCTTCCTCGGCGCGCGCGCCTTCGTCACCGGCAGCGAGGCGCGCGTCTTGCGCCACGCGCTGGGGCTGGTCGGCTGCACGCTGGGTCTCTCGATCCTGTGCGGCTCGTTCAGCGGCATGGGCGGAGGCCGGCTCGGGCTCTTCAGCGGCGGCGCCCTGGCCGAGGCGCTGCACCCGGTGCTCGGCGGCCTGCTCGGCCTCGCCGTCGTCTTCGGTTCGGTCTGGTTCGTCTGGCTGCGCAACCCGATCCCGGTCGGCGAGGAGCAGATCCGGCCGACGCCGGCCGAGAAGACCCTGCGCGCCGATCCGGGCGTCACCGCCGCCGAAGCCGCCGGACTGATTCCCGAAGACCTGAACCACGCCGCCGAGCTCGCGCGGAAATCCCTGCGCGAGCGCATCCCGGCGGCACCGCCGCCCTCGCCCTACCCCGAGGACGTCCGCCTGAAGGGCCAAGTGCCCCCCGGCGCCACTCCCATCCAGACCGCACATGCCAGCTCAACCGCACCTGCGCCCCGCGTCGCTGCCCCCGAGTCCGTCGCGAGCCCTGCTCCCCGCGTGCAGCCCGTCGCCGCTCGCGCGGATCTGGCTGCCGCTGCGCCCGCCGCCGCTGCCCTGGCCCAGCCTGCCGCGCGCGAAGTGCGTCCTCTCCCCCCGGGCGTCCGGCCGCTCTACGCGCCCGATGCCGGGCTGAGCGAGACGAGCGAGGACCGCGTTCCGATCGCGGAGGAGGCGCTCGCGGCCGCACCGACGCGCCCGACCTGGGAGCAGACCGGCCTGGGCGAGGAGGACGAACCGGTCGACGCCTACGGCACGCCGCTCTCGCTGGTCGAGTCGCTGCGCAAGGCGCGCGAGGAGCTGCGCGCCGAGCCCGACGAGCCGATCGCCTCCGCCGCGCCCGTCGCGGCGGCGCCGATCGTGCAGCCGAGCTGGGAGCCCGACTCGCTCGACCTCGGCGCGGACGAGCCGGACCCGGTCGCCTTCGACGCGGCGCTCGACGAGCTCGTGCACGAGGAAGAGGAAGCCAGCCTCGCGGTTCCGCTCGAGCCCGAACCGGTCGCGATCGTCTCCCAGACCACGCTCGTCGAGGTGACGGACGAGGACGAGCTCGAGTCCGACGAGGAGCTCGAGTCCGCAGACGAGCTCGAGGTCGCCACGCCGCTCGAGCTCGACGCCGTCCCGATGGCCGAGTCGGAGGAGTTCTCCGGCGGGGAAGCGGACGCGGACGAGCAGCTCGCGGTGGAGGAACTCGCGCCCGTCGCGCTGCTCGACGAGGAGCCCTTCGCCGACGAGGACGATCTCGAGGACGAGGACCCGCTCGCCGAGGACGAGGAGCTCGAGGACGGCGACGACGACGAGGATGAGGACGAGGACGCCGACGAGGACGACGAAGACCTCGACGACGAGTTCGGTGCCGAGTCGCTCGAGGAGGAGGAGCTCCTCGAGGCCGAAGAGGACGCGCTGGAGTCCGAGGAGCCGCTCGAGGAAGAGGAGCTCGTCGAAGAGGAGCTCGCCCCGGTCGAAGCGCTCGCGGACGAGCCGGAGGCGGCCGAGGAGCTCGCGGACGAGCCCGTCGCGGCGGCTGCGGACCACGCTGGCGCCGACGCCGAGCCCGAGCTCGCCGCGAGCGAGGCCCGCGCGGTGGCCCAGACCACGATCTTCGACTTCACCGACGCGTCGACGCCCGCGGTCGAGCTCTTCCCCGAGCCCGCGGTCGCCGCGGACCAGGCTCCGGCGGTCCAGGCTGCGGCCTCCTCCCCCGAAGCGCTCGAGGAATCGGAGCCCGAGGTCGTGCTGCAGCCGCAGCCGGTGACCGACGCCCGGGCGCGCAAGACGCTCTCGGTCGATCCGCAGCGCGCCAAGCTGCTCTCGGAGGCCGGGTGCCTGTTCGTCGAGCGCGGCCGTGTCGCGGTCTCGATGCTGCAGCGCCAGTACGGCATGGACTTCGACGACGCCTGCAAGGTGCTCGACGAGCTGCAGGACCTCGGCCTGATCGGGCCGTACCTCGGCGGTCAGCGCCGCGATATACTCCTGACCCGCGACCAGTGGCTGGAGAAGGTCGGCGCCGCCTAGGCGCAGCTCGACTCCGCGCCAGCAGGGGACCACGGGCCGATCCGGCCGGTGGTCCCTCGGTTTTGGCGGCATCCCGCACCTCTCCACGCCTTGTCCAAGCGCACGAAGAACGCCGCGCAGCGCGTCTCGCTGGTCCACCTGGGCTGCGCGCGCAACCTGATCGACTCCGAGCTGATCCTCGGCCGCATGGCCGAGGAGGGGCTGGTGATCGCGGGGGATCCGTCGGATGCCTCGACGGTCGTGCTCAACACCTGCTCGTTCATCGGGCCGGCGCGCGAGGAGTCGGAGAGCGCGATCCGCGAGCTGCTCGCGCGCAAGAAGAAGGGCGAGCTGCGGCACGTGGTCGTCGCCGGCTGCCTGGTGCAGCGCTACAAGCAGGGCCTCGCCGAGCAGTTCCCCGAGGTCGACCTCTTCGCCGAGATCTCCGACTACCGGGCGCTGGCGCGCTCGGTCAAGGCGCTCTCCTCCGGCGAGCCGGGCGTTCCGCGCTACCTCGCCGGGCCGCTGGAGCGCGAGCCCGAGCGCGACGGGGCGCGGCTCCTGAGCACGCCCAGCTCGTACGCGTACCTGCGCATCTCGCACGGCTGCGACCACACCTGCAGCTTCTGCGCGATCCCCTCGATCCGCGGCAAGCACCGCTCGAAGACGCTCGAGGCCGTGCTCGACGAGGCGCGCGAGCTGTGCGGCGCGGGCGTGAAGGAGCTCGTGCTGGTCGCCGAGGACTCGACGGCCTGGGGACGCGACCTCGGGCGCGAGCTGCCCGATCTGGTCGAGGCGCTCGCGACGCTCGAGGAGCGTCCGCGCATCCGCGTCATGTACGCCTACCCCAACCGCTTCCCCTGGCGCCTGGTCGAGCTGATGCGCGAGCACCCGAACGTGCTGCCCTACCTCGACATCCCGGTGCAGCACATCGCCACGCCGATGCTGCGTGCGATGCGCCGCGCGGGCGAGGGCGACCAGGTGCGGCGCACGCTGGAGCGCCTGCGCACGGAGGTGCCCGGGATCACGCTGCGCACGACCCTGCTGCTGGGCTTTCCCGGCGAGACCGACGCCGACGCCGCCGAGGCGGCCGCCTTCGTGCGCGAGTTCCGCCTCGCGCGCCTGGGCGCCTTCACCTGGTCGCCCGAGCAGGGCACGCCGGCCTACGGCCTGGGCGAGCGCGTGCCGGCCGACGTGGCCCAGGCGCGGCTCACCGCCGTGCTCGAAGCCCGCGACGAGGTGCTCAAGAGCGAGCAGCAGGCCTGGATCGGGCGCGAGATCGAGCTGGTCGTCGACGAGAACCACGCCGGCGCGCGCATCGTCGTCGGGCGGGGAGCGATGGACGCGCCCGAGGTCGATCTCGTGGCGATGGTGCGTGGCTCCAAGGCCTCGCCGGGGGATATCATCCGCGCCAAGGTCGAAGCGCTCGACGCCGAGTCGAACCTCGTCTGCCGCGAGATCGACGCGCGCTAGCCGTGCTTCCGCCGCCACGCATGGGCGTCTTCCAGCACTGGCCGAACCGCATCACCGCACTGCGCTTCCTGGGCGCGCTGGGACTGTTCGGGATCTTCGGCTGGCACGGGATGCAGACCGCCGAGCAGGTCGAGCAGGACCGCACCTTGATCGTGTGGGCCTTCTGGCTCTTCCTGCTGACGTCGCTCTCGGACGTGCTCGACGGCTGGCTCGCGCGCCGCGGCAACCACGTCACCGCCTTCGGCCGCATCGCCGACCCGTTCGTCGACAAGGTGCTCGTGCTCGGCGCGATGGTCTTCCTGGCCGTGATGCCCTGGTCGCGCGCGTGGTTCCCGGCCTGGATCGTCGTCGTCGTGCTGGCGCGCGAGTTCCTGATGACCGCGCTGCGCGGCTACGTCGAGAGCCAGGGCGGGCAGTTGCCGGCCGACTGGTTCGGCAAGCTCAAGATGTTCGCGCAGTGCATCGCGGTCGGCGTGACGATCGGCATGTTCGCCTTCGGCTTCCCGATCGAGGGCTTCTGGTCCGCTGTCGCGCACGCCGCGGTCTGGGCGACGCTCCTGACCTCGGTCGGCTCGTGCCTCTCGTATCTGGTCAAGACGCGCCGCTTCATCCTGGAGAACTCGCCGTGAACCGGCTCAAGCTCGCCCTGGTCTCCTGCGGCTTCCTCGGCTGCGCGCCCGTCGCGCCGGGGACCTTCGGCACGCTGGGCGGCGTCGCGATCGCCTGGGCGCTCTCGGGGACCGGCGCGCTGTTCCCGGTCTGGGTGCTGGTCTCGTGCGTCGTGCTCTACGCGATCACCGCGCCGCTGGGTCACTGGGCCGAGGAGTACGCCGGCAAGAAGGACCCGGGCATCTTCGTGATGGACGAGGTGATCGGCTACCTGATCACGATCGCGTGGATGCGCGGGCCGAGCCCGTTCGCGCTGGGCGTGGCCTTCTTCGTCTTCCGCTTCTTCGACATCACCAAGCCGCCGCCGGCGCGGCAGATGGAGCGTCTGGGCGGGGGACACGGCATCCTGCTCGACGACGTCATGGCCGGTCTGTGGGGTCTCCTGGTGGTGATGATCCCTGCTCGTCTCCTCTTCCCGGGCAACCACCTCTGGGACTTCGTCGGGTGAAGCACGCATGAGCGCCGCCAAGAAAAGCAGCGAACTGAAGCTCTCCGGCACGCGCCTGGGGACGCGCTTCTCGATCACGATGAGCCTCGCCCTCGCGGTCGTGATGCTCGCGGCGGGCGCCTTCCTCTACAACCGCACGGTCAGCGCGGCGCAGGACGTGCAGGAGCGTTCCTTCGTCGAGGCCGTGCGCCTGCGCGGCAAGCCGCTCGACACGATCTTCCAGCCGATCGCGGGCAGCAAGGTGCAGAGCTTCGAGAGCGACAGCATCGAGCGCATCGACGTCGTGCTCTCGAAGGACTCGGCGCTCACCGGCTGGCTCTACCGCGCCAAGGGGGAGCAGCGCCACCGCGACAAGGACCCGCGGCGCTACGAGAACAACCCCGACTACGAGCACGGCTACGAGGACGGCTTCCAGGACGGGCACCAGCTCTTCGTGCCCTCGGTGATGCGCGAGCGCGCCGGCGAGGGCCTCCTGCCGCTGATCCTGGGCGTGACGATCGCGGTGATCCTCGTGGGCGCGCTGGTGGCCTGGATGATCGGCGGCACGGTCTCGCATCCGCTCGAGCTGATCGTCGAGGACATCGCGCAGATCGCGCGCGGCAACCTGCGCCACCGCACGCGCGTGCGCGCCGGCGGCGAGATCATGCTGCTGGCGAAGTCGATCGACCGCATGGCGGTCGAGCTGGAGTCCGCGCAGGGCGCGGCGCTGGAGCAGTCGCAGCGCGAGCGCGAGCTGGCGCTGGCGAGCGACGTTCGCGAGGCACTGCTGCCGCAGTCGACGCCCGAGATCCCCGGCTACGAGCTGGCCGCGATGCACGTCGAGTCGCCCGCGCCCGGCGGCGACTTCCACGACTTCGTCGAGTACGAGGACGGCCGCGTCGGACTGCTGGTCTGCGACGTCTCCGGGCGCGGCATCCCGGGCGCGATGATCGGCGCGGTGGCGCGCTCCTACCTGCGCGCCGAGCTCTCGCACACCGAGGACGTCGCGCAGGCCTTCGCCAAGGTCAACCGCGAGCTCTCGCGCGACCTGCGCCGTGGCATGTACGTCAGCGCGCTCTTCGTGCTGGTCGATCCGCGCGAGGGGACGGCCGACGTCGCCTGCGCCGGGCACAAGCTGGCGCTGGTGCGCTACACGGCCGAGGACAAGAAGATCCGCGTCGTGCACCCCGAGGGCATCGCGCTGGGCTTCGACAAGGGCCCGGTCTTCGAGCGCTCGCTCAAGGTGCTCAAGGTGCCGATCGAGCGCGGCGATCGCCTCGTGCTCTCGACCACCGGCGCCGTGCAGGTCGCCAGCCCGGGCGGCGAGGAACTGGGCGAGAAGGGCTTCTTCCGGCTCGTGCTGCAGGGCTCCGGTCTCTCGACGCAGAGCATGCTGGTCAAGCTGCGCGAGGGGCTGGCCGCGCACGCCGACGGGACGCCCTTCCCCAACGACATCTCCACCGTGACGATCTCCCGCAAGGCCTGACGATGCGCATCGGCGAATTCCAGAAGCGGATCGAGGACATCTACTACCAGCGCGATTCCAAGCGCGGCCTGGCAGGAACGCACATGTGGTTCTGCGAGGAGGTCGGCGAGCTCACGCGCGCCCTGCGCCGCGACCGGCGCGAGGAGCTCGAGGGCGAGTTCGCGGACGTGTTCGCCTGGCTCGTCAGCCTCGCCTCGATCGCCGGCATCGACGTCGAGGAGGCCGCGCGCAAGAAGTACGAGCAGGGCTGTCCGCGCTGCCACGGCACGCCCTGCCGCTGTCCCTAGGCGCGAGGCGGCCGTGACGCGCAAGATCGAGCGGACCGGGCTGCTCTTCGGCGAGCCGGCGGAGGAGCGCGCCGGCGCAGAGGAGCTCTGCAGCGACCTCTTCGCCGAGGTCGCCGTGCAGCGGCCGCTCGACTGCCTGTTCACGTATTCGGTGCCGCTCGCCCTGCGAGCCTCGGTCGAGTCCGGCGTGCGCGTGGTCGTGCCCTTCGGCCACCGGCGCGAGGTCGGCGTGGTGGTCGGACGCCGCGAGTCGCCTCCCGTCGAGGCGCGGCGCGTCAAGAGCATCGCGCGCGTGCTCGACGAGGAGCCGCTCTTCGACGCGGCCATGCTCGAGCTGACGCGCTGGATGGCGGAGGAGTACGCCTGCTCGTGGGGCGAGGCGCTCTCGGCCGTGCTGCCCTCCGCGCTCAAGCGCGAGGCGGGCGCGCTGCGCGTCTCGCTGATCCGCGCGCGCGAGGACCTCGACGAGGCGCGTGCGGCGGAGCTCGAGACGCGCCAGCCCAAGCAGTTCCGCATGCTGCGCACGCTGCGCGAGCTCGGCGGCCCGATCGAGCTGCGCGAGATCTGCCGCCGGCTCAACCTCTCCGACAGCGTGGCGAAGAGCCTGGCGCGCGGCGGCTTCGCCTGGATCGAGCGCGTCGCCTCGCGCAACGACCCGCTCGCGACGAGCAGCGTGCCGCGCCGACGCCCGGATGCGCTCTCGCGCGAGCAGCAGACCGCGGTGACGCGACTGGAGGGCGCGCTCGCGAGCGGCGCCGGCGGCGCCTTCCTGCTGCAGGGCGTCACCGGCAGCGGCAAGACCGAGGTCTACCTGCGCCTGATCGAGAGCGCGCTGGCGCAGAAGAAGGGCGCGATCGTGATGGTGCCCGAGATCGCCCTCACGCCGCAGACCGTGGGCTGGTTCCGCTCGCGGTTCGGCGAGGTGGCCGTGCTGCACAGCCGCATGACCGACGCGCAGCGGCGCTCGATGTGGCTCTCGGTCAAGCACGGCCGCTCGCGCGTCGTCGTCGGGGCGCGCTCGGCGGTCTTCGCGCCGGTGCCCGACCTGGGCGTGATCGTGCTCGACGAGGAGCACGAGCCCTCGTTCAAGCAGGAGTCGACGCCGCGCTACCACGCGCGCGCCGTCGCGCTGCGCCGCGCCGCCGAGGCGCGCGCGGTGTGCGTGCTCGGCTCGGCCACGCCCTCGCTCGAGAGCTGGCAGGCGGTGCAGGCGGGAATGCTCGAGCGCCTGCTGCTCCCGACGCGCGTGCACGGCGGGAAGCTCCCGCCGATCGAGGTGGTCGACTTGCGCCAGGAGCGCAGCGATCACCCCGGGCCGGCGCTCTTCTCGCGGCGCCTGAAGGAGCTGGTCGGCGCGGCGCTCGAGCGCGGCGAGCAGGCGATCCTGTTCCAGAACCGGCGCGGCTTCTCGCCGGTGCTGTGGTGCGCCGCCTGCGGCGAGACCGTGCGCTGCGCGCAGTGCGACGCGAACCTGACCTTCCACCGCCGCATCCGACGCGTGGTGTGCCACGGCTGCTGCGAGGAGCTGCCCGTGCCGCTCGCCTGTCCCTCGTGCAGCGCGCCGCATCCGCGCCACATCGGCGCCGGCAGCGAGCGCGTCGAGCAGCTGGTGCAGAAGCTCTTCCCCGCCGCGCGCGTGCGGCGCATGGACTCCGACACCATGCTGCGCCGCGAGGACTACGAGGAGACTCTCGAGAGCTTCGGCCGCGGCGAGATCGACGTGCTGGTTGGCACGCAGATGATCGCCAAGGGCCTCGACTTCCCGCGCGTGACGGTCGTGGGCGTCGTCAGCGCCGACCAGGCGCTGCACCTGCCGGACTTCCGCGCCAGCGAGCGCACCTTCCAGCTGCTCGCGCAGGTCGCGGGCCGCGCGGGACGCGGCGTGCTCGACGGTCGCATCGTCGTGCAGAGCACGACGCCCGGCCACCCGGCCATCCTGGCCGCCTCCAAGCACGACTACGAGGGCTTCGCGCGCGCCGAGTCGAAGCTGCGCGGCGAGCTCGGCTATCCGCCGCACGGCCGGCTCCTGCGCGTCGTGTTCGAGTGCGAGGATCCCGGCAAGCTCGACGACGTGGCGCAGGCTTGCGGCGCGAGGCTGCGCACCGAGCTCGCGGGCGCGGCGCAGGTGCTCGGGCCCGCCGAGGCGCCGATCGCGCTCCTGCGCGGCCGGCATCGCAAGCACCTCCTGGTCAAGGCGCGCCCCAAGAGCGGCGGCGTCGAGAAGGCGCGCGCGAGCCTGCGCGGGTTCGTGCCGGAGCACGCCAAGGTGCGCGTCGCGATCGACGTCGATCCGATGTCGATGCTCTGAGGCGCTCGACGCGCGTCTCAGACCGCGGCGGTCGCGTGGCGCCCGGACAGAACCATCTCGCGGAAGCGCATGAAGAGGTGCGCGCTGTCAAGCGGGCCGGGCGCAGCCTCGGGGTGGTACTGCACGCTGAACACGGGCAGTTGCTTGTGCCGCATGCCCTCGACCGTGTGGTCGTTGAGGTTCACGTGCGTCAGCTCGACGTCTCTGGGCAGCGTCTCGATCTCGACCGCGTAGGAGTGGTTCTGGCTGGTGATCTCGACCTTGCCCGTGACGAGGTCGCGCACCGGATGGTTCGCGCCATGGTGGCCGAAGGGCATCTTCCTCGTCTTCGCGCCGAACACGATCGAGAGGATCTGGTGGCCGAGGCAGATGCCGAAGATCGGCTTCTTGCCCGCGAGATCGCCCACGGCGTCGATCGCGGGCTTGACCGCGGCGGGATCGCCCGGACCGTTGGAGAGGAACACGCAGTCGGCGTCCATGCCGAGCACGTCGCTGGCCTTGGTGTGGTTGGGAACCACCGTGACGTCGAAGCCGCAGTGCACCAGGCTGCGCAGGATGTTGCGCTTGGCGCCGAAGTCGTAGGCCACGCAGCGCAGGCGCCGCCCCGTCGAGACTCGCGAGAGGAGGCCCGGGTACGACTGCTCGTACGCCTGCGACCAGGAGTATGGCTCCTTGCACGTCACGCCCACGGTCAGGTCGCGTTCGTCGGTCGAGGGCATGCGCTGCGCCTTGCCGACCAGCGACTTGGCGTCGCCGTCGATCGTCGAGACCACACAGCGCTGGGAGCCGCCGGTGCGCACCTGGCGCGTCAGCTTGCGCGTGTCGATGCCGTCGATGGCGACGATCCGGTTGCGCTTGAGCCAGTCGACCAGCGTCGCGTTCGCGCGGTGGTTGCTCGCGACGGCGGACATCTCGCGCATCACGAAGGCCTCGGCCCAGCCGCGTGCGCTCTCGGCGTCCTCGTCGGCCACTCCGTAGTTGCCGATCAGCGGGTAGGTCATGATCACGACCTGGCCGGCGTAGGAAGGGTCCGTGAGGATCTCGTGGTAGCCGCTCATCGCGGTGTTGAACACCAGGTCTCCGCCGGCCTCGCCTTCGGCACCGACGGCGTTGCCCTGCATCACGAGTCCGCTCTCCAGGGCGATCCAGGCCTTCTTCATGCTCTTCCTTGGTGGATGGGGGATCGGGCTCCCGCGTTGATGCGCGCTGCGATCACGCCCGCGCCGAAGCCGTTGTCGATGTTCACGACCGCGACACCCGCGGCGCAGGAGTTGAGCATCGCGAGCAGCGCCGCGAGCCCGCCGAAGGAGGCGCCGTAGCCGACCGAGGTCGGGACCGCGATCAACGGGACCTCGACCAGCCCGCCGACGACACTCGGGAGCGCGCCCTCCATGCCGGCGACGACGACCAGCGCGCGCGCCTCGCGCAGCTTCTCGGCCCGCGAGAGGATGCGGTGGATGCCGGCCACTCCGACGTCCGTGAGCTGCTCCACGCGCGCTCCGAACAGTCGCGCGGTCTCGGCGGCTTCCTCGGCCACGGGCAAGTCGGATGTGCCGGCGCAGACGACGATCACGAGGCCCTCGTCCTCGGTGCCGTTCGCGGGCTCGACGGCCAGCGTGCGCGAGAGTTGCCGGTGTACGGCGCGCGGCAGGCGGCTTTGGACGAGCGCGGCCGCCTCGGGGCTGATGCGCGTCACCAGCAGGCGATCATGGTGCTCGAGCAGGGCCACGGAGATCTCGAGGATCTGCTCCGGCGTCTTGCCGGCACCGTAGATGACCTCGGGGCGGCCGCAGCGCAGCTCGCGCTGCGTGTCGAGCTGCGTGTGACCCAGGTCGCGGACCGGGAAGCCGCGCAAATGGCGCAGCGCATCCTCGACGTCCAGGCGGCCGTCGCGGAGTGCTTCGAGGATCTCGCGCAGTCCGTTCTCACCCAAATCGGGCGGGGATTCTAGCAGGTCGCCGCGGGCTTGTCCCCGTTGCGACCCGCTGCGGCGACTGCGCGCAGAGACGTGAGTTGCCTGGCGGCACCTGCGACTGTCGTGCAGGCGCCCGCTCCCTCGAAGGGCCGCAGCGCGCGCACCGCGGCCTGCGAGTGGGGGGCCACCTGGATGTGACCTCTGGTTCGGATCCGACAGGACGAGGTCCGCCCCCTGCCGTCCGCGCCGCGGGGCGAGCTCGAATCCGCCCCGGAACCGGGAGGCCGGGCGAACGCGACCGCACTCAGCGCGGCGCCGCGTCCAGGTCGAGAGCCGCCCCATGTCCTGCCGCGTGAACGTGGAACCCCAGGCCCGCGATCATCGCAGCGTTGTCCGTGCAGTAGGCGGGTGATGGGAAGATCGCCTCGAAGCCTTGCTCTCCCGCTCGGCGGGTCATCTCGTTCCGCAGGCGTCGATTGCATGCAACTCCGCCCGCGACGAGGATGCGCCTCAGGCCCTCGCGACGGGCCGTGCGCAAGCACTCCTCGATCAGGGAGTCCACGACCGCCTGCTCGAACGAGGCGGCGACGTCGGCGCGCCCGGGGATCTGCTCGGGAGCGGGCAGGGGGCGCGTCGCGTCCTGCCCGCGCACGTGGTAGAGGACCGCGGTCTTCAGTCCGCTGAACGAGAACGAGGGATCGGGCCCGCGACTGCGGTAGGACGGCAACTTCACTGCGCGCGGGTTGCCACCCTCCGCGAGCTTCGAGACCTGCGGTCCACCTGGGTAGCCCAGACCAAGCAGGAACGCGACCTTGTCGAAGGCTTCGCCAGCAGCGTCGTCACGCGTCGTTCCGAGCAACGCGAGCTGGAGCGGAGAGTTCGCCCGGTAGAGTGCGGTATGCCCACCTGAGACCACGAGCGCGAGGCACGGATAGGCGAGTTCGGTTCGTTCCATGGTCGCGGCGTAGACATGGGCCTCGATGTGGTGCACACCGACGAGCGGAATCCCGCGAGGCCAGGCGAGGGCCTTCGCTGCCGAAAGGCCGACCAGCAGCGAGCCGATCAGGCCCGGGCGCGTCGTCACCGCGACGCAGCCGAGCTCGTCCAGGCTCGTGCGCGCCTTGTCGAGCGCTGCGTCGACGACCGGCAGGATCTGCGCGAGATGTGAACGGCCCGCGATCTCCGGCACCACGCCGCCGAAGGTCGCATGCAGACTGGCTTGGCTGTGCACGACGGAGGAGAGGATCTCGCGTCCGTCACGCACGACGGCGGCAGCCGTCTCGTCGCACGACGACTCGATGCCGAGGACCAGCATGCTCATTGCACTCCGCTCGCCGGGAGTCCCTCGCCACGGAGCAGGTGCAGGGCGGCCTCGAGTTGGGTATCCGCTGGGCGTTCCTCGAGTAGCTTCACGTGCTCGAGCGCCTCCCACGCGCGCAGGGCTTCGACCTGCTCCGGCGGAGGGCTGTATCGGGCCAGGAATGCATGCACCTCGCGCTGCTCCTCGGGGGTGACGGTGACCACGTAGTCCGGCTCGATTCCACCCTGGAGGTCGGGGGCTTCCGTGCGCTCCAGGCAGCGATGTCCGGGCGTGAAGTAGAAGGAGGAGGTCACCTTGGCGATCCCCCCCGTCTCAGGGAAACGACGAATGGTCTGCACGGTACCCTTCCCGTAGCTGCGCGCTCCAAGCACGACGCATGCGCGATGGTCCTGCAGAGCGCCGGCCAGCACCTCGCTGGCACTTGCAGAGCGCTCGTCGATCATTACGACCAACGGGAGTCCCTCGTACCAAGCCCTGCTGCGCTCCGCCAGGAACTGAGTGCTGCGATGCTCCCGCCCCTCCGTGGTCACGAGTGCACCCTCGGAGATGAAACGGCGGGCGACCTCGACGGCGGCCAGCAATACACCGCCGGGATTGCCGCGCAGATCGAGGATCAGGGAGCGAGCTCCTCGATGCACGAGCGAGTCTACAGCAGCATCGAACTCTGCCGCGGTCTCGTGGCTGAACGCGCAGAGGGACACGTAACCGATGTGCTCGACTGCATCCAGCAGTTCCTCGTGCCGAACAGTCGGATCCACAATCGAGGCCTTCTGAACCTCGACCTCGCGGGATGTTCCCGTCAGTGCCTGCACCTCAAGACGGATCGAGGGCGGCTCGTTGCAGCTGAGCGTCTCCCGCAGACCCGCTTCGGACAACGTGTCCACGAGCATGCCGTCTGCGCGGACGATCCTGTCTCCAGGTTGCAGACCCGCGCGCATCGCCGGGCCACCCGGCATGGTGAAGAGGACCTGTCCACTGCTCACCGGGCTTCGGAACACCGCTCCGATGCCTCGATAGCGGCCGTCGGTCTCCCTCTCCAGCGCCTGCGCTTCCCCACGATCCAAGTAACGGGAGTATCCGTCGATGCTCGCTGCAAGCCCGCGCAGTGCCGCCGTCGACAATGCTCCCGCGGGGCAGACTCTGACTGCGTTTTCGCGGACGAAGTCGCGCACCTCGGCATAGCGCCTCGCATTGTCGTCGCGGAAACTGGCCCACGTGCCCTGAAGGGCCAGGACGACCGAGGCTCCCGCGGAGAACCCGAAGACCAGGGGCGGGATCCAGGACCTCATGCTGCGAGAGAGGCTACCGACCGGGACTGCTCCGCGCCTCGAAAAGCTGTCCCTCCTGGTGGACTCGTGGCGAACGCGATTCCGTAGGCAGGGCTACCCTCAATCCCTTGACGGACAGACACTTGAGAAGTTCACAAGCAGGGGGCAACCTGTGGCACAAGCTTCGCTTGCCCGACTGCGCCGCCGTTCTGGCGCACCCCGAGGAGTTGATCATGGACTTCGCACCCAAGCTAGCGTTTGCCGCCTTCCTGCTGTGCCCGTCACTGGCGTATGGGCAGGGCACCGAGGCCTCCCTCAAGCAGGCACAGACCACCTTCGATGTGCTCGATGCGAACAAGGACGCGAAGCTCAGTCCACAGGAGATGTTGCTCCTCAAGATCACTGCGGCGGATGCGCGCGGCATCGACTTCGACATGGATGGGTCCATCTCGAAGGACGAGTTCGTGATGTTCTATCGTCAGCGTCTGGTCGCGGCTGGGGTGAGGCCTGCCGCCGACCTCGAGGCAGAGGCCGTGCGAATCCTCGCCGCCCGCAAAGCCAGGGAAGCGAACCGGAGCGAGGGGCAGGGGAGCCTCTCCCAGGCTCGTCGGAATGCGTTGCGAACCGGGCAGCAGTCTCCGAGCAGCCCGGAAAGTGGGGGGCATGATGCCGTGCTCGAGGCCTTCGACCGTGTGCAAGCCAAGGCCAACCTGGGCCAGGCAGCCAAACAGGACTTCGATCAGGTTCGAGAGGCCCTCGCCGCCCGGACTCAGGAGGCCGATCGTGCGGCGAAGGGCGGCGAGCCGCAGTCCGGGGATGCTTCCGAAGTTTACCGCAAGTTACTTCAGTCCCTGGACCGCCTGCAGGCAGCCGCGGCTGCCGGGAAGTTCTCTCGTGAGGAATACCAAGCCGTGCGGGAGTCGTTCGTTCAGCGCGCACGGCTGGCCTCCGGTGGCGCTGTGCCTGCTCCTGCCAACTCGGGCGATGCTGTACCCAATCCCGGGACGCAGGCCATCGAGAAGGGGCTGGTTGAGGCCCTGGATCGGCTTGAGCAGCGAGCTGCCGCCGGCGGGGCTACTCGCGAGGATTTCCAGCGTGTGCGGGACCAGTTGATCGCCCGTGCCCGAGCGGCCGCAAGTGACCCGAGTGCTGCTCAGATCGAACTTCAGGGTCCTGTGCATCGCAAGCTGATCCAGTCTCTCGATCGCCTCGAGGCAGCGGCGCAGCAGGGAGTGTATTCCAGGGAGCAGTACCAGGAATTGCGGGACACGATGGTTCATCGGGCCCGTGGCATCGCGAACCCGGATGCGGCCCAGGCCCCCGACGTCGTCGCCTCCAACGGAAGCGACGCGTCTCTGCAAGGAGCATTCGATGCGCTCGAGCGGCATGTGGATGCCGGGCGCGTCACGCACGAGGACTTCCAAGGACTGCAGGATCAGTTGATGGCCAGGGTCAAGAATGCTCAGGCTGCTGATCAGGCCAACGATGCCGACACCGCAACCTACCGGCGTCTCATGCGTTCGCTCACGCGCCTCGAGGCTGCCGCCCGAGACGGACTGGTGGATCGCGCTGAATTCCAGTCCTTCAAGGACTCATTCGTCAAGCGTGCACGGGGGATCGAGCGAGATGCCCAGCAGGCGGCGGCCCCTGACCGTTCCGGTTCCCCCGCGACTGGTCGCTCGAGTGGTGGGGCCAAGTCGGAACCAGGATCTGACACGGGTGGAAATGCGGGTGAGTCCAAGCCTGTGCCGGTGGAAGGAAGAACCCGGCGCGAGGAGCCTGCAGGTGAGGCCAGCAGCAAAGGGGTGGCTCCAGGCACGCAGCCGGCCCCTCAACGTCCGAAGCCCGTGTCACCGCCTGCACCTGCGTCGGAGAAGCCGAAGCCCAGCCGGCCTCCGACCCCCGGGGGCGGAGACGACAAGCCCGCCGAACGCGAACGACCGCCGCAGCCCCGCGGTTCGTGATCAGACGCGCTTCACGAGTAGCTGTTGGGGACTCTGCCCCGGAGTTCGTGCTCTCGGCACGCTCGTGTCGGACCAGGCTACGTGGCGGCGGTGGCAACCGACATCAAGCGCTCGCCGTCCCAAGCGTATCCTGACTCGAACCGTCCATCCTGGCCGGGAATGAGAATCCTCAACGGCCGGTCCTCATCTAGGGTGCAGCCCAGCCTTGCGAGCTCAAGTCGGGCAAGGCGCAACTCACGGCGCTGATTCGACAGCTCTGACTGTACTGCCAGGAATTCGGAGCTGTGCTTGCCGTCCTTCGTGTTGCCTCGGAGCGCAAGAAGGCGCTCATCCAGCCCCTCGATGGCATCGCTGCGCTCGGTGATCTCGTCGGCGATGGAGCGTAGCAAAGGTAGAAGGTGCTCCGCGCCACGGGTGTCATATGAGCTGCGCTTCATCTTCGGGTCCTCCTGGTGCGCTCCCTAGCCGGGGCTTCCCGGGAATCCGACCATGAATCCCCCGGTGCCTCGAGTAACCCGCGCTGCTTGTGCGGAAACCCCTTCTGGTCGACGGAGGACTGGGTGGAATCCGGTTCTGTGACCGCGGCGAGCAGGAGCAGCACGCGCGCAGGCATACGCTTCGTTACCATGTCCGGACGCACCCACCGGCCTGGCGTCAGCATGCCCTCCATGACCTCTCCCCACATCCAGATCACACGCCGCGGGGAGTTCTCGGCGGCGCACCGCCTGCACGACCCGGGGCTCAGCGAGGTCGAGAACCGCGCGATGTATGGGCCGTGCTGCATCGACCACGGACACAACTACGCCGTCGAGGTGACCGTACGAGGTCCTTTACCGCGCTCCGGGATGGTCATGGACCTGAACCGGCTGACGATCCTCATGCAGGAGGAGATCATCAGCCAAGTCGATCATCGACACCTGAACCGTGACGTGCCATTTCTCAACGGGCTGATCCCCACGGCCGAAGTGCTTGCGGTCGCCTTCTGGGAACGTCTGGAGCCAAGGCTCGCGAGTCTGGCCCCCTGCCGCCTGCACCGGGTCCGTGTCTACGAGAGCCGCGACAATTTCGTTGAATACCACGGGCAACAGGCGTGACGAACTCGGAACTGATCCGTCAAGTCCTTCAGAACCTGGGCGAGGATCCGTCACGGCATGGACTGCTCCGGACCCCCGATCGCGTGGAGCGATCCCTGGCCGAGCTTACTTCAGGGATGCATCAAACGGTTGAGGAGGTTGTCGGTGAGGGGGTCTTCGACGAAGAGTGTTCTGAGATGGTCCTTGTGAAGGACATTGAGTTCTACAGCCTCTGTGAACACCACCTCCTGCCGTTCTTTGGTCGGGTGCACGTCGCGTACATCCCGAACAGGAAAATCATAGGACTCTCGAAGATTCCGCGAATTGTGGATGTATTCGCGCGCCGGCTTCAGGTTCAGGAGCGCATGACGATTCAGATTGCCCAGGCGCTGGACCGCATTCTCTCACCGAAGGGCGTTGGGGTCGTTGCAGATGCCTCCCATCTGTGCATGATGATGCGGGGTGTGCAGAAGCAGAACTCGACAACGATGACCTCCTGCCTGTTGGGCGGTTTTCGAACCGACTTTCGCACGCGCAATGAGTTCCTTGGCTTGGTGCGAAATATCCGTTGAGGCTTGATTTATCCCCGTTTGGGGACGTCCAGGTCGTCGATGTTCTGGTCGGGCGGCGCACAGTAGGCACTCCAGACCACCTCGGCCACGTCTTCCGGCTTGTTCATTCGAGTCCGATCCCAATCTCCCGGAGCCTTGTCGAACATCTTTGTATCCGTCGGACCTGGATACACCGTTGACACACGGATTCGCTTCTCCGCGAGATCAAGACGGAGAGCATCGCTGAATCCGCGCAAGCCATACTTGCTCGCGCAGTATGCCACATTGCCCGGGAAGCCCTGTCGAGCAGCGATCGACGCGATATTGAAGATGTGCGCTCGTTGGCTCTCGTAGAGCGCATCGAGCGCTTCGGAGGTAACGTAGTACGCGCTGAACAGGTTCACTTCGAGTTGTCGTTTCCAGCTCGCAAGATCGAGCTTCTCGAAGGACTTGACCTCCCAGACTCCGGCGTTGTTGACCAGGACGTCGAGGGTCCCGCCGAGGAATTCGACCGCGCGATAGACCGCAGCTTCGACCGATCCGTGATCGGCCACATTTGCTTGCTGGGCACGGCCCTTGCCCCCTGCTGCCTGGATCTCGGACACCACGCGGTCAAGCTCGTCTGACGAGCGTGCCGCGATCGCTACGCGTGCGCCCTCGCGCGCGAAACGCAGCGCGATCGCCCTTCCGATTCCTCTGCCGCCTCCGGTGACCAGTACGCGCAACTCAGGCATTCTCGCTCCTTGAATAGGGACATTCAGGATAGCCGCCGGATCAGGCGGAAGAAACAGCGTCGAGCTCGCGTCGCAGGGCCGCCAAGCTCTCGGCCGGGGCGCTGCACGCGTAGTTGCGACAGACAAAGGCGCGGGCACGCCCGTCCGCAGGCACTCGGCCGCGGAGAAGAGGGAACAGCTCCGCCGGCGCGTCTTGCAGCGCGCCTGCCACGATCTTGTTCGGCAGGTACCTCGCTCGAACCTCACGCAGCATGGACTGGAAGTCGGGATCGAGGCGGCTTCCCGCCAGAACGATCTCGACGGGGCCCCGCCGCAGGAAATCCACCGCCAGGAGCATCTGGCCAAATGCCGCGGGGTAGCGGTTGAGGAGGTCGGCCTGCGAGAGGATCGTCATCTGTGCGCGCTGAGCCAGGCCCGCCTCGCCGGTGAGTTCCGAGAGTCGGAGAAGGTTGAGGGCATGCACTGCGTTGCCGGACGGCAGGGCGCCATCCTGCGGGCCCTTGAGCCGCGCGATCAGGTTCTTCTCACCGGCCGCGGTTGTGAAGTAGCCATCGTGATGCTCGTCACGGAAGCGGTCCTCGATCTGCTCCGCCAGTTCGCGTGCGGCCGAGACCCAGGATGCATCGAAGCGGGCCTCGTACAGGTCGAGCATGCCCTGCAGCAGGAACACGTGATCGTCCAATCCTGCCGCAATGTGAGTACGACCCGCGCGCGAGGTCGCGAGCAGGTGGCCCTCTGGGCTGCGCATCTTGGTCCAGAGGAAACCAGCGGCGGCCAGGGCCGCGTCGCCGTACCGCGGCTCCTCGAGAACCTGCTCGGCCATGGCGAGCGCGGAGATCGCGAGGCCGTTCCATGAGACCAGCACCTTGTCGTCGGTCGCCGGTGCCGCACGTGTGGCGCGTGCAGACTGCAGTGATCGGCGCGCGGAGCGCATCGCGTCGATCAGTTCTGCGCTGTCGCACCCGAGTCTGGCCGCGACATCTCCTGCTGGTTCGCGTCTGGAGAGAACGCTTGCACCACCCTCGAAGTTGCCTTCCTCCGTGACTCCGTACCAGCACGCTGCCCAGTCTCCCAATCGCGGCCCCAGCACGTTCCTCAGCTGCTGAGGGGTCCAGCTGAAGTAGCGGCCCTCCTCGCCTTCGCTGTCTGCATCCTGCGAGCTGGCGAATGCGCCCTCGGGGGTGCGCATCTCCCTCAGCATCCAGTCGCACGTCTCCCGGGCTACCGTGGCGAATCGTGGTTCGCCTGTGAATTGGTAGGCCTCCAGATAGGCCGGTACCAGCAGGGCGTTGTCGTACAGCATCTTCTCGAAGTGCGGGACGAGCCACTCGCGATCCGTGCTGTAGCGGTGGAAGCCGCCGCCGATCTGATCCCAGATCCCTCCACTCGCCATCCGGTCCAGGGTCAGCACGACCATCTGGCGCGCTGGGTCGTTCGGCTGGCGCGTCGCGTGCCGCAGGAGCAGTCGCAGGTCCATGGCATGCGGGAACTTCGGAGCATCCCCGAACCCACCCCAGAGCGGGTCGAAGGCCCCCTGGAGCGCTCGCAGTGAGCGATCCAGCACGTCCTCGTCGAGCTTGCCCCGGGCATCCAGCGTCCCCTCTGCCGCGATGCGCTCACGCAGGCGTCGTCCCTGCTCCAGCGCGCGCGTGCGATCCTCCTTCCAAAGTCGGGCGATTCCCTGCAGGACGTCCGCGAACCCTGGCCTTCCCCACGCACCGTGCGGCGGGAAATAGGTGCCGCCGTAGAACGGCTCGAGTTCGGGGGTCAGGAAGACGCTCATCGGCCAGCCCCCCTGTCCGCTGAGACTCTGAACCGCCTTCATGTAGATCTCGTCGAGGTCCGGGCGTTCCTCGCGGTCGACCTTGATGTTGACGAAGTGCTCGTTCATCAGGCGCGCGATGTCCTCGTTCTCGAACGACTCGCGTTCCATGACGTGGCACCAGTGGCATGCCGAGTAGCCGACCGACAGGAAGATCGGCCTCGACTCCCGACGCGCCTTGTCGAGTGCCTCGACGCCCCAGGGATACCAGTCGACAGGATTCCGAGCGTGCTGCAACAGGTAGGGGCTCGTCTCGCGCGACAGTCGGTTCGGAGCGTGGGCAGAGGAGCTCATGCACGAGCGAGACTACCACGCCACATGCAGCCAACCTGCACACGGCGTGGCTGTGGCGTGGGACTGAGAGAAAAGGAAGAGGCCACGCGACGCGCGCGTGGCCTCTTGTTCTGGCGGATCGGCTCGCGACGCGCGCGTGCCGAGTCCTATCCTCAGGCTTGGATCACATCGACACGGAGAGGCCGAGGCCGATGATCGAGATGTCGCCGACGGCGTTGTCGGTCGTCAGCTTCTGCCACTGGGCGGTCCACTTGATGTCGTGGCCGGCCACGAAGTAGTTGACGCCGATCGTCATCACGTTGGTGTTGTCCGCGTCGTCCGCATCTTCGTAGCGAACGGCGGCTTCCCAGGTGTCCGTGAACAGGTAGCTGGCGGTGACGTCCCACGGGGTGGTGTCGGCCGGGTCGTTCAGGAACAGGGTCTCATGGAAGACGCCCGCGTCGCCCTTGTCGAAGTCGACCAGTTCGCCGTGGATCGAGAACGGGCCCGCGGTCACGGCCACTTCAGCGCCGATCGCCGTGCCCTTGTCGATGTTGCTGTCGTCCATGAAGGCGATGCCTCCGGTGAGCGCGGTCGCGTCGCCGGCGCCATACGCGCCTTCGACCTTGCCCACGCCGCCGCCCATGAGGTTCGCGGAGACCTTGGCGCAGAGCTTGTACTCCTTGCCGTTGAGGTCGCTGCCGTTCTGGGCAGAGATCGACCAACCGATGGTGTCGAAGGCGCCGGAGAACTCGATACCCCAGTCGCGCGTGTTCCAGAAGCCGATGCCGCCCAGACCCGTGCGGTCGAGGAGGACGAGCTTGTTGTCGGCAACCGTCGAGGTGCGCAGGAAGTTGGCCTTGAAGCGGCCGAGCTTGCCCGTGACCTGGTCGCCGATCTTGAACTTGGCGTAGGAGTCGTAGAGGACGGCCGAGCCGCTCTTCATCTCGAACGACACCTTGTAGGAGTAGTCCGAGCCCGCATCACCGCTCAGCTCGACGCGGGCATTGTCCACGTCGAAGCCGGAGAGGTCGTGCGGGTTGCCGCTCAGCGGGTCCGTGACCTGGGCGCCGTCGTCGCTGGAGTTTTCCCAGCGCGCACGGATGTAACCGCCCACCTTGGGGCCGGTGGCGTTCTGAGCGGAGAGGCTGGCGTTCAGGCTGTTGATCTCCTGGTCCAGGCTCACCCACCCGGTGTCTGTTGCGAAAGCCGAGGCGCTGACTGCGGTCAGGGCGATGGCTGTGTAGACGAGCTTGTTCATGCGGAATGCACTCCAGTGAGTCTGTGTTTGCGGTGACAGAGAGAAACGAGTCGTTCTTGTCGGGGATGGGGCCCGTGTATGGCGCGCCACTCTGCCCAGCGCATCCGGGCCTTTCAAGGGAGAGGTTGCAAATCCTTCCCGGGTTTCTCGCGCCCTGCACGCGACGAGGCGCGAGGCGCGCCGCGCTCCAGCAGGCTGAAGAAGGCGCGCTAAGCGCGTGCTTTCCAGCTGTTTGTGTTTTGCAAGATGGATGCACGCGGTCATGCGAGGCTTCGCGGCGCCATTGCGATCTCGCTCTCGGGAGTCAGGCTGCTGCCAAGTGCGTACCGCCTGGGAGTTCGAAGTTGCAATCGAGCGCAGCCGACGGCTCTCGCTCACGATCTCGCTCCGCGGTCCGTCGCCCCTTTCGAGCGGCCCTCGGGAGAGCCCTGGGGCGAGGGTCGCTCCCCGAGGAGCGGCTCGAGGAGCCGGTCCGCTGCGACGACGCGATCGACCAGGCCGTCGGGAGGCTCGATCCCCAAGGCCTCTGAAGCTTCCAGTCGCGCCTGCAGGTCCTCGCGTGCGCCCAGCACGTACTGCAGGTCGTAATCGGGACGGCGCAGGAAGCGCGGATCGACCGAGCGCACGTGCTCCGTGCAGGCCAGCAGGAGTTCCTCGCGCACGGCCGCTTCCCAGGTGTCGCGGCGTGCTGCGGTGACCTCCTTCACGCGCGAAACCAGGCTTGCAACGGCCTGCTGGTCTCCGGCGAGCGCCCGGTGGCCGAGCGCGAGCAAGACCGCTCGAGCGTGGAAGCGGTCGGGCCGCCCGCGGGCGCTGCACGCAGCCGCGAGTTCGGCGATGGGGTCGGCGGGGCTTCCGTGCGGCTGGTTCATTCGTCCTCCTGGGTCCGTCGCTGGCGCTTCTTGCCCTGCGCGTGGCGCTTGGCTGCGAGCCGTCGTTGTCGTGAACCGTAGGTCGGACGCGTTGCGCGACGGGCCTTGCGCGGCCGCAGCGCCTCGCCCAGGAGCCGCGCCAGACGCGCCAACCCCGCCTCGGTGTTCCGCTCGCGCGTCGAGTGCTCCGTGCAGCGCAGCACGAGTTCTCCAGCCTTGGTCAGGCGCGGTCCGAGTTCCTCGGCCACCCGTGCACGCTGCTCGGCAGACAGCACGCGCGAGGTCGCTGGGTTGAAGCGGACGACGGCGCAGCTCTCGACCTTGTTGACGTTCTGGCCGCCAGGCCCGCCCGAGCGCGTGTAGTCGATGCGGATCTCGTCGGCCGGGATCTCGATGCCGGGTGCGACGCGCAGAGCTTCTTCCAGCCCCATGCTCAGCCTCCCGGAGGGGTGAGCCGTCGCAGGTAGCTGAACGGGAAGATGCCGGTGTGGTGGCCGTCGGAGAAACGCATCGTGATCGCGTAGTTCCCGACCATCGTCAGCCCGGACTGCGTCAGGTCTGCAGGGATGCTGGCCGGATCCAGCATGCGCACGCCCGTCACCTCGTTGACGCACTGTGCGCAGGGACACTGCCCGCGCAGGAAGGGAGCGCCGAACGAACTCGTCTGGCCGTCGTCCCACTCGACCTCGACGCGAGCAGGATCGCTGCGACGGATCACCTTGGGGTTCGCGCTCGACATTCCGGATCGTGACGCCGTCGGGTGGTGGGCAGGACCGGGATTGAACCGGTGACCCCGTGATTTTCAGTCACGTGCTCTACCAGCTGAGCTACCTGCCCGCGGGGTGAACCGGGGCGCAAGGCGCCCAGGTCCGGAAACGAAGGGTGAGGATTATGTCCGCAGTCTACCCCAGCGTCAACGCGCGAGCGGGGTCCCTTGCGGGTCAGCCGTTGAGCACGGTCCGCGCCGCCTCGATGTCGCGACCGATCTGGGCGCTGAGCTCGCCCAGTGCGGAGAAGCGCCGTTCCGGGCGCAGGTGCCGGATGAACTCGAGCTCGAGGAACCGGCCGTAGAGATCGCCGGAGAAGTCGAGCAGGTGCGCTTCGACGCGGGGCGTCGCGGTCGAGCTGCCCAGCGTCGGCCGCAGTCCCACGTTGACCACCGCGGGGAGTGCCTCCCGTTCCCGGCCCTCGGCGCCCCGAGCCCAGCAGGCATAGACGCCGTTGGGCGGGAGCAGCTCCTGGTGGGGGTCGAGGTTGGCCGTCGGAAATCCCAGGCTGCGACCGAGGTGGTCGCCGTGCACGACGTCCCCGTAGACCGCGAAGGGCCGACCGAGCATCTCGCGGGCCGCGTCGAGGTCGCCCAGCTCGACCGCCTCGCGGATCGCCGTGCTCGACACGGCGCGGCCGCGCACGAGCACCTGTTCGACGACCTCGACCTCGTGGCCCAGGCGCCGCAGCTCGTCGGGCGTGCCCGAGCGGCCCTTGCCGAACTTGCTGTCGAAGCCCAGCACCAGCAGTCGTGCACCCAGTCCGCCGACCAGCACCTGCCGTGCGAAATCCGCGGCCGCGCGCGAACGCAGCTCCTCGTCGAAGGTCAGCACCAGCGTCTGCTCGATGCCCGCGCGACGGAACAGCTCCAGGCGATGCTCGAGGCTGGTCAAGGTTCGCGGCGCGCGCCCCAGGAGGAGCTCCTTGGGGTGCGAGCGGAAGGTGACGACCGTCGGTCGCGCCTCGAGCGCGCGGGCGCGCGCGAGGTTGCGCCGCAGGATCTCCATGTGCCCCAGGTGCACGCCGTCGAAGACGCCCACGCTGACCACCGATCCGCGCGCGGGCACGGGCGGGAGTCCCTCGAGTCCCGAGCAGACGATCACGTCGTGCGCGCCGGGGTCGAGCGCTTGTAGCGAGCGACCAGTTCCTCGAGCGCCGTCCGATTGCGCAGCTTGTCCGCCGGCGACATGCGATCGACGAGCAGCACGCCCTCGAGATGGTCGTACTCGTGCTGGATGATGCGGCTGACGAAGCCCGAGTACTCGGCCTCGATCGGGCGCCCCTCGACATCGAAGGCCTTCACGCGGCAGTTCTCGGGCCGGCGCACCTCGGCGTAGATCCCCGGGAACGACAGGCAGCCCTCGTCGAAGAACGTCTCCGGGCCGC
Source organism: Planctomycetota bacterium (assembly GCA_044229935.1). Classification (GTDB taxonomy): domain Bacteria; phylum Planctomycetota; class UBA1135; order UBA1135; genus JADJLZ01. Next base: position 2,146 of record JBGASC010000044.1, on the reverse strand, counting down.
TGCGGCCGACGATCGTGGGGTTGACCAGCGTCAGGTCGTCGGCCGGCTCACCCGTCGGGTTGAGCACCAGGATGCGCCTCTTGAGGCCCACCTGCGGCGCGGCGAGGCCCACGCCCTTGCTCTTGTTCATGCGCTCGTACATCGCGGCGACGATCGCGCGCAGCTCGGAATCGAAGGCCGCGACGGGCTCGGCGACCTTGCGCAGCAGGGGATCGGGGTAGAGGGTGAGGCTGAACTCGAGGGGCTGGGTCATCGCTGCGTTCGCGGCCCTTTCCGGGTAGCCGCGCGGGGGGCGCAGGATAGCCTGCGTTGACGGTCGCGGACCCCCCCCTTACCATTTTCGCCCCACATTGGACTTCACCAAGCAGATCCAGAAGGCCGAGGAGGCCGCGCGGCGGCGCAACTACGACTTCGCGGTCGAGCTCTACCAGCAGATCCTGGAGATCGATCCGGACCAGGGAGACGCACGCGCCGGACTGCGCCAGTCGCTGAAGAAGCGCTGGGAGGCCAAGGGCGGCGGAGGCGGACTGTTCCGCACGCTCAGCGGCGCCGGTCCGCTCGCGCTGGCGAAGACGCTGCGCAAGGCGGGCAAGCGCGACGCGTGCGCGAAGGCGCTCGAGAGCTACCTCGCGACCAACCCTGCCGACGAGGAGGCCAACCTGCTCCTCGGCCAGGTGCTCGAGGAGCTCGGCCACTACAAGTCGGCGCGCGCGGTGTACGAGTTCGTCACCGAGGTCGCACCCAAGAGCCCGGAGGGCTTCAAGCGCGCCGGCATGATGAGCGCGCGCCTGGGCGAGGCCGAGCGCGCGCTGGGCTACTTCGAGAAGGCGCTGGCGATCGATCCGCGCGACCAGGAGGCGATCAAGGCGCGCAAGGACCTCTCCGCCGAGCGCGCGCTGGCCAGCACGCATTCGCCCGAGGTGCAGCACAGCCGCGAGCAGATGCGCAACAAGGACCAGGCGCAGGACCTCGAGCGCACGCAGCGCATGCACTTCTCCGACGACGAGCTGCGCCAGCAGCTCGCGCGGCTGGAGGCGCGCTACGCCGAGGACAAGAGCCCCGACCTGATGACGCAGCTGGCCGAGATCCACGAGCGCCTCAAGGATCCCGAGGCTGCGCTGGACTGGATCGAGCGCGCGCTCTCGTACCGCAAGGACTCCTTCGAGCTCGCCTGCAAGGCCGGCGACCTGCGCGCCAAGGTGCAGAAGAAGAAGATCGCGGAGGCCGGCAAGCGCGGCGAGGAAGCCCGCGCCACCCAGCTCGAGCACGAGCTCTTCGTCTTCGAGGCCGAGGACTACCGCCGTCGCGTCGGGCTGCGGCCGGCCGACCCCGCCCTGCGCCTGCAGCTGGGCAAGCGCCTGCTGCGCATCCGCGACTGGGACGGGGCCATGGCCGAGCTGCAGAAGGGCCTCGTCGATCCGCGCGCGGCGCGCGACGCCCGGGCGCTGCTGGCGCAGTGCTTCCAGGGCAAGGGCTACATGGACCTCGCCAAGAAGGAATACCTGCGCGCGCTGGAGGGCATCTCGGTCCTCGACGAGCGCGCGAAGGAGGTGCTGTACAATCTCGGCGCGATCGCCGAGGCCGAGGGCAACGCCGCCGAAGCCCGCGGGCATTACGCAAGGATCTTCGAAACCGACGTCGGCTACCGAGACGTGGCCGCCAAGATGGAACGCCTGAAGTAACGATGGCCCACACCAAGCAAGCAGCCAAGCGACACCGCCAGAACCTCAAGGCCCGCGCCCTCAACAAGGCGGCCAGCAGCTCGATGAAGACCGCGATCAAGCGCGTCCTCGGCAGCACCGACGCCAAGACCGGCGCCGTCAGCGTGGCCCAGGCGATGAAGGCCATCGACAAGGCGGCCAAGCGCCACGTGATCCACAAGAACACCGCGGCGCGCTACAAGGCGCGCGTCTCGCGCGCGCTCAACCGCGTCGCGAAGGCCGCGGCCAAGTAGTTCGCCAGCCAGCGTACGGCCCGCAGCACGAGTGTCGTGCGCGGGCCGTTCCGTCGACGCGCTGGTCCGCGCAGGATCAACCGCGGTTCTGCGGCAGCGGCGGCCAGATGTACGAGCCCTCGAGCTGGTGCAGGCGCGCGCGCTCGAGGCGCAGCTCGTCCTGCGACTGCTCCAGCAGGCGCCGCAACTTCT
>JBGASC010000043.1:0-48714 GCA_044229935.1 Planctomycetota bacterium | reverse complement strand
ATGGAGGGTGATCTGCGCTCGCGCAGGCTCACGCCCGGCCTGACGCGCGCCGAGGTGCTCGAGCTGCTCGGCCCGGGAGACGACGAGTTCGCGAGCAGCTCCGAGGCGTGGTGGAGCTACCACCTCGGTCGCTCGAGCGTCTGGTGGCTGCACGAGGAACGCCTGTACGTGAGCTTCGGCCCGGACGGCCGGGTGCGTGGCGCCTCGATCGGTGTCGAGGACTGAGGCGCGATGGACACGAGCGTGGAGTCCGCCGTCGTCGACGAGCCGCGCACGAGCTGGTTCGCCCTGTTCGTGGTCGTCCCGCTTGCGACGGCCGCGGGCATCGCGCTCGGGTTCGCGATCGGGATCCTGGCGATGCGCTGGCACGGGATGACGCCCTGGACCGCGTTCGACGCCGGCCTGTGGCGCGCCGCCGAGCGAAGCGCGCAGCAGGACGCACGCGGCCACGCTGCGCCAGGCGATGACCGACGACCTGCGCGAGCGCGTGCTGCGGCCGGGTCTCTCGCGCGAGGAGGTGCACGCCATGCTCGGCGCGCCCTCGCGCTGGCCGATCCTCGCCGGCGCGCCCTGGTTCGGGGCGGAAGACGAAGCCTGGTGGCTCGGCGTCTCGACCAGCGTGTTCCGCCGCGGCTGCGACTGGATCTACCTCGACTTCGACGCGCAGGGAAAACTGCAGCGCGCGCTGGTCACCAGCGAACGCGCGGCGGAGGATGTCGCGCCGTGAGCGACCGCGGAACCCGCGCCGCCCGTCGAACGCGCTCGCGTCGGATGGCGCTGCTGTCGCCTGCGCGGAACGCGCCGCCCGTCGAGGGCTCTCGCCGTGCGCGTCGCGAGCGCGCTGGCGCTGCTGGTCTGCGCCGGCTTCGCGTGGTGGGTGACGCTGCTCGTGCTGGTCGTCAGCGCGCTCGCGAGCGGCGAGCTGCACCCGCGGCCCTTCGACGCGAAGCTCTGGAACGATCCGGAGTGGAAGAGCTCGCTCTCGATCGAGTCGCACTACCACTCGATCCGCCAGCGCATGGTCGACGACCTGCTCGCGCATCACCTGCACGCCGGGCTGACGAAGGACGAGGTGCTCTCCCTGATCGGACCCAAGGACGAGAACCCGCGCTTCAAGGGCCCGGATCCGAACGCGTGGATCTACGGTCTCGGCGCGCAGCGCGGCATGCCGGTCGACGACGAGTGGCTCTTCGTCACGTTCGACGTCAGCGAGCGCGTCACCTCCGCCGTGCTGAGGACCGACTGAGATGAGCGAGACGTCGAACACGGCTCCGGCAGCGAGCGCGGGACGCGTTCCTCTCTCGGGCTGCCTCGTGCGCGCCCTCCTCGCCGGCGTGCTCGGCCTGGGGCTGGGCGTCGTGATCGCGCTCGTGATGGCCAAACGCCTGGACGGCGACACCTCGCTGCACGAGTGCGCCTTCGACTCCGCGCGCTGGCTGGATGCGACGACGAGCACGACCTCCGACGAGCACTTCCACACGCTGCGCCAGGCGATGGCGCGCGATCTGGTCGAGCACGTGCTGCAGCCGGGGCTGTCGCGCGAGGACGTGCACGCGCGGCTGGGTGCGCCCTCGCGCTGGCCGATCTTCGATGCGGCGGCGTGGTGGGGCGCGGAGGACGAGGCGCATTGGCTCGGGAAGCCCGACGAGCTCGTCGAGCAGGGCGACGTGTGGCTCTGGCTCGATTTCGACGCGCAGGGGAAGCTCGTGCGCGCGAAGGTCGTCGGCGAGCGGGCGGCCGAGATGCGCGAGCCCTGACCTCGCGGCCTGCGGCGTGTATAACGTCGCCATGCGCTCCCTCGCCGCCCTCCTCCTGCTCCTCCCGCTCGGCTCCTGCTTCCTCTCGCGCTCGACCACCAACCAGCCGCTGCACGCGCCGCTGCTCGCGCAGCTGCACCCGGGCACGACCACGGCCAAGGACGCGGTCGAGCTGCTCGGCGCGCCCAACGAGGTCGTGCAGCTCGGCTCGCGCTCGGCCTACCGCTACGACTTCACCAACCTCAAGCGCGCCGGCTTCACGATCATCATCCTCAGCTTCCTCAACGAGGACACGCGCGCCGACCGCGCCTGGCTCTTCTTCGACGCGAAGGACGTGCTGACGCACGTCGGCAGCACGCTCGAGGGCAACAGCGCGCGCTACGCGATGCCCTGGCAGGACATCCATGGCGACTAGCGCGCGCACGCTCGCGGCGCTCGCCCTCGTCGCCCTCGGGAGCTCCGGCTGCCTGACGGGCGGGTTGTACCGCTCGCAGGCCTTCGAACCGGTCGCGCCGGCGACGCTCGCGGCGCTGAAGCCCGGGCAGAGCACGCTCGACGAGGCGTTGCGCACGCTCGGCGCGCCGCTCTTCGTCTGGGAGTGGCAGGGCGACGGCGCCGCGCTCGCCTGGGGCTGGCGCGACCTGAAGCGCTGGGGCTTCTCGATCAGCCTGCCGCTGGACCGCGGCGAGTCGGCCTCGTTCAGCTACGACTCGCTGGCGCGCGACCTGCCCGGCGCGGTGCTCTTCTTCGACGCGCGCGACGTGCTGGTCGAGGCGCGCCAGGGACGTCTGTCCGAGATCGAGCGCGAGACGATCCGCGCGCGGCCCGCCGCGCCGGGCGAGAGCGCACCGTGAGCACGCCATGAGCATCACGCCGGTCACCTGCCCGCTCGACTGCCCCGACGCCTGCGGCGTGCTCGCGCACACCGACGCGGAGGGGCGCCTGGTGAAGCTGACGGGCAACCCCGCGCACGGCTGGTCGGACGGGCACCTGTGCGCGAAGACGATGGCCTACGGCGAGATCGTGAACTCGCCCGAGCGCCTGCTCTTCCCGCTCGTGCGCCGCGGCGGCAAGAAGAGCGCGCCGCTGGAGCGCGCGAGCTGGGACGAGGCGCTCGCGCGCATCGCCGAGCGCGTCAAGCCGCTCGACGGTTCGCGCATCCTCGAGCTCAGCTACGCCGGCTCGATGGGGCTGGTGCAGCGCAAGTTCCCGCTGCGCGTGATGCACGCGCTGGGCGCGACCTTCACCGACGGCGGCGTGTGCGACGCGACGGCGACCGCGGGGTACGAGTGCGTGCTCGGCCGCTGCCTGGGGCCGGATCTGGAGACGGAACTCGACGCGTGCGACCTGCTGCTGCTGTGGGGCTGCGAGATGGCGCGCACGAACCAGCACCTGCAGCCGCGCGTGAAGCGCCTGTGCGAGCGCGGCGTGCCGGTGCTCGCGATCGACATCTGGAGGAGCGACACGATCCGGCGCCTGGAGACCTGGGGCGGACGCGGCCTGGTCGTGCGGCCGGGCAGCGACGCGATGCTGGCGCTCGCGCTCGCGCGCATCGCCTTCGAGCTGGAGTTCGCCGACCGCGCCTTCCTCGCGCGCGAGTGCCTGGGCGCCGCGGAGTTCGAGGCGCACGTCACGCGCGGCCACGACCTCGAGCAGTGCGCCGCGGCGACCGGCCTCGATCCGCAGACGGTCGCGGCGCTCGCGCTGCTTCTGCGCAACGCGCGAGCGCCGATCCTCAAGACCGGCGTCGGCTTCGCGCGCCGCCGCAACGGCGCGATGAGCATGCGCGCGGTCGGTTCGCTCGCCGCCGTGCTCGGCCGCGCCGACCGCGTGCACTTCGAGAGCTTCGCGCACTTCGGCCTGGACGAGGGCTGGATCAAGCGGCCGGACCTGCGGCCGCGCGGCGCGAGCGCGAGCGTGGTCAGGCACGTGCAGGTCGGCCGCGAGCTGGAATCGGGCCGCTTCGGCGCGGTGTTCGTCTGGTGCCACAACCCGGCCGTCGTGCTGCCCGAGTCGCAGCGCGTGCGCCGCGGCCTCGCGCGCGAGGACGTCTTCACGGTCGTGCACGAGCACGTGCTGACCGAGACCGCCGAGCGCGCCGACGTCGTGCTGCCCGCGACGACCTTCGTCGAGCACGAGGACGTCTACCGCAGCTACGGCCACCGCCGCATGCAGTGGGCCAGGCCCGCCGCGACGCCGCGCGGCGAGGCGCGCAGCAACGTCGAGTGCTTCCGCGCGATCGCGCGCGCCCTCGAGCTCCCGCGCGCGTGCTGGGAGCACGATGCGCACCAGCTCGTCGAGGGCTTCCTCGAGGCCAGCCGCGCGCGCGTCGCGCCCGGCGAGCTCGAGCGCCTGCGCGCGGGCGAACCGGTCAAGCTGCACGATCGCGCCTACGAGGGCTGGGGCACGCCCAGCGGCAAGGTCGAGCTCGTCAGCGCGGCCGCGCGCGCCCTCGGCCAGCCCGCGATGGCGAGCTACGTGCCCGACGACGGCGCGGGCCAGCGCGGGGCGTTCACGCTGATCGCGGCGCCCTCGATCGCGACGCACAACAGCACCTACCTGTACTCGAGCCGACACCGCAAGAAGGCCGGGCCCGCCTGCTGCCACGTCAACCCGCTCGACCTCGCGCGCCTGGGCGCGGGCGAGGGCGATCCGCTCGTGCTCTCGAACGCGCTGGGCGCGCTGACGCTCGCCGCGCGGGTCGACGAGAACGTGCCGCCCGGCTGCGTGCGCGTCGACGGCCCGCTCTCGGGCCGCGACGTGCCCGAGGGCGCGGGCATCAACGCGCTGGTCAGCGGCGAGGTGAGCGATCTGGGCGACGGGAGCGTGCTGTACAGCACGCGCGTGGACCTGCGCCCCGCGTCCTGACGAGGCCGGTTCCGCACGCGCGGGCGGCTGCTAGAATCCGCGCATGCTCGCCGTCCAAGGTCGCACCCTCGCGCGCAAGGAAGCGCTCTTCCCCGAGTTCACCGTGGCCCTGCCGCCCGAGGTCGAGCGCGGCGCCTCGGGCATCACGCTGCGCACGCTGCTCGAGCGCGTGGTGCGCGAGCAGGTGGCGGCCTTCGACGCGCGCCAGACGCAGCGCCAGTTCCTGCGCGCGCTGACCGAGCGCGAGATCGCGGAGGGCGCGCAGCGCGGGAGGATCACCTCCGGCGAGAGCGAGGTGCCGCGCGTGGCGCTGGACCCGGAGCACTCGGTCGCGACGGCGCTGCAGGCCTTCGAGGACGGGCTGTACCTGGTCTTCGTCGACGGCGTCGAGCAGAAGGAGCTCGAGCGCCAGCTCTTCCTGCGCCCGGAGAGCCGGCTGCTCTTCGTTCGCCTCGCGCTGCTCGTCGGGGGCTAGCGTGCTGACGCCGGAGGAGGCGAAGGCACGCCTGGGGGAGTACCGCGTCGCCGACGCGGGCGTGCGGATCCGGGACCGGATCGCGAAGCTCGCGCCGGAGCTGCGCGAGGCGGCGAAGCTCGTATTCGACGAGGGGAAGCCGGGCGTGCGCTGGACCTATCACGTCGGCCGGCCCGAACGTCGGCGCCTGGGGGAGGTCCTCGACGGCTGCACGCCGGAGCAGCGCCGCGCGTTCTTCGCCGCCTTCGTGCCCGCGCTCGCGGACGACGCGCTGCTGGCGTGGGAAGCGCAGAAGCGCGCGCCCTACGAATGGGGGGAGACGCGTCGCGCGTTCCGCGCGCCGGCTGATCCGCAGCTCTCGCTCGGCGCGCGCGTCGACTGGATGCTGGAGCTCGTCTCCGACGCCGCGGGGTTCGAGCAGGATGCCTCGTGGTGGGCGGCCTGGTGCACGCACGCGGGAAGCCTGCGCAGCGCCGTGGGACCGCTGCTCGCCGCGGTCGTCGATGCCGGCGGCAAGCGCGGCGAGGCGGTGCTCGCGACCCTGCTCGCCGGGCTCGAGGGACGGCACGAGATCGCCGGCATCGGCCGGACGCCGATCCGGGCGCTGTCGAGCTCGTCGCGGCCGGAGGGCTGGAGCGCGCTCGAGAGCCTGCTCGCGCGCGCGCAGCGCGAGGAAGGCCTGCGGCAGGTGATCCTGGAGTCGGTCGACCTCGCCCATCCGGGCTGCTTCGCGCGCCTCCTGCGCGTCGTCGCGGAGCACGATCTCGCGCGCTTCAGCTCGGTCGCGCGCGCCATCGACGTCTGGTTCGGGCTGGGCTGGGACTCGCAGAACGTGCGCCAGACGACGTCCACCGCGCAGCGCGCCGCGCGCTGGATCGAGGATCCGGCGGCGCGCGGGGCCGCGATCGACTCGGGCGTCGCCGAGGACGTGTACCTCGGCCTGCACCTGCAGGCCTTCGAGGACGCGGTCGCCGTCGTCGAGCGCGCTCGGCCGCTCCTGCAGCACGCCTCGGCGGAGGTGCGCTACGCCGTGGCGCGGCTCCTGGCGGGCCTGAACCACACCGGCGCGGTCGGCGCGCTGTACGGATCGATCGGGGATCCGGACCTGCGCGTCGCGGCGCTGGCGATCGACACCTTCGCGCGCATCGGCGAGTGCCATCCCGCGCGCGAGGACGTGTTCGAGACGCTCGAGGCGCAGCTCGCGCGCTGGCCCGCGAAGCCGCGCCGGGCCGAGGCGATCCTCTGGCCCTGGTGCGTGCACGAACTCGACCGCGCGCGCATCGGCAGTGCGCTGATCACCTGGCTCGGCGAACGCCCGCTCGAGCGCCTGCGGCCGCACCTTGCGATCCTCGACTCCGACGGGCGCTGGCGGCTGTGCCGGGAGATCGTCGACGGCACGCGCGAGGCGAGCGGCGCGGGACGCGAGTTCCTGGTGCAGTTCCTCGGCGACCCCGCGACGAGCGTGCGCAAGCACGCGCTGGAGGCGATCGGCAAGACGCGGCTTGCGCCCGGCGAGGAGCTGCGCGTCGAAGCGCTGCTCACGCGCAAGGCGGAGGACGTGCGCCTCGGCCTGCTGGCGCTCCTGCTCGCGCTCGACGACGAGCGCCTGCGCGCCAGCACGGAGCGGCTGCTCCTGGCGAAGGACGAGCGCCAGCGCGCGGCGGGCCTCGAGCTCCTGCGACGCCTGGGCGAGTCCAGGCGCATGAGCGAGTGGTGCACGCAGCGCGCGCAGGAGTACGCCGCGGCGCGCGGCGAGCTCAGCGTGGGCGAGGGGCGGCAGCTGGAGGCGATCGCGAAGCCGGCGGAGGAGCTCTCGCTCGACGACGCGCTCGGGCTCAGCCCGCCGGATCGGCGCACGCCCGTGCCCGAGGTACGCGATCGGCGCGCGGGCTTCCCGACCTCGGCTGCGGTGGCGCTGCTCGTCCAGTTCGACGAGTTCCTGGCGCAGAACGCGACGCGCGGCGTGCGCGTGGCGCTGCGTGACGACGGGCAGGGCGCGGAGGCGATCCTCGGAAACCTCCACTTCTGGCAGGTCTACCGCAACCGGCGCGCGTCGAAGCACGAGCCGCCGCTTGCTGCCGAGATCGCGGGCTGGTGGGAGGCGCACGGGCGCAAGCACTGCGCCGCGGATCCGCTCGAGCTCGCGCGCGCACTGCTCTGCGCGCGCGCGGATCAGCGCCCGCACCGCGGCACGGGTCTGCTCGAGAAGCTCAAGGGCCTGTTCGGCGCCGTGAGGCCGCCCGAGCTGCGCTACCGAGATCTTGCGCGCGCCTACCTCTGCTGGCTGCTCGAGCGCGAAGCGCCGGCTGGGCTGAACGCGTTCCTGCTCGACGCGTACGAGACCGCGCTCGCACGGCTCGAGCCGGGGGAGCAGGTCAAGCGCTACTACTACGGGGACACGGCCGGCGTCTCCGCGCAGTGGCTCACGCTGGTGCGCGAGCTGGGGAGCGATCTGCGCTCGGAGGGACTGCAGGACTGGAGCGACGCCGAGCTGGCGCGGCTGTGGAACCTCGAGCGCGCCTTGTGGCAGCACAGCCGCGACTGCGGAACCGATGTCGAGTGCTGGATCGCTGCGGTCGAGCGCGGGCTCGCGAACGAGGAGGACCTGATCGGGCTCCTCCTGCGACCCATCCCGCCCCGGGTGCCGAACACCTGGGGAGGCAGCGACGGACGCGAGGAACTCCGCCAGCTCAGCGGCAGCCGGCTGCGCAAGGGCGCCCCGCTCCCGCCGCGCGTCGCCGCGATCGTGCGCCGGCTGTGCGAGCGCATCGTGGAGGTCGAGTGCGGGCGCGGCGAGGCGCCGACGCTGGTGACGCTGCACTGCGCGACGCTGCACTGGACCGGCGGGCTCGCGACCGTGGCGCGCGCCAGCGCGGCACTGCGCGGCGGAAGCCTGCGCCGTGGCGGACCGTCCGCGTGGTCCAATGCCGCGGCCGGCCGCGAGGAGTCGCTGAGCGGGATCCTGCGCGCGACGCGTCCGGCGGAGGGCGAGACGCCCGAGCGCTTCGCCGAGCGGCTGCCGCTCGCGGAGACGGGCGAGTCGCGCCTGCTCGAGATCGCGCTGTACGCGCCGCAGTGGTGCGCGCACGTCGAGCACACGCTGGGCTGGCCCGGGCTGGCCGAGGCGGTCTGGTGGATCCACGCGCACACCAAGGACACGCACTGGTCGGTGGATCCGGAGCTGCGCGAGGCCTGGACCGCACAGACCAGCGAGCGCACGCCGCTCTCGGGCCAGGACCTGCTCGAGGGCGCGGTCGACGTGGCCTGGTTCGAGCGCGTGCGCGCGGGCTTCGGCGAGGAGCGCTTCGCGAAGCTGCTCGCGCTCGCCAAGTACGTCTCCTCCGGGACCGGACACACGCGCGCGCAGCTCTTCGCCGGCGCGCTGCTCGGACGGACGGCCGTCGAGGCCCTGCAGAAGCGCATCCGCGAGAAGCGCCACGTCGACAGCGTGCGCGCCCTCGGCCTCGTGCCGCTGCCGCCGGGCGAGGCGGCGCAGGCCGAAGTGCTCGCGCGCTGGATCGCGATCCAGGAGTTCGTGCGCGGCGCGCGCCAGTTCGGATCGATGCGCCAGGCGAGCGAGAAGCGCGCTGCGGCGATCGGACTGGAGAACCTGGCGCGCACGGCCGGCTACCCCGATCCCGTGCGCCTGGAGTGGGCCATGGAGCGCGAGGCGCTCGGCGAGCTCGCGCGCGGCAGCGTGAAGGCCGTCGCGGGCGAGTTCGAGCTCGAGCTCTCGATCGACGCCGACGGCGACGCGCAGCTCGCCTCGCGCAAGGCGGGCAAGGCGCTGAAGCAGCTGCCGGCCGCGGCGAAGAAGCTGCCCGGGCTGAAGGAGCTGTTCGAGCGCGCCAAGGCGCTCGGGCAGCAGAAGTCGCGCATGCGGCTCTCGCTCGAGACGGCGATGGTGCGCGGCGATGCGCTGCGCGGCGACGAGCTCGCGACGCTGCTCGAGCATCCGGTGCTCGCGGCGCTGCTGCGGCGCCTGGTGCTCGTCGGCGACGGGCTGTGCGGCTACCCGATCGGGGAGGGCCGCGCCCTGCGCGACCACGCGGGGAAGGAGATCGCGCTGCCCGCCGGCGCGCGGCTGCGCCTGGCGCACCCGCTCGACCTCCTCGAGGGCGGCCAGTGGTCGCTCTGGCAGCGCGACTGCCTGCGGCGCGAGATCGTGCAGCCGTTCAAGCAGGTCTTCCGCGAGCTCTACGTGCTGACCGAGGCCGAGCGCGAGGAGCGACTGCGCTCGCGGCGCTACGCCGGGCATCAGGTGCAGCCGCGCCAGGCGCTGGCGCTGCTGGGCACGCGCGGCTGGATCTGGCACGCCGAGCAGGGCGTGCGCCGCGTCGACCACGCGAGCGGTCTCGCGGCCTGGATCGAGTTCCTCGAGGCGCCCTACACGCCGGTCGACGTCGAGGGCCTGACGCTCGAGAGCGTGGCCTTCACGCGCCGCGGCGAGTGGGAGGCGCTGCCGCTCGCGTCGATCCCCGCGCGTCTCTTCAGCGAGGTGATGCGCGACCTCGATCTGGTCGTCAGCGTGGCCAACCGCGCCGGCGTCGACCCGGAGGCGAGCGCCTCGAGCATCGAGGCGCGCGCCGCGCTGGTGCGCGAGACCTGCGCGCTCCTGGGGATCGCCAACGTGCGCCTGGAGGGCCGGCACGCGCTGATCGAGGGCAAGCTCGGGAGCTACTCGCTGCACCTGGGCAGCGCGGTGGTGCACAAGCTGCCGGGCGGGCACCTGTGCATCGTGCCCGTGCACGCGCAGCACCGCGGGCGGCTGTTCCTGCCCTTCGCCGACGACGACCCGAAGACGGCCGAGATCCTCTCGAAGGTGCTGCTCCTCGCGCGCGACGCGGAGATCAAGGATCCCACGATCCTGGAGCAGATCCGGCGCTGAGGCGCGCGCCGCTCGTTGAGCGCGCACCCCCTGCGCGCTACCGTCCGCGCATGGATCTCGCGCTGGCGGACAAGGTCGTTCTCGTCACGGGCGCCTCGGGCGGCATCGGCAGCGCCATGGCCGAGGCCTTCGCGGCCGAGGGCGCGCAGCTGGTCCTGCACGCGGGCTCGCGCCTTGCCGAGCTCGAGCGCTGGATCGCGGCGCAGCCCTGGAAGTCGCGTGCGCTCGCGGTCGAGGCCGAGATCTCCGACTGCGCGTCGGTCGAGCGCCTCTTCGCCGCCGCGCGCGCGCGCTTCGGCCGCGTCGACGTCGTGATCGCCAACGCGGGGCGCTGGACGAGCGAGTTCGCGCTCCTGCACCAGGCCAGCGAGGCGCGCATCCGCGCCAACCTCGAGACGAACCTGCTCGGCTCGCTGTGGACCGCGCGCGCCTTCCTGGCGACGCTCGCCGCGACCGGGCCGCGCGCGGACGGGCACGGCGCGAGCCTGGTGCTGATCGGCTCGACCGCCGGGCGCTTCGGCGAGAAGGGCCACGCCGAGTACGCCGTCTCGAAGGCCGGGCTGTACGGCATCCTGACCTCGATCAAGAACGAGATCGTCGCGCTCGATCCCTTCGGCCGCGTCAACCTGATCGAGCCGGGCTGGACCGTGACGCGCATGGCGCGGCCCGCGCTCGAGGAGCCCGGCGTGATCGCCCGCGTCGTGCGCACGATGCCGCTGCGCCAGCTCGCGCGCGCCGAGGACATCGCGCGCACGGCGCTCTTCCTCGCCTCGCACGCCGCGGCGCGCCACGTCTCGGGGCAGGTGCTCACCGTCGCGGGCGGGATGGAGGGCCGCGTGCAATGGGAGAGCGCGGACGTCGACGAGGCGGCGGTGCGCGCGCGCCTGGCGCGGCCCTGAGCGGATAGACTCGCGCGCCGTTCCCGCCCGCGCGGTGCCTCGTCTCCGCCCCTCGCCAGCCGCCATGTCCGCCGACCGCCAAGCCACACCCGAACCGGATCTGTTCCCCGAGGTCGACAGCACGCTCGCTGCCGGCCTGCGCTCGCGCGCGCTCGCCGCGAGCGACCCGCGCATCGCGCTCGAGGGCGACCCGCGCGAGCTCGACCGCACGCTGGAGAAGCTGGCCGAGAGCTCGCGCGCCGAGCGCACGCGGCGCTACTCGCTGCGCGAGGAGATCGGGCGCGGCGGCATGGGCGCCGTCTTCAAGGTCGTCGACACCGACCTGCACCGCACGCTGGCGATGAAGGTCGCGCTGCGGCGCGAGAAGGACCCGGCGCAGGACGCCGAGCTCGTCTCGCGCTTCCTCGAGGAGGCGCAGGTGACCGGACAGCTCGACCACCCGGGCATCGTGCCGCTGCACGAGGTCGGCATGGACGCGCAGGGGCGGATCTACTTCACGATGCGCCTGGTCAAGGGCGAGCACCTCGGCCGCGTGTTCCAGCTCGCGCGCCGCGGCGAGGAGGGCTGGACGGAGGAGAAGGCGCTGGTCGCGCTGATCCGCGTCACCGAGGCGATGGCCTACGCGCACGCGAAGGGCGTGATCCACCGCGACCTCAAGCCCACCAACGTGATGACCGGCCGCTTCGGCGAGGTGTACGTGATGGACTGGGGCCTCAGCCGCGTCGCCGGCCGTCCCGACCGCGAGGCCGAGCGCGTGCGTGCCGACGCCGGCCGCTCCGCGACGCTGGTGCGCTCCGACCGCAAGGAGAGCGACGCGCTGCGCACCGAGTTCGGGCAGGCGCTGGGGACGCCGACCTACATGGCGCCCGAGCAGGCGCGCGGCGACTGGCCCGCTGTCGATGCGCAGAGCGACGTCTACTCGCTCGGCGCGATGCTCTACGAGCTGCTCGGTGGCCGCCCGCCGTACCTGCCCGAGGGCGCGAACGTCCCGGCGCACACGATCCTGCGGTGGCTGCTCGAGGGGCCGCCGCGTCCGTTGCGCGAGCTCGCGCCGCGCGCCGCGCCGGAGCTCGTCGCGATCTGCGAGCGCGCGATGGCGCGCGACAAGGCGCAACGCTACCCGGACATGCTCGCGCTCTCCGAGGACCTGCGGCGCTTCGTGGTCGGCAAGCCGGTCAGCGCGCTGCGCCTCAACCGCGCGCAGCGCTTCCGCCGCTGGGTCGTGCGCTACCCGATCATCAGCTCGTTCCTCGCCGCGGCGCTGCTCGGCGGCGCCGTCGCGCTGTGGAGCCTCTCGACGCTGCCGCGCGCGCTGGTGCGCGAGGCGGCGGTCGACGATGCGCGCACGAAGGCGGCGCTGCTGCAGCAGATGAACGCGCAGTACACGCAGGAGGTCGTCGATCGCGTCGACCGCGAGCACGTGCAGGTGACGCACGACTGGGCCGCGCAGAAGGGCGCGATCCCGCTGCCGGCGACGTTCCTGACCGAGCTCGGCCGGAAGGTCAGCGCGGGGGAGGAGGGCGGCGAGGTGCGCCACTACAGCGACTATCCCTTCCGCTTCCGCGGTCCGGCGAAGCTCGACGCGTTCGGAGAGACGGCGCTGGCCAGCCTGCGCGCGAACCCCGACGCGCCCGTCGTGCGCTTCGAGGACGTCGGCGGGCGGCCGAGCCTGCGCTACGCGGTGCCGCGGCGCATGAGCGCGGGCTGCGTGCAGTGCCACAACACGCACCCGGAGAGCACCAAGACCGACTGGAAGGTCGGCGACGTGCGCGGCGTGCTCGAGATCGTGCGCCCGCTCGACCGCGACGAGGCGCGCATGCGCCAGGGCCTGCTGGCGAGCTTCGGGCTCGCGGGCGGGATCTTCGCCGGGCTGCTGGCGCTGGCCGCGGTGCTGCTCTGGCGCACGGAGGCGCGGCGGCGCGAGGCCGCGCTGCGATGAAGGTGCTCGTCAGCGGCGCGTCGGGCTTCGTCGGCGGCGCGCTGCTCGCCGCCCTGCGCGCGCGCGGGCACGAGGTGCGCGCGATCGGCCGCGGCGCGGACGCCGAGCACGACTGGTCGCCGCCGAGCCTGGCGCGCGGCGTCGCCTGGTGCGAGGGCATCGTCGCGCTGGCGGGCGAGAACCTCTTCGCCGGGCGCTGGGATCCGGTCTTCAAGCAGCGCCTGTGGTCCTCGCGCTTCGAGACCACGCGTGCGCTCGCGCTGCTCGCCGCCGAACAGCGCACGCGCGTCTTCGTCGGCGCCTCCGCCGTCGGCTACTACGGTGCGCACGGCGACGAGGAGCTCGACGAGAACGCGCCGCCGGGCAGCGACTTCCTCGCGCGGCTGTGCGTCGACTGGGAAGAGGCGCAGGAGCCCGCGCGCGCGGCGCTCGTGCGCTGCGCGACGCTGCGCCTGGGCGTGGTGCTCGGGCGCGAGGGCGGCGCCCTGGCGCGCATGCTGCCGGTCTTCCGCCTCGGCCTGGGCGGCCCGATCGGCAGCGGACGGCAGTGGTTCTCGTGGATCCACCGCGACGACCTCGTCGCGCTGCTCGTGTGGGCGCTCGAGAACGGCGCGGCGAGCGGCGCCTACAACGCCTGCGCTCCCGGGCCCGTGACGATGCGCGGCTTCGCGAGCGCGCTCGGCCGCGCACTGCACCGGCCGGCGCTCTTCCCCGTGCCGGCCTTCGCGCTGCGGATGCGCTTCGGCGAGGGCGCGAGCATGCTGCTCACCGGCCAGCGCGTGCTGCCCGTGCGCGCGCAGGCCGAGGGCTTCCGCTTCGCGCACCCGGAGCTCGACGAAGCGCTGGCGTCGCTCATTCGCGGCGCCTGAGCCCCCCCAGCGCGAGCGCGAGGAGCAGCAGCACGAGCAGCGCCGCGACCGGCGTGACCGGGCTCGCCTGCTCCCAGGCGAGCGGACCGTAGTCGAGGAAGCGCTCGAGCGTCGCGCGCTCCGCGGCGAGGAAGGGCGCGCCCGGCGCGCGACCCTGCGCGTCCGGTCCGAGGAACAGGCGCGGATCCTGGAAGTTGAAGGCGCCGTTCTCCTCGCGCAGCGCGTCTCCCGCGCGCACCGGGCCGCGCGGCCGCCATTCGAGTCGGTAGCCGAAGAGCGGCTCGTACGTCAGGAGCTGCGACTGGCCGCTCACGAGCAGCGCGTCGCGCCGGCCGTCGAGCCGGTACTGCCCGTCGACGATCGGCGGCACGCCCACGGCGCGGATCGGGGGCGGATCCGCGCGCGTGCGCCACGCGGCGACGATCGGCGCGGAATCGAAGGCCTCGACGCGGTAGCTGGCGCGATCGGTGCGCACGAGCAGCAGCGCGCCCGCGAGCGCGGCGGCGAGCGGGACGAGGTCCGGGAACCGCGCGAGGCGCAGCCGTTCGCAGGCGAGCGCCGCGAGCACGGCGAGGACCGGCACGTAGGCGAAGAACCAGCGCACGAAGCTGCTCGAGCTCTTGAGCAGCGGCAGCGACTTCAGGAACGGCGTCCAGCGCTCGCCGTGCAGGTTGAGCACGAACGGGATCGCGAGCACGAGCAGCAGCAGCGCGAGCGGCAGCGGCGCGAGCTTCGGCCGGCCGCGCGTGCGCACGAGCCAGGCCAGCGCGCCGCCCGCGACCAGCAGCAGCGCCAGCGGTCCCACCCGGAAGTCCCACTCGTGCTCGCCGAGCGGGAAGGCGAGGCCCTCGAAGCCGCGGTTGCCGAGCGCGGTGGGGGGCGCGAGGAAGAGCGCCTGGAACAGCACGCGGGCGAGGCCGAGCGCACTGCGCGCGCCGGGCAGCGGGTAGCCCTCGCGCGGGAAGCTCGCGAGGTAGGCCATGCCGGCCTCGAGCTTGGACGCGCACAGCGCCAGCGCGACGGCGAGGGCGAGCGCGAGGCGTGGCGCGAAGCCGCGCGTCGTGCGCCCGGCCAGATGCGCCAGACACGCGCTCGCGAGCACGGCCAGCAGCACCGGCGGCAGCCCGTAGACGTTGCCCGACTGGAACAGGTACGCCAGCGCGATCCCCGCGAGCAGTCCGTCGAGCAGCGCGCGCCAGCGCCGGGTGCGCGCCTCGCCGGGCAGCTCGCGCAGGAGGAGGTACGCGATCAGCGGCGCGAGCACGGACGAGTGCAGGCTCAGGTGGCCGACCAGGAAGCGCGCCGAGTGGAAGCCGTTGAGCGCGAAGAGCACCGCGCCGACCAGCGCCGCGCCCGCCGAGAGCGCGAAGACGCGTCGCAAGAGCAGCCACATCCCGGCGAAGCCGGCGACGAGCGTCGCGACGTACGCCAGCTGCAGCGCGCGCAGCGGATCGACGAGGAACGAGAGCCACTGCGGCAGCGAGACGTAGCTCGAAGCCGGGTGCGCGTAGAACGGCAGGCCCGCGCCGAAGGCCGGGCTGAACCAGGGCAGCGCGAAGGGGCCGTTGCGCGCGAAGAAGTAGTCGCCGGCGAGCAGGCGCGGCAGGAAGTAGGCGTAGTCGTGCCCGAGCTCGCCTCCCGGCCCGGGCAGGAGCGGCAGCACGCTCCACGCGCCGCAGGCGAGCACCAGCACGAGGCCCGCGAGGAAGAGCACGCGCGCGCGGTTCACGCGGACGGCTCCGCGAGCGCCCGTTCGTACGCGCTCCAGGTCGAGCGTGCGCAGCTCGCCCAGCTGAGCTCCGCCGCGCGCGCGCGGCCCCGGCGCACGAGCTCGTCGGCGCGCGCGGGATCGTCGAGGATCTCGAGCGTCGCGCGCGCGAGGCCCTCGTCGTCGTCGGGGTCGAGCAGCACGGCGCCGTCGCCGAGCACCTCGGGCAGCGAGGCGCAGGTCGAGGCCAGCGTCGGCACGCCGCGCGCCATCGCCTCCAGCGGCGGCAGGCCGAAGCCCTCGTCGAGGCTGGTGAACCAGAAGGCCCGCGCGCGCGCGTGCAGCACGGCCAGTTCGCGCTCGGGCACGTCGACGCGGCGCTCGATCGCGTCGCGCGCCGGCGAGGCGGCGCAGGCGCGCGCGAAGTCCTCCGCGCCGTGACCCGCCGGCCCGGCGACGATCCAGCGCGCGTCGCGGCGCGCCTCGCGCAGCCGCTCGAAGGCACGCAGCATGCGCACGTGGTTCTTGCGCCGGTCGACGCGCGAGACCGTCAGCACGGTCGCGCCCTCGCGCGCGACGCCCGGCGCGTCCGCGCTGCGCAGCGCGTGGTCGCAGCCGAGCAGCGTCACGTCGACGCGCGCGGGATCGACGTCGAAGGTGCGCGCGAGCTCGCCGCGCACGAAGGCGCTGGGCACGAGGATGCGCCGCGAGCGGCGGATCTGCTCGCGCGCCGACGCGGTCATGCTCGCCGCGGCCTCGCGCGAGAGGAACTCGTTCTCGCGCGCGTAGATGCAGTCGAAGATCGTCGCGACCTCGCGCGCCTCGCGCACCGGCAGCAGGCTGGGCTGCGTGTGGTGCCACAGCGCGGCGCCGCCGCAGAAGTCCTCCGCGCCGCGGCCGGAGAGCGCGCACAGGCGCGGGAACCAGCGCGAGGGGACGCGCAGCCGCGTGAGCCGCGCGCCGCTCCGCTCCAGGCCGAGCTCGCTCGCCTCGACGCGCCGGCCGGCGAGCGTCCAGCCGAACAGGCCCAGCTGCGGCCCGTGTCCCAGCGCGCACAGCGCGCGCACCAGCTCGCGCGTGTAGCGCCCGATGCCCTCGCGGTTGACCAGCGCGGGACGGTAGTCGAGCGCGACCCTCATGCGCGCACCAGCAGGCCGCGCACGAGCTGCGAGGCCAGGAAGGCCGCGCCGAAGCACAGCGGCGCCGCGAGCCAGAGCAGCGGACGCGTGCGCAGCATGCCGCGCGCGCCCAGGCGGCGCAGCTCCCACAGCGCGCCGATGCCCACGCTGCACTCGGTCAGCGCGGTCGCGAGGCCGGCGCCCTCGCTCGCCAGGCGCGGCACGAGCAGCGCGTTGGCGGCGAGGTTGACCGCCAGCGCCGCGATCGCGATGCGCAGGATCGAGCGCACGCTGCCCGCGGCGACCAGCGCCGTCATCAGGCCGGCGCCGGCGTAGACGAAGGCGCTCGCGACCAGCAGCCAGCGCACGCTCGGCGCGGCCGCGCGGAAGTCCTCGCCGAAGAGCGCGAGCAGCTCGCCGGCCCAGGGCGCCGCGGCACCCGTCGCGAGCGCGGCCAGCGCGAACAGGCGCGGCACGAAGCCGCCGACGGCCTGGCCGAGCTCGCCGCGCGCGTGCGCGCGCGCCAGCCAGGGCAGCGCGGCCTGGCCGGAGTAGATCGCGACCATGATCGAGTACGACATGACGCGCACGCCGATGTTGTAGCGGCCGAGCTCGGCGCTGCCGCAGAGCGAGCGCACGAAGAGGTTGTCGACGTAGAAGTACGCCTGCTGGAACAGGCTGGCCAGGCCGAGCGGCGCGGCGGCCTGCAGGAACTCGCGCAGCGGCACCGAGCTCGCACGCCGCGCGGGCAGGTGCCGGCGGCAGGCCAGGTGCAGCATGCCGTTGGCGAGCGCGCTGCCCGCCGCGACGGCGCACAGGTAGCGCGCCGGCTCGCTCTCGCCCAGCGCGCGCAGCACGAGCACGAACGAGAGCGAGAGCCCCGCCGCGATCGCGCGCAGCGCGACGGGGATGCGCCAGTCGATGCGGTTGCGCAGGCTGAGCGTCGAGAGCTCGAGCACGTGCGTGACCGGGTACAGGCTCGCCAGCAGGATCCAGCCCGCGCCCGGCTCGCGGAAGGCGAAGGCCGCGCTGCCGGTCAGGAACACGCCCAGCGAGCCGAAGAGCAGGCGCTGGCGCCGCGCGGCGGCGAGCACCTCGGGCAGCGCCTCCGGATCGTCGGCCGTGCGCTGGACCGCGACCTGGCCCGAACCGAAGTCGGCCAGCGTGTCGAGCACGACGAAGATCGCGAGGTAGAACGTGTAGCGCCCGAAGGCCTCGGGGCTGAGGTGCCGCGCGAGCAGCCACAGGCTGACCAGCGTGCAGGCCGAGCCCCACACGCGTCCGAGCACCAGGAGTCGGGTCCCGCTCCACACGCGGGCGGGCACGGCGCTCGTCTCGCGCGTCTCGGCTCTTGCGTCTCGGCTCAGGGGGCGGGCTCCGGCGTTCGCAGCCGCGAATTCTACGCTGCGCCCGCTCTGGATCGGCGGTGGCGGCGCGGGATAAGATCGGGGCGGAGTTCGCGCGCCGCGATCCCCACACGGCAAGGAGGCAGCATGTACGCACGCAAACGGCTCGACATCTCCTGGCTCGATCTCGCGAGCGGGATGATCGCCTGCCTGGTCCGACGCGACGAGCGCGCCGCGGCCGCAGCGGTCGAGGGCTGGTTCGCGCCCGAGGGCCGGCCGGCGGAGGAGAGCGAGGCCGTCGCCTGCCTCTCCGTGCGCAGCGGGCTCGACCTGTACCTGCGCCTGCTCGCGCTGCCGCGCGGCAGCGAGATCCTGATGTCGGCGCTGACGATCCCCGACATGTGCAAGGTCGTCGAGCAGCACGGCCTCGTGCCCGTGCCGGTCGACCTCGATCCGCGCACGCTCGCGCCGGACGCCGAGCGCCTGCGCGCGCTGGTGACGCCGCGCACGAAGGCGATCCTGGTCGCGCACCTCTACGGCACGCGCGTCGACCTCGGCCCGTGCGCCGAGCTGGCGCGCGAGAAGGGCCTGCTGCTCTTCGAGGACGACGCGCAGTCGTTCACCGGGCCGGAGTTCAAGGGCGACCCGCGCGCGGACGTGGCGATGTTCAGCTTCGGCCCGATCAAGACCGCCGCGGCCCTCGCCGGCGGCGTGCTGGTCGTGCGCGATCCCGTGCTGCGCGCGCGCATGCGCGAGGAGCAGGCGCGCTACCCGCTGCAGAAGTCCTCGGCCTACTTCTGGCGCCTGTGGAAGTACGGCGCGCTCAAGGCGCTGACGCTGCCGCCCCTGTACTCGCTCTTCGTGCGCTGGTGCGCGGCGCGCGGCAGGAGCCACGACGACGTGATCCAGGGCACCGTGCGCGGCTTCAAGGGCGGCGAGTTCTTCGAGAAGATCCGCCACCGGCCCTCGGCCGCCCTGCTGCGCGTGATCGCGCGGCGTCTGGCCGCTTCCGACGGCCGCCGCGTCCAGGCGCGCACGCGCGCCGCGCTGATGCTGCGCGAGCTGCTCGGCGAGCGCTACGAGATCCCGGGCGGAGCCGCGCCCTTCCACAGCTACTGGGTCTTCGTGCTCTGCGCGGACGAGCCGGCCAAGCTCGTGGGGCGCCTGCGCGCGGCGGGCTTCGACGCCACGCAGGTCGCGACGCTGCGCTGCATCCCCGCGCCCGCCTCGCGACCCGAGGCGGACGCGCGCGTCGCGCGCGAGATGCTGGCGCGCACGATCTACCTGCCGCTCTATCCCGAGATGCCGCGCCGCGCGATCGAGGCGATGGCCGAGGTGCTGCGCGACAGCGCGCCGCGCAGCGAGCCGGCCCGCGCACGCACGCTGGAACTCTCGCCCAGCGCGCGCGCCTGAAGCGAGGAGCGGACAGGGGCCGCGCGGCGAGCGGATTCCCGCGCGATCCCGATACCGGCCGCCTCAATCCGCTGCGGGCGCGCACTCGATCTCTCGCGTCACGTGCGAGGAACGAGCAGAGTTCGCGCGGGCGGCAGCGGGCCGCCTGCGCTCCCCGGGCGCGGCCGGTCGCGGAGGTCCTGCATGCGGCAGCGGGTGAGGGGTTCGTCGGGGAGTTCGCGCGCGGGTTCGGTGCTCGTGCCGGCGCTGCTCGTGGTCGTGATGATGTCGGCGCTGTGCATGAGCTACGTGCAGCTCTCGCTGACCAAGAACCGCGAGAGCCAGATCGGCGTCGACAGCAAGCGCGCCTTCTACATGGCCGAGTCGGGGCTGGCCGAGGGCTACTTCGGTCTCGCGCGCGGCAAGTCGGGCGTGGTCGCGAGCGAGAACGTGCCCGCGCGCTTCGGCAACGGCGTCTACTGGGTCACGGCCGAGGAGCACGGCGATCGCGTCACGCTCAAGAGCACGGGGCTCGCCGGGCTGGGTCGTTCCGCGCTCTCGCTGACGCTGCAGAAGGCGCGCTCCTCCGTCGCGGCGCTGGGCATGTACGCCGACCAGCGCTTCACGCTGGCGCGCGGCGCGCTGATCGACGCCTGGGACTCGCGCCAGGGCGCCTACGCGCCCTCGGGCGGGCTGGGGCTGCTCGACCTGGGCGGCTCGAGCGCGCCCCCGGCGCACGTCGGCTGCAACGCATCGATCACGCTGGCCGGCGCGTCCGGATTGACGCCCGCCGCGCGCATCCTCGGCGATGCCGTGCCCGGGCCCTCCGGTTCGGTCGTGCTCGGCGTCGGAGCCACGGTGACGGGCTCGACCGCGCCGTCTGCGCAGGGCAACGCGCTCCCGGCGCTCGAGGTCGTCGTGCCGGCCGACGCTCCCGCGCACGAGGTGACGCGCACCGAGCAGCTCACCGGGAGCGCGCTCGCCTACGGCAGCCTGCACGTGCACGCGGGCGCAACGCTGCGCGTGCAGGGACCCGCCGAGCTCGTGCTCGACAGCCTGGTGCTCGATCGCGGCGCGACGCTGGAGTTCGACAGCAGCACGGGGAACGTGCAGGTCTCGGTGCGCTCGTACGCCGACCTGCCGGCGGGCTCGACCTTCCGCTCGATCGGCAACGCGACGGAGCGCACGCTGCTCGCCGTCGCGGGCAGCCAGTCGGTCGACCGCAACGGTGACGGCGTGGTCGATCCGCCGCTGCGCCTCGCCGCGAGCGGGGACTTCTACGGGACGATCTACGCGCCGGGCGCCGCGCTGGCGCTGCCCTCGAGCTTCACGGTCTTCGGTTCGGTGGTCGCCGGGAGCATCGCGCTGGGCGCGAACGCCCGGCTGCACTTCGACCGTGCGCTGCTGCAGGCGATCGCGAGCGGCTCGCTGCCCGAGCTGGTCTGCTGGCGCGTGGTCGAGCTGCCGCCCTCGGACCTGGTGCGCCTGGGCTTCGATCCGCTGACCGTGCTGCGGGTCAACGGGGTCACGCCGGTGAAGCCCGCCGACGCGCACTACGAGGTCGGCTCGGAGCCGCTGGGGATCCTGCGCAGCTGGCTGGCGCCGGTCACGAACCTGCTCCATTGATGCGCCGGGAACTCTTTTCCCGTCCATCGCCCTCCGCGGTGAACGTCTCGCGACGCGATTCGCTGTCTCGCGTCAGTTCCCGCGTGTGCCGCTCCCGATAGGAGTGACAGCGCGCACCGTCGGTTCGCGCCTCCAGACCCCCACATGCCGTTCCCGATCGATCCGTCCCAGCTCCGTGGCCGCTCGCGCGCGCGCCACGTGCGCGGCTTCACGCTGATCGAGCTGACGGTGGTGGTCGCGATCCTGTGCGTGTCGGTCGCGCTCTTCGCGCAGACGATGCTGGCCTCGGCGCACATGGACCCGGTCTCGGAGGAGACGCGCATCGCGGCCGAAGCGGCGCGCATCGAGCTGGAGGAGATGCGCGCGTTGCCGTTCAGCGAGATCTTCGCCAGCTACGACGAGAGCCCGGCCAACGATCCCGCGGGCGCGGGCACGGCGCCCGGCGCCTGGTTCGCGGTGCCCGGCCTCGCGCCGCCGCCGGGCGTGACCGCGGTCGGCCACGTGATCTTCCCGGTCGTGGGCGGAGCGCTGAGCGAGAACCTCGTCGACGACGAGCTCGGCTTCCCGCGCGACCTCAACGGCGACGGCCTGGTCGACGCGCTCGACCACAGCCACGACGCGATCGTGCTGCCCGTGCGCATCGTGCTGGAGTGGAGCTCCAAGAGCGGACGTCAGGGCAAGCGCCGGCTCCTGTTCTACGACATGTTCGCCCGCCTATGACGCGCACCTCGAACCAGCATCGCGCGCGCAGGGGCTTCACGGCCGTCGAGCTCGTGATCGCGCTGGCGTTGGCCGGCATCGTCGTGGGCAACCTGATGCTGGTGCTCTCCGACACGCGCGAACGCTTCGCCGCGCAGAGCGTCAGCAAGGACGTCGACGCCGCCGCGCGGCGCGCGCTGGACCGCATCGCGCTGCAGATCATGGGCGCGGTGCGCAGCCAGCTCTACTCGCCGGTCAGCGCGCCGATGAGCTCCGAATCGATCAACTACACCAGCGTCATCGGCACGCAGGACGGCCAGCCGATCGTCAGCTCGCCGCAGCGCATCGCGCTCTCGCAGGAGCCGACGCACTCCGTGACCTGGTACGAGAACCCGGGCCAGCCCAACGAGACACACGTGGTCTGGGCCCGCGACCTGCGCGACTTCTGCGCCGGCGAGGTGCCCAACGGCATCGACGACAACGGCAACGGCCTGGTCGACGAGAAGGGCCTCGCCTTCGAGGTCGACGGCCCGATGGTGCGCATCACGCTGACGCTCGAGCGCATCGGGCCGGACGGCAAGCCCGTGACCAAGACGCTCGAGACGCGCGTGACCTGCAGGAACTAGCTCGACACCGGAGGGACTCGCATGCACCGCATCCACGCCACAGACCCCGCAGCCAGGACCGCGCGTCGCGGCAGCGTGCTCGTGCCGGCGCTGATGGTCGTGATGCTGATGGCCGTGCTCAGCATGAGCTACGTGCAGCTCTCGCTCGCCAAGGGCAAGGAGTCGCGCGTCGAGGTCGACAGCAAGCGCGCGTTCTACATGGCCGAGGCCGGCCTCGCCGAGGGCTACGCGGCGCTGGCGACCGGCGGCGGCGGGGCCGTCGCCTCGGAGAGCGTGCCCGCGCGGCTGGGCAACGGCGTGTTCTGGGTCACCGCCGAGGAGCACGGCGACCGCGTCACGCTCAAGAGCACCGGTGTCTCGGGCCTGGGGCGCGCCTCGCTCTCGACCACGCTGCAGCGCTCGGCCGCCTCGGTCGCGAGCCTGGGCGTGTTCGCGCGGCAGGAGCTCACGCTCGCCGCGGGCGCGCAGGTCGACGCCTACGACTCGCGCCTGGCGCCCTACGCGCCGCCCGTCGGGCACAAGAAGACGCCCGGGCTGGGCACCGATCCGCTGCTCGCGCACGTCGCCAGCAACGCCAGCATCACGCTCGCGGGCGCCAGCGGCGCGACGGCCGGCGCGAAGATCACCGGCGATGCGATCCCCGGGCCGGGCGGCAGCGTCGTGCGCGGCACGGGCGCGCTCGTGACGGGCTCGACGACGCCGGCCGACGCGCCGACGAGCACGCCCGCGCTCGACATCGTCGTGCCGCAGGACGCGCAGCCGCTCGACCTGACGTCCCGCCGTCCCGTCGTGCTCCCGCAGGGCTCGCACGCCTACACCACGCTGCACGTGCACAGCCTCGCCTCGCTCACGATCCACGGTCCGGCCGAGGTCGTCGCCGACCAGCTGATCGTCGACGCCGGCGGAGCGCTCGTGATCGACGGGACCGCGGGCGCGGTCAACCTCTCGGTGCGCTCGTACGTCAACGTCGCGCCGGGCGCGAGCTTCTCGACGTTCAGCGACGGCACGGACCGCGCCGAGCTCCTGATCGGCGCCAGCGAGAGCGCCGACCGCAACGGGGACGGCGTGATCGACCCGCCCGTGACGCTGGCCGGCACGGGCGCGTTCTACGGCTCGATCTACGCGCCGGGCGCGCTGGTGGCGCTGCCCGCGTGCTTCACGATCTACGGCTCGATCGCGGCCGACCGCATCGCGCTGGGCGAGAACGCGCGGCTGCACTTCGACCGCGCGCTGCTCGATGCGATCGCCGAGGGCTCGCTCCCGCAGATCCTCGGCTGGTGCGTGGTCGAGCTGCCCGATGCCGACCTGGTCAGGTTCGGCGTCGACCCGCTGACGGTGCTCGAGTTCAACCACGTCGTGCCGGTCAAGCCGGCGAGCGCACACCTGGCGCGCGGCGTGACCCCGGTCGTGGGCGCGCCGCTGATCAAGCCCGTCCACTAGCCCCGGACCCTCGCATGGACCTTCCGCGCCCTCGACCGCAGCGCCACCCGCAGCGCGCCCTCGTGCGCGCGTGTGCCGCGCTCGTCCTGTGCGCGGCGAGCGCTTTCGGCGGCGAGCGCAGCGCGCGCGAGATCCTGCGCGGCTTCGACGCGCGACAGCCCCCGAGCGCCGAGTCGACCTCGCGCACGCTGGCCGCGCTCGGTCCGAAGTCGATGGGGGAGCTCTTCGGCCTGATCAGCGCCGGCGCCGGCACGCCGGCCGACCGCGTGCTCGCGCGCGCCTTCGTCTGGCTGCCCGCGCCCGAGGTGCGCGCCTTCGTCGAGAAACTCGCCACGCCCAACCTCGCCGCGGACCGGCGCCGCGCCGCGCTGCTCGTGCTCGCGGAGGCGGGCAGCGCCGCCGACCTCGCGCGCGCCTGCGATGCCGCGGGCGAAGAGGACGCCGCGGCGGCCTCGGCCCTGGCCGAGACGCTGACCGCGATCCTGGGGCGCGAGCCCGCTGCCTGCGCGCAGGCGGCCCGCCTCGCCCCCGCGCGTCCGGTGGCCGTCGCCGAGGCGCTGATCCAGGCGCTGTCGGGCACGAAGTCGCGCGAGGGCGCGCGCGCGCTGCTCGAGCTGGGCGCGAGCGCTCCGGTGCTCTCGACCAGCTGCTTCTCGCACCTGGACGCGGTCGCCGCCGCGTTGCCGCGACCGGCCGAGCCGGAGTTCCTCGAGCGCCTGCACGAGCTCCTGGCGGAGGAGGAGCTCCCCGGCGCGGCCGAGCTGACGCTGGTCGCCGGACGCATCGAGGACGACGAGGCCGTGCCGCTCCTGCTCGCGCGGCTGGGCTCGACGGATCCGGAGCTGCGCGCGAACGCGCTCTGGTCGCTGCGCCGCATCACGGGCTTCGACCTGGGGCGCGAGAGCGAGGCCTGGACGGCCTGGTTCGCCGAGGAGACGCGCTGGTGGAGCGTGCGCGCGCCGGCGGTGCTGCAGGAGCTGCGGCGCGACGACGCCCGCACGCAGTGCGCCGCGCTGTGCGAGCTCGGCCAGCGCTTCTGGCGCCGCCAGCGCGTGGCCGACGAGCTCTGCGCGTACCTCTCGAGCGCGACGGGCGCGGGCGCGACGATGGCCTGCGGCATCCTCGGCCGCCTGCGCTGCGAATCCGCGCGCAGCGTGCTCGAGGCGCGCGCGGCCGACGGGGCCCCGGAGCTGCGCAAGGCCGCGGACGCCGCGCTCGAGCACCTGAGCGGGAAGAAGATTCCCGTCCGCTCCGTGGCGCTCCCGCGGCGGCGCGCAAACGCACCCGAACGCTGAGCCGGGTACGACGCGCGGCGCAGAAGGACTCAAGACGCGCGAACGTCCTTCCGAAGCAGGATCGGCCCACCATCTCGAGAGGACCCAGCCATGCACGGTTACCGACGCCGGATCAAGATCATCCGCCCCAAGCTGCAGCTGAAGCTCGTGTTCAGCTTCATGGGGATGACGCTGCTCGCGATGATGCTGCAGTTCATGATCTTCCTCAAGACGATCACGAACATCGCCTCGGCCCTGCCGGCCGACCACGACGTCCTGATGGAGTCGGTACCGGAGATCGTGGTGCAGTCGCTGCTCCTGAGCTTCCTGGTGGTCGTGCCGCTGGTGTTCCTGGTCGGCGTGCTGATGACCTTCCGCATCGCCGGGCCGATCTACCGCTTCGAGAGCTGGTGCAAGCAGATCCTGCGCGGCGAGGACCCGGGCGCGTGCCACCTGCGCAAGGGTGACGAGCTGAACGAGCTCTGCGCGCTGCTCAACCAGGTGGGGGCGCCGCTGCGCGAGAAGAACCGCGCGCAGCTGGAGACGCAGGCCATCGAGCCGCCCGCGCCGCTCGCGCGGGGCGAGCGCAAGGAACCCGAGCCGGCCCTGACGAGCGGCGGCGGCTCGCGCGCCGCCTGACAGCCGATGCCGCGCCGCCTGGAGAGCCTCCCGCTGCGCGGGAAGATCGTACTGATCCTCTCGGTCGTGGTGCTGTTCTACGCCACGCTCGACGGGCTGGTGCAGCGCTTCGTCGTCTACGAGAGCTTCGAACGCCTCGAGAGCCGCGAGGCCGCGCGCGACATGGAGCGCGTGCGCGATGCGATCAAGAACGAGGTCCAGCACCTGGAGGTGCGCGCCTGGGACTGGGCCACCTCGGTCGAGGTCGGGCGCTTCGTGGGCGGCGTCGACCAGGACGGGGCGCACGCGAACCTCGACGAGCACACGCTCTCGCGCAACAAGGTCGACGCGCTGATGCTGGTCCAGCCCTCGGGCAAGGTGGTCTGGTACCGCGGCTCGAGCGATTCGCAGGCCGAGCAGCCCGACGCGATCAGCTTCCACGACTTCCCGACCGAGAGCCTCTCGCTCGCGCACCCGCTGCTCGCGCGCCTGGATCCCGGCGATCCGCAGAAGCCCTCGAGCGGGTTGATGAAGACCGAGCACGGCACGCTGCTGGTCTGCGCGCGCTGGCTGCTCGACGAGCACGGCCGCCCGCCCGCGCGCGGCTTCGTGATCATCGGGCGGCTGCTCTCGCCGAGCTTCACGCAGGCGCTCGAGGAGCAGACCGGCGTCGAGTTCACGATCACGCCCGTGACCGAGGCCCTCGGCCGCGAGCCCGACCGCGAGGCGCTCGACCTGGCCACCGCCAGCGGCGAGCCCGTGGTGCGCGCGGTCGACGGACAGTCGCTGCGCACGCTGGCCACGCTGAGCGACATCGGCGGGGCGCCCGCGCTGCTGCTCGAGTCGCGCAGCGGCCGCGCGATCACGGCCAGCGGGACGTCGGCGCTGCGCTACGCGCTGCTCTCGACGGTCGCGGCCGGCCTGCTGATGATGCTGGCCCTGCTCTTCCTCCTGCAGCGCGCCGTGCTCGCGCCGATCGCGACGCTGACCGCGCACGCGGTCGAGATCGGCCGCGGCGAGGAGCTGACGCGCAAGCTCCAGCTCGACCGCTCCGACGAGATCGGCATCCTCTCCGGCGAGTTCGACCGCATGATGGAGAAGCTGGCCCAGTCGCGCGCCCAGGTCGTGCGCGCCGCGCGGGCCGCCGGCATGTCGGAGATCGCCACCGGCGTGCTGCACAACGTCGGCAACGTGCTCAACAGCGTCAACGTCTCGGCCAACCTGCTGCAGCAGCAGGCGCGCCGCTCGGGCGCCGGCGACCTCAAGCGCGTGGTCGAGACCATCCGCACCTCGAGCGGCGACCTGGCGCAGTTCGTCAGCAGCGATCCGCGCGGCAAGCACCTCGATCCGCTGCTGGAGCAGCTGGCCGAGCAGCTCGTGCGCGAGAACGGCGAGCTCGAGCGCGAGCTCGTCTCGCTGACGCACGGCATCGACCACATCAAGGAGCTGATCCACTCGCAGCAGAGCGTCGCCGGCCGGGCGGGCGTGCTGGAGGAGGTCGCGGTGCGCGACGTGATCGAGTCGGCGCTGGCGCTGACCGCGCCGGCCTCCGGGGGCCAGGAGCCCGAGATCGTGCGCGAGATCCAGGAGATGCCGCCCTGCCCCCTCGATCGCCACCGCCTGACCGAGATCCTGGTCAACGTGATCCAGAACGCGCGCCAGGCGCTGTGCGAGCCGGGGCTCGCGACGCGGCGCCTGGTGCTGCGCGCCTCGCGGCCAGCCGAGCACGAGCTGTGCATCGAGATCGAGGACAGCGGCCCGGGCATCGAGTCGCAGAACCTCTCGCGCATCTTCACGCACGGCTTCACCACCAAGAAGTCGGGCCACGGCTTCGGCCTGCACGCCTCGGCCAACGCCGCGACCGAGATGGGCGGCAGGCTCAGCGCGCAGAGCGAAGGCCCCGGACGCGGCGCGAAGTTCGTCCTGAGCGTTCCCGTCAAGCACGGCCGCGCGGCGGCCATCGGAGGCAAGTCATGAGCCAGGCTCCGGACAACCGTCGCATCCTGATCGTCGACGACAACGCTTCGATCCACGCCGACTACCGCAAGATCCTCGGCGGCGGCGCCGAGAGCGGCGCGCTCGCGGACGCCAAGGCGGCCTTCTTCGGCGCGGGCGCTCCCGCGGCGGCGGAGCCCGCGCGCGGCGCCGGCTACGAGATGGAGAGCGCCTACCAGGGCGAGGAGGCGATCCAGAAGGCGCGCCAGGCGCGCGAACAGAAGAAGCCTTTCGCCCTCGCGTTCGTCGACGTGCGCATGCCGCCGGGCATCGACGGCGTCGAGACCACCGCGCGCCTGTGGGAGGCGGACGCCGACCTGCAGGTCGTGCTCTGCACGGCCTTCGCCGACTACTCCTGGGAGGAGATGAGCCGGCGCCTGGGCAAGAGCGACCAGCTGCTGATCCTCAAGAAGCCCTTCGACACGATGGAGGTGGTGCAGCTCGCCACCGCGCTGACGGAGAAGTGGAACTCGC
The DNA here is from genome assembly GCA_044229935.1 of Planctomycetota bacterium. Lineage (GTDB taxonomy): Bacteria > Planctomycetota > UBA1135 > UBA1135 > JADJLZ01. Next base: position 20,703 of record JBGASC010000043.1, on the reverse strand, counting down.
GGCACCGCGAGCGGCAGAACCTCGAGGAGGCGCGCCGCGCCGAGCAGGAGGCGCGCTCGTACGCCGCTTCGCTGGCCACGTTCAACCGCGCGCTGGAGACCGCCAAGGCCAGCGCCGAGGCGTCCTCGGCCAGCAAGTCCGAGTTCCTCGGGCGCCTGGCGGCCGTGCTGCAGCAGAGCGGCGCCGCGCTGCTCTCCGCGCTGGAGCTCGCCGGCGAGCCCGGGCTGGAGGGCGAGCGCCGGCGCGAGAGCCTCGACCGCGCGCAGTCGCGCTGCGAGGAGATCTGCAAGGCCGCGCGCAACCTCGCGCTGCAGGCCGGCCTGGAGCTGGACACGCTCGAGGTGCAGCAGCGCGAGTTCGCACCCGGCCAGCTGCTCGACGAGGTCGCCGCACGCTGGCGCCCGCGCGCACAGGCGCGCGGCCTGACGCTCGCGTGCGAGAGCCTGGGCGCGCTGCCCGCGCGCATGCTGGGCGACGAGGAGCTCGTGCAGGGCATCCTCGATGCGCTGGTCGACAACGCGCTGCGCTTCACCGAGCGCGGAACGGTGCGCCTGGAGGGCCGCGTCGTCACCGACCGGCAGACGCAGGAGCCGGAGCTGCAGCTCAGCGTGACGGACACCGGCACGGGCATCGCCGTCGATGCGCAGCCGCGCGTCTTCGAGCCGCTCGCGCGCGCCCGCGAGGCGGAGGAGGGCGCGCACTTCTCGCTCTACACCGCGCGCCGCCTGGCGCGCCACCTCGGCGGCGACCTCGAGCTCGAGAGCGAGCCCGGGCGCGGCAGCAGCTTCCGGCTGCACCTGGTGCTGTGCGTGCCCGAGGGCTCGACCCACGCCGCGCATCCGGCCAGCGCGCTCCCCGCCGCGAGCTCGCGCGCGAGCGCGATGGAGCGCCGCGCCTGAGCCGCGCAGCGCGCGGTGCAGGGCTCGTGCTAGTCTCTGGAGCGTGATCCTCGCCCTCCTGTCCCTCGCCGCGTCGCCGCCTCCCGCCAGCGAGTCCCTCGCGCAGCGCTTCCAGAGCCAGTTCGCCGTCGTGCACGTGCACGACAAGCTCGAGCGCGTGGCGCTGGGCTTCCGCGAGCTCTCGGTCGCTCCCGGACGGCTGGTCGTCTACAGCCTCGAGACCGGCGGCGTCTTCGCCGACTACCAGGCGCCGGCCGATCGCATCGACTACGGTCGGCGCGTGGCCGCGCTGGGCGATCTCGACGGCGACGGCGTCGACGATCTCGCGCTGACCTGCAAGAAGGACGTCAAGCCGCTGCAGCCGGCCGTGGTCGAGCTGCACTCCGGACGGACGGGCGAGCTGGTGGGCACGCTCGAGCCGGAGGTGGAGGAGCTCGAGTTCGGCGAGAGCCTGAGCCTGGTGCCCGACCTCGACGGCGACGGCAAGCCCGAGCTCGTCGTCGGAACGGGCATGCTGCACCCCGAAACGCGCGGCAGCTTCGCCAGCTACGCGATCTACTCGCTTCCCAAGCGCGAGCGCCTGGGCCGCGTGATCAGCGACGCGCGCAGCGGGCGCATGCAGGCCGCGCTGGTCCCGCTGCGCGGCCCCGCGCGCCATCCGTGGGCTGCGCACGTGCTCGGCGGCGCGGTGCTGCGCCTGGACCTGGGCTCCAGCGTGGTCGAGCGCAGCTTCGAGGAGGAGGGCAGCGCAGGCCTGGTCTCGATCGTCTCCTGCGCCAGCGCGGGCGATCGCGACGGCGACGGCTGCGAGGAGCTGCTGCTCGCGGAGAGCGCGTCGAACAAGCACGCCTGGCGCCTGCTCGACGGCAAGACCTGGAAGCCGCTGGCGCTCCCCGAGCAGGCCTTCCTCCCCGACGGCACGCTGGCCTGCCTGGTGCGCGCGGGCGATCTCGACGGCGACGGCCAGGAGGACTTCCTCGCCAGCCGCGCGAGCGGCGAGGCGGATCTGGTCTACGCGCTCTCGGGACGCACGCTGGCCTGCCTGCGCCGCATCGCGACGCCGGAGGGGGCGCGGCCCTTCTCCGCCGGACAGTGCGCGCTGGTGCGCCCGGCCAAGGGCAAGCCGATCCTGCTCGTCGCGAACGTCGCGCCGCGCGGGAGCGAGATGCAGCGCGGCGTGTACCAGTTCGACTGGGAGAGCGGCGCGTTCGTGCGGCAGATCGGGCGCTGAAGCGCCGCTGCGTTCAGGCCGCGCTGCGCTGCTGGCGCTCGAGCAGGCGCTGCGCCTCCTCGGGCGGCACCGGGCGGCTGAACAGGTAGCCCTGCGCCTCGTCGCACTCGAGCACGCGCAGGAACGAGAGCTGGCTCTCGGTCTCGACGCCCTCGGCCACGATCTTCAGCTTGAGGCTCTTGCCCATCAGGATGATCGAGGTCGTGATGGCCGCGTCCTCGGCGTCGGTGGTGACGTCGCGCACGAAGGACTGGTCGATCTTGAGCGTGTCGATCGGGAAGCGCTTGAGGTAGCTCAGCGAGGAGTAGCCCGTGCCGAAGTCGTCGATGGCCAGCTGCAGGCCGAGCGCCTTGAGCGCCTTCAGGCGCGCGATGGTCGACTCGGCCTTGTGCAAGAGGAAGCTCTCGGTCAGCTCGAGCTCGAGCGACTGCGCGTCGAGGCCGGTGCGCGCGAGCGTGTCGCGCACGACCTCGACCAGGTTCGGCGCGCGGAAGTGCACGCCCGAGAGGTTGACCGCCATGCGCCCGGGAGCGAGGCCCGCGAGCTGCCAGGTGCGCGTCTGGCGGCAGGCCTCCTCGAGCACGAACTCCGAGAGCGGCACGATCAGGCCGGTCTCCTCGGCCAGCGGGATGAACTGCGCGGGCGAGACCATGCCGAGCTCGGGGTGCTTCCAGCGCACCAGCGCCTCGAAGCCCGTGATGCGCCCCGACGCGATCGCGATCTTGGGCTGGTAGAAGACGCACAGCTCGCGCTGCTCGACCGCCTTGCGCAGGCTGTTCTCGAGCGTCAGGCGCTCGGCAGCGGTGGCGCTCATCGCCGGGGTGACGAAGCGCACCTCGCCGTGCCCGGTCGTGCGCGCCAGGCGCTCGGCGCTCTGCGCGGACTGCAGCAGCGCCAGCGGGACGGTGCCGTCGTGCGGCGAGACGGCGATGCCGATGCTGCAGCCGAAGTCGAGCTCCTGGTTCTCGAAGGCGATCGGCGTCACGAGCGCCTCGTGCAGGCGCCGCGCGACCTTGTAGGCGTCGTGCGGGCGCACCAGGCCGGGCAGCAGCAGCGCGAAGTGCACCTCGTCCAGGCGCGCGACGCTGACCTCGCCGGCCTGGGCGGCCAGCGCGCCGAGCGTGTCGCGGTCGCGGATGCAGTGGCGGATGCGCTGCGCCGAGCAGGCCAGGATGAACGCGCGCGCCTGCGGCGCGATCGCCAGCGCGCGCTCGAGGTCCATGCGCACGCTGAGCACGGCGATCTGGTCGTGGGGCGGCTGCGCCTTGACCAGCATCTGGCCCAGGCGTTCGACGAAGTGGTCGTGGTCGGGCAGGCTGGGCTGCACCTCGGCGCCGGAGGTGCTGCTGCCGCGCTCCTGCGCCAGACGCAGGCGCGCCAGCTCGAGCTGCGCGGCGTGCTGCGCGATCGCGCTGTGCGCGCGGTCGAGCAGCGTCTCGGCGTCGGCTTCGGGCGCGGCGCAGTCGGTCGCGCCCGCCGCGCGCGCCGCCTGGCTGCCCGCGCCGCCGACCAGCGCCACCAGCGGCAGGAGCGGCAGCTCGCGCGTGCGCGGAACGGCGCGGCACCAGTCCAGGCCGTTCCCGTCGCGCGCGTCGACCAGCGCCAGCGCCGAGGTGCGCGCCGCGCACTCGCGCACGAACTCGTCGCGCGCCGCGACGGACTTGACCCACAGGCCTGCGCCCTCCAGCCGCGCGCGCAAGCGCTCGCGGAAGTGCGCGTCGCCCGAGGCGAGCAGCACGTGCAGGGGATCGTCGTGGGGCCGGGGTTCCATCGCGCTCCGTCCGGGAGCAACGCCGGCTTATCGGTGGCCGCTTCCGCCACTCTTGACGGAAAGGAATTCCCGCACGCTCAGCCCCGGAAGCGCCGCACGACCTCGGCCGTGAAGGCGCTGGTCGAGAGCGTCCCGCCGACGTCGCGCGTCGAGCAGCGCTCAGCGAGGCAGTCGAACAGCACCTTGCGCAGGCGTTCGGCGGAAGGGACTTCGCCCACGTGCCGCAGCAGGTTCGCCAGCGCGAGCAGTGCCGCCATCGGGTTGCACAGGTCCTTGCCCGCGATGTCGGGCGCGGTGCCGCCGGCCGGGTCGAACATCGCGACCGTGACCTCGCCGTGCTCGTCGAAGGCGTACGAGGCGCTGTCGCCCAGGCCGATCGAGCCGATCAGCCCGCAGGCGCAGTCGGAGAGGAAGTCTCCGTACTCGTTGGGGCAGACGATCACCGAGTAGCGCTCGGGCTTCATGATCACGCCCGCCAGCAGCGAGTCGAAGAGCTCGCGGCGGTGCGGCACGTCGGGGAAGAGCTTGCGCTGCTCGTCGACGACCTCCTCGAAGAGGCCGTCGGTCGCCTGCTGGATCGTCCACTTGCTGGTCGAGACCACGCCGCGGCCGAGCTTGCGCGCCAGCTGGAAGGCGAAGCGCGCCGCATGGCGCGTCGGCTGGCGCTCGATCACGCGCACCGAGACCGCGCACTCGCTGCCGATGCGCCGCCCGGCGTCGTCGTAGGTGCCGCCGGTCGCGATGCGCACCACGTCGATGTCGATCGTCTTCTTGAAGTTGTTCTCGATGCCCGGCAGCGTCGCGACGGGGCGGTGGATCACGGCGAAGTCGCAGCGGTCGCGCAGCACCTGGTTGGGGCTCTCGGCCGTGGTCGCGGTCGGGTACTTGAGCGCCAGGCGGTGGCGCGTCATCAGCGCGACGGCCTCGTCGTAGAGCGCCGCGCCGCGCGCGCGGCGGTTGGGCTCGGAGAGATCGACGGGCACGAACTCCAGGCGGCAGGGCAGGGCGGCGGCGAGCGCGTGCACGCTCTGCGAAAGCTCGGCGGAAATGCCGTCTCCGAGCAACTCGACGACGAGGAAGGTGTTCATGGCTGGCCCGCGGATGATAGGAATGGCGGACGAAAGGACCTAGCGAGGAAATCGATGGGCTCACCGCTCTCCGCCCTGGCGCTCGCGCTCCTCGCGGCTTCGTGCGGCGAGCACGCTGCGAGCGGCGAGCCCGGCACGCCCGCGGCAGGGATCGCTCCGAACGTGCCGGCCGAGCGCGTGCTGCAGGTCGACCTGCTCGACAACGGCGACTTCGACGAAGCGGCCGACGACGTCGTCGGCGAGCAGGGCCAGAAGCCGATCCCCTGGTGGCGCAGCTCTGCGGGCCGCGCGCAACTGGTCGAGGACGACGGTCGCGCCGCGCTCTCGACGAAGAGCGGCGAGTGGGCCGAGCAGCCGGTCGCGGCCTACGCGCCGCTGGTCGACGAGCTCGTGATCGAGGGTGAGCTCTCCGGCGCGGGTCGCGTGGTCGTCGTCGACGGCCCGGGCGGACGCGCCGTGTTCGACCTGGCCGGCTCGGGCTGGCGCGCGCTGCGCATCGACGGCGCCGCGATCGCGGCGAAGCTCGGCCGCGCGCCGATGCCGCGCCTGCTCGTGCGCCTGGAGCCGCTCGGCGACGCGACGGCGCACTGGCGCGGGCTGCACGTCCGCGTGGCGCTGCCCTGCCCGGACGAGGCGGCGCTGCGCGAGGAGATCCACGCCTGCCTGCGCCGCATCGTCGAGCCCTGGCTCGCGCGCGGCCTCGACGACCTGGGTCCGCGCAAGAGCGGGTTCCTCGCGCGCGTGCCCGACGCGCAGAGCGGCGAGCCGACCGTCGCGATGCAGTCCGCGTTCAACCCGTTCTGGGAACAGCTCGCCGATGCGGGCGCGATCCTCGGCGAGCGCGCCTGGAGCGCGGCCGCGGAGCGCTTCGACGCGGACCTCCTCGAGCTGGGCTTCGATCCCGCGACAGGGCTGCCGCGCCTGTGGGATGCCGCGCGCGACGTGCCGCTCTCGGGGAGCTCGGTCGAGATCGCCTCGACGCTCGGCTACCTGATCGACCTCGCGCAGCACGGACGCGAGCTCGTGCGCGGGAAGGCGCGCGCCGCCGCGCTGAAGATCGGCGAGACCGTGCTCGCCAAGGGCGTGCAGCCCGACGGCAGCCTGGGTGCCAAGTTCTTCCCCGCGACCGGCGAGGTCGACACCGGCGTGGTCGCACTGCGGCGCTTCGACGTCGCTGCGCAGCTCGCGCGCCTGAGCGCGCTGACGGGCGACAAGCGCTTCGTGCACGCCGCGAGCGAGGCGCTGGCGGTGTTCGAGTTCACGCACGCCTGGTCCGGAGCGTGGTGGGGGATCGATCCCTCCTTCGACGACGAGTTCGGCCACTACGGCGCGCGCGCCGTGACGATCGCGGGCGCAGCGCCCGAGGACGCGCTCTTCCGCCGTTTCGCGCTCGATGGCTGGGAGCACTTCCGCCCGCTCTGGCGCGACGCGCTGCGCATGGGCGGCAACGTCGCGGCCGACCAGGTGCGCTGCTGGGTGCTGCTGGCGGAGCTCGCGCAGCTGGATGCGAAGGCGGGCGAGGAGATTCGTCCGATCCTGCACGCCGCGGTGCGCTCGCACGTCAAGGGCGAGCAGTACGGCGACGGCTCGTGGGGCGACGTGACGATCTTCGGCTTCGATCCCAACGCCAACCTGCAGGTCGGCGACTACCCGGGCGCGCCGCAGAACCTGCTGCACGGGTTGGCCGCGCTGTACCGCGCGGACCTGGGCCTGCGCACCGACGAGCAGCGCGCGCTGTTCACGGCGGTGCTGCGCAGCTCGATGCAGGCCTACCTGCTGCCCAAGGGCTTCCTGATGGGGCGCACGCCGCAGAACGGTCCGAACCCCGCCGCGGGCACGCTGCGGATGATGCTCGGGCTGACCAAGATGCTCAAGGCGCTCGGTTGAGCTCGTCGAGCGCCGCGCGTGCCGCCGCGGCGGTCTTGTCGTAGCGCGCCGCGATGCCGAGCGCGCGGCGCGCCTCGTCCTTCTGGCCGTGGCGCGCGAGCTCCTCGCCCAGCGCGAGGTACGCGAACGGGTTCATCAGCTCGGGCTTGGAGCTCTCGACGCTCGCGACCGCCGCGCGGAAGCTCATCAGCGCGCCGTCGGGATCGCCGAGCTCGTCGCGCTGCAGCTTGCCCAGCGCCATCCAGCCCAGATACGCCGGCTCGCCCGTGCGCGCCGCCTCGCGGAAGGCCCGCGCCGCGGCCTCGCGCTCGCCGCGCTGCTGCCGCAGCTTGCCGAGCGCCATCCAGACCTCGGCGTTGCCCGGGTCGATCGTCGCGGCGCGCTCCAGGTGCGCGAGCGCGGGCTCGAACTCGCCGCGGCCCGCGAGCACCAGCGCGTAGCCGCGCTCGGCGATCGCGCTCGGCGCTCCGTGCTCGACCGCGTGCGTCCAGAGCGTCTGTGTCGAGTGCCAGATGCGCGCCTGGCGCTGCGCGAGCACGAAGAGCGCGCCGAGCAGCGCGAGCGACGCGCAGGCGACGATCGGCCGCCAGCGCGCGCGCTCCGCGAGCTGCCAGGCGCCCGCGGCGAGCGCGAACGCGAACCCGATGCAGGCGAGGTAGCTGTAGCGGTCGGCGACCAGCTGCGGCCCGGCCTGCTTGAAGCCGAGCACCGGCAGCAGCACGAGCAGGTAGACCACGCTCGCGGCGACCAGCGCCGGCGCGCGCCGGCGAACCAGCCACAGCGCGAGCGGCGCGGCGAGCACGAACACGTAGCCGGCGACCAAGCGCGGCTCGAGCGCGTGGAACGTGCGTGGCAGCTCGACCAGCGGCGTCAGCTCGAAGGGCCAGAGCGTGCGCGAGGCGTAGAACCACAGGCCGTGGCAGGCCTGCGCGAGCCGCGCGTCCAGGCCCCACTCGCTCCAGGTGCGCAGCGTGCCGGGCACGTAGTCGACCGCGCGGTTGGCGATCCCCGCGCAGACGAGGCCCAGCACGAGGAAGGGCAGCTTCTCCAGCAGCACCGCGCGCGCGTCGCCGCGCCACCAGCGGCGCGGATCGGCCGGCAGCCTGCGCAGCGGGTACACGTCGAGCACGAGCAGCACCGGCGCGAGCACCATGCCCCAGGCCTTCGCGCCGAGCGAGAGCGCGTGCAGCGCGATCGCCGCGGCGTAGCGGCCGCGCCGCGCGACGAGCGGGCCTCCGCTCTCGACCGCGGCGAGCCAGGCGAGCAGCGCGCCGGCGAGCAGCGCTCCGCTGAGCACGTCGCGCCGCTCGGTGACCCACGCGACCGATTCCGCGCGCAAGGGATGCAGCGCGAAGAGGAGCCCGGCGAGCAGCGCGGCGGCCTCGAGCGCGAGCGGCGCGCGCGCGGCGGCCTCGGGTCGGGCGCGCGCGAGGAGCTCGCGCGCCAGCGCGCACACCAGCGCCGCCGCCAGCGCGTGCAGGAGGATGTTCGTCAGGTGGTAGCCGGCCGCGTCGCTGCCGTGCAGCTGCCAGTCGAGCGCGTAGGAGAGCCAGGTGAGCGGCATCCAGTGGCCCATGCGCGTCGCCGTCGCCATCCAGCGCAGGTTCTCCGCGGAGAAGCCGTGGAAGCGCTCGGTGCCGAGCAGGATCGTGTCGTCGAACTCGACGAACGGCGCGTGCCAGGCGGGCAGGAAGCAGGCGAACGCGAGCAGCGCGCACAGGAGCGGCGCGATCCAGCGGCGCGCGCGCATCTCAGCGCACCCGGATGAGCGAGACCTCGTCGCTGAACGCGTTGGTGCAGAGGATCTCGGGGATGCCGTCGCCGTCGAGGTCGTCGAGCGCGAGGTCGAGCGGTCCCGTGCCGACGCCCAGGTCGGGGCCGCGTGCGAAGACCGGGAGCTCCTTGCCCGGCGCGCTCCACAGGTTGACGTTGTGGCTGTTCTGCGCGCTGACGAGGATCTCCGCGCGCCCATCGCCATCGAGATCGCCGGCCGCGATGCGGTAGGGGCGTGCGCCGGTGAGGAAGCCCTCGATCGCCGACCAGCCGCCCTCGGGCGTCTGCAGCACAGGGACGACGATCCCCGGTCCGTCGCTGCCCGGCGCGGCGATCAGCAGCGCGAGATCCGCGCGTCCGTCGCCGTCGAGATCGGCGCTCGCGGGCCAGCGCGCAGGGGACCGGGTGGGCAGGAAGCGCTCCTCGGCCAGGCTCCAGTCACCCGCCGCGGACCTGGATGCGCGCACCAGCACGGCGCCCATGCGCCCGCCGCCCGCGGCGTCGCCGCCGAGCGCCACGCACAGGCGCGTGCCGCTCGCATCGCGGTCGACGCTCGTGATCCCGCTCGGCGCGTGCGGCAGGGCCAGCGAGGCGACGCGCTCGAAGAGCGCACCCGACCCGGGTGCGTTGCGGCGCGCGAAGAGGAGCAGCGCGTCGTGGTCCGGATCGGTGAGCACGAGCTCGGGCGCGTCGTCGCCGCCCAGATCGAGCGCGAGCAGATCGCCGGCGCTGGCCGCGACCGGCAGCGGCGGCACGCTGGCGCGCTCCCACAGGCCGCCGCGTCCGTCGCCGAAGGCCGTCACGAGCAGCACCTGCTTGTCCTGCTTGGCAAGCCAGAGCGCATCCGGGTGCCCGTCGCCGTCGACGTCGGCGAGCGCGAGCGAGTTGGCGCTCGGCGCGCGGATCAGCGTCTGTGCATCGGCGAGGCCCGTGCGCGTGCCGCGCAGCACGCTGAGCGTGCCCTCGAGCGCGTTGAGCACGACCACGTCGCGCAGGCCGTCGCCGTCGAGGTCGGCGCAGGCGAGCGAGTGCGGCGAGCGCCCGCAGTGCGTCTGCTGCGCGAGCACGAAGCCGCCGCCTGCCGCGCCGAAGCACACGCTCCAGCGTTCGGCGCCGGAGTTGGCCGTGGCGAGATCGATCTTCCCGTCGCCGTCGAAGTCTGCGCAGGCGACGCCCTGCGGCGACTGGCCCGCGTAGCCGTGCGCGAGCAGCTGCATGTGGTCCTTCTCCCAGGCGAAGGCGTGGAACTCCTGGCCCGCGAGCGCGACGCAGACGAGCTCCTGGCCGGGGCGACCCTCCAGCTGCGCAGCCGCGAGCGCGAGCGGCACGGCGCCGACCGCGAGCTCGATCGGCCGCGAGGCGAGCGCGGCGCGCACGCCGCCGGGGCGGCCCAGGCCGAAGACCCACAGCGCGTGGTCGCCCAGCGCGAGCGCGAGCTCCGGATCGCCGTCGCCGTCGAGATCGCTCGCGAGCAGCGCGCGCGGCAGGCCGGGCAGCTCGAGCGTCTCCGCGGGCTCGAAGCCGAAGCTGTTCGACGCGGTCGGGCCGTAGCGCACCAGGCGGCGCGAACCCTGGAACCCGACCAGGAACCCGTCGCCGTCGGGCAGGCCCAGGATGCAGGTCGCGTGCTCGTCGCACAGGCGCAGCTTGCGCACGGACTCGGGGCCGTCGAAGACGAGCAGGTCGTCGTCGACGGTCACCAGCAGCACCTCGCGCTTGCCGTCGTGGCCGAGGTCGGCCGTGGCGAGGGTGCGCGCTCTCCGCTCGAGCGGCGTGCGCCAACGCACGGGATCGGCCTGCTCGCCGCGCCAGACCGCGGCTGCGTCGACCACCAGCAGCGTGGGCGGGTTGCGCGGCGCGAGCACGACGAGGCCGGCACTCGCAGGATCCTTGCCCTCGGCATCGAACCAGACCGGACCGACCGGCCAGTCGCCGTGGCCGAGGACGCGCGCCTCGATCGTGCGCAGCGAGTCGCGCCGCAGCCCGCCCAGCACCTGCAGCGAGCCCGGCGAGCGCGTCAGGCCGATCAGCTCCAGTTTGCCGTCGCCGTCGAGATCGCGCGCCAGCAGGCCCTCCGGACGCGCGCCGAACGAGAGCGGGAACTCCAGCCGGCAACCCAGCTGCAGGCCGGGCGCACGCGCGAGCTCGAGCGGTGCCGCGGGCAGCTCGACGCGCACGCTCAGGGGCTCGATCGCGTGCACGGCACGCGGTTCGCACCCGGCGGCCGCGCCGGCGAGACCCAGGACGGCGATCCAGGTCCGCGGATGGCGCCCTGCTTCAGGTCGCACGCGCTCGCTCAGGCAGTCCCGGATCGTCTGTGACACGCCCGCATTCTGTCAGTGCAGTCCACCACGAGCAACCACACGCGCGAGCTCCTCCCCGATGGGAGGCACTCCTCCGGCAGGCTATCCTTCGGTCGCATGCGATCCCGACCCGCGCTCCTGCTCTCGCTGCTCGTGCTGGCGGTGCTGGGAGGTCTGGGCCTGGGAGCCTGGATGCTGCTCGGTCGCTCGGGCGAGGGCACGCGCCTCGTGCCGCTCGAAGCGCCCACGCAGGGCGTTCCGCGCACGAGTCCGGGCGACGGCGCGGCCCCGGCGCAGCCGGCCCGCCTCGAGAACCAGCAGGAGAGCGCCGCGAGCAGCGCGCACCGCGTCGCGTTCCCGCTCGAGATCGAGCTCGAGCTCCTCAGCGCCGACGCCAGCGTCAGTGCGCCGGGCGTGCCGGCGCTGGGATCGGCGGCCTGCGCGCGCCTGCGCGGCTCGGTCTTCTCGGGCGTCGGCACGCCGGTCGCGGCCGAGGTGCGCTTCGAGGCCGGTCCGAACCAGGGCCGCGTGCTGCAGTGCGACTCGACCGGGCGCTTCGGAGCGACGGACCTGTATCCGGGCCTCGCGGTCGTGCGCGTGCGCGGCAGCGGCATCCCCGGTTCGCAGCGCATCGTGCGCCTGCGGCAGAAGACCGAGACCGAGTTCAACCTGGGCTACGGGCGCCTGACCGAGGTCACCGGCGAGGTGCAGACGCGCGAGGGCCAGCCGCTCGCGGGCGCCAAGGTCAGCTTCGACGGCCAGGAGAGCGAGACCGACGAGCGCGGCGTGTTCCACTTCGACGGCATCGCCTCGGGCCAGGCGCTGGTCGTCGTGCAGAAGACCGGCTACGCCAGCATCCAGGAGGAGCTCGCGGTCCCGGCCGGCAAGAAGATCGAGCGCGGACAGGTGCGCTACGCGATGGAGAAGGGCGCGCGCATCAAGCTCGAGCTGCCCGACCGCATCCGCGGCGACGTGCAGGCGCTGTGCTTCCTCGGCTCCGACAAGGGCGCCGGCTCGCAGCGCACCTACCCCTGGTTCCTCGTCAACCCGGTCAAGGTCTGGCCGGGCGGCGAGGTCGAGATCGAGGACCTGCCGCCGGGCAACGTCTCGCTGCGCGTGTTCCACGCCGGCGCGATCGCCAAGCCCAAGGTCAAGACCGTGCTGCTCGGCCCTGCGGCGGAGACGGCGGTGACGATCGAGTTCGAGCCCGCGCCGACGATCCACGGCGTGGTGCGGCGCGGCGGCGAGCCCGTGCAGAACGCCGAGATCACGCTCGAGGCCGCGGATCGCCTGCACGCGACGCTGGCCGCCTTCGACGCGCCCAACGAGTTCTTCGTCGAGAGCGACGTGCTGCCCGACGCGCCGCCCGCGATCCAGCACGCGCGCACGGACGGCGCCGGGCGCTACGAGATCTCGAGCTGGGAGAGCGCGGCGAAGGAGCGCTACCTCGTCGCGCGCGCCGACGCCGGACGGCAGATCGCGACGCGCCTCCTGCGCGGCGGCGAGGTCGAGGTCGATCTCGAGCTGCACTCGGCCGCCGCGGGCGACGGCCTGCTGCGCCTGACGCTGCCCGAGCGCGGACAGGTGCTGCCCGTGCGCATCGCGGTGAACGGCGAGCGCCGCGCGCCGCTCGATCTGCCGCCGGGCCAGGACCTGCGCATCCCCGAGCTCAACCGCGGGCGCTGGAAGCTGACCGCGCGCTGGAACGGGACGGTGCTCGAGAACGGCAAGGAGCTCGAGATCAAGGGCGAGACCGCGGTGCCGCTCGAATTGCCCGACGGTGCGATCCAGGGCCAGGACACGGAGACGCAGAAGCGCGCAGCGGGATTGAAGTGAGCGACGGGGCGCGCGGCCGGAACGCGCGCTAGCATGCTGCGCCCCCGACGCGCCATGCCCACGAACCTCGTCCTCGACGGTACCTCGCTCTCCCTCCCCGCGCTCGCGCCGATCTTCCGCGGCGAGGACGTGCGCCTCTCGATCTCGCGCGGCGCGCTCGAGGCCGTGCGCCGCGCGCGCGCGGTGGTCGACGAGTTCGTGCGGCGCAACGAACCCGTCTACGGCATCACGACCGGCTTCGGCAAGCTCAAGAACGTCGCCATCCCGGCCGCGGAGCTGGCGGAGCTGCAGGAGAACCTGATCCTCTCGCACTGCTGCGGCGTGGGCGAGCCGATGCCGCTCGCCGAGGTGCGCTGCGCGCAGGTGCTGCGCCTGAACGGCCTGGTGCGCGGGCACTCGGGCGTCTCGCCCGCGCTGGTCGAGCGCCTGGTCGAGCTCTTCAACGCCGGCTTCGTGCCGCTCGTGCCGCAGAAGGGCTCGGTCGGTGCGAGCGGCGACCTCGCGCCGCTGGCGCACATGACCGCGGCCTACCTCGGCCACGGCGAGGCCTTCGTCGGCGGGAAGCGCCTGAGCGCGCGCGCCGGCCTGAAGAAGCTGGGCCTCGCGCCGCTCGAGCTGGGCGCGAAGGAGGGCCTCGCGCTGATCAACGGCACCGAGGTGATCAAGGCCATCGCGGTCGGCGTGCTCTTGCGCGCCGAGAACGTCTCCAAGGCCGCCGATGCGCTGGCCGCGCTCTCGATCGAGGCGCTGCTCGGGAGCCTCAAGCCCTTCGACGAGCGCTTCGCCGAGCTGAAGGGCCAGCCAGGCCACGCGCGCGTCGCGCGCAACGTGCGCGCCTGTCTCGCCGGCTCGCAGGTGCTCGCCAGCCACGCCGGGTGCGACCGCGTGCAGGATCCGTACTCGCTGCGCTGCGTGCCGCAGATCCACGGCGCGTTCAAGGCCGCCTTCGAGCACGTGCGCACGCAGGTCGAGAACGAGCTGTGCGCCGTGACCGACAACCCGGTGGTCTTCCCCAAGACGCGCGAGGTGATCAGCGGCGGCCAGTTCCACGGCCAGCCGCTCTCGATGCCGCTGGACTACCTCGCGCTGGCGCTCTGCACGCTCGGGAACGTCAGCGAGCGGCGCATCGAGCAGCTGGTCAACCCCGACCTCTCGCACCTGCCGGCCTTCCTGACGCCCAAGCCCGGCCTCAACTCGGGCCTGATGATCGCGCAGGTCGCCGCGGCGGCGCTCGCGAGCGAGAACAAGGTGTTCAGCCATCCGGCCAGCGTCGACACGATCCCGACCAGCGCCAACCAGGAAGACCACGTCTCGATGGGCGTGACCGCGGCGCGCAAGGCGCGCGAGGTGCTCGCGAACGTCGAGACGATCCTGGCGCTGGAGTGGCTCGCCGCGGCGCAGGGCCGCGAGTTCCACGCCGAGCTGCGCGCCGGTCCCGGCGCGGAGGCGGCGCGCAAGCTGCTGCGCACGCGCGTCAAGCCGCTCGTGCGCGACCGCTACCTCAAGGACGACATCGAGGCCGCGCGCGAGCTGCTCGCCAGCGGCGCGCTGGTGCAGGCGGTCGAGCGCGCAGTCGGCGCGCTCGAGGCCTGAGCGAGCTCAACGCGCGACGCGCGAGCTCGCGATCATCGCGCGGCCGTCCTTGCTGCCGACGAAGTACTCGGTGAAGCTGCGCGCGGGCCGGCCTTCGGCGTCGTCCGCGACGAAGTCGACGCGCAGGCGCTTCTCGACCCGCAGGTTCGGCACGACACGGCGGTCGGCGATCACGTACTCGAAGCGCTCGTCGCCGCGCAGCGCCAGCAGCTCGACCGAGACGATCTCCTTCTCGAAGTCCTCGCAGAAGCTCTTCGCCAGCACGTCGCGCGTCGTCGAGTCGGAGCCGTCGAGACAGACCAGCCGCAGCGCCTGGTCGACGCTCTTCGCGTCGTGCGCCTGGCGGTAGGCGCGCGTCAGCTCCCAGCGCGGCGTCGAACGCGCGCGCGGCGCGTCGGCGGGGAGCGCGAGCTCGCCGCCGCAGCCGCCCGCGGCGCAGGAGAGGAGCACGAGCACGAGCGCACGCAGCTGCACGCAGCGCTCATCGACCGCGCGGCCTGCCGCGCTGGAGCCCGCGCTCAGGACGCGCCCTTGTCGCGCCTGGTGCGCCGGCGCAGCGGCGCGAGGATCGTCTCCAGCTCGGGCATTCCGCTGATCACGGCGACCGCGGCGAAGACGACGAGCGCGAGCCCGCCCGCGACCAGCGCGCGCAGCACGAGCTCGCGCGTCCCGAAGCCCTGCGGCAGGAACGCCAGCACGCCGCGGCCCGCGCCGATCGAGAGGCCCAGCGCGAACAGGGCGCGCAGGAAGAAGGCGCCCCAGCCGCTCTCCTCCGGCGCGGCGCAGCGATCGAACTCGCGGCCGAGCAGCCAGCCGAGCAGCAGCACGTAGGCCAGGATCGCGCCCGAGCTCGCCAGCGCGAGACCGCCCAGGCCCAGCTCGCCGCGCAGGAACACGTAGAGCGGATAGAACGCGACGGCGATGATCGTGCCCAGCAGCGCCGGCAGCCAGGTGTTGCCCAGCGCGTAGAAGCCGCGTGCGAGCACGGTCTGCGCCGACCAGGCGCCCAGGCCGATCGAGACCAGCGCCAGCGCCGCGCCGATCTCGTGCAGCTGCTCGGGCGAGAGCTTGCCGCGGCCGTAGACCAGCGCGACGAGCTCGGTGCCCGCGACGCTGAGCAGCGCCTGCGCCGCGAGCGAGAGCACCAGCAGCACGCGCGTCGTCGACCAGAGCGTGCGGCGCATCTCCTCGGGCTTGCCCTCGCTGACCAGGCGCGCCAGCGTCGGGTACGCGGCGACGCCGGCGGCGAGGCCGAAGACACCCATCGGCACCTTCATCAGGTTCTTCGCGTACGTCAGCGCGCTCGCCGCGCCCGTCCCCAGCAGCGAGCCCTCGCGGCGCAGGATCCAGTCGTCGACGGCGACGATCGAGAAGCCGAGCATGATCGGCAGCGAGCGCACGAGGTACGTGCGCAGGTCCGGATCGCCGAACGCGAGGCGCGGCCGCCAGACCAGCCCCAGGCGCACGCACGCGACGAGCGGCAGCAGGAACGGGCCGAGGAAGCTGCCGACGAGCACGCCCCAGGCGAAGCCCTCGGCGCTGCGCGTGACCAGTCCGCCGGCGATGATGCCGAGCGTGTACACCAGCGGTGCGAAGGCGGGCACCGCGTGCCGATCGCGCGCCTGCAGCGCGGCCGAGAAGAGGCCGCCGAGCACGTGGAAGATCTGCGCCGGGAGCAGGATGCGCGAGAGGTGCACCAGCAGCGCGAGCTGCGCGGCGTCGAAGCCCGGCGCGACCACCGGCGCGAGCAGCGGCAGCGCCGACCACAGCGCGATCGTGGCCAGCGAGAGCAGCAGCGTCAGGAACGTCGCGATCGTGCCGAAGGCGCGCCAGCCGCGCTCCTCGTCGCCCGCGGCGAGGTGGCGCTGGAAGATCGGGATGAACACGATCGAGAGCGCGCCGCCGGCGAGCAGGTAGTTGAGGAAGTCCGGCAGCACGAAGGCCGTCCAGTAGGCATCTCCGGCCGCCGAGCTCCCGAGCGTGCGCCCGATCACGGCCTCGCGCACGAGGCCGATCAGGCGCGAGAGCAGGATGCTCGCTCCCCAGATGGCCGCTGCGATGCCGATCCGGCGCTGCATCCGCGCAGTCTGCCGCGCTGGCGGTAGCCGCTCAATGACGAGCGGGTAGGATGGAGCGGATCCCGAACCCGAAAGGCCTCTCCCCATGCGACTCGTCCGACTCCTCAACCTGCCCGCCATCCTGCTCGTCGCCTCGCTCGCACAGGCCCAGGCCTTCAACCTGGACGTGGGAGACAACCTCGTGCTCTGGCCCGTGCCCTCGAGCGCCTACGGCGCGGCCGCGGCCCAGCCGGGCTTCTGGAACAACGTTCACAACCCGTACTCCACGGTGCTGAGCGATCTCACCGGCACCCCGACCGGCGCGAGTTGCACGAGCACGATCACGAGCTCGTTCAACTGGCCCTTCGGCCCGCTGACCGGCGACGACATGAACCTGATGAACGACATCCAGGCGATCAGCTCGATCGGCCCCGCGGCGACCTGGACGTTCAGCGGCCTCGCCAACGGCAACTACACCGTCTACACCTACGCCTGGGCGCCCGACAGCGCCAACGCGCGCACCTCGGTCGACGTGACGGGCTCGAGCGATCCGCAGCAGATCGTCGGCGGGAGCTGGACCGGCTCGCCGCACGTGCAGGGCGTGACCTACGCGCTGCACCACGTCGCGGTGACCAACGGCACGCTGGTGGTCACCTGCGCCGGCGCGTCGAACACCTCCGGCTCGGTCAACGGCTTCCAGCTCGTGCCCGCCGGCTCCTCGTTCGCGAGCTTCTGCGCCGGCGACACCTCGGGCACCAGCGTGGGCTGCCCGTGCAACAACTTCGGCCTGGTCGGACACGGTTGCGACAACTCGGCCGCGACCGGCGGCGCGCTGCTGACGGCGAGCGGCTCGACCACGCCCGACACGGTGACGATGCAGTCCAGCGGCGAGCTCCCCAGCGTCACCTCGATCCTGCTGCAGGGCACGCTCTCGCTCGCCTCGCCGGTGACCTTCGGCGACGGCACGCGCTGCGTCGGCGGCTCGCTCAAGCGCCTCTACATCGTCAACGCGGTCGGCGGCGTGGCGACGATGCCGCCCGCGGGCGGGCCCTCGATCACCGCGCGCTCCGCCGCGCTGGGCGACACGATCTCCAGCGGCTCGCAGCGCTTCTACCAGGTCTACTACCGCGACCCGAGCCTGGCCTTCTGCCAGCCGGTGCCCTCGACGTTCAACATCTCGAACGCGGTCTCGGTGAACTGGTAGACGCGGCGGATAAACTGGGCGGACGATGAAGACCGCCACGCCCGGCACGACCGCCTCGATTCCGACCGGACCGCAGCGCGCACCGCGCGGTCTCGCACGCACCTGCAAGAGCTGGGGCGCCGAGGCCGCGCTGCGCATGCTGATGAACAACCTCGATCCCGAGGTGGCCGAGGATCCCGCCAACCTGATCGTCTACGGCGGCAGCGGCAAGGCCGCGCGCGACTGGACGAGCTTCCAGCGCATCGTCGCGACGCTGCGCCGGCTCGAGCCCGACGAGACGCTGCTCGTGCAGTCGGGCAAGCCCGTCGGCGTCTTCAAGACGACGACGAGCGCGCCGCGCGTGCTGCTCGCGAACTCGAACCTCGTCGGCCACTGGGCGACCTGGGAGCACTTCCGCAAGCTCGAGGCCGAGAACAAGATCATGTACGGCCAGATGACGGCCGGTTCGTGGATCTACATCGGCACGCAGGGGATCCTGCAGGGCACCTACGAGACCTTCGCCGCCTCCGCCAAGAAGCTCTTCGGCGGCGACCTCGCCGGCCGGCTCGTCGTCACCGGCGGACTCGGTGGCATGGGCGGCGCGCAGCCGCTCGCGGCGACGATGAACAACGCCACCTTCCTCGGCGCCGACGTCGACCGCGCGCGCATCCAGAAGCGCCTGGACACGCGCTACTGCGACGTGCTGGTCGAGGAGATCGACAAGGCCATCGATCTCGCGCTGGAGTGGAAGTCGAAGAAGGTCGCGAAGTCGATCGGCGTGCTGTGCAACGCCGTCGACCTGCTCGAGCGCCTGATCGCGCGCAAGATCACGCCCGACGTGTTGACCGACCAGACCAGCGCGCACGATCCCCTGAACGGCTACGTGCCGAACCGGATGAGCTACGCCGCCGCGCTCGAGCTGCGCGCGCGCGACCCCAAGCGCTACGAGCAGGAGTCGTTCCGCACGATGATCGACCACTGCAAGGCGATGCTCGAGCTGCAGCGCCGCGGGGCCGACACCTTCGACTACGGCAACAACCTGCGCGGCCACGCGGCGCAGGCGGGCTTCGCGGACGCGTTCGGCTTCGAGGGCTTCGTGCCGAAGTACGTGCGGCCGTTGTTCTGCGAGGGCAAGGGCCCGTTCCGCTGGGTCGCGCTCAGCGGCGATCCCAAGGACATCGCCGAGACGGACCAGATCATCCTCGAGCTCTTCCCCGAGGACGTCGCGCTCGCGCGCTGGATCCGCATGGCGGGCGAGCGGGTGAAGTTCCAGGGCCTGCCCGCGCGCATCTGCTGGCTCGGCTACGGCGAGCGCGCCAAGGCCGGCCTCGCGTTCAACGCCGCGGTGAAGAGCGGGCGCATCTCCGCACCGATCGTGATCGGCCGCGACCACCTCGACTGCGGCTCGGTCGCGTCGCCCAACCGCGAGACCGAGGCGATGAAGGACGGCACCGACGCCGTCGCCGACTGGCCGATCCTGAACGCGATGCTCAACGTCGCGTCGGGCGCGAGCTGGGTCTCGTTCCACCACGGCGGGGGCGTCGGCATCGGCTACAGCCTGCACGCGGGGCAGGTGACGGTTGCCGACGGCTCGCCGGAAGCGGCGCGCAGCGTCGAGCTCGTGCTGACGAACGACCCGGGCACGGGTGTCATGCGCCACGTCGATGCCGGCTACGACGACGCGATCCGCTGCGCCAAGGATCGCGGCCTCGACGTGCCGGGCGTGACGCGCTGAGCGCCGCGGGACGCGGGCTCCTGGCGCGCGCTCAGTTCCCGGGCGGCGTTCCGCCCATCGACTCCTGCAGTGCTTCCATCTGCTCCTCGTCCTCGTCGGCCTCGTACATCCTCGTGTCGCGAACCTCCACGACCACCGCATCCTTCGAGAGCAGGGCCTGCTTGCAGGTGCGATCGTCGATGAGGAAGACCGAGTAGGGAGCCGGCGCACCCGGCGGGTTCACCCCGGCCGCGATGGCCCACGAGCCGGGCACGTGCGCCGTGCCGGCATCGATCAGGCGACGGAAGTCGAGCGCGGGTCGCTCCGCATCGCGCGCGAGCTCCGCGAGGAAGGCGAGCACCTCGGGCTCTCGTTCCTCCACGGTCGAGAGGATCTTCCCGTTCGAGGCGTCGACGTACACGGCGCGCATGCAGTCCTTGTCCGCGAGGACCACGAGCCATCGCGCCGTCGCCTGCGACCCTTCGTCCTCGCCCTCGTCCTCGTCCACCGGCTCGAACTCGGCGTGCACGAAGCGGCACTGCGGCTGCCGGCTCAGCGCGGTGGAGATGGCGGCGCCGATCGTGATCGTCGGCGCAGCCGGGTACGGGCTCTCGTCGTCCAGCTCGCCGTCGCTGCTGCGCGCGGTCGTGCGGGCCTTCGAGTCCGCGCTTCGACAGCTCGTGACGAGGAACAACAGGGAGACGGCGAGAACGGCGATCGTGCGGGTCTTCATCTGGGGGCAAGCTCCGGATCAGGCCCGAATCCTAGCGGAACGACCTCGTCCGTGCTTTTCCTCGTGCTCCGGCTTCTCGTCCTGCATGGCCTCTTGCTCCTCGCCCTCCACCTGTTCGGCGGGACCGAACTTGAGCACCTTGCCGTCGGCGGGCGAGACCTCGGTGATGTAGATCGTCTTGCCTTCGACGAGCAGGACGGTGTACACGACCGGGCCTTCCTCGCTGGTCAGCGCCGCGGCGATCGCCCAGGAGCCCGCGAGCTTGGCCTGGGCCGCCTCGATCGCCTGGATGGCGCCGATCGGCGCGTGCGCGGGATCCTGGCGCAGCGACTCGAGCATCACCTTGCTCTCGGCTTCGAGCGACTCGTCCTCCGTCGCGAGCACCTTGCCGCTCGCGGCGTCGATGTTGACCTCGCGCTGACCGTCGCCGCTGGCGAAGAGGATGCTGCAGATCATCTTGCCGTCCTCGTACTCGAACTCGGCCTGCAGGAAGCGACCGTCGGGCACGCTCTTCAGGGCCGTCGCGACCGCCGTACCGAGCGAGGTCGCGGGCGGGGAGCTCAACTCGTCCTCGTTCTCCTCGGCCTCGTCGCCTTCCTCCTAGGCCTCCTGCTTCGGTCGGGGGTCGCCGTGGT
>JBGASC010000042.1:0-48869 GCA_044229935.1 Planctomycetota bacterium | reverse complement strand
CTCGGGTTTTTCGTCGATCGCGCGGCGCCGCGCGAACAGCGCGCGAGCACGGCGCGCGCGTCTCCCGAGCTACTTCCGCGTGTAGACGATCTCCATCGTCTTGACCATCTGGCCGCCGCGGTCCTCGAACATCGTCATCGTGTGCTGGTTCGGACCGTCGATCTTGACGACCTCCTCGCCGATCGACTCCTTGCCCGTCATCGGGTCGGTGTTGGCGGCCTTCGAGGTGAACGTCTTGCCGTCCTTCGAGCGCGGGCCCCACGAGCGCATGATCGACGTGCTCATCGAGTCGTGCCACGTCGCGACGTACTGTCCCGCCGCGACGTCGAAGCCCCACAGGCCCGTGCCCTCGAACTTCATGCCGCCCATGTCGCCCTCGAACTTCTGCTCGAGGTAGTGGCCGTCGTACACCCACGAGTTGACCATCGTCCCGTTCGACACCGTCGGCGGAGCCTTCGGATCCATCCACATGGTGACCTTGGCGTTCCACGAGCCGACGAACGGCTGCAGTGCCTTGTGCTCCGCGCCCGGCGTGCCCGCGCGCATCATCGCGGCCATCATCTCGTCGGGCGTGGGTTCCTTCTGCGCGTGCGAGGTGCCGTTGGAGGCACAACCGAAGCTGGCGAGGACGAAGAGGGGGAGAACGAGCAGGTGTGACTTCATGAGATTGCCTCGAATCGTGAGCGGAAGACTGGACACCGCGCCGACGAAACCGGCGACAGCGGGGGCGTGGAGGGCAAGGACGATACCGAGCCCCACGCGTTGCGGGCAACACCTCCGCGGCGCGTCGCGCGCTGGAAGAGGCTCATGGCAAGCAGAAGAAGGCTCGCCAAGCCCCGAACGAGCGTTCGTGCCCTGCCAATGCATCCCCGCGCGCCACCGAACACGCCCGGCATGCCCTCGCATCCCCCACGCACACCGAAAGTCGCGAGGATTTCCCATCACGAGCGCCGTTGGGGGATCCTGAGGCGTGCACGCGGTCGATCCGGCGTGCCCGCGATGGAACACGATCCTCGACACCTCGGAGACGAGCTCGCCGCGCACGCGCACTGGGTGCGCCGTCTCGCGCAGAGCCTCGTGCACGACGAGACCACGGCCGAGGACCTCGTGCAGGACACGTGGGTCGCCGCGCTGCGCCGTCCGCCGGACGATCGGCGCGCCCTGAAGAGCTGGCTCGCGCGCGTCGTGCGCACGCTGGCGTGGAAGCGCCAACGCCGCGCCACGCTCGAGCTCGACGGATCGCGCACGCCGCGCGGCGATCGCGGCGCCGCCGACGACACGCGCTGGATCGAGACCGTCGCCAGCCCTGCATCCGGCGAAGCCGCCGACGGCGCCGCGCTCGTCGAGCGCCTCGAGCTGCACCGCGTGCTGGCCGAGGAGCTGAGCTCGATCCGCGAACCGCTGCGCACGACGCTGCTCGAGCGCTACTTCGAGGGCTTGAGCGCCGCCGAGATCGCCGCGCGCAGCGGCGTGCCCGCGCCGACGGTGCGCTGGCGGCTGCAGCAGGGCCTCGAGGAGCTGCGAGCGCGCCTGGACCGTCGCTTCGGAGAACGAAACACCTGGATGAGCGCGCTCGCGTTCGCTCTTCCGGTGAAGGAAGCCGCCACCGTCGGCGGCGTGGGGATCGGGGGAGGATTGCTGATGTCGACGCTCGTCAAGCTCGCGTTCGGCGCCGCCGCGCTCGTCGCGGCGGTGCTGATCGTTCGTCCGTTCCTGCGGCACGACGTCGAACTGCCGAGCCCGCCGGCGCTCGCAAGCGCGCCAGCACCTGGAACAGAACAGTCCGAAGGAGACGCGCACGAAGTGCTCGCGGAGCCTGCGCCGACTTCGCGCACCGAGGTCGCGAGCGCGGTCTCGAGCACCACGAACGCGAAGCCCGCCGCCGCGACCGAAACGCTCGTCGTCGCCCGCTTCCTCGACGAACAACAGCGCCCGATCGCGGACGCGTGGCTGCGACGACGGCCCGACCCCGCCGATGCGAGCAGCGATTCGCGAGGCGAATGCGAGCCCAGTGCGGGCGATGGCCGCGCCCGACTGCGGCTGCGCGGATCGTCCGACGAGGTCGAGCTGCAGTTGGAAGGCGGTGCGCGCGGTTTCGCCACCGAGGAGCTGGCCGGAACGCCCGCGAAGGATGGGAGCCTGGACCTGGGCGACACGGTGCTCCATCCCGGCGGCTCCGTGCGTGGACGCGTCGTCGATGCCGCCGGTCATCCGATCGCGAAGGCGATCGTCGTCGTCGCCGCCGAGTCCGGCGACGGCCCCGCCGCCGACCTCGAGCTCCTGCGCAACCGAGGCCCGGGTTTCGCGAGCGCTTCTCGGCGCGCGCGCAGCGGGAGCGACGGCACGTTCGTCGTCGACGGGATCGCTCTCGGCGGGTCGCGCGCCTGGGCGAGCGTGCAGGACTCGCGCTGGTCGGTCAGTCCGCCGATCGACATCCGGCCGGGCAGCGCCGCAGACGAGATCGTGCTCACGATCGACTCGAGGGACTCGACCGATCCCGAGCTGGCCGACCTCGAGGGTCGCGTCTTCGACGCCGAGGGCGAGCCGCTCGCCGCTCCGCGCATCCAGGTTCGTCAGGAGACCCGCGCGCAGAGCTTCGTCGATGAGATGGTCGGCGCATCCGACGGTCGCTTCCGCGTGCACCCCAATGCGCGCGGCGCACGCATCGGGCTCGACGTCCGGGATGAGAACGGACGGTACATGCACGCGATCCGCGCGGACCTGCGCGCCGGAGCGAAGGGGATCGAGGTCCGCCTGCTCGACCCGCGAACGGCGACCCTCGCCGTGCGCGACGAGCATGGCCCGCTCGCGGACTTCCGCGTGCGCTGGATCGAGCACGAGGGCTGGCCGCCGAGCGCGCCGCTCGACGGCGCACCACCGCACGCGGACGGACGGGCCGACGTGCGCCTGCCCGCCGAGACGTGCCTGTTGCGCATCGAGGCCGCTGGCCACCGCGCCGCCACCATCGGTCCCCTCGACGCGCGCGCGGCGCCGGCGCTGGTCGCCGTTTCGCTGGCCTCTCTCGCGCGCGTGCGCGGTCGCGTGATCGCCGACGGACGCGGCGTGCCAGGCGCGAGCCTGTTGCTCTGCCAGCAACCCGAGCTCCTGTGGACCATGAGCAACGGCTACGTGACGCTCGTGGACAAGGCGAATGCGCCGCGAGCGACGAGCGGCGAGCAGGGCGATTTCGTGCTCGACCTCGAACGGGACGGCCGTTACGCGATCCTCGCCGACGCGCCGGGGTACGCGCGCACCTGGTTCGGACCCGTCCTGCTCTCCGAGGCCACCGGACTCTCCGACCTCGAGATTCCGCTCGGCTCCGGCGGCGTGCTCGAGGGCGACGTGCTCGTGCCGCCTGGACGCAGCCCGGCCGGCGTCACCGTGGGCATCAACTGCGGCGATGGCGATCCTCGCGTGCAGACGGTCGACGCGGGAGGGCACTTCCGCTTCGAGCACGTGATGCCGGGGAACTGGGAGCTGCGACAGGATCTGCCCAACGGAAGCGTGGGAGAAGAGTCCTTCCAGAAGCGCGACGGCAAGCGCCTGCCCGCGCGGATCCGCGAGGACGCCCGCATCGTCGAGGGCGAGACCACGCGCCGCGACCTGGACCTGCGCGAGCAGACGGCGAGCGCGCTCGACATCGAGCTGCGGCTGGACTCCTCGCCCGCGCGCGGCTGGCACGTCACGATCCTCCCGCGCCGCTCGTTCGGCGGATGGGGTGCGAGCCCCGCTGCGTCGATCGACTCGCAGGGCCGCGCGCGCTTGCAGCTCGGCTTCTCGGGTGAGTGCACGCTGATCGCGCGGCCGCCCGCCGAACAGCCCGATGCGCTCGCGCTGCGTTTCGACCTGGAATTGAGCAGCGGCAGCAACCGCTGGTCGCGCGACATCCGCACCGGCCGTCTCGAGGGCGATGTCCGCGACTGGGATCCGAAGGGCAAGTGGGTCTGGTACATGCGCGCCGAGGGTGTTCCGGACTTCGGACTGAGCCCGGATGCACGCGGGCATTTCTCGCTCGCCTCCGTGCCGGCCGGGAAGATCTCGATCTACCGCGCGCCGCGCGGCGTTTGCGCGAGAGAGGTCGACGCGCAACACGAGCTGCTGCTCGGCGCGGGCGAAACGCAGTCGATCACGCTGCCTTGAGCCCGGCCGACACGGGAATCCCGGTTTTCGCCATCATGGACGGACTTCGATGCACTCGAAGGCTGCCATGTCCTTGGAGAACGCCGGGATCGAACGCGAGCTCGAGGCGCACGCCGTCTGGGTGCGCGCACTCGCGCGGAGCCTCGTCGGCGACTCTTCGTTGGCAGACGATGTGGCGCAGGAGACCTGGCTCGTGGCGCTTCAGTCCGCACCGCGCCAGCCCGGGAGGATGCGCTCCTGGCTGGCGGGCTTCGCGCGCCGACTCGCGGCACGCCAGGGCAGCCGCGAACGCCGTGCCCAGGGCGTGAACGACGCGCAGGTTGCTGCGCCGCACGACGAGAGCCACGCCAACCTCGAGCAACTCGAGCTGCATGCGATCCTCGTCGACGAGCTGCGCACCCTGCGCGAGCCGCTGCGCACGACGCTGCTCGAGCGCTACTTCGAGGGCTTGAGCGCCGCCGAGATCGCCGCGCGCAGCGGCGTGCCCGCGCCGACGGTGCGCTGGCGGCTGCAGCAGGGCCTCGAGGAGCTGCGCACGCGCCTCGACCGGCGCTTCGGAGCACGAAACAACTGGATGAGCGCGCTCGCGTTCGCTCTTCCGGTGAAGGAAGCCGCCACCGTCGGCGGCGTGGGGATCGGGGGAGGATTGCTGATGTCGACGCTCGTCAAGCTCGCGTTCGGCGCCGCCGCGCTCGTCGCGGCGGTGCTGATCGTTCGTCCGTTCCTGCGGCACGACGTAGAACTGCCGAGCCCGCCGGCGCTCGCGCAGGCAGCGGACACGAGCGCGACGACCTCCGCGACGGAACCGCGCAGCGAGCTCGCGAGCGGAGAGGCTCCGCGGGCCGGATCGCGCGGCCCGGCCGGCACGGTGCCGAGCCTCGCGACCGATCCGCCGCTCGATCCGGCCCGCACGCGCGTCACCGCTCGCGTGCTCGACGAGCGCAAGCTCCCGCTCGCGGACGCCTGGATCGAGATCGGAACCAAACCCGTCGTGCGCGCGACGGCGAACCGCGAGGGCCTCGTCGTCGCCGACTGGGAAGAGCGCAGCAGCGGAGCTCTCGAGCTCCGCATCGGCGCGACGGACCGGGTCAGCCTCCGCACGCAAGCGGCGTACGCGCCAGGAAAGACCACGTACCTGGGCGATGTGCTCCTGCTCCCGGGCGCGACGGTGTCGGGCCATGTCCTCGGCGCGGACGGAACGGGCCTCGCCGGTCTCGAGGTCTTCGCGATCGAGGCGTCGCACCTCGCTCCGCTCGCGACGAGCGGCGACCTGTCGATGGGACCCGAGGAGCGCTCCGCGAGCGCACAGACGACGTCCGGGAGCGACGGCCGCTTCGAGCTCCACGGGGTCGCTCCGGGTTCGACGCGCATCTGGGCACGCTCGCGCACGAACCGCTGGTCGAGCTCGGCGATCCTCGAGCTGCAGGCCCCGTCGAGCGTCGACGGAGTCGTCGTGACCGTTAGTTCGGGCGCGGACATCGATCGCGAGCTGCGCGGGATCGTCGTCGATCCGGACGAGCATCGCTTGCCGGGCATCAACGTCAGCATCAACGGACGCGGCCCCGAACACTACGACACGAAGACGGACGCCCGGGGCGAGTTCCGCGTCACGGTGAGCTCCATCGGACCCTACTCGATCAACCTGAGATCTTCCGGATCGAGCTCGACGCGCGCGTTCGCACCGAAGGTCGTCACGGGCGTCGCCCCTGGCCCCGAGCCGCACACGTACAAGCTGCTCCTCAGCCGTTCGATGCGCGTCGAGCTCTTCGCAGGCGGCGCGCCGTGCCAAGGCGGCTGGGTGCAGACGAAGGCGAGCGACAAGGGACCGTTCGTCTCCCTGTCGGGTTCCCACCTCGAGGGCGCGGGCGAGAACGTGCTCGTGCAGCGCCTGCCGGACTCGGAGTTCAAGCTGCGTGTCGGCGCGAACGGCTGCGCGCTCCAGGAGGTCGGCCCGTTCACGCCCGAGAACGCGCCGAGCTCGCTGCGTGTCGACCTCGTCGCGCTCGCGCTCGTCTCCGGCCGGGTGCTCGCAGAGGGCAAGCCGGTCGCGAACGCGCACGTCTCGCTTGGCGACATCGTGCCCGAGGGCAAGGAAGGTCGTGTCGGTCCGTTCCTGGCGCTCGTCCTGCCGAGCTGGCGACACAACAGCTCGCTCGCCTCGTCGGTCGAGACGGATGCGGACGGGCGCTTCGCCTTCAGCGTCGACGAGAGGAACGAGTACCACCTCTTCGCCGAGGCTCCAGGCTACGCTCGCGCAGACGTCGGCCCGCTCACGCTCGATCCGCACAGGCCGACCAGCGACCTCGCGATCGAGCTGGACGCCGGCGGCACGCTCGCCGGGCGCGTCCTCGTCGCCGACGGACGCTCGCCCGCCGGCACGATCGTCGGCATCAACCGCGCGGACGGCGCCCCGCGCACGCAGCGCGTCGGCCCCGACGGCGAGTTCCGCTTCGAGCACCTGACCGCCGGCGCGTGGGAGCTCGCGCGCGCGCACAGCGAGCTGTCGGATAGCCCGGGTTCGATGCTCAACGGCGGCGGCATGCCTCCGCTCGGCATCCCGAAGGTGATCCGCTTCACGCCCAACTGCACGATCACGGTGGGCCAGGTCACGCGGCAGGACCTCGACCTGCGCGACGATCAGCCTTGCGTGCTGCAAGGCTCAATCGACGTCGACGGCCAGCCCGCCGCGGGCTGGTCGGTCGTGCTGGAGTGGCGCGTGGACTCGTACATGCTCTGGGGCGAGCGCTCGAGCACGACGATCTCCTCCGCCGGCCAGTTCGGCGTCGTCGCGGAGGATCCCGGCGGCTGGATCGTCGAGCTCACCTCGCCCGCATCGGTGCAGCCGGGCCTGCAGCTGGACGTGGTCCTCGATCTGAAGCCCGGCCCGAACCCGTGGTCGCCGCAGCTGCGGACGACGCGCGCCGAAGTGCACGCGCGTGGCGATCATGCCCAGATGCTCTCGTGCCGCTCGCAGCCCGAGGGATTCGAGTCCGCCGAGATCCGTTTCGCGATCCACAAGGACGAGACGGTGACGCTGCCCGTGGTCCCCGTCGGAACGTGGGAGATCGTCGAGTTCGTCGCCGGATCCGCAGAGCCGCGCGTCCTCGCGACGTTCACCGCCGTCGCCGGACAGACGACGGCGGTCGAGCTGCCCTGACCCCCGCGCGCCCTCCCCGGCGCGTCCCTCCCGCTCCCCGCTTGCGCATCCTGCGCAAGGCGCGGTGCAATGTCGCTCCCGCCCGCTCGCGGGGCTCGCATGAAGTCCAAGGACCGCATCGTCGCCTTCGTCGTCGCGCTGGTCGTGCTCGCCGCGCTCGTCGTCGTCGGCTGGCTGCTCGTCGAGCGCAACGCCGCGCTGCCGGTTCCGAAGGCGCCCGCGAACGAAGCACCCGCGCCAACCGACCCCGCGCCCGCGAGCGTGAGCTCGACCGACGTGCTCGCGAACGAGGCGCCGGCGGCCGATCGCTCCGCCGTTCCCGCCAGCGCGCCGGACACGGCGCGCGCGAAGCCCGCCTCATCGCCGAAGCTCGTCACCGACGTCGTCGCGCGCCTGCTCGACGAGTCGTTGCGGCCGATCGCGGGCGGCTGGCTCGGCACGAGCCCGGATTTCACGGGCTTCGTCGCGAGCAACGGCAAGGACGGACGCGCGCGTTCCGATGCGGACGGGATCGTGACGCTGCACTGGCAGGGCGACGGCACGCGCTACGCGATCGCGTTCGAGGCCGGCGCCGATGGATGCGCGACGCTCTTCCCGCGCGGCGAGGTCAAGGCGGGCGAGACGCTGCACCTGGGCGAGCTCGTGCTGCGGCCTGGCGGCGCGGTCAGCGGCATCGTGCTCGACGACGGGCAGCATCCGGTCGCGAAGGCGCAGGTCGTGATCGCGAACCCGAGCGAGACCTGGGGTGCGAACGATCTCGAGGTGCTGCGCAACCGCGGGCCCGAGCTCTACGGCGGCGTGCTGCAGACGAAGAGCGGCGCGGACGGTCGCTTCCGCGTCGAGGGCGCGCCCGTCGGCGCGACGCGGGCCTGGGCGCGCGCGGATGGAACGCGCTGGGCCCTCAGCGAGCCGATCGAGGTACCCGCGCGCGGCGAGGTGCGCGACGTGCGCCTCGTGCTCGACAATCCGGCGCAGGCAGATCGCGCGCTGCAGGAGATCGAGGGCGTGGTGCTCGCACCCGACGGAACGCCCGTGCCGAAGGCGACGATCAGCGTGCAGCAGTCGTCGGAGAACACGACCTGGAGCACCTCGCGCAATGCCGACGGGCACGGCCGATTCCGCATCCAGCCGCAGCAGCGCGGCGTGCACATCCGTGCGTCATTCTGCGATCCGGAGCGGCGCTTCGCGGAGCTCACGCTCGACGAGCTCCAGCCCGGGACGAAGGACCTCGTCGTGCAGCTCACGGAGGCGAAGCACCTCGTGCTGGTCGTCACGGACGAGAGCGGACCGCTCGAGCACTTCAGCGTGAGCTGGATGGGCGAGGACCACGGCTCGCACACGCTCGAGCAGGTCGAGCGCGTCCACGAGGGAGGTCGCGCCGTGGTCTACGTCCCCTCGGCGAGCTTCTCGTACACGATCGGTTCGCCCGGGCACCTGCCGCAGGTCGTCGGCCCGATCGACGGAAGCCGTCCGCCCGCGGAGTACGCGGTGAAGCTGCGCTCGATCCCCGGCATCCGCGGGCGCGTGCTCGACGGCGAGCGGCCCGTGCCGGGCGCGAAGCTCAGCCTGCACGAGCAGCCGACGAACACGGAGATCGAGGTCAACGGCTTCGCGACGCTCGTCGAACCCCAGGCTCGCGCCGAGGCGACCAGCGCCGAGGATGGTTCGTTCCGGCTCGACCTCGTGAGCAACGGAACCTACGTCGTGTTCGTCGATGCGGAGGGCTTCGCGCGCCTGCAGTACGGACCGTTCGAGCTCGACGCCGAGCGCGGGGTGCGCGATCTCGCGCTCGTGCTCGACGCGGGCGGCACGCTCGAGGGCCACGTGCTCGTCGCTTCCGGCCGCAGCCCGGCCGGCGTGATCGTCTCCGTCAACCGCGGCGACGCGAAGCCGCGCACGCAGACCGTCGGGCCGGACGGATCGTTCCGCTTCGAGCACCTGACCGCCGGAGCGTGGGAGCTCGCGCGCGCCGAGGAGATGTTCGGCGGCGCCACGAGCACCTCGATGAGCAGCGGCGACGGCGTCAAGCCGGCCGAGCTGCGCCACGACCTCAGCATCGCCGTCGGACAGACGACGCGCCGCGACCTCGACCTGCGCCAGAGCGGCCCGGGCACGATCGAGATCTCGCTCGTGCACAACGGCGCGCCCGCGCGCGCCTGGTCGATCGCGGCGCGCCCCAGCGGCAAGCACACCTTCACCACCACGCCGCCCGGCGCGACGACCGACTCGAACGGCCGCGCGCACATCGAGATCGACGCGCCGGGTCCGTGGACGCTGACGCTGCGCCCGCCGCCCGAGCTCGCCAGCACGCTCGACATCACCGAGGAGGTCGAGCTGCACGCCGGCGCGAACGAGTGGTCGCACGAGGTGCGCACCGCGCGCCTGGAAGGACTCCTCGCCAGCTGGCAGCCCGGCGCGCATGTCTGGGTGCGCCTGGACCCGCAGGGCGCGCCGCCGCGCGCGAGCATCACGATCTCGCCCGACGACGCGGGGCGCTTCTCGCTGCCGCTCGTGCTCGCCGGCGCGTGGGAGATCGGCCGCGGGCCGAGCGACGGGAGCGGCGCCTGGGAGAAGCTGCAGGAATTCCAGCTCGCCGCCGGCGAATCGAAGCTCTTGACGCTGCCGTGAGGCGCACGCGCGGTGCGCTGCGCTCTCGCGACAGCCCACCTTTCCGCTCGAGAACGAGCGCCGTGACGAGGCTGCGAGTCCAGCTCCCTCGCGAGATCACGCTCGAGATCATGCTGTACATCACGCTCTAGATCACGCTCTACATCACGTTCGCACACACGCTCGAGATCACGCTCCAGACCCCGCTCGAGACCTCGCGCCTGCGAGTCTCCCGCCGGCCCGACATCGAGCTCGACACGAACTCCCGCCCGCTCGCGGCTTGCAAGCGCGCACGCGCTTCGGGCAGGCTGAGCTCACGATGAGCGAGACACCGAGTCCCGCGGCGCGCGCCGCCGTGCCGCCGAGTCCCTACGACGACGGCGAGCTCTACGACGCCTTCTTCGAGCGCTTCCGCGACGATCTCCCCTTCTGGCTCGATTTCGCGCGTGCGGGCGGCGGACCGTTCCTCGATCTCGCCTGCGGCACGGGGCGCGTACTGATCCCGCTGCTCGAGGCCGGACTCGACGGCGACGGCGTCGACGCCTCCGAGGCGATGCTCGCGCGTTGCCGCGCGAAGGCGGACGAGATCGGCTGCTCTCCGCGGCTCGTGCGCGCCGACATGAGCGACTTCCGCACGCCGCGCCGCTACACGCGCGCCTACTGCGCCTTCAACGCCTTCGCGCACAACCTCGACACGGCCGCGCAGCTCGGCGCGCTGCGCCGCGTGCGCGAGCAGCTCCTCGACGGCGGCGCCTTCGCCGTCGATCTGGGCTTCCCGCGCTCGGAGCTGTGGGCCTCGCGCCCCGACCAGCGCGTGCTCGAGGTCGACTGCCCGCACCCGACGCGGCCGACGCGCCTGTGCATGTACGACCGGCGCACGATGGATCCGGTCGCGCAGACGCAGCACTCCGAGATCGAGATCGAGGAGCTCGACGCCCAAGGCGCGCTGCTCGCGCGGCACGCCTCGGTCACCGACCTGCGCTGGATCTACAAGAACGAACTCGAGCTGCTCTTCGCCGCCGCGGGCTTTTCTCGTTGGGAGATCTACGCCGGCTTCGGCCGCGAGAGGCTCACCGCCGACACCCAGCAGCTCGTCGCGATCGCCTGGCGGTAATACGGTGCCAGTCCATTTCTTCCAACGATCGGCGCGCTGACGGCTCGTGTCGCTCGCAGACTGCCCGCCTACTCGCGACTCGCGCGATCGGTGAGTCGCTCGCGCCGCGCTGCTGCTCGTTGAAGGAGCGAGGGTCTGCCACGGCCTCGTGGGAGGAAGTGTAATACGGTGCCAGTCCACTTCTTCCAACGATCGACGCGCCGGCGGCTCTCCCGGTCTCGCCGCCAGTTCTCTTCCTCGCAGCTCGCAGGATCGGTGAGCTGCTCCCGAACCGCCGCCGCGCGTCGAACAGGCGAGAAGGTCTGGCGCCACTTCCTGTGAAGAAATGGACTGGCACCGTATTACCAGTGGCGCGTGGCGCGATCGAAGAAGAGGTACCAGATCGAAAGCAGCGCCGAGGAGCCGAGCACGACCATGAAGATCCCCAGGCTGAGCTCGTGCGCAGGCTGCACGCGGGCGTAGTGACCGAGGTAGTACGGGATCAGGACCGCGTCGTAGACGAGGAAGCCCATCAGCAGCGTGCGCACGTATTGCCAAGGGCGCTGCACGACCGCGAAGGCGAAGCTCACGCCTGTGCCGAGGAACATCCAGCCCATCAGAGTCGAGCTGTCTGGGTTGAGTGGCCAGGGGAACACGTGCGGGTGCCGCGCGAGCAGGCCAGCACTGGCGACGAGCAGCGGAACGACGCAGATCGCGCTGTACCAGCGCAACACGACGGGCGTGGTGCGCGGATCGCGCACGCGCTGACCGCGCGACCAGCTCCACATCCAGACTGATCCCAGGCCGAGCGCCGCGAGCAACGCTCCGACGATCCACAGGCGCGCGCTGCTTTCTCGCGAGGCCACGCTCATGACGGCGGACGCGCCCCCGAGGAACATCACGATCGAACCGGCCGCGAAGCCGGGCAGGATCCCCCACTCGCGCACGATGCCGAGCCAGACGAGTTGCGGGCCGAAGGAGAGCAGCATGGACCCATACCAGCTGATCGTCATCGGACCATCGGTCCAGAGGTGCGAGCGCACCGCCCAGTCCATCCGCAGCGAGTAGCCCAGCCCCAGGATCGTGAACGCCGCCCCCGCGACGAACAGGACGATCCGCAGCACGTGTTCGATGCGCTTCATGCCCACGCTCCCCGCCGCCTCCGCCGGGATGCGGTGCTGCTCCGTTGCTTCTGACGATCGATGTGCCACGGCTGCGATGTCACCTGCGGCCTGTGCGGATTTCAGTGATTCGCGAGATTCTCCTGCGGGTCGCGCTACGCCGCCTCGTTGGAGTACGGTGCCAGTCCATTTCTTCCAACGATCGACGCCAGCCCGTCGCGATGTCGCTCGCAGTCCAACCCCGGTGGCTCGCGAGATCAGCGCGCCTCTGCTACCGCATCATCGCGCGTCGAAGGGTGAAGGTCCGACTCCGGTTCCTGTGAAGAAGTGGACTGGCACCGTATTCCCACGCGATTCGCGCGTATCTAGCGCCGCATCATCGCGCGTCGAAGGGTGAAGGTCCGACTCCGGTTCCTGTGAAGAAGTGGACTGGCACCGTATTCCCTGACCTCGGTGGCGCACGCGATTCGCGCGAATCTAGCGCCGCATCGTCGCGCGTCGAACGGAGGGTGGGCGACGCCACTTCCTGGGAAGAAGTGGACTGGCACCGTATTCACTTCGGCAGGATCGGGAGGAACGCTCGCCACGCGCCGACCTCGTCCTTGTACTGGTAGGCGAGAGCGCGCGCGATCTGCGCGGTGTGGTCGAGGTCGTGCACGACCCAGGTCGCGAGGAGCTCACGCAACGTCACCGCGCCGAGCGTCGGATGCCGGCCGACGAGCCCGAGCGCGCCCTCGTCGAGGTTCATCGCCGCGAGATCGGCGAGGCTCTGCGCGCGCAGGGTCGTGAACTCGTCGAGCAGCATCGCCATCGTCTTCCCGAGGCTCTCGCGCTGCTGGGCGAAGCGATCGAAGGGCGGAAAGGCCTCGCGCACGCCCTTCTCCTGGATCCACCGCGCGCGCGTGATCCAGTCGGTGCGCTCGCCGTGGATCAGGTGCCCGACGACGTCGAAGGGCGAGAAGGTCTCGGGCCCGTAGTTCGCTCGCGCCCAGGCGTCGGGCAGCCCGCCGAGCATGGCTCGCAGCGTGGCCGGTGTGCGCGAGAGGATCTCGATCGAGCGCGCGAGGTCGTGCTTCATGCACGCGATGCTAGCGCTCCACGAGTTCGATCTTCCACTCGCCCTGCGTTGTCTCGCCGGCCTTGATCTCGAAGCGCAGCGGCGCGGCGCGCACCTTGGCCGAGGGAATGCGCAGCTCGTAGGTTCCGGGCGCGAGGCAGTCCTGCAGGGCGACGCGCGTCTCCTTGCCCATGATCATCAGGTGCGGCGAACCGCTGAACACGCCGAAGCCCTCGCCCGAGAGCGAGCTGACGAAGATCGGGGGCTCGACGAGGCCACCGTCGAGACGCACGAGCTGGCATCCGACGCCGTTCGAGAGCAGGCTCGCGTCGGTACCGACCGTGAACTGGAAGCGGCCGCCCGTCTCGCAGACGAGTTGCGCCTCGAAGGTCCCGCCGGAGATCAGCGCCGCCTCGAAGCGCTCGGTGATCTGGTAGCCGCCGTAGAAGGCGACGGGCATGCGCTCCTCGACGGGACCGACCGCTATCTTCCAGCGGCCCGGCGCGACGTTCTCGACGACGTAGCGGCCCTCGTGGAGCGTGAGCACCTCGCTACGCGGCTGCTGCTTCGTTTCGTCGAGGGACTCGAGCTCGACGTGGACGCGCTGAGGCCCGCCCTGGACCTTCGCTCGCAGCACGATGCGCGCGGCCGGTGCCGCGTCGGCTATCACGACCTCCTGCTGCGCCTCGCGCGGGCGTCCGGCGGAGGGCAGCTCGAACGAGACCTGGTCGCGCCGCTCACCCGTGCATCCTCCGCGGTAGTCGCGCTGCACGTCGCCAGCGACGAGCACCTCGCCCTCGGCGTCGCTGGTGTAGGTCGTCCAGGTGCTCCCGTCGCCGAGCGTGACGTGCGCGCCCGCGACAGGTCCCTTCGAATCGCGCACGTGCACGGCGATCGAGCCGAGATCCTCGCCCAGCACGACGCCCGCCGCCGGCGCGACCACCACCGGCCATTCGAAGCCGGGGAGCACGCCTTGTCCGCCGAGACCGTCGATGTGCAGCCTCCAGCGTCCGGGCTCCAGCCCGCGCAACTCGAAGCTGCCGTCGTCCGCGACGGGGCAGGACTGCGTCTCGAGCTGCGCGCCGCCGCGCAGCTCGCGCAGCGTGCGGACGGTCCGCGAATCGAGCACGGTCTGCGGCGCGCCTCCCTCCTGTGAGCCCTTCGCTTCCGGTTCCACGCGGTTCGCCTGCACGCTCAGCTCGCGCCCGAGGATCGCCACGGGCCCCGAGCCCATGTCCACGCTGCCGGTCTGCCGCTGTTCGAGCCTGGCGGGCAGGTCGACGCGGCCGCGGATGCTCGCATTGCCCTCCTCGAGCACGATGTCCGGGAGCTCGAGCGTCGCACCCTTCGCGAGGACGATCACCGCCTGTACCGGCAGCAGCCCGGTGAGCGATGCGTGCACGACGATCCGCCCCTCGCGCACGGACTTGATCGTGTAGCGGCCCTCGGTGTCGCAGTTCGCATGCTCGAGATCCCAGAGCAGGCCGTCCTGCCCCACAGGGCTTTCGCCGCGCAGGCCGACGTCGACCTGCTTCACGTCATGGCCGTCCGGCACGCGCACCCGCCCGGTGACGAGCGCCGCGAGCCGCATGCGAATCTCGCACGAGATTTCGCGCCGCTCGCCGTCTTTCGGCAGCTCGAAGGGTTGCGCGAGCTGCACCACGTCCTGCTCGCTGATGTAGCGCGCATGCCGCGCCCAGACCTCGACGCGGGTCACGGGCTGCGACGGCTTCGAAGCGGGCAGCACGATCTCGACGAGCCTCCCGTCGACCTGTGTCTGCATCCGTGCACCGCCGAGCACCGAGCCCAGGTCGATCTCGAAGCTGCCGTCGGCGCGCGCCTTGCCCTTCGCCTGTCCGAAGCCCGGCAGGCTGGCCTCGAGTTCGACGCCGGCTGCGTCGCCGGGCTCGACGTCGAGCAGGCGACCCACGAGGAAGAGGCCGGGGAGCTTCGCCGAAGCGGCGAGTCCGCGCGGCGCCGCGGCGACCTCCGTGCGCGCTCCGTCGGCCTCCCCCGCCAAGGCAGGAGCCACGCGTTCGACCTCGCCCGTGTCGGTGTGGATGCGGATCGGATTGCCGTAGATGTCCTGCCCGTACTCGATGCCCGGGTGTGAATCGGGATAGGGCCAGAGCATCCAGGCGCAGAGTCCGACGACACCGACGGCCAGCGCAACCAGAGTCTTCGTCGACACGAGCAATCCTCCCAGAATGGCAGTGGACGTGGCCGCCGCGGCACCGAGCGCTGCGTGCGCGGCTGCCTTCTCGAGCACGGCGGCCTTGAGCGCCGCCTCGCCGCGCGTGCCGCAGAACACGAGTGCGCCGCCCGCGAGACCGGCGGGCAGCGCGCGGCGCAAGAGCTCGAGCCCGCGCAGGAGCTGCATGCGCACCGTGCCGGGCGCGCGGTCGAGCTCGCGCGCGATCTCGTGCGGCGGCTTCTCGTCGAGGAGCGACGCGCGCACGACCTCGCGATAGAGCTCGGGCAGTTCCTCGAGCGCGGAGCGGATCGCCGACTGCGTCTCGGCATCGAGCGCGTGACGCGCGGGATCCGTCGCGCTGCGCGGCGCGAGGCGATCGGGCTCCGGCGTGCGGCGCGCGTTGCGGCGCTGCTTCTTCGCGAGCTTCGAGAGGATCCCGAAGAGCCAGGGCAGGAGCGGCTCGCCAGCACGCCAGCGTTTCGGCCTCTCGATCGCGGCGAGGAACGTCTGCTGCACGAGGTCCTCGGCGCTCGCGACATCGGGCGCCATGTGCACGGCCAGGCGCAGCAGCTCCGGTGCGGCGAGATCGAAGAGCTTCGCGAGCGCGCGCAGGTCCTGACTGCTGCGGTAGCGCTCGAAGAGGTCCTCCAGCTCGCCGATCTTCACGTCCATCCCTTTCCCCGAGAGCCTGGAGCGTCACGAGGAACCCCGTGAATCGCGACGGTACGCGATCGGGGCTATCGGCGCCCCATCCTGGAATACCGTGCCAGTCCCCTTCTTCCAACGATCGGCACTTGGACGGCTTGCGTTGGGCGTCGCCGGTCCTGACCTCCGCTGCCAACGAGATCGAAGCGCCGCTCTCCGTGCGCCATTGCGTGGCGATCACCGGAGACGTTCCGGCGCCCCTTCCTGGGAAGAAGTGGACTGGCACCGTATTCCAACGATCGACGGGGGCGCCTTGCGTTGCTCGTCGCCGGTCTTGACCTCCGCTGCCCGCGAGATCCAAGCGCCACTCTCCATACGCCTTTGCGTGGCGATCACCGGAGTAGGTCCGGCGCCCCTTCCTGGGAAGAAGTGGACTGGCACCGTATTCATCGGTTGCTACACTCCGTCGTTGCGCGCGGCTGTTTCGAAGGCTGCGCATGGCCCCCCCGCAACGCCCCACTCGACGAGCAACCCCGTGTCCACGATCACACGCAAGATCGGTCTCTCCCTCGGCGCCGACACCTGCTGGCCCATCTGCTTCGAGGAGATCCTCCACGATCTCGCGCCGGTGGTGAAGGTCGGCCGCGACGACGTGCGCTTTGCCGTCGAGCGCGTGCGCATCAAGCCCTTCTCGCTGGAGTCGAAGGTCGACTACGACCTGATCGTCGACCGGCTGACGTACTGGTACGCGCCGGCGCGCGAGTGGATCAAGAAGGCCATCCTGATGGATGGCGCGTACACCTGGAACAACCCCTGGTCGATCGAGTCGAACCAGAAGCACACGGCCTACGCGGCGATGATGGCGCTGGGGTTGCCGATCCCCGAGACGTGGATGATCCCGCCCAAGAGCTACGAACCCAAGGCGGACCTGGGGATGACGCTCAACCGCTACGCGGACCTGTTCGATCTGGGCGAGATCGGCAAGCAGATCGGCTACCCGAGCTTCATGAAGCCGTACGACGGCGGAGGGTGGGTCGGCGTCAGCAAGCTCGACGACGAGGCCGCGCTGCGCGACGCGTACGAGAAGAGCGGCAAGAGCCTGATGCACGTGCAGAAGGGCGTGATCCCCTTCGACCGCTTCGTGCGTTGCGTCGGTCTCGGCCCGCAGACGATCCTGATGAACTACGACCCGAGCGCGCCGCTGCACGAGCGCTACCGCACGGACAAGGACTTCGTCACCGCCGAGCAGAAGAAGCACATCGAGGACATCACGCTGACGATCAACGCCTTCTTCGGCTGGGACTTCAACAGCTGCGAGGCGCTGCTCAAGGACGGCACATGGTGGCCGATCGACTTCGCGAATCCCTGCCCGGACAGCCAGGTCACGTCGCTGCACTACCACTTCCCCTGGCTGGTGAAGGCGAAGATCCGCTGGGCGCTGTTCACCGCCGCGACCAAGCGCAAGATGCACATGAACCTGGACTGGGCGCCGTTCTACGAAGTGCGCGACCGCAACCTGCCGATCGAGAAGCGCATCGCGGAGTACGGCAAGCTCGCGCGCGCGCACTTCGAAACCGAGCGCTTCGAGGAGTTCTGCGCGAAGGAGCTCGCGAACCTCGACGAGGTCGCCTGGCAGTACTTCGGCTCCGAGCGCGCGAAGAGCGCGATCCGCAAGAAGGTCGAGCTGCTCTTCCCCAAGCACGAGGTCGAGAGCTTCACCGAGCACTTCTTCCAGGCGATCCAGCAGTGGCGCGCCGACGACAAGGCCGCGCGCGGGCCGAAGCTGACGCAGCACGTCCTGGCCGGCACGAGCGGCGCGACGCTGCAGCCGAGGGTCCCTCCCGCCGTCGTGCCGGGCTCCTCGTCCGCGAGCACGTCCGGCTCGAGCACGCCCTCGCCGAGCGAGACTCCCGCGAGCTCGACGTCGGCGTCCGCGGGCAAGATCTCGGCGAGCGCTGCGCCGGCGAGCGCTCCCTCCGCGAGCTCGTCCGCGGGAGGCTCGGGCTCGACGTCGTCCGCGTCGAAACCCAAGAACCCCTCGAAGAAGCGTTGAGGCGCGCACGATGAGCAAGGAAACCAGCCGCTGGCGTTCCGAACGCCTCGAGAACAAGGAAGTCCTGCTCGCGCGCTGGGGCGATGTCGGCACGCCGGTGCTGCTCTTCCCCACCGCGGCCGGCGACGCCGAGGAGTGCGAGCGCTTCCACATGATCCGCGTGCTCGCCGGCGCGCTCGAGAAGCAGAAGATCAAGATCTACTCCGTCGACTCGATCGCGGGGCAGGAGTGGATCCAGGGCGAGAAGGGTCCGGGCCACGCGGCCTGGATCCAGAACGGCTTCGACTCCTTCATCACGAACGAGGTCGTGCCCGCGATCCGCGCCGACTGCAAGT
This sequence comes from Planctomycetota bacterium, assembly GCA_044229935.1. Lineage (GTDB taxonomy): Bacteria > Planctomycetota > UBA1135 > UBA1135 > JADJLZ01. Next base: position 30,467 of record JBGASC010000042.1, on the reverse strand, counting down.
CCAAGGACATCGAGATCATCGCCGCGGGCGCGTCGATCGGCGCCTACAACGCGCTCGTCTCGATCTGCCGCCACCCCGACATCTTCTCCAAGGCGTTCTGCATGAGCGGGACCTACGACCTGTGGAAGAAGTTCGGCAAGGGCCCCAAGACGCAGGATTACCTGCGCGTCTCGCCGCTCGACTTCATCCCGCAGCTCTCCGGCCCGCAACTCGACAAGCTGCGCTCGCGCTTCGTGCTGCTCGCGCACGGCAAGGGCAAGTGGGAGGCGCCCGAGGAGTCCTGGTGGGTCGCCAACGCGCTCGGCGCCAAGGGCATCCCCAATCGCGTCGACGAGTGGGGCGAGGAGTGGAACCACGACTGGCCGACGTGGCGCAACATGCTCCCGAAGTACGTCGACGAGTTCGTCCCCTGACCCTCGTCACGGATCCAGCCAGGCTGGATCTGTGGCGCGCCCGTCCGACCCCCGGCCTGGCTGGTTCGTGACGACGGCATGCGCGAACAACCGTGCCCGCCACGGTTTTTCATCGAACAACCGTGCCCGCTACGGTTTTCCATCGATCGGCCGCGCGCGCAGCCGTCGCACGCTCCGGCGCTCCTGTCCCCGCGTCGCCTCGGTACGCTGGACAACATGCCCCTGCCGGCTCACCGGATGCGCAAGCGCCTCGCCCTGCTCCTCCTCGCGCTGGCGCTCGCCTGGCTCGCGAGCGGCATGGCCGTCGCATGGAAGCTGACGCGCCGCGCGGCCTCGCGCACGAGCGAGCCGGTACCCCGGATCGACTGGGGCGAGGTGCGCGAGCTGCGCCTCTGCACCTCCGACGGCGAGGACCTGGGCGCCTGGTGGATCGAGGCGCACGAGCCGCGCGCGGTGGCCCTCCTGCTGCACGGCAACGACTCGAATCGCGGCGAGTGCGTCAGCACCGCGCGCATCCTGGTGCACGAGGGCCTCTCGTGCCTGCTCGTGACGCTGCGCGCCCACGGCGATTCGAGCGGGACGCGCAACGACATCGGCTGGAGCTCGCGCGCAGACGTGCTCGCCGGCGTGGCGGAGTGCGAGCGTGCGCACCCGGACCTGCCGGTGCTCGTGCGCGGCTTCTCCCTCGGTGCGGCAGCCGCGGTCTTCGCCGGAGGCGAGCTCGGCCCGCGCGTGCGCGGCTACCTGCTCGAGATGTGCTACCGCGATCTCGACACCGCGGTGCGCAACCGGACGCGCCTGTTCCTGCCGCCCGTGCTCGACGCGCTCGCGGCCTGGGCGGTCCAGCTCGGCGGACGCCTCGTGATCGCGCACGCGGGCGAGATCGCGCCCGTCGAGCACATCGGCGCGATCCCCGCGAGCGTGCCGGTGCTCCTGGTCAACGGCCGGCTCGACCCGCGTGCGCGTCCGTTCGAGGCGCAGGCGCTGCTCGCCGCCGCGGGCGCGCACGCCGAGCTCGTCACGTTCGACGACGCCGCGCACGAGGTGCTCGCGACGACGCACGCGGAGGCCTACGCGAGGCTCGCGCACGACTGGATCATGCGCTGCCTGCATTGAGCGAGCGACGCGCAGCACTTCCCCGGCGGCTCGTCCTCTCCCTGTTCACTCGCTTCGGCTCGCCAGTTCGCTCATGAGCACGGATCGCCCTCTCGTGCACACCGCTCCTTGCGCCCGGAGCGCGACGCCGCCTGCGCGCGGCTACAGATCGCCGAGCACGAGCTCCTGGCCCGCGTGCAGCTCGATCTGCCGCCGAGGCGGCGTGCTGACGGGAGTGCGCTCGAGGTACAGCTCGCCGGCGAACGCGAACGGGCACTCGCAGCGCCCCAGCCCGGCACGGAGCATCGAGACGTTCGTGTACCCCGACGGGTCGGGCCAGGTGAGGCGGAACAGCGAGCCCTGCGGTGGATCCTGCCTGGATTGCAGCACGAGCTTGCCGCGCGGCGGATCGAACTCGATCTCCGGGCCATCGGGCTGGACCTGGAGGAAGCGGGAGAGGTTGACCCGCCAGCCTGCGGACTCGCCGGAGAGCGCGAGGCGCGCCTCGCCGGCTTCGTCGCACTCGAAGAGGTAGCGCCCGTCCGCGTCGGGCCCGATCCCCGGCTGCGAATGGCTGAACTCCCCCGGCTTGGGCCGCGCGGGCACGCTCAGCGAGACCTCCCAGCCTCCGGGCGGAGCCGGTTGCAGCGCCACGCGCACGCGCACCCAATGCGCGCGCGGCAGCACGAGCTCGACGCTCGTGCGCATCCCCGGCGCGAGCGTGACGGGCTGCGCGTCGGTCGATGCAACACGCTGGTTCGGCCAACCGCTCTGGCGCGGATCCGTGGTCTGCGCACGCAGCGACCAGGTTCCCGCGGGCAGATCGTCGAAGCGGAAGCTCCCGTCCTGCTCCGTGCGCAACGAGCGCGGCACGAGGCCCGCGCAGGTCGCGGAGACGAAGCAGCCGGCCGCCGGCGCGCCATCCTCGCGGACGACGCGGCCGTCGATCTCGATGTACGGCGCCAGCGCGAGATGCAGCTCGCGGGGAGGGGTGTTGCCGCCGGCAATCGGCTCGCTCTGACCCGCACCGCAGCCGCGCGCGTCGGCGAGCACGCACCACGTCCCGTCCGCGGGCATCGCGAAGCCGAAGCGACCGCGTGCGTCGGTGGTCGTCGGCCGCGGATCCGCGCGACGCGGAGCCGGCGCGGGAGGGCTCTCGCCCGGGCGAGGACGGCTCGCACGTGCGTCGTTCGCGGCCTGGCTGCGGGATTGTTCGTCGGGAAGCCGGCGCAGGGTGACGCGCGCGCCGGCGACGGGCGCGCCGTTGCACTCCACCACGCCCTTCAGCCCGGCCGCTGCGCTGAACATCACCTCGAGGCGCGAGGGTGCGTGCGCAGGATCGAACGGCCCGAGCTCGAGCGGTGCCTCGCCCGCGCACTCCAGCAGGATGCGGAACTCGCCCTCGCCGACGGGCAGCTCGAAGAGGCCCTCGCTCGTCGCGTGCGCATCGCTCTTGGCGAGCTGCACGCGCCTCGTGCTGTCGAGCAGGCGCCAATCGAGCGTCGAAGGCACGCCGCCGGCGGAGTCGCGCACGTCGAGCGCGATGTGCACGGCCGGCGCAAGTCGCACCACGAGGTCCTGCGTGCCGAGCGCGACGCCCGCGAGCTTCTGCGGCTGGTACGCGCCGTCCGCGTCGCGGACGCGCACGTCGTAGAGCTGGTCCGTGCGCCCGCTGATCGTCGCGAGGAAGCGGCCCGCCTCGTTGGTGAACGAGATCATCCCGCCCTGCATGCCCGCCGGCGAGGGCACGACGATCGCGTGCGCCAGCGGCTGTCCGTCGGGAGCGAGCACCGTGCCGGCGATCGTGCGCGTGTCGTTGCGCGCGGGGACGAAGAGCTCGACGTCGTAGCGCTCCTCGCCGGCGCGGAGGCGACACTCGCGCGCCTGGCCCTGTCGCTGGTCGGGGAGCACGGCCTGCAGCTCGAAGCGGCCTTCGCGCACGCCCGGCGCCGCGAACGCGCCCTCCTCGCCCGCGGTGCACAGCGTGCGGAAGCGCCGCTCCTCGTCCGTCGCCTCGGGGTCCCGCCGCGCGATCTCGATGCGCGCCCCGGGACAAGCGATCCCCGCGCGATCGTGCACGCTGCCGCCCACGACGCCCAGCCCGCACAGCTCGACATCGCCGAAGGCGAGGCTCGTCTCCTCGCCCGCGGCCTCGGCAACCGTGCGTCCGACGAGCGAGCGCGTCTCGTGCGCCGCGAGCGCGATCTCCAGGCGCAGTTCGAGGCGCGAGCGTGTCGCCTCGCGCTCGAGCGCGAGCACGAGCTCGAAGCGCCCGTCGCCGGTGCTCTGCGTCGCGCTCGCCGGCGGAAGCCCCTCGAGCTCCGTCCACGCCTCGTCGCCCGCCGCCGGTCCGCTGCCGAGCGCGCGCCACGACATCGCGCGCACGTCGGCACCACCGAGGCCCTGCCTCAACCGATCGCACACGCGGCCCCGGATCCGCAGGCGGACGATCTCGCGCGCCGCGGGGCTCGCCGCCTCGGGCTTCGTCTCGAGCGCCGCGACGCGCGCATTCGATCCGGTGGCGGCGAGCTCGGTCGCGGGCGCGACGTCGTGCGATGGCGCAGGTGTCGCGGGCGTCTCGAGCGCGTCCGCGGCGGGCGCGCCGGCCTTGTGCGCGAGCCGCCACACGAGCACGGCGAGGCCTGCGGACACGAGGAGCAGCACGAAGGGAAGCAGGCGGCGCGACATGCGAGACACCGAGGCGGGCAGTCTATGCGATCGGATCCGCGCTCGCCTCGCGCGGTCAGCGCTTGCCCGGCTTGCGCTCGTCCTTCGGCGTCTTGCGCAGCGATGCAAAGGCAGCGTCGAGCACGGGGTCCTTCAGCGCGGTGAACTCGTCGGCCTTCGCCTCGACCTTGACCTTGGGCGCGACACCGACGTTCTCGATCGGATGCCCCTCGGGGTCCATGTCGTTCCAGCGCGGGAGGTTGACCTGGATGCCGCCCTCGAGCTCGACCAGGCGCGGATTGCCGCTCGATCCGCCGGTCCGGTCCCCCATCGTCGTCACCTGCGGGCACTGCGCGAACATCAGCGCCATCGATTCCGCGGAGCTGAACGTGACCTGTCCCTGCAGGCACACGACCGGCGATTCGAAGCGCCAGGGCCCGCGCGGTTCGAAGGTGCGCTCGAGCTTCGGGCCGAGCTGGTCGTGCTTGCTCCCGTTGCGGTACTGGTTGAGGCTGTAGACGCGCGGCTTGTCGACGAAGCGCGCCGCGACGTCGCGGGCGAGCAGCTCGTCCCCGCCGCCGTTGAAGCGCAGGTCGACGACCAGCGCCCAGCAGTCGCCGAGCTTCTCGAGCACCTCGTCGAAGGCCGCGGGAAGTCCCTTGTCACCGAGCTTGTAGACGAGCACGTACCCGATGCCGTCCTCGGTGCGCGCCCAGTGGAAGTCGTGCTTGGTGTCCTTGAGGTCCTTGAACGCGTTCTGCACGGCCTTGAAGCTGCCGTTGAGCGGCCGCGGACGCGTGTAGCCCTGCAGGAACTCGTCGCCGCAGCGGACCCAGGCGTGCAGGTCGTGCACCTGCGAGACCAGCGCGTCGATCGCCGCCGCCGCGCCGAAGGTGCTGGTCGCCTTCTCCGCGCGCTTGCGGAACTCGTCACCCGCCTTCTTCCAGTCGAGCTTCGGCTGGAGGACGAACTTCGCGTACTCCTTGTCGAACGCGTCCCAGACCGTGTCGTAGGCGCGCAGCACGGCCGCCTTCTCCATCGGAACGAGCGCGGGCAGCGCGCGCTTCTCGAACGCACCGACGAGATCGACGGTGCCCTTCTCCTTCTCCACCACGAAGTAGCGCCGCGGCCCCTCGACGGTCTCGCAGTCGAGCACGATCGAGCCCTTCTTCGGGATCACGGGCAGGTTGTTCGCCTGCCAGCCGCTCGCGATCTTCCACGTGCACAGTCGCTTCGCCCACGCGACCTGGTCCTCGGGCCCGTTCCTGCCGACGGTGTTCGCGGGGAAGAGCTCGCCGAGGTGCCTGGGGTTGAAGCGCATCCACACGCTCGTCACCTGCTCGCCGTCGCCACCGACGCTGCTCGCGATCCTGCCCGGCTTCTCGGGGAACACCGCCGCCCAGACGACGTTCTTCTCGGCGACACCGAAGACGACGACCGACTTCCCCAGCGCGAGCTCGAGCTTGTGCTGGTACTCGAAGTGGAACGTCTCGAGCTCCCACACGTCGTCCTTCGTCGAGGTCCACTCGCGCGTGGGCTGGCCTTCGAAGTAGTCCAGCGTCGGGGGGTAGAGCTTCGCGAGGTCGCCGGCGAAGGCGGGCGTCGCGAACAGTGCGGCCAGCACGAGGAGGGACGAAGGGACGAGTGCGCGCATGGGGTCGAGCTCCCGGATCCAGGGACCGCCGGACAGCGTACCGAGCGCGCGCCGGACGTCGAGTCGCCGCGCGAAGGCCGCGGGGTTCGCGTCCGGCGGGCGACGAGCGGCTTCCCAGGCAGGCGAGCGGCACGACGGGTCAAGTCCCCGAACATCCGTGCCCGCTACGGTTTTTCAGCGAACAACCGTGGCGGGCATGGATGTTCAGCGAAAAACCGTGGCGGGCTGGGATGTCCACGCATGAGCGAGGACCGTCCGGGGGGACGCCCCTCACAGTCCGTCGGCGTGCGCGGTCTCGCCCTCCGTCACCTCGACCGGGCGAGTGGCGGGGACGAGGATGCGGCGCAGCGAGCACGTGCCGGCCGGTGCGCAGTCGAAGTGGAACGCACCCTGCGCGTCCGGCTGGGCCTCTGCTGTCACGTGGAGGCCATCCGAGGACCAGGCGAGCTCGATTCGTTCGCGCGTGCTGAACGGTTCGCCGAGTCTGCCCTCGATGCGACCTGTGTGCAGCCGGATGGCGAGCTCGTTGTCGCCGCGCAGGAGATGACGTCGAGCGCTCGCGAGGCGCACGCCTCCCGCCGATCCGCTCCCCAGCTCCACCAGGAGATCGAGCGGATCGACGAACTCGAAGTCGCGCGTGCACTGCGCCTCGACCTCGAGGTCCTCCACCTGCGTACTCGCCCCTTCCCCTGGCCAGCTCGTGAACGTCGCGGGCCACGTCTTCTGCACGTGCTCCGGGAGATCGATGTGCACATGCACCCGAACCGTGTCGAGGAGCCGCAGCTCGCAGTGCTCGACGGAATTCGATCCGACCGCACACGTCCAGTGCTGCACCTGGGCGGACGGCGCAGTGCGCGGAGTGTCGAAGTGGATGGCCCGGTTCGGGCCTGACATGCGCAGCTCGTACTCGCCCGGAGCGAGGCCGCGCAACAGGAACTCCCCTCCCTTGCCGACGCTGGTCGAAGCGGCGATCCGGGCGCCGAGCAGAGCGTTGACCGTGAACCCGGGAGCCGGGGCTCCGTCGTTGCGCAGGACTCGACCTTCGATCGCTCCGCCTCTGGCGAGCTCGAGCATGAGGTCGTTCACATCCAGACCGGGTTCGACCCGGATGGCCCCCGACGGGCTCGAGGTGAGCTCTCCGCTCCTCGCCACGAGGCGGACGGTCCCCGTTCCTTCGAGCGTCATCTCGAAGCTCCCGTCGGCAGCACACTTGGCTCTCGCCGGCGGCAGCGGACCGAAGCTCGAGGGTGTGCTGCGCAGATTCGACTCGGCCAGCGTGACCGAGGCGCGAACGAGCGCGTCGGCGCTGCCATGCACCACGCCGCGTATCGTGCAGGCGCGCTCGAGCCGCGCATCGACGACCGCAGCCATCGTCTGCGGATCGAACGGACCGAGCGCACAGGCGGCAAACCCCGGCGACTGGATGCGCAGCAGGAACGGCCGCACGTCCGCGGGCAATCGCGCTTCGCCGCTTGGATGTTCGCGCAGCGGAGCGCCGTCCTGCGAGAACCCGAAGGACTCGTCGCGCCGCTCGCAGGAGAAGCGCTCCACCGCGCCACCCTGCGCATCGTGCACGCGCAGCAGGAACGTTCGCTCACCGTCGAGGCGCAGCACGAGCGCGTGCGTTCCCGCCGGCACATCGCGCGCCAGCACGGGTCCGAACTCGCAGGCACGGTCGCGGGCGAGGATCTCGAAGCTTGCGCCCGCACAGCCGTCGATGCGGAAGCGGCCCCGCTCGTCGCAGGCCGTGCTGAGGTTGCGCGGCTCGCCCGGGCCGCTCGTCTTGCGCTCGTGCAGCGCGGCCTTGGGAACCGCACGACCCTGCGGGTCGACGACGGTTCCGCTGATCGAGTCCGCGCCGTCGAGTTCGGGCAGAACGAGCGCCACGTCCTCCTTCGACTCGCCCGACGAGAGATCGACGGCGAGCGTGGCCTGCCGCAGGTCGTCGCTGTACGCGCTCAGCGTGCACGCCGCCGCTGGCGCGTCGTCGAAGGCGAAGCTGCCGTCGAGAGCGCTGTGCGTTTCGCCACCGTACGAAGGTCTCCGGTTCGCCGGCGCATCGAGATGCGTGGGGTGTGTCGGCGACACCCGGATCGAGACACCTGGACAGGGCAGGCCGCGCGCATCGCACACGCGACCGGCGACGCGCGCCGCGGATCCGAGCGGCAGGTCGCCGACATCGAGCTCGTTCGTGCGCTCGCCGGTCCGCAGCTGGACGCGGCAGAAGCCGGGCTTGCGCGCCTCGATCGTCACGATCACGCCGGGCGGAGCCGGCTCGGGAAGATGTGTCGCGAGCGTGAAGCGGCCATCCGCGGCGCTCGTCGTCTTCGGGAAGCACTCAGCGGGTGCTTGCTCCCAGAGGAGCCGTTTGCTCCAGGCGAGTTCCGTGCAGCCGAGCTCCACGCCGGCGATCGGACGACCCGCTTCGTCGACCGTGCGGCCGCGGACGATCACGGCGGGGAGCTCTGTCGGTGGGCTCGCTGTCGCGGCAGGCACGGGATTGCGTCGTGCACTGCCGTTCGACGTCGCTTCGGTAGCGTGCGCCATGCCAACAGTCGCGGTTTCGAGGGGAGCGGCTCGACTTGCAGCGTCGGCCCCATCTGCGATCGGCACGTCCGGCACATTCGGTGGCGTGCGCAGGAGCCAAACGCCGGCCACGAGCGCCACCGCCCCGATCGCCACCTTCGCAAGCGTCGACACGAGCAATCCTCCTCCCAGCGCACTCGCCCCCGCGGCCTTCGAGCCCGCGGCGAGCACGAGCGCGCTCATCCACGTCTCGCGATCGCCGTCGAATCTCCGGTCGAGCCGCGAGCGCAGCTCCTCCAGCCCCAACTGCAGCCGTGAGCGCACCGTGGGAAGCGGCACGCCGCTCTGCTCCGCGATCTCCGCGGCGCTCCTGCCGTGCACGTAGCGCTCGATCAGCGCCGCGCGCAGCGGTTCGCGCAACGCGCGCAGCTCCTTTGCGAGCAGCTCGTGCAGCTCGAGGCGCTCGATCGCCTGCGGGCTGCTCGTTCCGGCGCGCTCCAGTGCGGCCTGGTCGAGCGCGAGCTCGCGATGGCGATCGCGCTGCCGCTTCCACGCCAGGCGCCGCGCGATGCCCGCGAGCCAGGCGCGCGCTGCTCCGCGCTCGCGCGGTGCGCCGCGCAGGGCGGCGACGAAGGTGTCCTGGGCGAGATCGTCGGCGTCGCTCGCGTCGCGCACGAGCCCGCGCGCGAGCTCGCGCACCCACGCGGCGTGCGCGAGCAGCTCTTCCTCCATCCAGGGCGTGTCCATCGTCATCGCGCCCCGGTGGTACCGCGGCGTGCTCGCCATGATGAAGGAATGTGCTGGAAACCGCGCGGCGGGAGCCTTCGCCAAGAGGTCAGGCGGGCTGGGGTCTTGAGCTCCAGGCAGACGGGCGAACCGGCATCCAGGAAGTCCCCGAACATCCGTGCCCGCTACGGTTTTTCAGCGAACAACCGTGGCGGGCATGGATGTTCAGCGAAAAACCGTGGCGGGCTGGGATGTCCGCGCATTGGCGAGGACCGTCCGAACCTCGACGGTCAGACGAACTTGTGCCGGGAGGGCACGATCGTGATGCCCGAGGGCGTCACGGTGAACTGCTTCTCGTCCTTGGCGCGGTCGTAGCCGATCTCGACGCCGGGCGGGATCTCGGTCCACTTGTCGACGATCGCGCGGCGGACCTTGGCGCCCGGGCGCACGACCACGCCGTGGAACAGCAGCGAATCGTCGACGACGGCGCCCTCCTGCACGCTGACGCGGTTGGAGAGGATCGAGCGGCTGATGCGCGAGCCCGAGACGATCACGCCCGGGCAGAGCAGCGAGTCCATCGTGTTCGCGTCGAAGACGCACTTGGCCGGCGGGTCGTTGTGCCAGAGCGTGTAGATCGGCCAGTCGAAGTCGTAGAGGTTGAACTGCGGCGTGACGCTGCAGAGGTCCATGTTGGCCTCGTACAGCGAATCGATCGTCCCCACGTCGCGCCAGTACGGGTTCACGTCGCCCGGCTTGTGGCGGAAGTTGTGCGCATAGACGGGGACTTCGTTCACCATCGCGGGGATGATGTTCTTGCCGAAGTCGTGGCCCTCCTTGCGCTCGGCGTTCTCGAGCAGACGGCGCTTGAGCTCCTCGACCTCGAAGATGTAGATGCCCATCGATCCGAGGCACCAGCCCGGATCGCCGGGGATCTCCTTGGCACCGCTCTTGGGCTTCTCGGCGAAGCCGGTGACTCGGCCGCGCGCGTCGTGCTCGATGATGCCGAAGCGAAAGGCCTCCGAGGACGGGATGCGCACGGCGCCGACGGTGCACTTCGCGCGCTTGATCAGGTGATCCCGCAGCATCCAGGCGTAGTCCATCTTGTAGATGTGGTCGCCCGAGAGGATCAGCACGTGCTTGGGCCTCTCGTCGTCGATCAGCTCCAGGTTGTGGTAGATGGCGTCGGCCGTGCCGCGGTACCAGGACTCCTCTCCCGAGCTGTGGTGCGGCGGGAGCACGCCGATGAACTGCTCCAGCCGGCGCGGGAGGAAGTTCCAGCCGAAGCGGATGTGCTCCTCGAGCGAGCGTGCCCGGTACTGCGTCAGCAGCATGATGCGCCGCAGACCGGAATGGATGCAGTTCGAGAGCGTGAAGTCGATGATGCGGTACGCGCCGCCGAAGGGAACGGCGGGCTTGGCACGTTGCGCGGTGAGCGGCATCAGCCGCTCGCCTTGTCCGCCGGCCAGGATCAGAACGAGGGTGTCCTTCAGCTCTTGCGTCAGCGCCATCGGAGGTGGTTCCCAGGGGGGCGTGTCGAATCCGTCGCCCCAGCATGACGCGGGCGAACGAAGGCGCAATCTTCTGCCGGGGTTTGGAACACGGCCGCCGGATGCGAGGGTGGGTCGAGGTGCGCAGCGCGGCTCGCGCCGCGCGGTCGCGACCCGATGCCTCGCACGCTTCGGCCTGCGGGCCGGAAGCCGTTCTCCGGGAGAGGCGCTGTTCCACCACCCGCCCCGCACAGAGCAGAATGGCGCGTCATGCGCGCGTCCCTCCTCCCGCTCCTCCTCGCCGGTCCCGTGCAACAGGTGGCGCTCGACTCCGGCACCCCGCCGCCGCCGGAACAGACCTGCTACGACGTCACGCGCTACTCGCTCGCGCTCTCGGTCGATCCGGCCAAGCGCTCGATCGCAGGAACGTGCACGGTGCGCGCGAAGATGCTGCGCCCCTCGCCCGCGATCCTGCTCGATCTCGACGACCGGCTGAAGGTCGAGAGCGTCACGCACGCCGGGGACGCAGTCGACTTCGTGCGCGAGCCCGGGCGCATCCGCGTGCGCGCGCTGCCGGAGTTCGCCAAGAGCGGCGAGGTCTTCGAGATCGCCGTGCGCTACGGAGGCGTGCCGCGCGAGGCGCCGCGCGCGCCGTGGGACGGCGGCTTCACCTGGTCGAAGACCGCCGACGGCCAGCCCTGGATCGCGACGACGTGCCAGGGCGAGGGCGCGGACCTGTGGTGGCCGTGCAAGGACCAGCCCGACGACGAGCCCGACGAGATGGACCTGCGCTTCAGCGTGCCCGAGCCGCTCGTCGCCGCCAGCAACGGGCGCCTGGTCGACGTGAAGCCGGCGCAGAAGGGCTGGCACACCTACCACTGGCACGTCAGCATGCCGATCAACGCCTACTCGGTCGCGCTCGACATCGCGCCGTACCGCACGATCGAGGACGAGTTCACCAGCTCGGCCGGCGAGCGCTTCCCCCTGATCTACTACGTGCTGCCCGAGAACCTCGAGGCCGGGAAGAAGCTCTTCGTCGAGATGCAGAAGGACCTCGCCTTCTTCGAGAGCGTCTGCGGACCGTATCCCTTCCGCGCGGACAAGTACGGCGTGGTCGAGACGCCGCACCTGGGCATGGAGCAGCAGACGATCACCGCCTACGGCAACCACTACCGCGGCAACCCCTGGGGCGAGGACCAGGGCTTCGACTTCCTGCTGCACCACGAGATGTCGCACGAGTGGTGGGGCCTGCTCGTCACGGCCAGGAACTGGAACGACTTCTGGATCCACGAGGGCATCGGCGCGTACATGCAGGCTCTCTACGCCGAGAAGCTGCGCGGCCTCGCGGGCTACCGGCAGGTGATGCGCGAGCAGCGCCAGGGCATCGCGAGCACGGGCACGCTCGCGCCGCGCGAGCCGCACTCCTCGGCCGAGATGTACACGACCGAAGTGTGGAAGGACTCGCCCGGCGGCGACATCTACACGAAGGGCTCGTGGGTGATGCACTCGCTGCGCTGGCTGCTCGGCGACGAGACGTTCTTCCGCGTGCTGCGGCGCTTCGCCTATCCCGATGCGGCGCTGGAGAAGATCACCAGCGGCGCGCAGTGCCGCTTCGCGACGACCGACGAGCTGCTCGCGATCGCCGAGAAGGAGAGCGGGCGCAAGCTGGGCTGGTTCTGGGAGCTCTACCTGCGCCAGCCGAAGCTCCCCAAGCTCGTCACAAGGGTCGAGGGCGACGAGCTGCAGATCGAGTGGCAGACGCCGAGCGGCCTCGCCTTCCCGATGCCGGTCGAGATCGAGCTCGAGGGCAAGCGCCAGAAGGTCGAGATGCCCGACGGACACGCGCGCGTCGCGCTCAAGGGCGCGAAGGACTTCGTGCTCGATCCCGACGAGCGCATCCTGCGCGAGCGCGACCGCGCGGCCCCGCCGCGCAAGAAGGGCGGCTGAGGCGCGGCGGCGGCGCCCTCGCGCGTCCACGCCCATGGCGCTGAACCGCGGCTACGTCTACCGCAGCGTCGTCGAGCCGCGCGACGCGGGCCGCAGCGTGCTCGAGCACCACGCCGCGCGCTTTGCGCACAGCTCGCGCGCGGGCTGGCAGCGCGCGATCGAGGCCGGACAGGTCCTCGTCGACGGCGAGGTCGCGGACTGCGCGCGCATCCTGCGCGCTGGCGAGCGCCTGGAGTTCCACCGCCCGCCCTGGGACGAGCCCGAGGTGCCGCTCGCGTTCGAGGTCGTGCACGAGGACGCGGACGTGCTCGTGGTCGCCAAGCCCGCAGGCCTGCAGGTGCTGCCCGCCGGTCCGTTCTGCGAGCACACGCTGCTGCGGCTCGTGCAGGCGAGCGCGCCGGAGCGCGCGACCAGCGCTCCGGTGCACCGCCTGGGGCGCGGCACCTCGGGCCTGGTGCTCTTCGGGTGCAACGCCGCCGCGCGCGCCGCGCTGAGCGCGCAGTTCGAGGACGGCCGCGCGCGCAAGACCTACCTCGCGCTCGCCAGCGGGACCGCGCTGCCGCTCTCGTGCCGCGCGCGCGCGCCGATCGGTCCGCGCGCGCACGGCCCGCTGCGCGTGTGGTGCGTCGAACCCGGCGGCAAGCCCTCGCTCACGCGCCTGCGCGTGCTCGCGCGCGATGCGGCGCGCGATCGCTCGCTCGTCGCGGCGCAGCCGATCACGGGCCGGCCCGACCAGATCCGCATCCACCTCGCCGCCTGCGGCGCGCCGCTCGTCGGCGATCCGCTCTTCGGCATCGGCGGCGTGCCCAGGAGCGACGCGCGCCCGGGAGACGGCGGCTACTTCCTGCACGCGGCCGCGCTGGGCATCGTGCATCCCGCGACCGGGCGCGCGCTCAAGCTGCGCTCGCGGCCGGCGTGGCTCTGAGTCGGCCTCAGCGCTCGTCGCGCTTCTTCTGGTCCTCGGCAGCCTTCGCGAGGATCTTCGGATCGACCTGGATCCCCGCCTTCGCGAGCGCCGCCTCGAGCAGCACCTCGCCCGCCATGTAGCCGACGACCGTCGCGGCGACCTTGCCGTCGCGGCCGATCACGAACTGCATCGGGATGCCCTCGACGCCGTAGAGCTTGCGCGCCGGGCGATCGGGGCTCTTCTCCAGCGGATCGTGCGCGTAGACGAAGTCGGGATACTTCGCCTGGTTCTTCGCGACCCACGACTCGAAGGCCTTGCGCTTGTCGCTCGTGCACGAGCCGATCACGACGACGCCCTGGTCCTTGTAGTGCGCCGCGACCTCCTGCGTGTGCGGCATCGACGCGACGCACGGGCCGCACCAGGTGGCCCAGAAGTCGAGCACGATCACCTTGCCCTTGTAGTCGGCGAGCTTGACCGTCTTGCCCGCCGCATCCTTCATCTCGAAGTCGGGCGCGACCGCGCCGATCGCGAGCGGCTCGACGCGCGCCTCCGGCGGCGGCGGCGGTTTCACGACGAAGTCCTCGTCCTTGGCGAGCTTCTTCGGCATGTCCGCCGCGGCGAGCTTGACGCCCGCGCGCAGGAGCAGGTTCGCGAGGCCCTCGTCGAAGCTCTTGCCGTTGAAGAGCGTGCCGACGTACTTGCCCGCGGGATCGACGACGATGAAGAACGGGAAGCCGGGCGTGCCGTTCATCAGGCTGCCGCCCATCAGCTTGCGCAGCGCGGTCGTCGCGTCCCAGGCCTCGAAGGCCTTCATGTCGAGCGTCTCGGTGTCGCCCGCGTACGCGCCGGCGGCGTCCCAGCCGAAGCGCACGCCGGTCTTGTCCTTGTTCTTCGCCAGCCACGCGTCGGCCGACGCGCGCTTGGCCATGATCAGCATCGCCAGCGGCACGACGCCGTTCCCGCCGTGTTTGGTGGCGATCGCCTGCAGCTTGTCGCCGGGGAGCACGTTCTCGTCGAAGCCGAAGCCGATCACGAGCGTCCTGCCGCGCAGGCTCGCGAGCGTGAACTCCCTGCCGTCGGCGCCGGTGAGCGAGAAGTCCGGGATGACATCGCCCGACTTGCGCTCGCCGAACTGCACTGCGAAGCTCGGCGGAGGGTTGGCCTCCTCCTCGGCGAGGCGCGCGGCCTCCTCGTCGGCCTCCTTCTTCGACTGCGCGTCGCCCTGGGCGACGATCGCCGCGTCGACCTTCAGGCCGGCGTGGCCGAGCACCGCTTCGCTGCGCGCGTCCTCGGGCCCGTCGAAGCCGATGATGCGGCCGGCGAGCTTGCCGTCGCGCGCGATCACGAACTGCGCGGGGATGCCCGGCACGTCGTAGAGCTTCGCCGAGGCGCGCTCGGGCGCCTTCTCGGCCGGATCGTGCGTGAAGAGCACGCCGGGGTACTTGGCCTGGTTCTTCTGGACCCACTCCTCGAACTTCGCGCGCGTGTCGCTCGTGCACACGGCCAGCACGACCAGGCCCTGGTCCTTGTACTTCGCGGCGAGCTCCTGCGTGTGCGGCATCGACTGCATGCACGGCCCGCACCAGGTGGCCCAGAAGTCGAGCAGCACGACCTTGTCCTTGAAGTCGGAAAGGTGCACCTCGCGGCCGGCGAGGTCCTTGCTGACGAAATCGGGCGCGGCGGACTGCGCCGGGGCGACGAGGCTCGTCGTCGAGAGAGCGAGAGCGGCGCTCGAGCCGACGAGCAGCGCGGCGGCGGCGCCGAGCGCGGAGAGGAGGTGCTTGCGGATCATGTGCGGTCGTGCCTCAGGGGAGCTTCTTGTGCGAGCCGTCGCAGAACGGCCTGGTCGCGGAGTGCTTGCAGCCGCACCACGCGACCGTCCTGGGTTCCTGGATCTCGGTCGCGAGCGGCGCGAAGCCGCCGGGCACCTTCTTGTGCGAGCCGTCGCAGAAGGGCTGGCTCTGCGAGTGGCCGCAGGAGCACCAGTACTTCGTGCCGGCGGTCTCGGGTAGGACGTAGGGTGCCTTCTGGGCGATGCGCGGATCGGACATGGGAGCTCCTCGAGGTTCGACGGCGGAACGGGCGCGGATTCTAGCCCGCGCTGCTCGCACGCCGCCGTTCGCGCTCGTGCTTTCCGAGCGCGTCCGCCGTCGCCTGCTTGTAGAGATCGCCGAGCGTCGGGTAGTTGAAGCAGGCGCGGTCGAGGAGCCGCGCGTCGCCCTCGCACAGCATCGCGATCAGCCCGACGTGCACGACCTCCGTGGCCTGCTCGCCCAGCGCGTGCACGCCGACCAGGCGCAGGTCCGCGCTGCGGAAGACGAGCTTCAGGAAGCCGCGCGCATCCCCGATGATCTGGCCGCGCGCGTTCTGGTGGTAGCTCGCGCGCCCGACGACGCAGGCGATGCCCTTCTCGGCCAGCGAGCGCTCGCTCTCGCCCAGCGTGCTGACCTCGGGGATCGTGTAGATGCCGGCGGGGAGCAGCGGCGAGGGCCGCTGGTCGTCGTCACCGAAGGCGTGGCGCATCGCGTGGCGCGCCTGCTCCATGCTCGTGCCGGCCAGGGCCGGCGCGCCGATCACGTCGC
Organism: Planctomycetota bacterium; assembly: GCA_044229935.1. Lineage (GTDB taxonomy): Bacteria > Planctomycetota > UBA1135 > UBA1135 > JADJLZ01. The sequence goes on along the minus strand of JBGASC010000042.1, from coordinate 14,463 downwards.
CCGCGGCGTAGATGTGCGGCACGGACGTGCGGAACCAGTCGTCGACGCGCAGGAGGCCGCGCTCGCCCGCGACCAGACCGGCGTTGGCGAGCGCGAGCTCGGCCGTGTTGCTGGTGCGGCCCGCGGCGACGAGCACATCGCTGACGAGCAGGCGCTCGCCCGAGGAGAGCGTCAACTGCACGCCGTCCATGCGCGGCTCGCAGCGCGCGATCCTTTCCTTCCAGTGGAAGCGCACGCCCGCGTCCATCATCGCGGCGTAGAGCGCCGAGGAGAGATCCGGGTCGAGGAACGGGAAGAGCGAGTCGCGGCCGTCGAGCACGTGCACCTCGACGTCCAGCGCGGCGAAGGTGCAGGCGTACTCCGCACCGATCACGCCCGCGCCGACGACGGCCAGCGAGCGCGGCATGGCCTCGATCTCGAGGATCTCGTTCGAGTCGTGCACGCGCGGATGCTCGAAGGGGAACTCGGGCGGACGAGCCGGCGACGAGCCGGTGGCGATCAGCACGTGCTCGGCCTGCAGGCGCAGCTCCTCCTGGCCCGGGCGCGCGACGAGAACCGTGTGCGCGTCGGCGAAGCGCGCCTGGCCGCGCACGCGCCGCACGCCGAGGGTGTCCAGGCGCACCTCCGCGAGATCGCGCTGGTCGGAGACGACGCGCCGCTCGTGGTGCATGAACTCCGCCAGTCGCGCTCCGCTGCGGATGCTGACGTCGACGCCGAGCAGCTTGCGCGAGCGCCAGCCCGAGAGCAGCAGCGCGCTCTCGCGCAGCGTCTTGCTCGGCACCGTGCCCGTGTTGATGCCGGCACCGCCGACGTGCGCCTCGCGCTCGATCAGCACCACCGAACGGCCGAGTGCCGCCGCGGCCTCGGCCCCCGCCAGCCCCGCGGGCCCGCCGCCCAGGACGATCAGATCGTGGGAGGTGTTCTGCATCGCTGGCGGGCGTCTCCTGCGGACGGTGCGTGTCGCGCGGGCGGCGCAGACTAGCATCGCCGTGCGTCGAGCGCGAAATGCGCGCAGCGAGCGCTGTCGGAACGGCGGATGGCGCCGGAGATGCCTCGATCGCGGCGGATCGGGAGCCCTCGGGCCAGGATCGTAGGCGCGTGCGCTGCTCGCGCGGCGCGGCTACGGATCTCTCCCCGGTCGCGCGTGCCGCGCGCACGCTCCGCGATGTCGCGGCGAGCGGATCCGCCGGTTCGCGCCCGCGCGATGTCCGAGCGCCCTGCGGTGAAATCGGGATGCGCGCGTGCGGATGGGGGGCGCTCCAGAGGCTCGTGCGCGTCCCGTCGCCACCGCGTTTGGATACGATCCTCGCATTCGAGCCGAGCCAGCCGGTCGCGCCGACCGGAACTCGCGACGAAGGAGAGCCGACATGAAGATCGACACGGGAGATACCGGCTTCATGCTGCTGTGCAGCAGCCTCGTGATGCTGATGACGCCAGGCCTGGCGTTCTTCTACGGCGGCCTGGTCGGCCGCAAGAACGTCCTCGCGATCATGATCCAGAGCTTCGTCTCGATGGGCTGGACCACGGTGCTGTGGTGGGCCTTCGGCTTCTCGCTGTGCTTCTCGGGCGACCTGAAGAGCGGCACCGACTTCGCGGGCGTGATCGGCAACCTCGACTGGGCCTGCCTGCGCGGCATCGGGCTCGACACGCCCTCGCCGATCAACCCGGGCATCCCGATGCTCGTCTTCTGCGGCTACCAGATGATGTTCGCGATCATCACGCCGGCGCTGATCACGGGCGCGTTCGCCAACCGCGTCACGTTCAAGGCCTACATGCTGTTCCTCACGGGCTGGCTCGTGCTGGTCTACTTCCCGTTCGTGCACATGGTCTGGGGCGGCGGGCTGCTCGCGAGCTGGGGCGTGCTCGACTTCGCCGGCGGGATCGTGGTGCACAACATCGCCGGCATCGCCGCTCTGGCCTCGGTGCTCTACGTCGGCAAGCGCGCCATCCCCGACCGCGGCCCGCACAGCATCCCGCTCGTCGCGCTGGGCACGGGCCTGTTGTGGTTCGGCTGGTACGGCTTCAACGCGGGCAGCGAGTTCCGCGTCGACTCCGTCACCGCGGTCGCGTTCCTGAACACCGACCTCGCTGCCTCGTTCGCGGGGGTGGCCTGGCTGGCGATGGACTGGATGACCTCGCGCAAGCCGAAGTTCCTCGGCCTCCTGACCGGCGCCGTCGCCGGCCTCGCGACCATCACGCCGGCCGCTGGCTACGTCTCGCCGGCGACCGCGTGCCTGATCGGCGTCGTCGCGGGCGTGGTGTGCTTCTACGCCGTCGCGCTCAAGAACAAGCTCGGCTGGGACGACGCGCTCGACGTCTGGGGCGTGCACGGCGTGGGCGGCTTCCTGGGCATCCTGCTCTGCGGCGTCTTCGCCACGACGGCCTTCAATCCGGCGGGCGTCGACGGCCTCCTGCGCGGCAACGCGCACTTCTTCCTGGTCGAGTGCGGCGCCGTGCTGCTCTCCTCCGTGTGGGCCTTCGGCGCGACGCTGGGGATGCTCTGGCTGATCGAGCGGATCACGCCGGTGCGCGTCGAGGACGGCACCGAGCGCATCGGGCTCGACGAGGGCATGCACGGCGAGCAGGCCTACCTCGGCGAAGGGGTCTGAAGCCGCGTTCGCGTCGCCGCGCGCCGGGAGGGTCCACTCGCCGAGCAGAAGCGGGTGGAGCCCTATCCGGCGCGGGCACCTCCGCGCTAGAGTGCAGGGAGACCGCTCCCCTTCCTTTCCGGCGAATCGGCCCGGGGCGCATGGGCGTCGGCATCGCCCGCCTCCGCAGCTGTTACCGCCTATGACCACCGGCAATCAGGGACGCGAAGGGCTACGCTGTTCGCGTTCCCCTGAACGAGCACTAGGGATGATCCTGCCTCGAGCACGGCCTGCTGCTGGCCGTGTGGCACGACGGACCTCGTTCCCGAAGGCGGGGAGTCGCGCTCGGAGCCACGGCTGGAGACAGGAACTGCCTTGATGATCCCCGCACAACCAGTGACCACGGAAGCCGGTGCCCCGGCCGGCGCGCAGGCGCGGAAGTTCCCCAGCCCCGCGGAGTGGAAGCCGGTCGTCGAGCAGTTCCAGGAACCCTCGGCCTGGCGCGCGAGCTGGCAGCTCATCGACACGCTCGTGCCCTATGCGGGCCTGTGGTGCCTGATGTACGTCTGCATGCAGGTGTCGCTCTGGCTCGCGCTGCCGCTGGCGGTGATGGCCGGGCTGCTGCTGGTGCGCATCTTCATCATCTTCCACGACTGCGGCCACGGCTCCTTCTTCCGCTCGCGCACGGCGAACGACGTGACGGGGTTCATCGCGGGCCTGCTGGTGCTCACGCCGTACTTCCACTGGCGCTGGGAGCACGCGGTGCACCACGCATCTGCCGGGGACCTCGGTCGCCGCGGCGTCGGCGACGTGTGGACGTTGACGGTGCGCGAGTACCTGGAGTCCTCGCGCTGGCGCCGCTTCGCCTACCGGCTCTCGCGCAATCCGCTGGTGCTGTTCGTGCTCGCGCCGCTGTACCTGTTCCTCTTCCGCGAGCGCTTCCCGACCTCCGGAGCGGCCCCGCGCGAGCGCGCCTCGGTCTGGTGGACCGATCTGGCGATCCTCGTCATCGGCGCGCTGATGAGCCTGTGGTTCGGGTTCGTCCCCTACATCGTCCTGCTCGGCACCGTCGTGCTGGTCGCCGGCGCGGCGGGCGTGTGGCTCTTCTACGTGCAGCACCAGTTCGAGGACGCCTACTGGGAACGCGGCGCGGCCTGGGACTACACCGCCGCCGCGCTGCAGGGCAGCTCGTTCTACAAGCTGCCGGGCGTCCTGCGCTGGATCTCGGGCAACATCGGCTACCACCACATCCACCACCTCAGCCCGCGCATCCCCAACTACAACCTGGTGCGCTGCCACGATTCCGCGCCGATCTTCCGCGACGTCAAGCCGCTGCGGATCCGCACGAGCCTGCGCTCGATGCGGCTGCACCTGTGGGACGAGCACCAGCGCAAGCTGGTCGGCTTCCGCGGCGCCCGTCGCTACCGGAGCTGAAGCCCCGGAGCCCGGCCGCGATCGGAGGACTCGTTTCCGATCGTCGCGTGGCGGACGAGCACCGCTCGGGTCGTATCTGGATCGTCGGCGCGTGCGCGCACGCCGACGATCTCTCCGGCCCCGCACGACGAGGTGCGTCCATGACACGCTCCGCTCCGCTGTCTTCGGTCTCCTCCACGCCTTCCGCAGCCACGATCTCGCCGCCTTCGTTCCACCGCGTGTGGGGTGGCGTGGTCTCGCGCATCTTCGCGCCGGACAGCACGCGAGCGTGGGTCGTCGAGGATGGCGGGCGCATCCGCTTCACGAAGGACTCCGGCCACACCTGGGTCCAGCAGGACACGCCGGATGCGGCACGCGGCACACTCAAGGGGATCCACTTCCTCGACGACCTGCTCCACGGCTGGGCGGTCGCCGACGACGGGTTCGTGCTGGCCACCGCGAGCGGAGGCGCACGAGGGTGGACGCTCGTGAACAGCGGGCCGATCGTCGATCCGACCGCGCCCGCGCGGGCGGCGCTCTTGTACGACGTGTGGTTCTCCGACACGCAGCACGGCTGGCTCGCAGGACTGCACCTGCTCCAGCGCACCGTCGACGGCGGCCGGACCTGGATCGACGTCGACCTGCGCGATGCGCAGGGCCATCCGCTCGACCGCAGGACGCTGGAGGTCTACTCGCTCGCCTTCCTCGTGCAGGGTTCGCAGCTGCTCGGCCTGGCGGTCGCCGAACCGGGGATCATCCTGCGGACGACCGATCCGCAGGGAGCGCGCTGGACCGCGGTGCTCGACATCGACGACCCGCAGTCTCTGCAGCCCGCGTGCAACTCGACGGCCGCGCTCGAGATCTGGGACGTCGCCTTCGTGCCGGGGACGATGCTGCCGGATGCCCGAGCCTATGCGGTCTCCGGTCTGGGCAACGGATGCGGGTACATGTTCGGCACGAAGGACGGAGGACGGACCTGGCAGCAGGAGTCGTACGTCCCCGGCGGCCTCAACCAACACACGCGTGCGTTCGCTCTCTACGGCGTGAGCGCGTTCGCCGACGGCGGCGCCATCGCGTGCGGGTACGGAGGCCAGGTGCTGGTGCGCGACGCGGCTCAACCGGTGTGGAGGGACGTGACGAACACCCAGTCGTTGCCGACGCAGCCGCTGCTCTCGATCGCGTGCGATCCGCACCCGGGCCTGGCCCTTTCGGCCTGGACGGTCGGCGACTTCGACGCGATCCGCCGCTCGAACGACCGCGGCAAGAGCTGGAGCGAGCAGGCCGGCACGCAGGCCTGGCGTCTGCTCGCGCTCGACTTCCCGCCGAGCCCCGTCGGCGCGGTCGAGATCACCGGGTGGGTCGCGGGCCAGCAGTACCGCATCGCGCGCAGCGTCGACAGCGGCCAGACGTGGACGCAACAGCGCGCCGAGGTATCCGGATCGGTGGACTTCGGCCACAGCCTGAAGTCGCTCGCGTTCGCGGATGCGCTGAACGGGATCGCGGCGGGGATCCCGTCCACGTTGAGCAACCAGCCGGTGATCTACTTCACGAACTCGGGCGGCGAGGTCGGAACGTGGATCCGCGCGAGCGTCCCTGCGACGCTGAGCGGGACGGACTTCCGCGCGGCGTGCTTCTCGGGCGTCAACGCGCTCGCGCAGAACGAGTTCTGGGTCGCGGGCGCCAACGGTCGCGTCGCGAGATCGGTGGACGGCGGCGCGAACTGGAGCGAGGTGCTCGTGCAGATCCTCGGCCGGCCGAGCCCGCCGCGCTGGTTCGCGGTCGCGTTCCTCGACGCAGTCACGGGCTATTTCGTCGGCACATGGCCCGACGGATCGGCGGCCGCGGTGCGGATCGAGAACGCGCAGAGCGCGACGCCGAGCTGGATCGATCTCTCGCCGGGGATCCCGGGGGCGTTCCACTCGGTTGCGATCGACCCCGTCAGCGGTCGAACGTACGCCGTCGGCAGCGGTGGCAGCGTGTACAAGCGCGATGCGGCGGACCGCAGGTTCGTGCCCGTGCCGGAGGCGATGTCGCTCGTGCCCGCGAGCCTCGACCTCAACGCCGTCTGCGTCATCCCCGCGGGCACGAACCACGAGCTGTGGGCCGCCGGCGGACGCGGGTTCCTGCTGCACTTCTCGAACGCGGCCTGGACCGCGCCGCGGAGCGCGACCAGCCTCACCCTCGTCGGGATCTCCTTCGCCAACCCTGCCCGCGGGTTCGCCGTGGGCGGCCTGCAGGAGGGAACGAGCGTCCTCGTCGAGTACTCGATGCAGTCCTGAGGTGACGAGTCGCTCGCGCGCCTCTCGAGAACGCGCGGAGACGGGCGGTCGGATGCGTTTCCGCGCGAACGCGCGCTCGGGGTCGCCGTCGATCCTCGCGAACACGGGTTCTTCGCGGCGCTCCCTCGCGGCGGACACGTTCGCGATGCTAGGCCCGCTTCACGGGCAACTGGCAGGCGATGGTGAAGTGCTCCAGTCCGTGCGCGAGCGGTCGCCCGATCCAGGCTTCGAAGCCAGGCAGGTCGTCCGGCACGTATCCGCTCTGCGGCAGCCACGTCTCGAAGAGCCAGTCGCAGGCGCGCACCTCCAGGTCGAGCCCGCCCGCGATCCGCACCTCCGCCACGCGCATCGCGGGGAACTCGTAGCGGCCGATCAGGCCCTCGGGGCGCACGTCGTCGACCTCCACCGCCGCGTCGTAGCGGCAGTCCTCGAGCGCGACGATGTCCGGATCGTCCCACTGGTAGCCGAGCCACTGCCGATCGGCGACGCCGTGCTCCTGCGCCCAGGCCATCAGCTGCTCGTACGCCTGCGTGACCGCGGCGAAGGAGTGGAACGGATCGAACACCCGGATGTAGGCCACCGTGCGCGGCGGCAGGTCGCGCAGCGTGACCTCGAACCCGTCGGGGTTCTCCCCGGCTGGGAGGCGGATGAACCGCGGCGCGCCCTCGACGCCTCCGTGGGCCCGCTCGAGCTCGTCGCGACGCGAGAGCCGCAGCGTCGCCAGGTCGAACCCGCTGGGCGGCACGCCGAAGTGCTGCTTGAAGCTGCGCGAGAAGTCCGAGGACGAAGCGAAGCCGCAGTCCAGCGCCACGTCGGTGAGCGAGCGCCTCGGCGAGCGGGACATGACGTGCAGCGCCCGCTCCAGCCGCTGGCGCTTCACGAACTGCCCGAGCGTCTCGCCGGTCAGCGACTTGAACACGCGGTGGAAGTGGAAGGGCGAGAAGCAGGCCGCCCGCGCGACCGCATCCAGGCTCAGGTCGCCGTTCAGGTTGCCGACGACGTAGTCGATCGCACGGTTGACGCGCTCGACGTAGTCAGGCGGGGAATCCCCCGTGGGTTTCGGGCGAGATCGCAAGATCTGGCAAGTCGGGCTGCGCCGGCTTCGCCATGATACCGGCGCACGCAACGCCGGGATCCCGATCGCAATCTCCGGGATCGGGACGGCTCGAACGCGGCACGACCATGAACACCCTCACCTCGATCGTCTTCGCGTGCGGCCTCGCCGCATGGACCCTCTCGACCACCCCTCACGACGCCAAAGGCACCCCCATGCAGCTGGGCACCTTCACCCTCGGTCTCGCCGTCAAGGACATCAAGGCATCGAAGGCCTTCTACGAGAAGCTCGACTTCAAGGAGGTCTCGGGGGACATCGAGAAGCACTGGATCGTGCTGCAGAACGGCACGACGAAGATCGCCCTGTTCCAGGGCATGTTCGACAGGAACACGATGACGTTCAATCCCGGCATGACGTACACGCGGGAGACCCTGAAGGACTTCCAGGACGTGCGCGAGCTGCAGCACGTCCTGAAGGAGCGCGGGATCAAGCTGAAGAACGAGGTCGACGAGTCGACCGAGGGCCCGGCCGGTTTCCAGTTCGCCGATCCCGACGGCAATCCGATCTTCGTCGACCAGTACGTGCCGAAGCCGAAGCGCTAGCGCGAGAGGCGTCGCGCCACCGGCCCGGGACAGGCGCTGCGCGGGCGCGTGCCGCGCGGCGCGAGTGCGGGCTCGCCCGGTGCGCTATCCTTCGTTCGATGCGCGAGATCCTGCTGCACGCGAAGGAACGGTGGCCAGCGCCGGCTCGCGCAAGGCGCGCGCAGCCATCGCGGCGCGTGCGGACTTCGGCGACGAGAACTGCGTGAGGTCCCTCGTCGCGAACGTCGGTGCGTACTGGCTGCAGCACGTGCTCGTGCTCGCCGCGGCCTTCGTCACCAGCCCGATCGCGGTGCACCTGCTCGGGCCCGAGGCGTACGGCCTCTGGACGCTGCTCGTCTCGGCCTCGGCGGTGCTGGCGCTGCTCGACCTCGGGCTCCACGCGTCGATCGTGCGCAGCGTCTCGCGGCACGTCGCCCGCGGCGACGAGGCTGCCGCACAGGAGGCGTTCGCGAGCGCGACCGTCCTGCTCGCGAAGCTCGGCGGGCTCGCATTCATGCTGCTCGTGCTCGCCAGCGGCCCGCTCGCGCGCGCGCTCGCGCCCGCGGGACTCGCCCCGGAGCGCCTGCAAGGCGTGCTGTGCATCCTGGCCCTCGACCTCGCGCTCGGCGTGCTCGGCTCGGCGTACCTCGCCGCCCTCTCGGCGCTGCAGCGTTTCGTGCCCTCGAGCCTGGCGACCGGTTTCGTCGCGCTGGTGCGCGCGGTGGCGCTGGTGTGGGTGCTGCGTTCGGGCGGCGGCCTCGTCGGGATCGCCTGCACGCAGCTGGGAGGCACGCTGCTCAAGCACGGCGCGCACTTCGTGCTGCTGCGCCGCTCGGCGCCGTACCTGCGGATGCGCTGGCGCGCCGCCTCGCCCGCGGCGCGCGAGGAGCTCGTCGCTTTCGGCCTGTGGGCCTTCGCCTCGGCCGTGGCCTCGCGCGTGCTGCTCGCCACGGATGCGATCGTGATCGGGCGCTGCCTCTCGCTCGACAGCGTCACCTTCTACGCGGTGCCCGCGAGCCTGCTCCTGCACGTCGAGACGCTCGTCGCGGCGGCGCAGGGAGTGCTCTTTCCCTGGATCAGCTCGCGCGAGGCCCGCGGCGACGAGCGCGCGAACCGCGAGCTCTACCTGCACGGCACGCGCTACCTGCTGCTCGCCTTGTTGCCGATCCTGTTCGTGCTGTACACGGCAGGCGGCGAGTTCCTGCGCCTGTGGATGGGGCCCGAGATGGCCGAGCGCGGGACCGTCGTGCTGCGCATCCTCGCTCCGGCCGCGTTCCTGGCGCTGCCGCAGCTGCTCGCGCACGGGATCCTGCGCGGGACGGGCCGCCCGCGCACCCTTGCGCTGGTGCTCGCGGGAGAGACCGTGCTCAACGTCGGTCTGAGCCTGCTCCTCGTGCGCGAGCACGGCCTCGCCGGCGTGGCGATCGGCACGGCCGTGCCGCTCGTGCTCGCCAGCCTGCTCCCCATTGCGCTCGCCGCCTGCCGCGCCGTGGGTCTGGGGTATGCGCGCTACCTCGTGGGCAGCCATGCGCTGCCGCTCGGCCTCGCGGCGCTGCTCGCCGCCGGCGCGGCACTGGTTCCCGTGCGCATCGAGAGCTACGCGGCGCTCGCGGCCTACGCGCTCGGCGTCAGCCTCGTGGTCGGGCTCGCGACGCTCGCGTTCGGGCTCGCGCCGGAGCACCGCGAGCGGCTGCGCGCGATGCGGCGGCGCAACGGCTGAAACTCCTCAGGGGACTGCGAGCGCGGCCGCCAGGCGCGCCTCGCACTGCGCTCGTGCGCGCTCCAGGTCCGCCGGCTGCAGGTCCTCGACGACGATCTCGCCCTCGAGGAAGCACACGCGCCTGGCCGCGAGGTGCGGCGCGTCGTTGAGCGAGGAGGAGAGCACGCTCACGGCGCAGTCGAAGGGCGGCGGCCCGTCGCGGAGCTCGAAGGCGTCGAGCGGCACGCGCGGGTCGAGCACGTGCACTCCCAGCGCGGCGTAGTCCCGCGGCGATTCGCTGGGATGCGGCTTCAGGTGCACCGCGTACCCGCGCGCCGCGAGCAGTGCGGCCATGCGACGGTAGAGGTCCAGCGCGCGCTCGAGCGGGACGGAGGAGACGCTCCAGGCCTGCCCCACGATCAGTGCGCGCGGACCGTCGCTCGCGGGAAGCTCGAGCGGGAAGCAGCGCAGGATGCGCTCGCGCACCTCGCACGGGAGCTCGCGGTAGCGCAGCTCGAAGGGGCGCACCTTGTCCCGGATGCGCGGGTGGGCGTGCTCGGGGCGCTGCAGCAGGACCTCCGAGACGTGCTCGTGCTCGCCGGGAAATCGCTCGACGGGCGCGAGCGAGAGCCGCGAGCGCAGGCGATACGGCCGGTAGGTCGCACAGCCCTCCTCCACCAGCGTGCAGGCGCGCCGCCGCAGGATCAGGTTCGAGAAGTAGGTGCGCTCGAGGAACAGGAACACGCGCCGGGCGCGCCCGACCTCCGCCAGCACGCGGCGGCGCTCCGCGCCGTGGAGGAGCTCGCGGCGTGCCTTGAGCACGAGCTTCGTCGCGAGCTTGCGCGCGAGGTGCGGCCAGTCGCGCCGGTCGCGCGCCAGGATCGGCACGTGGCGCTGGGAGTGCTCGAGGATCGCGACCTCGGCCCAGTCGATCGCGCTCGTGTCGGAGAGCGCGGGGTGCACGCGCCCGCGCAGGAACAGGCCCAGGATGCGCGATCGCTCGCCGCGTTCGTGCGCGCCGTGGGCGAGGTAGAGCGCCTTGAGGTAGTTCGGCGCCGTGTAGCAGACGAAGACGTTGTCGAACTCGGGCGAGGCCATGGCGCGCAACCGGCAGCGACGGCGTCCTCAGCCGCGGTTCTGGCTTCCTCGCAGGCTCCGTCCGAACTCGCGCGCGGATCGCACCAGGGCCACGCGCAGACGCTCGGGATGGAAGCGCTGGCGCCCAGCGGCCCAGATCGCGTCGTGGAGGTCCGCGGCGAGCCAGCGGCGCGCGGCCTGGTGCTCCTGCGGACGCCGCGGGTCGATCCGCCCGGTGGCCGCGAGCTCCTCGTAGGCCCGCTGGTAGTGCGCGATCATCTGCGCCTCGCCGTAGCGCTCGCGCGACCAGGCGCGCGACCAGGCACCCAGCTCCGCGCGCAGCACGGCGTCGCGGCACAACAGGCCGAGCACGGCTTCGAGCGCCGCGAGCGGCGCGTTGACGATCGGCAGCTCGTGCGAGCCGGTCAACTCCTCCAGCACGGCCTGCGTGCGCGCGTCGAGCCAGGCGATCGTCGGCTTGCCAAGCGAGAGCGACTCGAGCGTGGTGGTGTGGAACGAGCCGGTGACGACGTCGTCGATGACGATGTCCGCCGCGGCACGACGGCGCTGGCACTCCTCGAAGGGCAGGTCGTGCGCGACGAGGGGCTCGAGCACTCCGCGCCGCGCGAGACGCTCGAGCAGCGCGACGACCTCGGGCCGGCCCTTGGTCTCCCAGCGCTCGACGTGCGCGCCGGCGAGCTGCGAGGGCGTGAACATCACGACCGGAGCTCCTGCAGCGCGCGTGGATCCGGACGCGGGAGCGGCGGGCGCCCCCTCGTGCTCGACGACGAGCGGCACCTGGCGCGCGCGCGGGTAGTAGCGCTCGTGGTACTGCGCCATCACCAGCTGCGGCAGTTCGGCGGCGAGCAGGATCTCGACCGGCACCCCGGCGTTGCGCACCGTGAACTCCGGGCTCGAGTGCCAGTGCATCAGGTGCCGCGCCCCCGGTTTCACCGCGCCGAGGAAGTCGAAGCCGAAGGGGTTCGCGCGCGAGCCGAAGTCGAACCAGTGGTGGAAGTGCAGCACGTCGGCGCGCGCGACGAGCTCCCGCGCTTCGCGCGCATCGCGCTCCCAGGCGAGATCCTCGGGGAACACGCGCCGGCCGTAGGCCTGCGGCGCGAGGTTCAGGAGGCGCGCCTCCACCGATGTGTGGCGCTGCAGGGCGCGCACGATGCGGATCGGCGAGCCGGCGAGCGGGGTCAGGGAGACGTGGACGACGAGCATGGGGAGGCCCGCGCGACCGCGAACCGGAGATGCAAAGGTCTGCTCGCTCGCGAGCCGGGCCGCGGGAGCGCTTTCCACGATCCTATCATGGCGGGCCCGGCGGTCCGGTGTGCGCGCACGGACCTGCCCCAGAGGGCAAGGTCGCGGACTGCGCCCGCGCGCAGGGCGGCTCGAGGGATCGCTCTCGAGCGTGCGCAGAGCGGCGAGAGCTCCCGCGAGAGCCGTCGAGCGCGGCCTCGGTCCGTTGCGGACCGTCGAAGGCGTCCGGCGCTCGACGACGGAGCGCGAAGAGGCCGGCGGCAGTTCCCGATGTCGAACAGGGCGCAGCCAACCGGCGCCCGCAGGACCTCGTCGCTCAGCAGCGCGTGCGCATCGACTCGCGGGCGCGCTCTGCAGCGGCCGGCGATTCGAACTTCTTCGCGCGCTCCCAGAGCTTGCCGATGGCCGTCACGGCATCCGGCGTCTTGCACGCGGTCTCGCCATGGTCGACCTCGACCGGCCCGATGCGCTTCGCAGTGGCAATGGCGAGCTTGCGCAGGGCGGCACTGCGGCCACCGATCGCGATGACGGCCGAGTTCATCGCTCCGCGCTCGAGGCTCGGAGCCGAGTGGATCGTCTTCTCGATCTGCGCGAGACGCTTCGCGAACGAGTCGTCCGAGGCCTTCTCGTCGAGGTTCGCCAGCTGTGCGACCAGGGCCCAGCCGACCGCGCGCACTTCCTCGTCCGAGGACGCGAGCCACTCGCGCTGCTTCGCGGCCGCGTGCGGACCCTCCGCCGCCAGGCACGCGACGTACGCGCCGCACATGCGCATGCTGTTCTCCTTCGCCCAGCGATCCAGATCGGCAGACCGGATCGTCGCCGGGTCGGCGATCTTCATCGCCAGATTGCGCGCGTCCTGGTTCTTCGTCTTCCACAGCGCCAGCGCGAGCTCCTGGTCGACACCGATCCGATCCAGGAGCACCTTCAGCGTCCCGAAGAGGACGCCGAACATCGGCTCCTTGGCCCCGTGACGGGCGTAGGTCTTCTTCGTCTGCTCGGATCCCGCCTTCTCGAGCGCGCTCATCACCTCCTCGAGGGACATGCGAGCGACGGTCGGCTTGGAGGCAGGCTTGGTTGCAGGCTTCTTGCTGGTTCGCGTGGGTGCCATCGACGTAGTCTAGCCTGCAGATTCGTTCCGCAGCCGCGGGCCACCTCGCCCCCCCGCGCGAGCTCATGTTGGTGCGCCCGGGCAGATTCGAACTGCCGGCCTGCGGTTTAGGAACGGAGGCAGGGCGGACGGTGCAGCGAGGTGGAAGTAAGGAGCTGCGCGCACGTTACGGCTGAACGAGCGGCGTTGCAAATGGACACACATCGCAGCACAACGCAGCGGTTCTGAGCGCCTGCGCTGGGTCCAGCGTGAGCCAAGTGTGTCCAGCGGGACCTCCGTCAACCGAAGGCGACGGCCGCGCAACAGTGCCTCGATCCCTGCGGATCGAGGGCATCGCTTGGGCTTCGCTCCAAGCGCGCCAGGAGCCCGCGTGTTGCATCCGGTGACGTGCTTGCGGCCGAGGGGGCGTCGACCTGCAGAAGAGCCACCAACGCGCGGCGGTTGCGCATGGCTCCGGGGAGAACAACAGGCATGAACGCGAGACCTGCTGCGAATCGCTGACGAGCGCACACTGACGCCCAACCTGCGGCCGACTCCTCACCCTGAGACGGTCATGGTCGACCCCGTGAGGGAGAGCTTGGTGTCTTGCTTCCCGCAACCGCCGCATGAAGGCGCGCAGCCCGAGCGCGTGCTACGCCGCGAGCCCGAGTGGCTGATCGCCGCGCAGTTCTTGGATTGCGTCGAGAATCGCATCACGTTCGACCAGGAGATCGTTCGACGCTGACTCCTCCCGATCCATGGCGGACGCGAAGGGCTCAACGATGCCGTCGCTGAGCGGCTTGGAAGGCACCCGACCGCGCAGATCCCGAAAGCAGGTCCACGCATCCGCGCGCGTGAAGTCAAGGCGACGCCAACGCTCCGCATCGACACGGATCGACGCGCAACACCATTCGTCGTCCTGCTGACACCGTCGGGCGTTGCACGTCACGGCCTCGACCGAGCCGCCCTCGCTGATCACGAGCACGGCATGCGCGACCGTGAGCAGGACTCCTGCAAGGTAGTCGCGATAGATCGCCTGCATGGCGCGCATGCTCGTCGAGGTCTCGCGGATTTCATCGGACCTCTTCACGTAACGGAACCGCGTGCCGGATGGAACGACATCGGAAGGCTCGGACACGCTCACGTCGACGATGACCTCCCGCGCTGCCACGTCGATCGTCACTCGGCAGAACGGGAACGATTCGGTCGGCAGGATCCAATCCTCCGGCGCGAGCGCAACGCCGATTAGGTTCGACAAGGCCGTGGTGTCGCCCCCAACCGCACGGAGGTGGCATGCCTCAGCATTGGAACGAAAGCCATCGCGCATCGCCGTGATCGCGCCGATCGCGACCTCGTGGCGATCACGGAGAGTGCGCAGATCGGCTTCTCGGCGTCGTACTGCCCCGCGATGCTCCGCCGAAG
>JBGASC010000041.1:0-49695 GCA_044229935.1 Planctomycetota bacterium | reverse complement strand
AGCGCTGGGGCGGCGGCATGGTCGCGCGCGTCGACGCGCAGGGCGGCGAGCTGCGCTCGGGTCCCCATCGCGTCGAGGCCCGAACACCCAACATCGAGGGCGCGCTCGGGCTCGCCGCCGCGCTGCGCTTCCTGCGCCAGGTCGGCATGCCGCGCATCCAGGCGCACGGCCGCGAGATCGCCGCGGCACTGCTCGAGGAGTGCGCGCGGCTCCCCGGCGTGCGCGTCCTCGGCCCGGCCGATCCGGCGCAGCGCATCCCGCTGGTCGCGCTGGCGTTGCCTCCGCGGGGCCTGGACGCCGAGACGGCCGCGCGCACGCTCAGCGATGCGTTCGGCGTCCTGGTCTCGGCGGGGCGCCACTGCGCGCACCCACTGCACGACGCGTGCGCGGTCGAGGCGACGCTGCGCGCCAGCGCCTGGGTGCACAACGACCTCGATGACGTGCGCCGCTTCGGCGAGGCGCTGCGCGGGCTGATCGCCTAGCGCGCGGCACGGGCAGGTCGGAAACGCAGCGAGCCGCGTCCTCCTCGGGAGGACACGGCTCGCGTGGAGCGTGGCTCGGCTCTGGGCGGGAGCTCAGGTCTTGAAGAAGACGCCCGAGCCGAGGTGGTGGCCGAGGTAGTAGTCGGTCATCAGGATCGCCGCGATCAGCATCACCGTCGAGGTGATCAGGACCGCTTCGGCGAGGCCGAGGCTCGACTTCGCGGCGGCGCCGGCATCGGCCGGTTCGCTGCCCTTGCGCGAGGTCGCCTTGGGATCGCGCGCGGGTGCCGCCTTGGCTGCGGCTTGGGTGCGACGTGCCATGGGTTCAGGTTCCTTCCTGGATCACAGACGCGTGGCCGCGCCGTCGCCCTGGCGGATCGTCTCGCCCTTGACCTTGCGGACGAGGACGGCCGAGCACATCTCGGGGTAGACGTACTCGACGCGCGCCTGGCCCTTGTAGGTGGCGCCGTCGAAGATCTCGAAGGTGAAGCCGCGCTCGACGCCGGCGGCCGTGCCGCGGTTGATCGAGACCAGACCCGGCTCGACACCCATCTCGACGTTGAGCACCTTGCCGTCGATCAGGGGCATCGCCTTGACCTTGTCGGCGTTGAACCCGGTCGCCTGGACCACGGTCGCCAGCTGCGTCTTGACCTGCTGGCGGTCCTTCTCGGTCTCGGCCAGCGTCTTCTCCTTGCTCTTGATCTCTTCGCGGGCGGCGAGGAGCTCGCCCTCGAGGTCGGAGGCCTTCTTCTCGGCGGCGCGCTGCGCTTCGCCGGCGGCGGCGGCCTTGGTGTCGGCCTCGTGCGCGGCGGTCTGGGCCTTGAGCTCGTTCTCGTGCGCCGTCTTCGCGTCGGCCTGGATGCCCTCGAGCGTGCCGGCGATCTTCTGGTAGCCGGCTTCCATGTTGTCCAGGCGCGTCTGCAGCGACTTGTTGTCGTTCTCGGCGCGCTGCGTGGCGGCCTGCTCGTCACCGAGCTGCTGCTGCAGGCGCGAGGCGCGCTCCTCGGCGGTCTTCAGGTCGGCTGCGAGCTTGGACTTGTCCTTGCCGAGCAGATCCTTGGTCGCGGTGTGGTCCGCGACTTCCTTTTCGAGCTTGGCCTTGTACTCGTTCGTGAGTTGGACCGTGTTCGCCGCCCAGCCGAGGAATGCGGCAGCGAGGATCACGTTCAGGACCGTGAAGATTTTGGCGATGGAGCTCATGCTTCTCCGAGTGGGGAGGGGGGTTGAAGGGCCCCGACTTGGATCGAGTCGATTCGTGGTTGCAGGGCCTGTCGGTCGAGGGGGGCCGCGCGCGCGGTGCGCAGGGCAGATGACCTAAGGCCTTGATTGGCAAGGATCTTGTGACGGCGCTGCCGCGTGGACAGGGCGTGGGGCGAGAGTCTAGCGGCGCGTTCGGCGAGGGTCAAGGAACTCCCCTGACGCTTCCCGAGGCGCATCCTGGCTCACGCGCGGCCTCCTACACCGTCAGCCCGCCGGGGTAACCGGCCGCGGGCGACGAAGGCCGAGCAGGGCGAGCGGCAGCAGGACCACCAGCCAACGCAGCCAAGGAGCCAGATGCACGAAGGGTGTGCGCTCCCCCTCGTGGCCGGGAGCGGGGATCGGGACGTCGACCCACAAGCTGCCCCCGACCATGCGGTCCTTCTCCCCCACCCGCAGGCGCGCCAGCTCGCGTCCGTCCGCCCCGAACATCGAGGTGACCCCCGAGTTGGTGACGCGGACCATCGCGCGCCCGGTCTGGATCGTGACCAGGCGCGAGAAGGCGAGCATCTGGTCGTACTCGCTGCTCTCGACGTACCAGGCCTCGTTGCTGAGCACGACGTGCGCGTCGAGCGGTCCGCGGCGCAGCGGCTCGGTGTAGGGATCGTCGAAGACGTTGTCGAAGCAGACGGTCAGGCCCAGGTGGACCGGCCGGCCGCCCTGGACGGGCAGATCGAGCACCTCCGTGCGCTCGGCCGGGACGAGGTCGGGGACGTAGCCGGCGAGGCTGAACGCCGTGTCGCGCACCCAGGCCCAGCGCTCGAGGCCGACCATCGTCTCGCCGCCGGGCACCAGGTGCTTCTTCGCCCCCCACCCGATGCGCTTTCCGTCGGCGCCCCAGAGCATCGCAGCGGTCGTGCGGCGGATCTCGTCGCCGCGCGGCAGGTACAGCTCGACACCCGAGAGGAAGGCCGAGCCTTCGGGGAGGACGTGCTGCTGGAGGAGGATCCGCCGGACGAGGTGGTCCTCGGTGTCCTTCATCCGCTCCCAGGGCCCGAGGCGGTTGTCGTCCCAGGGCAGCGTGCGCAGCCCTCTCCCCCACGCAGGCACGACCTCCTCGCTCGGAACGGACATGCCGAAGACGGAGAGCATCGACTCGCCCCAGCACACGAGGTCGGCGCGAGGACGGCCCGAGCGAACCGGGAGCGCCGCGCTGGCCGAGCGGGTCCGCTCGATCAGATCGGAGGGCGTGTTCTCGTCCGGGTTCATCTTCCGCTCCTGCGCGAACGAGGGCTGCACGAGCAGGAAGCGCGGCCCCGTCACCGTCGGAGGAGCAGAAGTGGCCAGGCTGAACACGACGGCGAGCACCAGCGGTCCCGTTGCCAGCACCCGTGCGATCCATTTCCGTGCCGCCTGGCCGCCGCCGGTAGGCAGGCTGACTGCGGCGGTCATCCCGGCGCCCCGCGGAACTCGCGCGCACCACTCCGCCGCGATCCCGCCCGCGAGCGCCGCGAGCACCCAGCCCAGGCCGTAGCCGCCCCACACGCGCGCCGAACCGGCCAGCCACGGCACGTGCGTGGCGTAGTGCGCCAGGCGCAGCCAGCCGAAGCCCAGCGGCGGCTCGACCCAGCCGCGCAGCGTCTCGAGCGCGATCCACGCGGCCGGCGCCGCGAGGGCCAGCGGCCAGCGCGCCGCCAGGCGCCGCAGCAGCACGCCGGCGAGCGCGATGTAGAGCGCCGGAACGAGCGCGACGGCGAGCAGCGTGATCACGAGCACGTACGTGGTCCACCAGCAGATCGTCGAGAGGCCGATCGCCGCGGCGAGCCACTCCATCGCCAGCGCCTTGCGTCCGGGTCGGCTCGCGGTGAAGGCCCACAGCGTCATCGCCGCGAGCGCGAGCGGCGCCGAGCCGTCGGCCCAGACGACGCCCGGGCCGGCGACGAAGAAGATCGCCCACGCGGCGAGCATCCAGCCCAGGCGTGCGAGCGGCGCCAGGCTCATCCGATGGGCCGCCAGGGGACGAGCTCTCCGGCCGCTGCGCCGCGGTTGGCCGCGACGACGGCCAGTCCGTCCGCGCGCGTGATGCCGACGATGTCCGCCGAGCTCTTCCACGCGAGCGGCTCGAGCACGTCGACGCCGTCGGCGCCGGGCGAGACGCGCACGGGGTGGTTCTGCTGGCGCGGGTTCTCGCGCAGCGGAGCGCCGCTCCAGCGCCCCAGCCGCAGTCGCTCCGCCTGCCACGCGCCCGCCTCCGTCCCCGCCATGCGCGCGAGCGCGCGGCGGACGAAGGTCTCGAAGCCGACCAGGCACGAGACGGGGTTCCCCGGCAGCGCGAAGACCGGCACGCGGCCGCACAGGCCGAACCAGAGCGGCTTGCCCGGCTTGATCGCGATCTTGTGCAGCAGGGGTTCGACGCCGACGGCCTCGAGCGCCGCGCCGACCAGATCGTGCCGCCCCATGCTGACGCCGCCGGTGGTGACGAGCACGTCGTGCGAGGCGAGAGCGGCGCGGAAGCGCTCCTCGAGCGCGCGCGCATCGTCGCGCACGATGCCGAGGTTGGTCACGGCGGCCCCCGTGCGCGCCAGCGCCGCGGCGAGGTAGAAGGTGTTGCCCTCGCGGATCTGGCCTGCGCGCGGACGCTCGTCGGCGTGCACGAGCTCGTCGCCGGTGGTCGCCAGCGCGACGCGCACGCGGCGCAGGACCGGCACGGGCTGGCAACCGACCGCGGCGAGCACGGAGAGATCGTCGGGGCGCAGGCGCCGGCCGCGGCGCAGCACGATCTCGCCCGTGCGCAGGTCCTCGCCGCGATGGCAGACGTGCTGCCCGGCCGCGGGCTGGTCGTCGAAGCGCACGCGCCCCCCCTCCTCGCGGGAGCGCTCGACCATCACGACCGCGTCGCAGTCGGCGGGAAGCTCGGCGCCGGTGCTGATCTGCACGCACTCGCCCGGCCCCAGGCGACCGGTGAAGGGCGCGCCGGCGCGCGACTCGCCCACACGGTGGAATTCGCGCGCGGCGCCCCCCTCGGCGAGGTCCGAGCTGCGCAGGGCGTAACCGTCCATCGCGCTCTTCTCGAAGGGCGGCAGATCCAGATCCGAGGCGACGTCGGCGGCGAGCACTCGCCCGTCGGCTTGCTCAAGCGGAACACGCTCGGCATGCTCGACGGGAGCGACGCGCTCTAGAATCAGGGCAATAGCCTCCTCGGGCGACCGCATGGAGCGCGCAGTCTAGCCCCCCGGCCCCTCGAGAGAACTCCCCACCTCCATGCGTTGCCCCCGCTTCGCGCGCAGAGCCAGCGTCGCCTGCTCGTCGCTCCTCGCCGCCGCGCTGGTCGTTTCCGGCTGCGGCGGAGGCGGATCGACGCCCGGTCCCGAGGCCCAGGCCTCCTCGCTCAAGAAGCGCGAGGCGACACGCGTGCGCACCGAGACGATCGCGCAGCGCGAGATGGTGCGCACGCTCGAGTCGACGACCGTGGTCGAGTCGGAGAAGGAGATCAAGCTCTTCCCGCGCGCCAGCGGCACGCTGGTCGAGCTGATGGTCGAGGAGGGCGCGGTGGTCGAGGCCGGCGCCGTGCTGGCGCGTCTGGATCCGCGCGAGGCGCAGGCCAAGGTCGACGAGGCGCGCGTCGCGCTCAAGGAGGCGCAGGACAGCGAGGCCCGGCTGGGGATCATGGAGCGCGAGGCGGCCGGGCGTGTCGAGAGCACGCGCCTGGCGATGGAACAGAAGGATCGCGAGTACGAGCGCAACGCCAAGGCGGCCGGCGTGATCTCCGAGCAGGCGCTCGACCAGCTGCGGCTGGCGCGCGACACGGCCAAGTCCGACCACGAGGCGGCCAAGCTGGCGCAGGAGCGCGCCCAGGCCGACGCGCACGCCGCCAAGACCTCGCAGGAGAAGGCCGAGCTCGCGCTCAAGCGCGCGCAGCTCGACCTGTCGTACACCGACATCGTCGCGCCCTTCGCCGGCGTGATCGCACAGCGCTCGGTCCGGGTCGGCGACCAGGTCGGGCCGGCCATGCAGGCCTTCGTGCTGACCGACGTGCAGAACCTGCGCGCCGTCTTCTACCGGCCGCAGCGCGAGCTCGCGCTGTTCCTGTCGGCCGGGAAGGCGCAGGAGGCTCTCGCGTCGATCGAGATCCGCGCCAGCGCGGAGGCGCTCCCCGGAGTGCAGTTCCGCGGCCGGATCCAGCGCGTCTCGCCCTCGATCGACGCGCAGTCGGGCAACTTCCGCGTGACGGTGCTGCTCGAGCCCGCGACCGAGAAGGACGCCGCGCACATGCTCCTGCCCGGCATGCTGGTCAAGCTCTCGATCGTCACCGACCGCCACCCGCAGGCACTGGTCGTGCCCAAGCGCGCGCTGCGCCGCGAGGGCGAGGCGAACCTCGTCTTCGTCGTGCGCGAGGGCAAGGCGCACCGCATCGAGGTCGAGGAGGGCTTCAGCGGGGACGACGACGTCGAGATCCTGCCGCGCAACGCCGCATCGCTGCACGGGGGCGAACCGGTGGTGGTCGTCGGCAACCGCGAGCTCGAAGAGGGCGCCGAGGTCGAGTTCGAGGGCCGGCCGCTGGACAAGCCGGTCGAGAAGCCCGCGGACAAGCCGGCTGCGGCGCCGGGCGACAAGGCCGCGGACAAGCCGGCCCCGACGCCGGGCGAGAAGGCCGCGGAGACGCCGGCCCAGGCGCCCGCCGGGAAGTCCGCCGAGCAGCCGGCCGCCCCCGCGGGCGGCCAGGGCGCCACCTCGCCGTCGAAGGGCTGAGGCGCGATGAGCTCCAAGCCCGCGCACGACCGCGAGCCGGGCGGCTTCCTGCCGCTGATCACGCGACGTCCGGTCGCGATCAGCATGTTCATGGTCGCGATCGCCGTGCTGGGCGTGGTCTCGTTCACCAAGCTGCACACCGACCTGCTGCCCGAGATCAGCTACCCGACGCTGACCGTGCGCACGACCTACAAGGGCGCCGCGCCCGAGGACGTCGAGGACCGCGTCTCCGAGCGCATCCAGGAGGCGCTCTCGACGCTGCCGCACATCGTGCGCACGACCTCGCTCTCGCGCGCCGAGACCTCCGACGTGGTGCTCGACTTCGAGTGGGGCACGTCGATGACCTTCGCGGTGCAGGACGTGCGCGACCGGCTCGACAGCGTCGTGCTGCCGCGCGACGCGGAGCGGCCGCTGATCCTGCGCTACGACCCCAACCTCGACCCGATCCTGCGCATCGGCATCACGCTGCCCGAGGGCAAGAAGTTCGCCGGCGACAAGGAGCGCGAGCTGATCCGCCTGCGCTGGCTGGCCGAGAAGCGCATCAAGCGCGAGCTCGAGACGATCCCGGGCATCGCCGCGGTGCAGGTGCGCGGCGGGCTGCAGGAGGAGATCCGCATCCGCGTCGACCCCTTCCGCATGGCGGCGCAGAACCTCGACCCGGCCGTGCTCGGCACGCGCCTGGCGCAGGAGAACCTCAACGCCTCGGGCGGGCTGATCCGCGAGGGCTCGAGCGAGTACCTCGTGCGCACGCTGAACGAGTTCCGCAGCGTGGCCGAGATCGAGGACCTGGCCGTGGTGCGGCGCGGCGCGGCCGTGATCCGCGTCAAGGACATCGGCAGCGTCACGCGCACGCACGCCGAGCGCGAGGTCGTCACGCGCATCGGCGACCGCGAGGCGGTCGAGATCGCGGTCTTCCGCGAGGCGGGCGCCAACATCGTCCAGCTGGTCGACGCCGTGCGCGAGCGCGTCTTCGGCAGCGAGGCGCAGCAGGCCTGGGCCAGGCAGCAGGCCGGCAAGGGCGGCGGCCAGGACACCTTCGGCGAGCACGAGCTGGCCGACGATCTCGCCTGGCAGCTGCGTGACGAGGCGCGCTTCGACGTCCTCTCGGACCAGTCGAACTTCATCCGCGACTCGATCAGCGACCTGCGCGACTCGGCGCTGGTCGGCGGCGCGCTGACGATCTTCGTGATCTGGCTGGCGCTGCGGCGCTTCGTGCCGACGCTGATCATCTCGGTCTCGATCCCGATGTCGGTGATCGTGACCTTCGCGCCCATGTACATGCTGGGCGTGACGCTCAACATCATGTCGCTGGGCGGGCTGGCGCTGGGCGTGGGCATGGTCGTCGACGCGTCGATCGTCGTGCTCGAGTCGATCATGCGCTGCCGCGACGAGGGCGACGCGCTGGTCGACGCCGCCATCCGCGGCACGCGCGAGGTCGCCGGTGCCGTGACGGGCTCGACGCTGACCAGCATCGCGGTCTTCGCGCCGATCGTCTTCGTGCACGGCATCGCCGGCCGGATCTTCGGCGACCAGTCGATGACGGTCGTCAGCTCGCACGTGATCTCGCTCGTCGTCGCGCTGGTGCTGATCCCGGTGCTGGCCTCGCGCAGCTTCCTGGCGACGGCCGAGCGCGTGCTCGGCGCCGAGAAGCCCGCCGGGGTGCTGGCCGAGCTCGACTGGGGCTGGGGACGCGCGCTGCCCAGCGCGCTGAGCGCCAGCGGGCGCGCGGCCCTGCGGCTGTTCGGGCTGCTGGTGCGCGCCGTGGCCCTGGTCGCCTACGGCATCGCGCGCCTGTGCGGCTTCGTGTCCCGCCCGCTGCTGCGCCTGCACGACTGGGGCTGGGGACACGTCGAGCGCGCCTATCCGCGCCTGCTCGCCGGCGCGCTCGCGCATCCCTGGAAGGTCGTCGCGGCGAGCCTCGTGCTGCTCGCGGGCGCCGCCTGGCGCGCGCCGCACCTGGGCCTCAACCTGCTCCCGGACGTGCACCAGGGCGAGTTCACCGCCTTCGTCGGACTGCCGGTCGGCACGCCGATCGCGACCACCGACGCGGTGCTGAGCGCGCTCGAGCAGCGCGTGCGCGCGCTGCCGGGTGTCGAACGCACGGCGCTGACCGTGGGCGTCGAGAAGGACACGCTGACGCGCGAGATCGAGGGCAAGCACACCGCGCGCCTGACGGTGCGCCTCGCGCGCGAGCTGGCCAACCCGCGCGACGAGGAGCGCATCGTGGCGGACGTGCGCGGCATCCTCGCGGCCGACGCGCACGTGCGCTCGATCGACATCAAGCGCGCCAACCCCTTCGCGCTGGAGGCCCCGATCGAGGTCGAGGTGCTCGGCTACGACCTGGAGAAGATCCACGCCGTGGCGCGCGAGGTCGAGCAGCGCATGCAGCGCGTGCCGGGCCTGGCCGACGTGCGCACGACGATCCGCCCGGGCCACCCCGAGGCGCGCATCACCTTCGACCGGGACAAGATGCTCGAGTACGGCCTCGACATCAACGCGGTCAGCTCCTACGTGCGCGACCAGGTGCTCGGCAACGTCAGCACGCGCTTCAACGAGGGCGACGAGCGGATCGACATCCGCGTGCAGGGCGACGAGGTGCTGCTCGGCTCGCTCGAACGCGTCCTGACGCTGGACGTCAACCCCGCCGCGGACCACCCCGTGCCGCTCTCGGCCGTCGCGCGCGTCGACGTGGTCGAGGGCCCGGCCGAGATCCGCCGCATCGGCAACACGCGCGCGATCGTGGTCAGCGCGATCACCTCCGGAGGCCTGGATCTGGGCGGCAGCGCGGGTGCGATCGAGCGCGAGCTCGCCTCGCTGCGCCTGCCCGACGACGTCGTGGTGCAGATGGGCGGCCAGAAGCGCGAGATGGAGGAGGGCCAGAAGAGCATGACCTTCGCGCTGCTGCTCGCGCTCTTCCTCGTCTACGTCGTGATGGCGACGCAGTTCGAGTCGCTGCTCCAGCCGCTGATCATCCTGGTCACCGTGCCGCTGGCCTTCGTGGGCGTCGTCTTCGCGCTCGACCTCCTGCGCCTGCCGGTCTCGGTGGTGGTCTTCATCGGTCTGATCCTGCTCGCGGGCATCGTGGTCGCCAACGCGATCGTGCTGATCGACCGCATCAACCAGACGCGCGGCAGCGGCATGGCGCTGCGCGAGGCGATCCTCGAGGCCGGCGCGACGCGCCTGCGGCCGATCTACATGACCGCCAACACGACCGTGATCGGCCTCTTGCCGATGACGGGCTGGCTGGTCTTCATCCCCTGGATCGGCGCGATGGGTTCGGGCCCGGGCGCCGAGCTGCGCGCGCCGATGGCGGTCACCGTCGTGGTGGGCCTGACCTGCTCGACGATGCTGACGCTGGTCGTGATCCCGACCGTCTACTGGCTGCTCTACCGCGGCCGCGCGGCCCAAGGCACGGGCTCATGAGCACGCACGCGCGCAACTCGGCCTTCTTCTCCGCCCTGGTGCGCCGGCCGGTGATGCTGCTGACCCTGTGCCTGACGCTGATCGTGATCGGGCTGGCGACCTGGGTGCGCATCCCCGTGCAGATGATGCCCGACGGCATCGTCGAGCCCGGCCTGCAGGTCTTCGTGCAGAACCTGGGCGCCAGCGCCCCCGAGAACGAGGAGCAGGTCGCGCGCGTGCTCGAGGAGGAGCTGCGCACGATCCAGGGCATCCAGGACATCGACTCGACCGCGCGCCAGGACGCGGTCAACCTGAGCGTGCACTTCCAGGCCACGACCGACATGAACCTGGCCAAGGCCGAGGTGCGCGACCGCGTCGAGCGCGCGCGCCCCAAGCTGCCCTCGACGGTGAGCGAGGTCAGCATCTGGTCCTGGAGCGAGAGCGACATGCCGGTGATGTTCTTCGCGCTGATGCACCCGGGCGACTCGCCGCGCACGGACTTCCTGGTCAAGGAGGTGATCCAGCGCCGCCTGGAGTCGGTCGACGGCGTGGGCAAGGTCGACGTCTGGGGCCTGCTCGACGACTCGCGCCGCATCCTGCTCGACGAGCAGAAGGTCAAGGCCGCGCGCCTGGACCTGGGCGCGCTGATCCGGCGCCTCTCCTCGGACAACTTCGCGTTGCCGATGGGCGAGATCGAGGACGGCGGCATGCGCATCCTGCTGCGCGCCGACATGCGCTTCCGCTCGATCGAGGAGATCGAGTCCTATCCGATCGGCAACGGGCTCGCGCTGCGCGACATCGGGCACGTCGAGGACGTCAAGACGGTGCGCGACTCGCTCTTCCGCATCGACGGGCGCTACGCCTACTTCGGCCAGATCCAGAAGGACGGCCAGGCCAACGTGGTCGAGACCTGCAAGCGCCTCAAGCGCGAGCTGGCCGAGCTGGAGCAGGACCCGCAGCTGGGCGGCGAGTTCCAGTTCCTGCCGATCTTCGACCAGGGCCAGTTCATCACCACCTCGCTCGCGCAGCTGGAGCGCACGGCCATCGAGGGCGGCCTGCTGGCGGTGGTGATCCTGTTCGTCTTCCTGTGGCGGCTGCGCCTGACGCTGCTGGTCGCGACCGCGATCCCGCTCTCGGTGCTGTTCGCCCTGGCCTGGATCTACTTCCGCGGCGGCAGCTTCAACGTGCTGACCATGACCGGCTTCACGCTCGCGCTGGGCATGCTGGTCGACGACGCGATCGTGGTGATCGAGAACATCACGCGCCTGCGCGCCGAGGGCGCGAGCCGGCGCGAGGCGGTCGTGCGCGGCACGGGCGACGTGGCGCTGGCGGTCGTGCTCTCGACGCTGACCACCGTGGTCGTGTTCCTGCCGCTGATGTTCATGAGCGAGGATCCGATCGTGAAGATCCTCTTCGGCGAGCTCGGCCTGCCGCTGTGCCTCTCGATGCTCTTCAGCCTGGTGGTCAGCATGGTCTTCCTGCCGGTGGCCGCCGAGCCGCTGCTCGAGACGCACGCGATCGCCTCGGGCCGGCTCGCGCGCGCGCTGCGGCCGCTGGTCGAGCTGCCCGCACGCCTGCTCGAGCTCGCGCTCTCGGCCGCCGCCGCCTGCGCGCGCGCCGTCCTGCGCCTGCTGCAGCCGCTGGAGCGCGCGTTGCTGGCCGTGCTCGCCCCGCTGCGCTGGCCGCTGGCGGCCGCAGCGCTGGCGCTGGCCGCCTGGAGCATGCGTCCACTGCTGGGGCTGGCCGAGGCGACGCGCGACGCGAGCCCGTTCGGCCTGGAGCTGCCTCTCGCCGCGCGCGCGCTGCCGCTGCTCCTGGGGATCGGCGCGCTGACGACCGCGCTGCTGCTGGTCATCGGGTTGCCGCGCTGGCGTGCGCGCGCGGCGCGGCCCGTCTCGATCGCGCCGCCGCGCAGGACGCGCTTCGACTCGGTCATCGGCGCCGTGGTCGCGGCCAACGGCGCGCTGCTGTCCTGGAGCATCCGCCACCGCGTGGCGGCCACCGCGCTCTCGATCCTGTGCGTGCTCTCGGTGGTGATCCCCGTGCAGCACATGAAGGTCGCGGCCTTCGGCCAGGACGACAACCGCACGCGCTTCGTGTTCAACGTGGTGCTCGAGGACAACTTCACGCTGGCGCAGGCGAGCGACGAGATGCAGCGCTACGAGGACCTGATCGAGCCGCGGCGGGCAGCCTACGGCTTCGACCATCTCGCGGCGCGCTTCACGCGCAGCGGCGGGCAGATTCGCCTCTTCTTCGACCACCCGCAGTCCAAGGAGCACTTCGAGCGCCTGACCGGCGAATTGCAGCACAGCCTGCCGCGCTTCCCCGGCCACAAGCTGCTCTTCACCGATTCGGACTCGGGCGGCGGGAGCTCGCGCCTGACGAGCGAGGTCAACTTCCTGCTGCAGGGTCCCAACTCCGAGGAGCTGGCGCGCCTCGCGCCGCAGGCGACCGCGCTGCTCAAGTCCGTGCCGGGCCTCTCGAGCGTCTCGCCGCCGCTGGAGAACGAGCGCCGCCAGGTGCGCCTCAAGTTCGACCAGGAGATCGCGCAGAAGCTCGGCGTCGACTCGCAGAGCGCGCTGCAGAACGTCGCCTGGGCGCTGCGGGGCTTCCAGCTCGCGCCCTTCCAGGAGCCGGGCCGCGAGGTGCCGCTGATCATCGAGTACGACGGCACCGCGGACGTCGGCCTCTCGACGCTGCGGCGCCTGGAGATCCGCAACGGACAGAGCTCGGTGCCGCTCTCCTCGATCGCCACGCTGGGCTTCGAGGACGGCCAACGCACGATCTACCGCCACAACGGCCAGGCCACGCTGGTGCTGCGCGCCAAGCTCGACAATCCGGCCAATGCGCAGGAGGCCTACCGCGGCGGCCTGCGCGCGCTGGAGGGCCTCGACCTGCCGCGCGGCTTCTCGGTCGCGAGCCAGGACTCGGTGCTGCAGCGCCAGGAGGCGGAGATGACCACGCTGCTCTCCGCGCTCGCGCTCGCGCTCGTGCTCGTCTTCATCGTGATGGCGATCACGTTCGAGTCGCTGCTCCTGCCCTGCGCGATCATCTTCACCGTGCCCTTGTACGCCGGCGTGGGCGCCTACTGGACGCTCTACCTCACCGGCACGGCGATGAACTCCGTGGGCTGGATCGGGATCATCATCCTGGTGGGTGTCGCGGTGCGCAACGGCGTGGTGCTGATCGACCGCATCCAGCAGCTGCGCCAGGAGAACCCCGGCATGGATCGCTCGGCGGCGGTGATCGAGGGCGCGCACAACCGCGTGCGCCCGATCCTGATGACGACGCTGACGGCGGTGCTCGGCCTGATCCCGATGGCGCTGACCGAGCCGCCCGGCGAGAGCATCGACTACCGCGCGCTGGCCACCTGCATCGCCGGCGGCCTGACCGTCTCGGCCGTGCTGACCCTGTGGGTCGTGCCGCTGGCGTACACGCTGCTCGACGATTTCTCGCTCGCGCTGCAGAAGCAGATGAGCTGGAGCCTGCGCACGCGAGGCGGCGCGCCGCGCCCGACGACCGCGCCGGACGCGGGCGGGTTCCCCGGCGATGCTGGACTGGACGCGCCCAACCGCTAGAATCCTCGGCCCTCCAGTCCGAGCCGTACACTCCACACGCGGGACACGTCCCCGCTCCTTGCCAACGCGTCCATGAGCCTCGATCCGCGAACGACATCCGAGCACCGCACGCGCCGCCCCGGCGCGCGCATGGCTGCCGTCGTCTCGCGCTACCACGGCGAGCTCACGGGCGCGATGCTGCAGAGCGCGCTGGTCGAGCTCGCCGCGAGCGGGATCCCCGCCGCCGGCGTGCGCGTGGTCGAGGTGCCGGGCGCGTTCGAGATCCCGCTCGTGGCGCGCGAGCTCGCGCGCCGCAGCGACGTCGACGCGGTGCTGACCTTCGGGCTGGTGCTGCGCGGCGAGACCTCGCACGACCACTGGGTCGCGCACGGGGCCGTCAGCGGCCTGGTCCAGGCCTCGCTCGAGACCGGCAAGCCGATCGCGCTGGGCATCCTGACCTGCAGCACGCTGGCCCAGGCGCGCGCACGCGCCCTGCCCGCCTCGCGCGGCGGCAAGCTGGACAAGGGCCGCGAGATCGCGCGCGCCGCGCTCGAGGCGCTGGCCGCGCTGGAAGAGGCGCGTTCCGGCGGGAAGCCGGCGCCGCGCCGCGCGTCCACCCGCGGCCGCGCCCGCACGAGCACACCACGATGAAGAAACGCACCCGGGCCCGCGAGCTCACCCTGCAGTTCCTCTACCAGCTCGACCTGCGCGGCGACGAACTGTACGCCGAGGCGCGCGACTACCTGCGCGCCGAGGAGCGCGATCCCGAGACGACGCGCTTCGCCATGCGCCTGATCGAGGGCACCTGGGAGAACTGGGAGGAGATCGACCGCTCGATCCAGGCCGTGGCGCAGAACTGGAACATCGCGCGCATGGCGGTGATCGACCGCAACGTGCTGCGCCTGGGCACCTACGAGCTCCTGCACTGCCCGGACATCCCGCCCAAGGTCGCGGTCAACGAGGCGATCGAGCTCGGCAAGCGCTTCTCGACCGCCAACTCGGGCGCCTTCATCAACGGCATCCTGGACAAGATCATGAACCGCAAGCCCAGCGTCGACGAGCTGGCGGCGGCGCGCGACGCCCAGGCCGCGCAGGCGGCGCCCGAGCCCGAGGGCGAGGCCGAGGAGCTGCCGGGCGACGAGAAGCGCGAGCCGGCGCGCAAGCGCTGAGCGCGCGGGAGAGGCGCGCGACATGGGACTCTTCGACCGCCTCAAGCAGCGCCTGACGCGCACGCGCAGCGCGATCTCCGACGGCATCTCCTCGCTCTTCCGCGGCGGGCGGCCGATCGACGCGCAGCTCTTCGGCGAGCTGCAGGCGCTGCTGTACACCTCGGACCTGGGGCCGCTCGCGGGCGAGCTCGTCGACGAGCTCGCGCGCCTGCACAAGCGCGGCGAGATCAAGGGCGAGGCCGACGTGCGCACGAAGCTGCGCGAGATGCTGCTCGAGCGCCTGCGCCAGGAGTCGGCCGAGATCCGCTTCACGCACAAGCCCACCGTGATCCTGGTCGTCGGCGTCAACGGCTCGGGCAAGACCACCTCGATCGCCAAGCTGGCGCACCGCTTCCGCTCCGCGGGCCAGAGCGTGCTGCTCGCGGCCGGCGACACCTTCCGCGCCGCGGCGGCCGACCAGCTGGAGATCTGGGCCCAGCGCAACGGCGTTCCGATCGTGCGCGGCAAGCCGGGCAGCGATCCGGCCGCGGTCGCCTTCGACGCGGTCGACCGGGCCGTCGCCGGCGGCATCGACGTGGTGCTGGTCGACACCGCCGGGCGCCTGCACACGCAGAAGAACCTGATGGACGAGCTGGGCAAGGTGCGCCGCGTGATCGAGCGCCGATTGCCGGGCGCGCCGCACGAGACCTGGCTCGTGCTCGACGGCACCAACGGGCAGAACGCGATCCAGCAGGCGCGCCTGTTCACCGCTGCGGTGCAGGTCACCGGCCTGATCGTGGCCAAGCTCGACGGCACCGCGCGCGGCGGCGCGCTCTTCGGCATCAAGCAGGCGCTCGGGCTGCCCGTGCGCTACATCGGAACGGGCGAGCAGCTCGAGCTGCTCGAGGTCTTCGAGCCCGAAGCCTTCGTCGACGCGATCCTCGAGCGCGTGTCGTGAACGATCCCGACGCAACGCCGCGCATCGAGGGCGAGCCCTCGCTCTCCGAGGCGCTGCAGGCGATCCTGTGCCTCCTGCCCGCGGCGCTGTGCGCCTGGCCCGGGCCGGGCGCACTCCTGCGCACGGATCCCTGGCCGCAGGATCTCCGGCGCGGGGATCGAGCTGCTCGCCACGCTGCCCGCGCTCGCGCTGCTCGCGCGCCTTTCCCCGGCCTGCTCGCTCTCCTCCGCCTGTGCCGCTGCTCGTGGCGGTGTGCTGGATCTCTCTCGGCGCGCCGACGGACACGCTCGAGGCCTCGCGCGCGCTGCTGATCCTGATCGCGGGCGTCGCGCTGGCGCTGGGCAAGCTCCTCGCCGGGGCTTCGGCCGGCGCATCGCGCGCGGCCTGGTCGGTGATCGCGATCGCGCTGCTCGTGCCGGCGCTGCTGGACGCCGAGCGCGGCTACACCGGCGCGCTGGGCAACACGGGCAACCTCTCGCAGGGCGCGCTGGCCGGCGCGGCGGCCGGCGTGTTCGTGTGCCTGTTCGACCGCGGCGCGTGGCGCGCGCTCGGCGCGTGCGCGACGCTGCTCTTCGTCGTCTACACCGGCCGCGTGCCGGTGCTCACGGGCGCCGTGTGCCTGGCGCTCGCACTCGCCGCCGCCGCGATCGCGCTGCGCGGGAGCGCGCGCCGCGCCTGCGCCGTCGCGGCGCTGCTGGCGCTGCTCGCGCTGGCGCATCCCTGGCGCGCGGCGCAGCCCGCGCAGGCGCCCGCGTCCGCGCCGCAACCCGCGAGCGTGCGCGTCGCGCCTGCCGGCGACACCGGCGGCGGGCTCGTGCGCTGGTACGTGCTGTGCGGCAGCCTGCGCCTGGCGCGCGCCAACCCGTGGACCGGCGTCGGACCAGGCCAGTTCGCCGCGCGCTTCCCGCCCTACCGCGATCCGCGCGAGATCGAGCTCTCCTCGCACCAGCGCCGCGTCGAGAACGAGACCGAGGTCGAACACCCCCACGACGACTGGGTGCTGCCCTTCGTCGAGGGAGGGATCGCCGGCGGCCTCGCCACGCTGGTCTTCCTCGCCGGCGTGCTGTGGATCGCGTTCGCGCGCCTCGCGCGGCCCGAGCCGCTGGCCGTCGCCGCGCTGGCCCTGCTCGCGAACGCGGCGGCGCACGGGACGCTGAGCTTCGACGCGAACTCGTCCTCGCTCGCCGCGGTGGTCTTCGGCGCGCTGCTCGCGCGCGAGCAGGCGCCCGTCGCCGGCTGGGCGCGGCGCTTCCTGCCGCTCGCGGCGCTCGCGCTGTGCATCGTGCAGGCGCCGCGCGCCTGGCAGATGGTGCAGCACGGACAGGCGCTCTCCGCGCTGGGTTCGCTCGATCTCGCCAACGGCTCGCTCGAACGCGCCGTCGATCGCGCGCTCGAGGCCTGCCCCGACTCCGTCCCCGCGCTCTCGCTGCGCGCGCGCTGGGCGCCTGCCGCGCAGCGCGACCCGGCGCTGGCCGAGGCGCTCTGGCAGAGCGTGCTCGCGCTGCGGCCCAACCGCTTCGAGGCCTGGATGCAGCTGGGAACGCTCGAGGCGCGCCAGGGCCGGCGCGCGGAGGCGCTCTCCGCGTTCACGCACGCCGGCGGGCTCGATCCGGAGCACCCCGGCCTGCTGCAGAACTTCGTCACGCTGCAGGCCGAGCTGGGACAGGGCGCCGCCGCGCTCGCCGCACTCGACGCGCTGCAGGCGACGCACCCGGCGACGCCGGTCTGGATCGCCGAGCGCGGCGCGCGCGCCTGGCTCGCGGGCCACGAGTCGGCCGCGCGCGACCTCTTCGCCAGGAGCGGCGTGTTCACGCTGCCCGACGCGCCGGGGCTGTGCCTGGCCCAGTCCAAGGAGCGCAACCAGCGCGGCGACGCGCTCTTCGCCGACTGCCTGGAGAGCGCGGCGCAACGCGGCTGGGCGCGCGAGCACGCCGCGCGCGCGGCCTGGGCCGAGGCGGCGCGCAACTACCGCCAGGAGCTGCGCGTCAGCGCCCGCTACGAGCCGGAGGGAGCGCGCAGCGTGCGCCTGGAGCTGGCCGCGGCGCTCGTGCTCGCGGAGAAGGTCGACGAGGCGCGCGCGCTGCTCGCGGAGCTCGCGCCGAGCGCGCGCGAGCTCCAGGAACTGCCGGCCTGGGCGCAGGGAAAGCTCGACTCGCTCCTTCCGGCCGCGCGCTAGACTGGGCCGCGTGAGCGTCCCCACCCTCCCGCGCCGCGCGGGCGACCTCGTCTTCGGCGGCCATCTGGTGCTGGCCGTCTCGATGTGCGCCTGGCGCGTGTTCGAGTCGCTGCCGGGGCTCTCGGCCGAGGACGGCGGGCGCTTCACGACCAGCCAGGCCGGACGCCTGGGCGCGCTGGCGACGCTGCTCCTCGCCGGTGCGGCCGCGCTGGGCGCGACGCTGCAGGGCGCGCGCTGCTGGCGCGATCCGCGCGTGGCGCTGCTCTCGATCGCCTTCGTGCTGGCGCTCTCCTCGCGCCAGCGCGTCGACGTGTTCGACCTGGTCTACGTGGCGCTGGCCGTGGCGCTGGCCGCCTGGTGGTTCAAGAGCGAGCGCGCGCTGGCGCCCTCGCGCGAGCCGGGCGAGCGCTGAAGCCCGCGGGTGTCAGCCCGCCGGCGGGTTCGCGCTCCAGCCCAGCCACACCGCCTGCAGCAGCACGAGCGCGCACGCGAGCAGGGCCGCGCTGCGCGCGGAGACCTGCGCCAGGGCCAGCGCGCACAGCGCCGCCAGCGCGAAGCCGAGCAGCGCGCCCGAGAGCTGCGGAGCGCGCGGGAGCGCGACGGCATCGATCACGCGACGCCCGGTTCCCGTTCCGTGCGGCGCGGCGAGCGCGACCTCCAGCTCGACGCTCCACGCGCCGCGGCCCAGCGCGGCGAGCGGGATCGGCGCGTGCGTGAAGCGCGAGCGCGGCTCGGCGGCATCGCGCTGCAGCGGCCAGCGCCGCTCCGAGAGCGCGGCGCCCTCGGCGTCGCGGCGCACGCAGACGAGCTCGACCGACTCGACCCAGCCCGCGCGCGTCTGGACCTCGTAGTGCAGCGGGTCGCGCCCGGGCGCGAGCGGACGCCAGCGCACCCACTCGTCGGGCGTGTCGAGCTCGACGCGGGCGGCCGGCGGATCGCGCTCGAGCGTCGCGAAGGCGAGCAGCACGAGCAGCGCGAAGGCAGCGGCGGCGAGCGCGCGCGCCGCGCGGCTGGAGCGCTGCAGCCCGTCGCCCGCGCACAAGGCGAGCCCGAGCGCGCCCGGCGCCGCGCACCAGCTCCAGCGCACCCCCGCGGCGCAGGCGAGCAGCGTCGCCAGCTGCAGCGGCGCGCGCGCGCGCAGCGCGCCGGTCGCGCTGAACAGGCTCGCCAGCGCGAAGAGCAGCACCGGCACCGCGAGCGAGGCACGCGCCCACGAGCCGAACTCGCCCGCGCCGCGGAAGGCGCCCTGCCGCGGCGTGTGCAGGAGGTCGGGCACCAGCGCCAGACACAGCTCGCCCGGCAGGCCCTGGCGCAGCGCGAACGACGCCGTGCCGCCGAGCGCGAGCAGCACGCCCAGCGCGCCGGCCCAGCGCGGTCCAACTGCGGGCGCCTCCTGCGCTCGACGCCAGGAGAGGACCAGCGCCGCGAGCAGCAGCAGCGCGCCGAGCACGGCGAGCGGGATCGGCGTGCCCTCTCCCGCGCGGCCGGCCCCGAGCACGAGCGCGCCCGATCCGGCCCAGCCCAGGCCGGCGACGAGCGCGGGCAGGAGCCCCAGGCCCAGCGCCCATCCCGTCAAACCCGCGCCGGCGGCGGCGAACGCGCAGCGCTCCAGTCCCGGATCGACGAGTGCCGCCAGCACGAGGACGAGCCCGGCGACGAGTGCGAGCGTGCGCGAGCGGGTCTCCACGACCGCAGAGGATCCCATGCGCGGCCCGCGCGTCAACCGTTACCCAGCTGTTGCCGGAGGCGCGCGCGCAACCGCTAGAATCGCGAGGGCGTGGCTTCTTTTTTTTCGGATCGGTGCCGTACGGCCCGGGCTCGAGCAACGTACGCGCGCGCTTCGGCGCGCCGCACGCGGACCCGGCGGGCGCGCCTTCCCCCGATTCCCGACCCGGCGAGGCGCCCATGAACCAGCAGCTTGCGGAGACCATGACCCGTCCCCAGACGCAGACGAAGTACGTGCTCGTGGTGGAAGACGAAGAGAGCCTGGCCCTCGGCGTGCGCGACGCGCTGCAGCACGCCGGCCTGGAGGTCGAGATGGTGCACGACGGCCTCAAGGCCCTCGAGCGCATCCGCCTGCGCCAGCCGGATCTGGTCGTGCTCGACCTGATGCTGCCGGGCATGAACGGCTTCGACGTGCTCGCGACGCTGCGCAAGGAGAAGCGCGACGTGCGCGTCGTGATCCTGACCGCGCTCGCCACCGAGAACGATCTCGTGCGCGGCTTCGAGCTGGGCGCCGACGACTACGTCAAGAAGCCCTTCTCGCCGCGCGAGCTGGTGGCGCGCGTCGAGGCGCAGTTCCGCCGCAAGCAGTCCGACGAGGGCCGGCCCGAGGAGCTCGACCTGCCCGGCGGCATCAAGGTCGACCTCTCGCGCCTGGAGGTGCACCGTGACGGGCAGCTCGTGCCGCTGACGCCGCGCGAGGCCGACATCCTGGTCTACCTGATCAAGAACCGCCACCGCGTCGTGACGCGCGACGATCTCCTGCTCGACGTGTGGCACTACAAGAGCGCCAACGTCGAGACGCGCACGGTCGACATCCACATCGTCGGCCTGCGCCGCAAGGTCGAGCCCAACCCCGCCGAGCCGAGCTTGATCCAGACCGTGCGGGGCAAGGGCTACCGTTGGTACAGCTAGGGACGCGCCGCACCGCGCTGACGCTCTACTGCGTCCTGCTGGTGCTGCCGACCGCGGTGCTGGGCGCGCTGCACTGGCGCCAGCTGCGCCTGGACCACGACGCGGATCTCGCCTCGGTGCCGCGCGACGCACAGGACGCCGCGCGGCGTCTGATGGACGGGCTCAAGCGGAGCGTCAACGACCTGCTCGGCGAGGAAGGCCGCCGTCCGTTCTTCGAGTACGCGCGCAACTACTTCCCGCCCGGCACGATCGGCGCCGACCTGGCCTTCGTGCCCTCGCCGCTCGCGAACGACAAGCCGCCCGCGGGCGTGCTGGGCTGGTTCCAGTACAAGGGCAACCCCTTCGGCGACGAGGACCCCGAGATCTTCGGCGGCTCGCGCGAACACGAGGCCGACTGGTCCGCGCAGCGCGAGCGCGTGATCGAAGCCACGCGCCACCTGCGCCGGCTCGAGAGCGCCGAGGCAGCCGACTACTGGTGGCGCGTGCGCTTCCTCGGCTGGCGCCACGGCACGCCGCGCGAGGAGGGTCGCGAGGTTCCGGTCGTGGCGATCAACCTCAGCCCCGACAAGGCCGACGTCGCCTGCCTGCGCGAGGCGCTGCCCGCGCTGCGCGATCTGGAATCGCAGACCGTGCAGGTGCAGCTGACGCCCTTCCACGTGCGCTTCTTCGTCGATGGAGAGCGCCTGCCCTGCGCCGTCGCCACGCGCGTGGTGCGCATCAGCGGCAACCCGGACTTCAAGCAGATGCCGGCCTGCTTCGCGGGCGTGAAGTCCGGCCACACGCTGGTGCAGGGCTTCCTGATCGACCCGGGCTGGCTGCTGGACCGCGCGCCGCAGGGGCTGGCGCAGCAGGTGCTCGACCCCAGCCAGCAGCTCGTGCCGCGCGAGCAGAACCCGCCGCCGGGCTCGCACGTCGAGTCCATCAACCCGCTGGCCGAGCTGGGCTTCGAGGTCCCGCGCCACGAGGACGCCGACCCCTTCGTGCTGCGCGTGGCGGTCGACCAGCGCGACCTCGACACGCGCCTGCGCTCGCGCGAGCTCGCCTTCCTCTCCGTCGCGGGCATGCTGGTGCTCTCGCTGGGCACGGGCCTCGTGCTGCTGTTCCGCAGCGTGCAGCGCGACCTCGAGGCGGCGCGACGCACCGAGAACTTCGTCGCGGCCGTGACGCACGAGCTGCGCACGCCGCTCTCCGCGATCAAGCTCTACGGCGAGATGCTGGCCGAGGGCTGGGTGCGCGACGACGAGAAGCGCAACGAGTACTACCGGCGCATCCTGCGCGAGTCGACGCGCCTGGAGACGCTGGTCGAGCGCGTGCTGCACAAGGGCCAGCTGACGCGCAACGAGCTCGTGCCCGAGCCCGGCGACCTCGCGCGCGCGATCGAGGCCCTGATCCCCACGCTGACCGCCAGCGAGACCGGCGAGGCCGCCCGCGACCTCGTCTTCGAGCTCGCTCCCGAGCTCCCGCCCGTGCTGCTGCACGTCGAGTGCGTGCGCTCGATCGTGACGAACCTGGTCGAGAACGCGCGCAAGTACGCGCCCGTGGAGCAGCAGGGCCCGCGCGCCGAGCCGATCCGCGTGCGCACGGCGCTCGTCGACGGCCGCGTGCGCCTGGAGGTGCTCGACCGCGGCCCGGGCATCCCGGCCGAGGAGCGCTCGCGCGTGTTCCAGGCCTTCTACCGCATCGGCAACGAGTCCACGCGCGTGGCCAAGGGCACCGGTCTCGGCCTGCACCTGGTCGCGCTGCAGGCCGACGCGATGGGCGCCGAGGTCTCGGTGCACGCCCGCGAGGGCGGCGGCACGGTCTTCCGCGTCGTCTTCCGTCCGGCCGAGGAACCGGCCTAGGCCGGCGCGCGAGCCCTACTCGCCCGCGTTGCCGCGCTCGACGAAGGTCAGCCCGTACTGCGACTGCAGCGCCGCGAGGCTCAGCGCACGCGTGCTGAACTCGCTGGCGGCCGCGCCGCGCGCGCCCATCGAGACGCTGGCGAACTCGTTGGGCTTGATGCGCGCCGGATCGGGATCGCGCACGCCGCGCACGCGCACGAGGTAGGCGTGCTTGCCCTCGAAGTCGGTCCCGGCGGCGAGCACGGTGCCGACCTTCTCGGCGAAGAGCGTGGGCTGCGTGCGGATGTAGGTGTCGACCGCGGCCGGCGTCTCGGCCGTCATCGACGGCATGCGCTCCTTGAAGTCGCGCAGCTTGGCCTCGAAGCCGGCGTTCTTGGCGACCTCGTAGAACTTGGGCTCCTCGACCTGCGGCAGGAAGCTCGGGGCCGGCTGGCCCGCCTCGACCTTGGGGCGCTCGCCGAAGCTGTCGCGCAGGGCTTCGAGCTTGGACTTGGCGAGATCCTTGGCCTTGTTGTTCCAGATCTCGTCGCGCAGCTTGTCGGCGATCTCGCTGAAGGGCGGCATCGCGGGTTCGGCGCGCGAGAGGATGCGCGGCAGCGTGAAGCCCGTGTCGTCGACGATCACGGCCGGGTAGAGCTTGCCCGGCACCGCGTCGGTGGCGTTGCCGAAGATCATCGCCGGCGTCTCGATGCCCATCCAGCTCGCGGGCTTGGAGAGCACCCACTGCTCCTGGTCGGTCGGGTCGGGGATCTTGTGGTAGGCGAGACCGATCGAGGCAGCCTCGGCGGCGAGATCGAAGCTCTCGCCCTTGCCCTCGCGGGCCTGCAGGTCCTTGAGCCACAGGCCGAGGGCGCCGTAGACCAGCGCATCGCTGCGCGCCTGCGCCGCGACGTCGCCGTAGGGCTTGAGGAAGTCGTTCTGCCCGGTCGCCGCCGGGTTGCGGTAGCGCCGCGGCGCGAAGCCGTCGTAGAAGGCGCGCGCCTGCTTCTCGAGCTCGGTCTCGTCGGTGGCCTTGGGGTACTTGGCGAAGAGCGCGTCGGTCGAGACGCCTTCGTAGGCGATGCCCGCCACCTCGGCCGCGATCTTCTCCTTGGTCTTGAAGGCGTCCTTGCGCGGCTGCGGCAGCGCGTCGTAGTACTTCTGCACCTCTTCGTCGGCGAGCGGCGTGGCCTTGACCTCGGCCAGCACGCTCTCGACCGGGAGCTCGACGTAGTCGAACGCGTACTCCTGGTGCTGCGTGCGCCAGTTCTTGAGCACCGTGTCGATGTCGGGCGTGTTCCAGGCGCCGCCGAGCAGCATCTGGTAGCGCTGCGCGACGAAGTAGCGCCGCAGCGTGGCCTCGAACTCCTTGGCCGAGATGTCGTAGCGCGGCAGGATCATGTGGTAGTTCGCGCCGCTGCCGAAGCGCGTGCGGATGAACTCGCCCAGCTCCTTGTCCGTGAACGAGACGCCGGCCCGCTCGCCGAGCGCGCCGTAGATCATCGTCGTCGCGACCACCTGCTTGACGTCGGAGTCCTTCAGGTCGGCCTGCAGCACCGCATACATCTTGTGCAGCGAGCGCGCCTGGGTCTGCCACTCCTCGTTGGAGATCGCCTGCACGCCCTGGCCGGGGTGATTCCAGGTGGCGTAGGTCGAGGCACGCCCCTGTCCGGTCATCAGGCGCACGATCTCGTCGCCGACCGTGAACGTGGTCAGGATCATGACCACCAGCAGGATCAGCATGATCCAGCGCGCCCGGTGCTTCTTGTCGGGGACGTGGATGATCTCATCCTCGTCGGCGTGCGGGGTGCTGGGCTGGGCGGGCTGGGTGCTGGGGTGCTGCTGGGCCATCGGGGGCTCCGACGGAGAGGTGCGCCCCTCGCGCCGCAGGACGGCACCAGGGTTCGCTGGGGAAAAAACGGCCGCGCAGTGTACGGGCGGGGCGCGCCGGGGCGCAAGCGCGCCCCGCGGCCGAGGCCCGGACGCTAGTCCTTGGTCAGCTCGGAGTCGCGCGGCAGCTCGTCGAGCGTGCCCAGGCCGAAGCGATCCAGGAACGTGCGCGTGGTCGCGTACTGCAGCGGGTGCCCGGGCACGTCCGCGCGGCCCTCGACGCGCACCAGGCCGCGGTCGACCAGCGTGCGCAGGATCGGACCGGCCTGCACGCCGCGGATGGCCTCGATCTCGGCCTTGGTCACGGGCTGGCGGTAGGCGATCACGGCCAGCGTCTCGAGCGCCGCGGCCGAGATGCGCTCCGCCTTGCGCACCTTGAAGAGGCGCTGCACGAGCGGGCCGAGCTCCGGCCGCGTCAGGATCTGGTAGCCCCCGGCGATCAGGCGCAGCTCGAGCGGCAGACTGCAGGCCGCGAGGCGCTCGCGCACGTGCTCGAGCGCTCCGCGGACGCGCTCGATGCGCGGACCGTCGAGCAGCTGCACGAGGCGGCGCTCGGAGAGCGGCTCGGGCGAGGCGAAGACCAGCGCGCTGACCGACTGCACCAGCTCCTCGTCGCTGAGCTGCTCGCCCGCGCCCGGCTCGGCGTCGATGCCGGGCTCGGGCAGGCTGGACTCGGGCTCGGCGCTCGGAGTCTCTTCCTCGGAGGGCTCGTCGGTCCCTTCGTCGGCGCCCGAGGCGCCCTCTTGCGGCTCGCCGGCGTCGCCGGCGATCGGAGCGGCGTCCTGGGCCTCGAGGACCGGTTCCGCCGAGGCTTCCTCGGTCTCCAGCGCGCTCTCCCCGCTCGTGGACTGCATGCGGCAGAGCATCGCGGGCCATCCCGGCGCGGTCAAGCCCGAATCAGGCGCGCGGGGCGAGCACCAGCGGGGAGGGTCCGCTCACCGCCAGCGTGCGCGGATCGCGGAAGCCGGCCGCCTCCAGCCGGCGCGCCAGCTCGGGCGGGCTGAACGTGTCGCCCTCGCTGGTGTGGACCAGCATGTTGAGCGCGAAGACCAGCGGCATCGGCGGGCCGCTGCGCTCGGGATCGGCCAGGAACTCGGCGATCGCGAGCGTGCCGCCCGGCCGCAGGGCGCGCGCGCAGCGGGCGAAGAGCGCCTGCGTGTGCGCGGCGCCCTCGGAATGGCAGATGTGGCCGAGCACGGCGAGGTCGAAGCACTCCCGACCGAAGTCGGTCTGGCGCAGGTCGCCGGGGAGCCAGCTCGCGCGCGAGCCGAGGCCGTGCCGCTCGACCTGCGCGCGCGTGTGCTCGAGCGTCGGCGCGAGGTCCTGGAACGTGATGCGCGCCCCGGGAAGCACCTCGGCTACACCGATGCCCCACACGCCCGAGCCCGCGGCGACATCGAGCACCTCGAGCGGCCCGCGTCCGCGTACGCGAGCGAGCTCCTCCCCCAGCGCACGCGCCGCGCCGTGGTTGAGCGCGAAGAGCGCGTCGACGAGCTGGTGCCAGATCGGGACGCCCTCGGCCGGCTTGTCGACCGAGCGCACCGGACGGCCCGTGCGCACGCAGCGTGCCAGCTCCTGGAAACCCTGGTCGATCTCGCGGGCGTGGAAGAGCGCGAACTCGCCGAGGTAGCCGGGCGAGTCCTTGCTCAGGAACGCGGTGCTGTCGCTCCCGAGCGCGAAGCCGCCCTCCTTGCGCTCGAGCAGGCCGAAGGCGCAGAGCGCCGCTAGCAGCATCGGCAGCCCTCGCGCGGACGAGCCGGTCGCCTGCAGCAGCTCCTCCAGCGTGTGCCGGCCGCGCGCGAAGTGCGTGAACACGTCGAGCTCGATCGCCGTGGCGAGCGCGGCGGTGGCAGAGAACCCCCAGGCGTACTGCAGGATGCGCTCGGGCGTCACCCGAGGCTGGAACAGTGCGTTCATGGCTTGGCGTGAACGCGACTGCGGAGCGGCGCGGTCGTCGGGGACGGAGCGGAGAGAGTGCGCAGGCCGCGGGCGCGCGCTACTTGAGCGGCTCGCCGCAGAGCTTGAGGATCGGCGTCAGGTCGATCGCGTAGCGCGCCTGCATCGCCGTCTCCCACTGCTTGTACTCGATGTCGTCGATCGCGCGCGCGGCGAGGCTCTGCTCGATCTGCGCGGCGAAGTCCTTCCACGAGCCCTGCAGCGGCTCGGGCCGGCTGTCGACCTTGACCAGCAGCCACGCGCCCTGCTCGTACTGCGGCCCGCCGACGGATCCGACCGGCGTGTTGAAGGCCAGCTTGCCCATCGGCGAGGCGCTCTTGACCACGGGCGGGATGCGGCCGCCGTCCTTGGCCGAGGGATCGGCCGAGCGCTTCTTCGCG
Source organism: Planctomycetota bacterium (assembly GCA_044229935.1). Classification (GTDB taxonomy): domain Bacteria; phylum Planctomycetota; class UBA1135; order UBA1135; genus JADJLZ01. Next base: position 23,343 of record JBGASC010000041.1, on the reverse strand, counting down.
ACCTCCTCGAAGCTCTGCCCCGCGGCGAGGTCGGCCTGCGCGGCCTTGAGCTCGTCCTCGCTGCGCAGCGCGATCAGGCGCACGTTGGCGTGCTCGCTCTGCAGCACCCAGGCGCGCACGCAGCGCGAGGCGAGCCAGCCGCGCAGCGCGTTCGCGCGCAGCGTCTCGCGGTAGCGCAGCGGATCCAGTCCCAGGAACGTGTCGACGTACTTGTCGAGCGTCACGCCGGGCTTCTTCTTCTGGATGTCCTTCTCCATCTCCTCGACCGCGGCCTTGTAGCTCTTCTCGATCGCCGCATCGTCGGGCGCGATCGAGAGGCGCGCGGCCTCGAGCATCACCAGGCGCGAGGCGACGATGTAGTTGAGCTGCTGGAAGACCTCGAAGCTGTCGCGGTGCAGCCACTGCGTCAGCAGTTCGGTCGCGCCGATCGGCTTCCCGGCGACGACGGCGACGACCGGGTCGCCCGCGCCCTGCGCGGAGCCCGCGGCCGGCGGCGGCGTGGAGCCGGGGTTGGAGTTCGCGCCGGAGCCCTGCGCGGCGGACTCGGAGTTCGTGCGCGCGAGCGCCGCGGGCGAGGGCTCGCTCGCGCTGGGCAGGTGCTCGTCGAGCTCGGTGACCTTGCTCTCGTGCGCCGGCTCGTTGGGCAGCGCGGGCTGCGCGTCGAGGCCGACCTTGCGGGCGGGGGCCGTCGGCGCTCCGGCGCGCGCGGCGTCCTGACGCTCGGCGGCCCACACGGCCGGCCGGGTCGGAGGCTCGGGGTTGGGGAGCGCGCCGCGGCAGGCGGCGACGACGGCGAGGGCGAGGATCGAGAGCATGCGCGGGTTCATGGTCGGGGATCGGGGCCGCAGAGTCTGACCGATCGGCGCGCCCCGCGCTATCCTCGCGGGGACCATGCCCCTCTCCGCCGTGCTGCTGCCCGAGTTCGATTCCGAGACCGCCGCGCTGCGCCGCGTGCTCGAGCGCCTGCCCGACGCGAAGCTGGGCTGGCGCCCGCACGCGAAGTCGATGACGCTCGGCGCGCTCGGCACGCACCTCGCGAACACGCTGACCTGGAGCGAGCGCCTGATCACCACGCGCGAGTTCGACGTGATGCCTCCGGGGGCGCCCGCGCCGAAGATGGACGAGCTGCGTTCGACCGCCGCGATCCTGGCGGCCTTCGACGCGAACGTCGTTCCGGCCCGGCGCGCGCTGGCCGGCGCGAGCGACGAGACGCTCGCCGTTCCGTGGACGCTGCTCGCCGGCGGCAAGCCGTTCTTCACGCTGCCGCGCAGCGTCTGCCTGCGCAGCTTCGTGTTCAACCACATGATCCACCACCGCGGGCAGATGACGGTCTACCTGCGCCTGCTCGACGTGCCGGTGCCCGCGATCTACGGGCCGTCGGCGGACGAGGGCCTGCCGGGCTGATCGCGCGCGGCGCGCGGATCAGCGGAAGAGGATGCGCCGCACGCGGCCGAGGCCGTGGCAGGCCTCGCAGTTGCGCTTCTCCTCGGTGCCCGCGGGCTTGTTGCCCTGCGCCTGCGAGACGTTGGCGCCGGCGAGCGAGATCACGCGCAGGCCGGTGCCGCCGCATTCCTTGCAGTTGTCCAGCTGCGGCTTGGGGTTGACCTCGAAGTCGCCGCCGAACTCGGCGTAGTAGGCCAGGATCCACTGCGCGCGGCTGGCCGAGGTGAACTCCTTCCAGAAGGCCTCGCGGTCCTCGGCCTGCTCCGTGTCGGCCTTGTTCTTGGCCGCCATCTCGCGGTTGCCGAGGAAGCGCTGGATCTGGTCGTTGAGCGCCTTGCGCTGCTTGTCCAGCGGCGTCTGCCCTTCGGTCTTGCCGTCCTTGGGCTTGTCGGGTTCCTCGCCCTTGAGCGCGCGCTCCTTGCCCAGCATCCAGGTGCCCATGCCGTACGAGGCGCGCTCCCAGCGCACCTTCTTGCGCTGCGTGAAGAGCTTGCGCACGCCGTCGGGATCGACCTGCTTGGTGAAGCCCTGCACGTCCTTGGCGACCGCGGCGAGCAGCTCGGTCTTCATCTGGCCCTCGAGGTAGCCCAGCGCCTGCTCGTAGGTGAACTTGGTCGACGCGTTGCGCGCGAGGCGGCCGGCCCACTCGATCCAGCGCTGGCGCACGAGCTCGACCAGGTAGGCGTCGCGCGCCTTGAGCACGCGCTCGTGCTTCTTCTTCGCCTCGGTCAGGAAGGGCGAGTCGGGGAAGCGCTCGGCGAAGGCGTCGGCGCGCGTCAGCGCCTCGTCGTACTGGCGGCGCGCGATCAGGTTGTCGATCTCCTCCAGGTACTCCAGCTGCGCGGCGTTCTTGGCCTTCTCGGCCGTGCGCGTCAGCGCCGCGCGCACGTCGTCGGCGCGGAACTTCGGGTCGAGCTTCTGCACCTTCTGGTAGTGCTCGGCGGCGTGCGCGAAGTCGAGGATGCGCTCGCAGTAGCGCGCGATCTCGTAGTTGCCGGCCGCGTCGGCGGCGGGCTGCGCCGCGAGCTCGCGCGCGTAGAGCTCGTCGACGGTGTAGACCAGCCGCGCCGGCACCTGCACCTGCGCGGTGCTGCCGAGCAGGCGGTTCTTGGGCACGTTGATCGTCGAGCCGGCGATCTTGATCACCAGGTTCTCCGCGCCGCGCTCGAGGATCAGGCCGACGATCTCCTGGCCGTCGACGGTGACGATGCGATCGGCCTGCAGCGTGACCTCCTCGCCCGAGAGGTCGATGTAGCCAAAGCGCGTCTTGAGCTCGGTCTCCTGCTCGGGGTCGAGCGCGCTCCAGGGCAGGCGCGCCGTGCCGCCGTTGTCCAGGCGCACGAAGACCAGGCCCTCCGGATCGTGCGCGCTGATCGCGCCGAAGCGGAACGAGCCGTCGCGCAGCTTGAGCATCAGCGTGTCGCCGCCGGCGTCCTGCGCCGAGGCGAGCGCGGCGGGCACGAGGGCGAGGACGCAGGAGAGCGCGAAGCGGGTGATGGCGTGCGGCATGTCGGTCCCCAGTCTATCTCGGCGATCGATCGGTGTTTCCGGCGGCGGGTGCCGCGCTGGGCAGGGCCGGCGCGGCGGCCTTGGGCTCGACGCCCTCGACGAAGCGCCGGCGCAGGCGTTCGCCGAAGGGCACCTCGCGCAGCAGCAGCGTGGTGAAGGTCTTCTCGCGCTCGACCCCGCCGCTCGACCAGCGCAGCGCGATCTCGACCTTGTACTCGAGCGCGTTCTTGGGGTTGACGCTGGCGCGCGCGGAGTAGACCAGGTCGGGGAAGCCCGGCACGGCCCGGTCGCGGATCGGCTTGGGCTCGCCCGCCTCGCCCTGCGCGTCGATCGGGAAGAGCGTCTCCTCGAGGTCGGCGACGACCGCCTCCGCGGCCGAGGCCCCCACCGTGCGCAGGTGCGCCGAGCGTGCCAGCGCCGAGCCGAAGGTCAACAGGCCCAGCACCGCGCTCATGCCGAAGAGCAGGATCGCGAGCGCGATCAGCACCTCGACCAGCGTGAACCCGGCGCGGCGGGAGCAGAGGGCGCGCTTCACGGCTTCCAGTCCTCGCGGCAGGTGTTGACCAGCACTTCGCGCGAGAGCGGCGTGCCCCAGTGCACGAGCGCGTCCTTGGCGTGCGTCAGCGGCGTCGTGCCGCGCGCGCCGCGCTTGACCACGGCGACGTTGCCGTCGACGCCGGTCAGCTGCATCCACTCGGCGTCGACCAGCACGAAGCTGCCCGGCTCGGGCAGGCGCGCCGCGTCGTCGACCACCAGGCGCGAATCGGCGAGCTCGGCGAGCTCGACCAGGTGCGTGCGGCGCAGGCGGTCGACCGGACGCTCGAACTCGAGCTCCACGCGCACGCGGCGCGGCAACGCCGGGCGGTCGCGGCCGGGCACGATGCCGGGGTGCTTCTCGTTCCACGGGTGCACGTGCGCATCGGGCCGCTCCTTGGCCCACGCATCCCACGAGGCGGTCGCGTCGGAGGGCTCGCGGCCGAGCGTCCAGCCGTCGTGCACGACCGAGGTCTGCGCCGCGCAGAGGACCTGCATCCACAGCACGCCGCCGGTGACCGCGTCGGTCGCGCCCGCCGGCGGACGGCCCGAGCTGCCCAGGAAGTCCGGCGCGAAGAAGGACTTGGTGGTCGTGTCGTCGACCAGGCGCTCGCCGCGCCAGAGGATGCCCTCGGCGCGCGCGTCCTTGTCGACCAGCGAGGCGGGCGCGACGAGCCAGATCACCTCGACCAGGCCGGGCGAGGCGCGCAGCAGCCGCTGCACCTCCTTCTCGCTCGTGCCGGTGCTCGCCCCCGCCTGCTCGGCGAGGTCGGCCTCGCGCAGGCGCGAGACCTCCGCGGCCGAGGCCTGCCGCACCACGCGCAGGCGCGGCCACTTGGTCTCGGCCACGCCGTCGGCGTCGGTGTCGAAGCGCGCCCACTCGAGCACGAGATCGCCGTGCACGCCGTTCTCCAGGCCGCGCAGGTCGTGCGCGAAGAGCTCGGAGACGCCCGTCGCCTGCCCGAGCAGGCTCTGGCGCGTCTCGCTGCGGCGCCACACGCTCAGCGTGCGGTCGATCAGCTGGAACACGAGCACCATCAGCACCGACAGGATCGCCAGCGCGAAGAGCAGCTCGATCATCGTCAGGCCGGCGCGCGTGCGCGCGGCGATGCGGCGTGCGCGGTTCATCGCTCGACGCTCCTCAGCACCGTGTCCGGCGCATAGTAGAAGGCGCCGAAGCGATCCAGGCGCGGCGTCTGGCGCCAGCCGAACCTGGTCGAGGCGCTCGGATCGAAGGCGTCGGGGCCGTACTTGACGAACACGCGCCAGCGGATCGAGTCGGTCTGGTGCCCGATCGTGAGCGGCGCGCCCTCGTGGTCGCCCTGCCAGTAGAGCGCCAGGCGCGGGTCCTTCTCCGGGTCGGCGTCCCAGGGCACGTCCGGATCGGTGCGCTGCAGGATGCCGATCTTCGCGCCGGCGACGTCGGTCTTGAAGAAGAAGCACGACTCCCACCAGGCCGAGGGCTGGTCGATGCCCAGGTCGAAGTGCGCCAGCTCGGGCGCGTCGGCGTACTCGGTCCAGCGATCCCAGTAGCGGAAGGGGAAGAGGATCACCGGCGTGCCGGTCGAGTGTGCGGCGCGCACGCTGCCGAAGCGGCCGCGGAAGAGCGGGTCGCCCTTGTGGTCCATCGCGCCGGGCTTGCTCGAGGCGCGCGGCATCGCGAGCGTGTTGCCCTCGATGCGCGTGTAGTGGATCAGCTCGTCGTCGACCAGCACCAGGCCTTCGCTGGGGAAGTCCTTGCTGCTCGCCAGCGACAGCGTCGGGCTGTTCGGGCCGCAGTCGCCGTCGAGCACGCTGACGACGCTGTCCTCGAGCCACTGCACGCCCTCGTGCGCGTGGTGCGGCTGCGGGCGCGTGCCGAGCAGCCCGCGGCCGGCGGTCGCGACCTGGATGTGGCCGTCGGAGGGCGTGCGCGAGCTGTAGCAGAGCACCTCGTCGCCGATGCGCAGGAGTCCGGCGTCGTCGGGCAGCTCGTTGAGGTACTCGTTGGTGGCGAAGAACACGTCGCCGGCCGGGCGGATGCCGCCCGGCGCGACGTAGAAGTCGGTGGTCGTGCTCGAGGACTCCTGCGTCAGCCACAAGAGCGCGCCCTGGGCGCTCTCGGGCGCGAGGTTGGGCGCCGTGCGCGCGAAGACCTCGTCGCTGAACGCGAGCTCGTCGATCACCGCGCTGGGCACCGCGCCCGCCTGGGCCCCGGCGACCGCGCCGCCGACGCGCAGCCCGGTGACGATGCGCGGGCGCTCGCCCGAGGGGTGCTTGGTGATGCGGTAGCGCAGGCGCATGTCGGGCAGCGCCGTGGCGCCGCTGGTGCCGCCCATGCCCGAGGCGATCGGATCGAAGGGATAGGGCGCGGGCAGCGCCTCGCGCAGCCCGACGTAGACCGCGTTGCCGTCGATCGGGTTGTCGACCGGCACGAAGTACTTCATGCCCGTGCCGCCCGAGTCGATCGAGGTCATCGTGTTCGGCGCGCTCTGCTTCCAGCGGTACGTGATGTACTGGCTGGGCAGGTAGGCGCGCTGCACGCGCGCCGGGTTGCCCAGCAGCACGGGGTCCTGCTCGACGAAGAAGATCGCGTCGTCGCAGCCGGGCCGGCCGGCGTCGGGCTCGGCTTGCGAGGTGCCGCTGGCGCTGCCCGCGCGGCGGAAGATGCGCACGACCGGCACGATCGGCGTGCCCGAGGCATGCGGGTGCGAGAACGTGCCGAAGACGCCGCGGAACTGCAGGAAGGAGCGCGCCGCGCGCGTGATCGGTCCCTCGTAGGTCTCGGGCTTGCCGACCTCCTCGTTCCAGTACGAGCCGGTGGTCGACTGCGCGGCGGCCGTCGGCGCCGAGGCGCTCGGGCTCAGCATCGCGAGCGGCGCTCCGCCGCCGGTGCCGCCCAGTCCGCCGGCGCCGGTGCCGCCGGTCCCCGTTCCGCCCGTGCCTCCGCCTCCCCCGCCGCCACCCGGCCCCACCGGCGCCTGGCCCTCGGTGATGTCGTCGTAGCCGCGACGCGTCAGCGCGCCGAAGAGCGAGCGCAGCGCGCCGTCCTCGTTGCGCACCAGGTGCTCGCTGTTGATCTCGTCGTAGCGCACCCACTCGGTGCGCTCGGCCTGCTGCGACTCGACGAACTGCGCGTACTCGGAGACGTACTTGGCGACGGTCGTGTTGTTGGTCTGGATCTGGACCGGCGGCTGCGAGGTGCGCGGGTCGAGGAAGTGGCTCGCCGCGCCGGGGCAGGGCACGGAGATCGGCAGCACGAAGACCTCGTACTCCAGGCGCGTGTCGGGATCGACGTACTGCGTCGGATCGTCGGGGTTGCTGAGCAGGATGCTCTGCGACCAGTCGACGATGAAGGCGCGCTGGTCGCGGCCGATGCCGAGGTTCTTGAAGCCCGTGCTGTTGCCGCGGCGGTTCATGTCGAGCAGCAGCTGGTTGCCCTGCACGCCCGTGTACCAGATGAACTCGGCCCCGCCGACCAGCGCGTTGTGCGGAGGCGCGGTGTGCGGCTGGTTGATCGGGTTGCCCGGCGGCTGGCCCGGCAGCGTCTGCGGCGTCAGGCGGCTGAGGTTGACCTGCGCCAGCAGCAGCCAGCCGCCGCTGGGGTTGAAGGCCGACATCAGCTGCGCCTGGCTGGTCTCGGTGTCGGCCGGCTTGATCTCGAGCGCGGTCACCGTCGAGGGGCTGCCGTCGAGCCCGAAGCCGAGCGGGATCGATCCGATCAGCGGCGGCGGGAGCACCAGCGTGATCGGCTCGCCGGCCTGCGAGCTCGAGCCCGCGACGGCCTTGCTGACGATGCCGACCAGGAAGGGGCCCAGCTGCACGGGCAGGTTCGACGCGCCGCTGGGCGCCTGCGAGCGCAGCGGCATCGAGTAGCCGAAGAGCTCGACGCTGGTGCCCGCCAGGTGCGTGCCGACGTTGGCCGGCGCCTGTCCGCTGCCGTTCGCGCCGTAGAGGATCTCCGGCACGCGCGCGCCGTTCTGCAGCAGCGTGCGCTCGCGCGCCAGGCGTCCGCCGAAGCCGGCGTACGGACCGGCCGCGATCGGCGTCGCGTCGAGCACGTTGTTCGCGCCCAGCGTGTACTCGACGAGTTCGTCGCCGATGCGCACGACGCCGCGCTGCGGGAAGCCCAGGATCGACTCGACGCGGATCTGCGTCGTGGTCGGATCGAGGTTCGCGGCCAGCCGCGTCAGGCCCGGCGTGCGCACGCCGTGCGTCTTGCCGTTGACGAAGAGCGCGATCTGGTCGGGGCGCGTGCCGCGCACGTCGAAGGCGACGTGCGACCAGACGTCGAGCGGCATCCCCGGCGCGTCCTGGCCCGCGTCCATCGCGTAGCGCGCCTCGCCCACCTCCATCTCGGTCGTGCCCGAGTGGTCGCCGGTGCCGTCCCACACGCGCAGCACGAGGTCGCCCTTCTCGAAGAAGAGGCCCAGGCGGTCGCTGCCCGGCGTCCCGCCCGCGACGTCGAGGATGCAGGCGTCGGCCTTCGAGCGCGGCTTGATCCAGAGCGAGCCGGCCGCGGGCAGCATCAGCGAGCCCGCGCCGCCGGTGTTGCCGCTGCTGACCTGCGCCGGCGTGACCCAGTTGACGAGCTTGTCGTTGGGCGCGCGCACGACCGGCTCGTCGGGCAGGTAGCGGCCCTCCGGATCGCGCGTCTCGTGGTCGAAGTGGATCACGCGACCCTGGCGCCGGCCGGATTCCTCCAAGCGCGCGGGCCAGAGCTGGATCCAGGCCGTGTTGTCGCGCGAGGCGAAGACGTGCAGCGCGTTCTTGGGCAGGTCCTCGGGCGCTGCGCCCTGCGCGCTGATCGAGCCCGGCAGGAACAGGCGTCCCTTGTACGTGCCCCAGTTGGCCGCCAGGCGCGAGGGCGGGTTGGAGCCGAGCACGTCGAACATCGAGGTCGCGCTGGGCGCGCTCATCCACCAGGGCGCGTTGCCCGTGAGGCGCAGCTCGTCGTCGTAGTCCTCCTGCGTGGTCCACAGCTGCATCAAGCGTCGCTGCGGCACGATCACCTCGACCTGCTCGCGCACGACGTTGAAGCGCTCGGCGCCGCTCTCGGCATTGACCGTCGAGCGCAGCTCGAGCGCGTAGACGTCCGAGGAGCGGAAGGCGAAGGGCAGCGTCGAGAAGGCGAGCTCGCTGTCGTTCGCGTTGAGGCCGTTGCGGTACAGCGCCAGCGCGTCGAGCTCGTCGAGGAAGCCGTTGCCCGCCGCCAGCGCGCGCGGCACGACCGGCGCGTCGTTGGGCAGCTTCTCCAGGCCGCAGGAGGGCATCACCACGCGGCGCAGGAAGTCCTCCCAGCCGGTCAGGGGGCGCGACTCGATCACGACGTCGGCGAGCGTCTCGGCCTCGTCCTTGACGATGCGCGCGTTGCGGCCGCGCACCTGCAGGTTGGTGAAGAGCGCGATCAGCACCTCGCGCGAGGCCGTGTTGAGGTTGACCGGCCGGCGCGCGAGCACGCGCACCTCGGCGCGCCAGGCGCTGTAGTCGTTCTGCAGGATGCGGTCGAGGTAGACCGTGCCCGTGTTGTCGACCTCGACGGCCAGCGCCGTCTCGCGCGTCGTGCCGTCGTAGACCTGCAGCGTGGTGCCCGGGTTGATCCAGCGCACGCCGCCCGGCTCGAGGCGGATGCGCCCCTCCTTGCCGCCCGAGACGCTCGCCGCGAGGCGCACCGGATGCTGCCAGCGCTCGCCCTGCCGCGCGCGCGCGTAGACGCTGCCCTGCTCGAACAGCGGCGCGAGGATCGCGCCCTCCCAGATCGCCTGGGCCGCGCTGCCCTCGGTGGCCTTGGCCAGCGCGAACTCGCCGCACTCGCGCAGCGTGCCGATCTCGTCGAGCTCGCGCAGCGCGCCCTCGGGACCGGCCGCGCGCCAGAGCGGCACGGCGAAGGCGCGCTGGTCGAAGACCGGCGCACCGGCCGCGTGCGTCGCGGGCGGACGCGGGCCGCCGAACCACTTGTCGCTGGTCGAGCCGACGCCGCGCACGAAGGTCTCGAAGCCGCTCTCGCCCAGCTTGCCGTAGCGGATCAGCTCGCCGTCGCACCAGACCATGCCCGAGGGCTCGAAGCCGCGCGTCGAGGAGACCGGCAGGTCCTTCTCCTTGTCGTCGGGCTTGATCGGGCGCGTGAAGCGCGAGCTCATGCCGAGCAGGTTCGCGAACAGCTGCGGCGGCGCGCTGTCCAGGTCGATCCTGCCCGAGACGTCCTGCGCCTCGGCGCGCCACATCTCGCCCCTGGGATCGTTCGGGCGCAGGAACTCGGGCGGGAAGTCCTCGCCGACCTTGAGCTCGTCGAGCGAGTCGTAGTAGGGCGTCCTGTCCAGCGCCGGGTGCGTGTCCCCCAGCACCGCGCGCGCGTGCCGCGCCGCGCCGTCGAGCAGCACGCGCGCCTCGATGCGGTCGGCGAGCTCGGTGCTCGAGCGCTCGGCGTTGCGCGCGCCGAGCAGGAAGGGCGCGCAGAGCACGAGCAGCGCCAGCAGCACGAGCAGCACGACGATCAGCGCGAAGCCCTCGCGTCCGGTGCGTTGCGGCGGAATCCCGGGCGTGCGGCGCATCATTCCACCGTCCCGTAGGGTTGCACCGTGACCGTGCTCTTCGTGCCGTCGTCGCGCTCGAGCACGATCGAGACGGCTTCGCGGTGGCGCGTGCGATCGAGGCCGCCGCCGGGCTGGAAGACGATCTCGCGCGGCGCGTCGGCCGAGAAGCGCGCGTTGCGCGGCAGCTCGGCCTCCTCCGAGGCGCCGACCGCGCCGACGACGAGGTTGTCGATCGCTCCGGCGAAGGGGGTCTGCCCGGGCGCGATCAGGAGCGGGCCCTCGAGCTTCCACACGCGCGCGACCTCCTCGACGCTCGCCACGAGCGCGCCGTCGACGCGCAGCTCGAGCTCGCGGCGGTCGTACTCGAGCTCGACCTGCATCCAGCGCCGCGGCACGAGCGTGCCCGGGTCGGCGCGCAGCGTGATGCGGCCGCCGCGCGTCGGCGCGTGGTTCTCGTCCTGGCGCTCGGGCACGAACCAGGCGCTCAGCGCGCCGTTCTCGCCGACCTCGAGCGCGACGGCCTCGCCGATCGTCAGCACCTGGCCCGACGCCTCGGGCTCGACGCGCAGCGCGCAGCGCAGCGTGAAGCCCAGCGCGAGATCGAAGGCCGGGTCCTGCTTGACCGGGATGTCGACGCGCGAGCGCGGCGCCTCGCCGACGAAGGAGAGCGCCTTGCCCTGGAAGCCGTCGTCGACGAGCTTGCCGCCGCTGGAGACGCCCTCGAGCTCGAAGGCGCCCTCGACCGGCAGCGACTCGAAGTGCCAGGTGCCGACCACGAGCTGGCCCTCGGCGCGGATCGTGCCCAGCTTGGGGTCGATGCGCACGATCGCCGGCGCGCCGCGCGCGATGGCCCAGTTCTGCGCGGAGCGCAGCACGCTCTCGACCAGCGGCCGCGCGACGCGGTCGGAGAAGTCGATGCGCGCGAACAGGCCGACGCCGATGCCGAACACCAGCGCCATGATCATCATGACGAGCAGGAGCTCGAGCAGCGTGAAGCCCTGTCGCAAGCGCGCGCGCATCGCTCAGTCCTTGGGCTCTTCCTTCCAGTTGCCGATGTCGTCCTCGGTGCCGAACTCGCCGTCGGGCCCGGCCGAGCGCAGCTGGAACGTGGTCGGGTTCCAGGGCTGGCTGGTGGCGCCGTTCTGCCCGGCCTTGAGCGTCGACTCGTGCTCCTCGCCGGTCTTGGGATCGATCAGCACGTAGACGTCCTGGCGGTTGTAGTCGCGCCGGTGCAGGTACGCGATCGGGTTGCCCCAGTCGTCCTTGATCTCGAACAGGTCGGCCTTGGGGAAGCGCGCCAGCGGCTTCTTCGACTGGTCCTTGTCGGAGTTGATCAGGCGGTCGTCGGGCAGGTTGACCTGGAACTTCGTCGAGAAGAGCGCGAGCACGAGCGTCTCCGCGCCGAGGTTGGTCGCGTTGGGCGCGGGCCCCCACTCCTCCTTCCAGGTGCTGGTCGGGAAGTCGCCGAACTTGTCGTTGTACTCCGAGATCGCCGACTTGAGCGTCTCGAGGAACGCGCGCGTGGTCTGGATCCTCGCGGTCTCGCCCGACTTGCCCAGCGTCGCGACCAGAGCGGCGACGAGGATGCCGATGATCACGATCACCGCCATCATCTCCAGCAGCGTGAAGCCGCTGCGCGCACGCCGCGTGCACTTCCGGAACGCTCGTTCTGCCATGACGGATCCCTGCCGGCGCTCGCGCGCCTAGTTGCTCTGGCGGTAGACGACCTCGACCTCGTCGAGATCGACCGAGACCTTCTTGCCCGTTGCGCCCTCGGCGAAGAGCGAGAGGCGCAGCGGGTTGGTGCCGCGACCCAAGGTCGGCATCGCCTTGCCGTCGACGACCGGGAAGCCGTCGACCAGGATGCGGATCTTGGTGTCGCTCGAGTCGCCGGTGCGCTCGATGCGCACGGTCATCGGCTCCTCGAGCTTCCAATCCAGGCCGCCGACGTCCGTGTAGGGGTCGTCCTCCTGGCCGCGCTTCATCAGGCGCGTCTGGACCGTGTTCTTGCCCGGCTCGAAGTGGCGCACGACGACCGCCTCGGCGTCGGTCTGGCTCTCGCCGGCGCGCTGCGTCTCGCGCGAGACCGACATGCCGACGCGCGCGGTGGTGTCGGCGTGCACCGTGATCTTCATCTCCAGGCTGACGAAGGCCGCCGCGCCGATCTCGCGCCACAGGCGCGCACGGCCGTTCGACTTGAACGCGCCGGCCAGCGTCACCACGCCGTCGTGGATCGTCACCTGCGGGCCGTTCTTCTCGTCGACCTCCCAGCCGTTCATCAGGTTGGTGCGCTCGAAGCGGTCGGTCCAGGCCACCTTCTGGATGTGGTCCTGGATGCGATCGATCTGCGCCAGCGCCCAGACGCGCTGCGGATCGCCGGGCGGCAGCGCGCGGCGGTTGTCGTCGAGGTCGCGCAGGCGCGTGATCGCCTCGGTCGGATCGTTGCGGCGGTAGAAGCACCAGGCGAGACCGGCGCGCGCGTTGGGATGGTCCGGATCGAGCGCGAGCGCGGCGCGGAAGCTGTCCTCGGCGTCGCGCAGGAGGCCGAGCTCGACGAAGTTCATCCCGCGCAGCGCCAGCACCGGCGCGAGCTTGGGTTCGAGCGCGAGAGCGCGCTCGAGGTAGCGCTCGGCGGCCTGGTACTCGCCGCGGCGGTGCTGCAGCTCGCCCATCGCCACCAGCGCGTCGGTGAAGTCCAGCTCGACCGCGAGCGCGCGACCGAAGGCCTCTGCGGCGCCGTCGAGGTCGTCGCGCGCGGCGGCCAGGCGGCCCTTCTGGTACAGCGCCCAGGGATCCTGCGGATCGTTCTCGAGCGCCTGCTCGACGAAGCGCAGCGCCTGCTCGGGGTGGCCGGTGGTCTCGGCCAGCCACGAGAGGGCGCGCAGGGCCAGCGACGCGCGCAGCGGATCGGCGGCGGCGGCCTGCTCGAGCGCGTCCTCGGCCTTGCGCGCGCTGGCCGCGTCGCGGTGGTTGAGCAGTTCGATCCCGCGCGCGAGCAGGAGCTCGAAGCCGCCGGCCTCGCTCGCATCGCCCGCGAGTACGGGCTTGCCCGGGACCAGCGCCGCGGCCGCCAGGCGCGCGGCCTGCGCCTGCGCGTCGGCGGGATCGGCCTGCAGCGCCTTGTCGATCCACTCGTTGGCCTCGGCGACCTCGCCGGTCGCGAGCAGCGCGGCGGCCAGGTCGACGCGCAGCCGTGCGCGCTCGCGCTTCTGCTCGGCGCCCGTCGGCTCGAACTGGTTCGCCAGCCGCAGGTGCTCGAGGGCCGCGGCGTATTCGCCGCGCTCGTGGAGGAAGCGTCCGTAGGAGCTCTGCACCTGCCAGGCGGTGCGTCCGCCGCGCACGGCCTCCTCGAAGCGCGCGCGCGCCTGGTCGAACAGGCGGAAGCGCGCCTCGAGCTCGGCCTGGCGCGCCATCACCAGCGGGCTCTTCGTGCTCTCGAGCAGCGCGCGGTACTCCTGGAAGGCCTTCTCGAACTGGAAGCCGGCCTCGTAGCAGCGCGCCAGCCCCAGGCGCGGCGCGGGATCGGTGGTGATCACGCCCGCGGCGCGGCGGAAGAGCTCCTCGGCGACGGGCAGCGCGCGCGGCGACTCGTAGCGCTTCTCGATGCACCAGCCGGCGAAGGCCAGCGCGGCGTCGTACTCGGCCGCGGCCAGCGGATCGCCGAAGGCGGCGCGCTGGATCTCGATCTGGTTGGGGACGTTGTCGGCGAAGCCGAACTCGTTGACGTTCTTGCGCTCGATCGGCACGGGCGGAGCGCCTGGAATGCGCGGCACGCCCTTCTCGGGGTCGTACTCGACGAACTGGATCGGCTCGTTGGGACGGCGCGCCAGCGCGAAGCGATCGGGGTTGACGATCTGCCCGAACTTGAAGTCGTTCGTGCGCACCCAGTCGAGGAACTTCTTGTAGCTGGAGATGCGCTCGGCGAGCGAGACGCTGTTCGCGGCGGCCGAGGCCTTGTCGGGCGCGGCGCTGGGCGCGGCGGCGCTCGCCTCCTGGAACAGGTCGGGCGCCTCCAGCGGCGCGACGCTGCCGCGCAGGAAGCGGCCGTACTGCGTCGGCGCGGGTCCGGGCACCGGCGGCGGGCGCAGGCCGGGCAGCAGCACCAGCGGCGGCGGCTGGAACTCCAGCGGCGGCAGCGGGTGCGTGTCGCTGGGCGGCGCGAAGAGCTCGCGCGCGCCTTCCTCGTGCGCCGCGCGCGGCGCGGGCAGCGCCAGCGCGGGATCGGGAGGCGCGTGCTCGCCGAAGGCCGGCGACTTCGTGCCGCCGGCGCTCGTCTTGCGGCCGGGCACGTGCGAGTAGGAGCGCCAGGCGAGCGCGCCCAGCACGCCGAGCGTGCACAGGAGAACGACTTGTTCCTTGCGGATCTGCACGTGGTCCTTCCCGGTTCACTTCCCCGCGGCCGGGGCTTCCTCGGCGCTGCGCGGATGCAGGCGCACGACGCAGAAGGTCGCCTCGAGCGTGGCCTCATCCGACTTGCCGCGCGTGGGCGTGATCTCGGAACGCTCGAGCACCAGCGGCGCCGTGCCCTCGGCTCCGCCGCCCTGCGAGGCGATCAGGAGCTGCACCATCGGCTGCGGCGCGCCGGAGATCGTGAACGTCACGCGCGTGCGCTCGACCTCGCCCACGCCCTCGCGCGAGGAGAGCTTGGGGTCGAGCTTGATCTCGATGCGATCGACGCGCTCGACGCCGGTCGCCAGCGCGAGGCGCACGACGCGCTCGACCAGGTCGAAGGCCTCGAGCGTCTTCTGGATCTCCTGCTCGCGCGTGGGCGAGAGCGCCGGCAGGCCGAGGTCCTCGGGCAGGCGCAGGTTGGCGCGGCCGGCGGCGCGCAGGAGCTCCTCGCGCACCGCGCCGACGGTGCCGAAGTACTGGTTCGAGGCGGCGCCCTTGGCCGGATCGAGCTGGAAGCGCGCCCGCGTCTGGAACTCGACCGCGTGCGAGAGCTTGGCGATCGCCTGCTGCAGGCCCTGGTTCTCGGCCTGCGCCTTCTCGAGGTCGGCCGTGCCGAACATGGCGGTGCTGCGCAGCTTGTTCGTGCTGGTCGTGGCGTCGCGCTCGTGGTTGGTCAGCTCGGTGCGGAAGAAGCTGTCGATCAGCATCGAGCCGATCACGAACAGGATCGCGCCCGAGGCGACGCTGACCACGAAGCGCTTGTTCTCCTGCCAGTAGTCGTTGAGGTCCATGCTCAGTGCTCCGGCGCCGGCGCGGCGGGCTTCTCGGGCGCGACGAAGACCGAGAGGTCGACGCTGAACTTCGAACCGTTGGGCGTCAGGCGCTCGCGCAGCCGCGCGTCCTTGGGCAGCGTGCCGCGCAGGTCGCGGATGAAGGCCTCGTACAGCGACGAGAGCGAGTTCGTGCCCTCGCGCGCCTTGCCGGTGATGCTCAGGATCGGCCGCTCGGAGCCGCGCGGCACGCCCAGCTCCGGATCGGCCTTGAAGTCGCTCGAGAGCTGCGTGAGCCAGAAGTCGGCCGGCAGCCTCTGCTCGAGCGCGTCGAGCACGCGCGCCAGCTGCTCGCCGGAACCCGCGGCGTGCTCCAGATCGCCGGCGAACTGCGCGAGCTTCTCGTTCTGCGCGATCAGCTCCTCGGTCTTGCGGTGCGTCTTCTCGGCCTTGGCGAGCTTCTGGCTGGCCTCGCTGGCGTTCTTGCGCGCGACCTGCAGCCGCTGCGAGGTGTTCCAGGCGTCGTAGCCCAGCCAGCCCACGGCGAGCACGCCGGCCGCGATCAGCCAGACGTGGCGCTCGGCGAAGGCGCGCTTCTTGGCCAGCTTCGCCGGCAGGATCTCGATGCCCCAGCTCTCGGCATCGGTCGCCATCGTCGCCAGACCGAGCGCGATGACCGACTCGAGCTTGTACTGCTCGAGCTCCTGCTGCACCTGGGGATCGAGCGCGGAGACGTCGACGACGCGGAACGGATCGAAGTACTCGACCGGCACGCCCAGCCCGCTCTGCAGGTACTTGGGCAGCCCCTCGAGCGCGGATCCGCCGCCGCAGAGCAGCACGCGGTCGAGCTTGAGGCTGGAGATCTTGACCTGGCTCTTGCAGAACAGCACGGTCGACTGGAGCAGGCCGAGCAGCTGTCCGGCCGCGCCCTTGACCGCGTCGCGCGCGCGCTCGGCGAGCGCCTCGCCGGGTCGCGCGGCGGGATCGAGGTTGACCAGCGTCTCCTTGATCTCGCAGGCCTTGCCGGCGGAGACCTGCAGGCGCTGGCTGAGCGCGTCCTCGAACAGGCGCGAGCCGCCGGCGAGGTTGCGCGCGAAGATCAGGTCCGGCCCGCGCAGGATGACGATGTCGGTGTTGTCGTAGCCGATGTTGGCCAGCAGCACCGTCTCGTCCTGCACCACGCCGTAGCGCAGGAAGGCGTTGTAGAGCGCGATCGCGTTGGGCGTGAACGACTCGGCCGTGCCGCCCAGCTGCGCGAGGCCCGCGACGTGCTGCTCGAGCAGCCCTTCGCGCGCCATCGCCAGCAGCACCACGTCCTCGCCCTCGATCTCGGGCAGCTGCGGCAGCAGGTTGAAGTCGGAGGCGACGCCGACGCCGGACTGGTCGCCGATCTCCTCGACCTCGAAGCGCATCAGGTTGCGCAGCTGCCAGTCGGGAACGCGCGGCACGCGCGTGTAGCGGATGTTGACGTCGCGCCCGGTCAGGCCGACGCGCGAGAGGCCGGGCTTGAACGGCAGCGAGAGCCCGCTCCAGCCGTCGGCGATGTCGGCCGACTCCAGCGCGCGCACGGCGAAGCTCGTGACGCGGAAGCTGTTGCCCTTCTTGTGGCCGCGCAGGAACTTGGCGTTGCGCAGGCCCAGGTCGACGCCCGTGACGATCTTGGCCATCTACTTCGAGCCTCCGCTCCGCGCGAGCGCGCTCTCGACCTCGGCCGCCAGGCCGGTGCTCTGCGAGGCCTGCAGCGCGCGCAGGATCAGCTCCAGGCGCTTGCGCTCGGCGGCGCGGCGCTCGCTCTCCGCGCCGCTGAGATCGGATTCGAGCGCGGCGGCGACGCTGCGCGACTCCTCCTCGACCTCGCTGCCCGAGAAGCGCTTGCCGACCGCGAGCGCATCGTCGCGGCACTTCTGGTACAGCTCGGGCAGGCGGAAGAAGCGCGCCCGCTCGATCTGGCCCTTGACCTTGCGCAGCTCGCCCAGGCCCTGCTGGACCAGGCGCGCACGCGTGTCCTGCGCCTCCTTCACCAGCTGCTCCTCGTAGGGATAGTTGTCGAGCAGCAGGCTCCACTGGCGCAGGCACTCGCCCAGGTCGCCCTTCTTCTCCGCGGCGCGCGCGTCGTGCGCGACGTTGCCGGCCTCCTTGCGCTCCTCGCGGAAGTCGGTCTGCAGGCCGAGCTCGCCCGGCGCAGCGGGGAACTCCAGGCTCACGCGCACGCCCGAACCTTCGCGCACGCCCTTGGCCGCCACCGCCGTGCTCGTGCGCAGCGCGATCAGGTCGCGGCCCGAGCCGAAGAGCAGCGCGCCCACGCCACCGCGCTCGAAGTCGCCGCCGCCGTGCGAGCGGAAGCCGCCGTCCTTGCTGTTCTTGTCGGCGCCCAGCGTGGCGATGCCGCCGCGCGCGAGATCGCCGTCGACCAGCAGCGACACGCGCCGCGTGCGCGCGTCGGCCGCGGCGGTGGTGATCGAGATGCGCGTGCCGTCCGCGCGCGCGGCGACCGCCAGCGGCTCGCCCGACTCGGGCACGAACTCGAAGGCGCTGAAGAGCACGCGCGAACGGAACAGGCGCGCATCGCCGGCTTCCGCCACGGGCTTGGCCGCCGCGCCGCGCACGACCAGGCTGCCGTCGTCGAAGCTGGCGCGCCCCGGCCCCGAGGCGTGCGCGTCGACCACCAGGCGCGCGCGGTCGTACCCGGGCGGCACGCCGGCGCTGATCTCGACCACGGTCGCGTTGCGGCCGGGCTCGGAGAGCGTGCGGCTCCAGGCGATGAAGCCCGCCGGCTGGCCGGGATCGGCGAGGCCGTGTCCGAACTCGATGCCCAGGCGCAGCCGCGCGCCCTCGCCGACGCGCAGCGCGGCGCGGCCGACGAGCTCCTTCTCGGGATCGACGGCGACCTCCTTGGAGCGCGTGCGCGCCCACTCGTCGCGCCCGAGTTCGGCCGCGAGGCCGTAGAGGCCGCTGACCGCCGCCTGCGAGCTGCGCAGGAAGGCCTGCGGCGCGTTCTCGACGCCGCTCCAGCCGTCGTGTTCGCCCTCGAAGGAGTAGTCGTCGGCGAGCAGGTTGCCCGGGACGGGCTCGACCGCCTTGACGCTCGCGCTCGGCGCCGTCGCCGAGCGGTTGAGCCACCACCACACGCCGCCGCCGGCGAGCGCGAGCGCCAGCACGATCAGGCCGGGCCGCGAGACCTTGCGCGAGCGCGCGAGCAGCTCGGGGCTGACGCGCTCGAGCCCTTCGCCGCGACCGGCGTGCGGCACGGGTGCGGGGATGTGCGCGGGTTGCTCGCTCGTCGCGGGCTTGGCGGCGAGCTCGCTGTCGGCAAAGCGCAGCTCGACCGTCCCGAAGACCACCAGGTCGCCGTGCGTCAGGCGCTTCTCGAGCACGCGCTCGCCGTTGACGCGCGTGCCGTTGGTGCTGCCGGTGTCCTTGAGCGTGACCCCGTACTTGTCGACGCCCAGCTCGGCGTGCTGGCCGGAGACGGAGTTGTCGAGGATCTGCAGGCCGTGTCCAGGCTTGCGCCCGACCGTCAGCCCTGCCGGGGGGATCGGGATCGTCTCGCCCTTTCGCTCGCCGTTGTCGAAGCGCAGCGTGTAGCGCGGTTCCATCGTCTGGGACGTCAGGGGGGCCGGAGGGGGTTCGGGTCGGTGGGGAGCGGAGGCCTTCGGCCGGGGCGCTCGGGGATCTACCCGCGGGCAGGAGGACTGTAACGAACGCCGCCAGGCGCCTCGGGGGGACCGAGATCCTACCGGCCCGGCGCGCCGGGTGCATCCGCGACCTTGGCCTCGGGTTGAGCTCGCGCGACCGGCCGAGGCAGAATCGGCGCATGCACGAGCGCCTGCGCCGCTTCCGGCTTCGGACTCCCCCTGCGGCCCTCACGCGGCCGGAGCTCGCCCCCGACGAGGTCGAGCACGCGCTGCGCGTCCTGCGCCTGGCCGCCGGCGACCGCATCGAGGGCCTCGACGGCCAGGGTGGAGCCTGGGAGCTGGAGATCGCGCGCGCCGACAAGCGCGTCCTCGAGCTGCGGGCCGTGCGCGAGCTCGCGCGCGAGCCGCGGCCGGGCGAGCCAGGCGCCGGGGTCCCCTGGATCGAGGTCGCCGCCAGCCTGCCCAAGGGATCGCGCAGCGAGGAGCTCGTCGGCCGGCTCGTCCAGCTCGGCGTCGCGCGCCTGGTGCCCCTGATCACCGCGCGCAGCGCCGAACAGGCGCGCGCCTTCGGCGAGGGCCGGCGCGCGCGCCTGGAGCGCATCGCCGACGAGGCGCTCAAGCAGTCCGGCCGGCTCTGGTCGCTCGCGATCGCGGAGCCCTGCGAGCTCGACGAGGTGCTCGCGGACGAGCGGGCCGAGCGTCTCGTGCTCTCGCCGCGCGCGGGCGAACGGCTCTTCGACTGGACCGCGGAGGCCTGGCGGCGCGGCGCGAACTGGACCGCGGAGCGCCCGCTGTGCCTGCTCGCCGGCCCCGAGGGCGGCTTCACCGAGGAGGAACGCGGGCGCGTGACGGCCCGCGCTGCGCGCGAGCTGTGGCTGGGGCCGCACATCCTGCGCATCGAGACCGCCTGCGAGGCCGCGGCGGCGACGCTGGTCGCGGGGCTCGCGCGGCCGCAGCGCTCAGCGCAGGACTGACCCCTTGCAGCGCAGGCCTCAGGCGCCGAAGTCCGGCAGCCGTTCGCGCAGCGAGACCCAGCTCTCGTCGCTGACGACCACGTGGTCGACCAGCGGCACGCCGAGCACGCGCCCGGCCTCGAGCAGCCGGCGCGTGACCTCCAGGTCCTCGGCTGACGGCTCGGGATCCCCCGAGGGGTGGTTGTGCACGACGATCACGGCGCCCGCCCCCTCGCGCAGGGCGGGACCGAAGACCTCGCGCGGGTGGACCAGCGCGAAGTTCAGCGTGCCCTCGCTGACGCGCGCGCAGCGCTGGACGCGGTGCTTTCCATCGAGCAGCAGCGCGAGGAAGGTCTCGCGCTCCTGCCCGCGCAGGAGCGGGACGACCAGCTCCCACACGCGGCGCGGCGAGCCCAGCGCCGGGCGCTCCGGCCTGCGGCCGAGCTCGACGCGCCGGCCGAGCTCGAACGCGGCGCTCAGACGCGTTGCGCCGATGGCGTCGACGAGCTGTGTCGTTTCCATATGCGCACGAGTCCACCGCGACAGACGCGCCAGACCGATCTCGCGCAGCGTGCGTTCGTCGATGCGCGCACCGCAGACGAGCTCGACGAGCTCGTGCTCGGTGTGCAGCAGCGGTTCGGGTTCGATCGCGTGCTCGCGGTGCATCTCCGGAAGAAGAGACGCTCGGGGATCGTCCAGGTCGCACGTCGCAGCGCGGGGAACGCGTGCGCTTCTCGCGGGTGGGACGCGCGATGCTCCGGATTTTTCTGCAACGAATTCTCCAGCGTTGCACGGAATCGCTGCCCCTGAAGCGTGACGAAGTACCTGTTGCTCCGAGAACTTCCCGACTCGAAAGCGACCCCAAACCATGACCCTACTGACCACCGTCGGGTGGGTCCTGCTCGGCCTGTGGTGCGTGGAGGTGGTCCTGTTCCTCCTCAGCTACCGGCAAAGCAGGAGCTCCTGATCTTTCCTGAAGGTTGACTGGCCCCCCGGAGCGTTTCCTGAGCGCGACGGGAAGTTCCGACGAGAGCCCCTGGGCGGGGTACCGCGACTCCTGACGCGGTCTTCGGGGCTTGCACAAACGGCCGTGCTCCTGACACGGCCGTTTGTTCTTTTTTGGACCGCGGCCCTCGAGCGGCGGTCCCTCGCGCCCGACGGGTTCAGCGTCGCTTGGCGAGCGTGCGCGGCTTGGGCTGGATCAGCGCCTTGACCTTGCGGCGCTTGGGCAGCGGCGCGGGGACGGTTTCGCTGCTCGCACCCGAGGTGTGCATGCCGTTGGTGGTGGCCGGCGCGCGCGGCGTGGTCACGCTGCGGAGCACGCCGACGACCTCGTCGTGGGCGAGGCCCTTGTGCTTGCCGTTCTTGCCCGCAGTGCGCGCGAGGTCACTGAGCGTGACCATGCCGACCAGCTTGCCGTTCTCGACCACCGGCACGCGGCGCACGTGGCGCGAGCGCATCAGCTCGGCGGCCTTGCCCGCGTCGGCCTTGGCGCCGATCGAGAAGACGGTCTTCGACATGTGGCGGGCGACGTGCGAGCCGTGCAGCGGCAGGCCCGAGGTGTACGCCGCCATGCACAGGTCCCGGTCGGTGATCATGCCGACCAGCGCGCCGGCGTGGTCGACCACGGGCAGGGCGCCGAGGTCGTGCTCCCAGAGCATGCGCGCGACGGTGGAGAGGGTGTCGCCCGGCGTGCAGCAGCGCGGGCTCTTGGACATGCATTGCTCGACGATCATGGATGGCTCCTCGTGGGGAGCGCGCGAGACCCGACGGGTCCTTCCCGTCCGCCGCGACCTGCCCCCCACCGCGCATGGTAGCGAGCGCGGTCGCCGCGTTCACCTGCCGAGGTCCTGCGCCAGCTCCGCGAGCACGTCCGCGAGCTCCCGCCCGGTGCGCTCCTGGAAGGTGCGCTCGACGGTCTTCGTCTTCGAGCAACCCGCGACCATCTGGAAGAGCACGCGCTCACCGACGTTCCGATCCAGATGCTCGACCAGTGCCAGCCCCTCGGCATAGGCGAGCTGGATCGTCTCGTCGTCCCCCAGCGCCCCCAGGCTGCGCTGCAGCTTGTCGAGTCCGATCAGCTCCTTGCCGGCGAGTCGCTTCCGGGCCGTCTGCACGTGCGCCGCGCGCGCGGAGAGATCCTCGTACTCCAGGTACTGCGCCAGGCCCTCGTTGAGCCAGCCCGGCACGCTCGCGCCGCCCGAGGCGGAGACGAAGGCGTGCGCGATCTCGTGGCGCAGGACGCGCTCGAGGTCGCGCTTCTCCGCCTGCAGGTTCTCGACCGGTACGCGCACGGTCCCGTCGAACAGTCCGCCGGCCCAGTGCCCGATGCCGGTCGCCTCGTGGAAGCCGTCGCGGCGGTAGAGCACGATGCGGATCTTGGCCTTGCTCGACTCGACCGGCCAGGCGTCGAAGAGCTCGCCGAACTGCTGGTAGGCGCGCTCGAGCGCACCCGTGATCTGGAACGCGCCGCCGAGCAGGTCGTTGCGGTCGCCGTCGTAGCTGAGCTCGAAGTGCTCCGAGCTGTCCTTCCAGAAGCCGGCCTCGGACTTGGCCAGGCGCTCCATCTGCGCGAGGCGCGACTCGATGTCCTTGCGCGACGGTGCGAGCTCGTGCGCGCGGCGCATGTCGACCAGCGCGCGCGTGCGCTCGTCCTCGGCGTTGGAGTCGAAGCCCTTGTTGGCCGAGCGAGCCAGCGCCTCGGCCAGGTTCTCGGCGAAGATCGGCTCGGCCGGTGCCGCGGCGAGGCAGGCCTCGAACAGCACGATCGCGCCGGCAAAGTCGCCCTGCTCGAGCCGCTCGATGCCCTGGCTGTTCTTGCGCGCGATCTCGATCGGCACGCCGCGCGCGGGCTGGCTCGCCGGCTTGCGCGTCTCCAGCGGCACGAGCGCGCGGCGCTGGCCGCGGGATTCGGGCTCGTCGGGCGCGGCGGAGACCTCCGGTCGCGTGTCGCGCTTGGGCGCCGGCGCGGGCGTGCGCGTCGACCACCAGACCCAGGCGCCGTAGCCGCCCACGCCGAGGAAGAGGAGCGTCAGGAGGGCGTCGCGAGCGCGCATGGCGCTCCTTTGTCGTCGCTACCCCCCTGCGAGCGCAAGAGAGCTTCCGCGGGCAGGCCTGCCGCCGCGCACCGGCGCGGCGCGAAGCACGTTTCCTGGCACAATCCGGCGCGGGTCTGCATCTGTCTGGCACGGCATGGAACGCGACCACGAACGCCTCGACGAGCTGCTCGCGCAGGCGCGCTGGCTCGAGCGCCTCGCGCGGCGCCTGGTGCGCGATCCCGCCGAGGCCGACGAGATCGTGCAGGAGACCTGGGTCGCGGCCCTCGCCGGACGCCCGCGCGAACGAGGCCTGCGCGGCTGGCTCGCGCGCATCGCACGCAACGCCGCTCTGCAGCGCGGCCGCTCGGAGGCGGCGCGGCGCGCACGCGAGCGCTCGGTCGCTCGGCCCGAGGCCTCGGACACCGAACAGCAGGCACGCGAGCGAGCCGAAGCGCAGCGGGGGCTGCTCGAGGCCGTGCTCGCGCTGCCCGAACCCGGCCGTGCGACGCTGATCCTGCACTACTTCGAACATCTCGCGATCGACGAGATCGCGCGCC
>JBGASC010000040.1:0-50586 GCA_044229935.1 Planctomycetota bacterium | reverse complement strand
GCTCCGCGCGGCGCGCTTCTCTCTCGGGGGCCAGGATCCGTCCGCGTCCGCGATCCGTGCGAGCGGGTGCACCGAGTGTGTCCGCTCACGAACGCGAGGCACACCCGTGCGCCGTGCGCCCTTGGCGAGGACTCGACTCGTGGTCGGGCCGCTCGGCCGCGGATGCGAAGGCGGACTCGATCGCGGCACCTTGGCCTGAGCGCAGCGGCCGGAGTTGCAGGAATCCGGTGCGCTTTCGCGAGCGCGCGGGAGATCCGCTCCCGAGTGCGGGGCGCCAGAATGGCCGCGAGGTCATTCCTGGGCACGCGTCACGTCCGAGGGAGCCCTCGCGCACGACCTGCGGCGCTCAGCCGCGCTCCCGCCCCAGATGCTCCCGGATCACGCCCGCGAGCTCGATCCCGATCCCTTCCACCGCCGCGATGGCCTCGACGCTCGCCTCGCGGATGCCCTGCACGCTGCCGAAGGCGCGCAAGAGCGCCTTCCGCCGCGCGGGGCCGACCTTGGGGATCGAGTCCAGCTGCGACACCAGCTTGCCGCGCTCCTTCCTGTGGTACGTGATCGCGAAGCGGTGCGCCTCGTCGCGCACGCGCTCGAGCAGGTGGCGCGCGGCGTTGTGGCGGCCGAGCTCGATCGGCTGCTCGACGCCGGGGAGGAAGATGCGCTCCTCGCTCTTCGCCTTCTCCTTCCCGCCCACCTTGCGCTCGGCGCGCGCCTTGGCGAGGCTGATGAACCGCACGTCCCAGGCTCCGGCCTCCTCGCGCGCGGCGAGCGCGCTCTCCAGCTGCTGCGCGCCGCCGTCGATCACGACCAGATCGGGGAGCTCGCCCTCGTCCAGGCCGCGCTTGAGCGACCTTCCGACGACCTCGCGCATCGAGGCGAAGTCGTCCTGGCCCTCGACGCCGCGCACCTTGAAGCGCCGGTAGCCGGCGCGGTCGGGATGGCCGGCGCGGAAGCGCACGCGGCTCGCGACGACGTTGGTGCCCTGGAAGTTCGAGATGTCGAAGCAGTCGATCACCTCGGGCGGCGCGTCGAGGTCGAGCAGCGTCGCGAGCGCCTCGAGGCCCTCCGCCTCGCGCGCCTCGGTGGCGCGCGAACGCACGAGCTCGGCGCGCGCGTTCTCGAAGGCGACGCCGAGCATGCGCGCGCGCTCGCCGCCCTGCGGGACGACCAGGCGCGTGCGGCCGGCGAAGACCTGCTCGAACAGGCCGCGGTCGGCCGGCTCGCAGGGCAGCACGAGCTCCTCGGGCAGCTCGCGCTGCGTGCCGGAGTAGAGCGCGGTCAGGACGCCGTGCAGGAGCTCGGGATCGTCGAGCTCGGAGCGGAAGAGGTGCGTGCGGCTCTCCGCCAGGCGCCCGTCGCGGAACGAGAGCCGCGCGACGACGGCGCGCTCGCCCGCACGCGCGAAGTGCAGCACGTCGCGCGCCGTCGTGTCGCGCGTCAGCACGCCCTGCTGCTCGCTCGTCGCGCGCAGCGCGGCGAGCCGGTCGCGCCACCAGGCGGCGCGCTCGTAGTCCAGGCGCAGCGAGGCCTCGCGCATGCGCTTCTCGAGCTCGAACTCGAGCTCGCGCCGGTCGCCCGAGAGCACGCGCGCGGCGCGCTCGACGAGCTCCGCGTAGCCGCGCTCGTCGATCAGGCCCACGCAGGGCGCGGAGCACAGGCCGATCTGGTGCTTGAGGCAGGGCCGCGTGCGGTGGTTCATCACCGCGTCGGGGCAGTCGCGCAGCGGGATCACGCTCTGCAGCTCGACCAGCGTCTGGCGCAGCGCCTTGGCCGAGGCGAAGGGGCCGAAGAGGCGCGTGCGGCCCTGCGCGCCCTCCTTGGGGTTGTGCGCGCGCACGAGCTTCAGCCGCGGGAAGCGCTCGGCGAGGTCCAGGCGCAGCATCAGGAAGGACTTGTCGTCCTTGAGCCGGATGTTGTGCGGCGGCTTGTGCGTCTTGATCAGCGAGTCCTCGAGCAGCAGCGCCTCCTGCTCGGTGCGCGTGACGATCGTCTCGACCGTGCGCGCGGACTCCGCGAGGAAGCGGATCAGGATGCGCCCGTCGCCCTCCTTCGAGCGGTAGGAGCGCAATCGATCGCGCAGGCTCGCGGCCTTGCCGACGTAGAGCACGCTCGCCTCCGCGTCGCGGAAGAGGTACACGCCGCTCTCGCGCGGGAAGTCGTCCCTCCACCAGACCGGGTCCATCGGCACCTCAGCGGGCGAGCTCGAGCTGCTCGAGCTCGTGCAGGCGGTCGCGCAGTTTGGCCGCGTCCTCGAAGCGCAGCTCGGTGGCGGCGTGCAGCATGTCCTCGCGCACGCGCGCGATCTCGCCGCGCAGGCGCGGGAGCGGCCACTCGCGCGCCGGATCGGCGGGGCCGCGCGCCTTCTTCTTCGCGCCGGGCTCGGGGACGTCCGCGACCTCGACGTAGTCCATCTCGTAGAGCGCCTCGAGCGACTCGCGCACGGGCTTGAGGATCGTCTGGGGCACGATGCCGTGCGTCGCGTTGTAGATCTCCTGCGCGGCGCGGCGGCGCTGCATCTCGCCGATCGCCTGCTCCATCGAGGCCGTGCGCGCGTCGGCGTACATGATCACGCGGCCCTCGACGTTGCGCGCCGCGCGGCCGCAGGTCTGCACCAGCGAGGTCGTCGAGCGCAGGAAGCCCTCCTTGTCGGCGTCGAGGATCGCGACCAGCGCCACCTCGGGCAGGTCGAGGCCCTCGCGCAGCAGGTTGATCCCGACGAGCACGTCGAAGGCGCCCAGGCGCAAATCGCGCAGGATCGCGGTGCGCTCGAGCGCGTCGATCTCCGAGTGCAGCCAGCGCACCTTGATGCCCAGCTCGAGGTAGTAGTTCGTCAGCTCCTCGGCCGAACGCTTGGTCAGCGTGGTCACCAGCACGCGCCAGCCGGCCTTGACCGTGCGCCGGATCTCGTGCAGCAGGTCGTCGACCTGCGTGCGCGCGGGGCGCACCTCGATCGCGGGATCGAGCAGGCCCGTCGGGCGCACGATCTGCTCGGCCAGCGCGCCGTGCGAGAGGCGCAGCTCCTCCGCGGCCGGCGTGGCGGAGACGTAGACGGCCTGCTTCACGAGCTGGGCCCATTCCTCGGCGCGCAGCGGGCGGTTGTCGAGCGCGCTGGGCAGGCGGAAGCCGTACTCGACCAGCGTCTCCTTGCGCGAGCGGTCGCCCTTGTACATGCCGGAGAGCTGCGGCAGCGAGACGTGGCTCTCGTCGACGAAGACCAGCCAGTCGTCGGGGAAGTAGTTGAGCAGCGTGAAGGGCGGCTCGCCGCGCGCGCGGCCGTCCATGAAGCGCGAGTAGTTCTCGATGCCGTTGCACACGCCCGTCGCCTTGAGCATCTCCAGATCGTGGCGCGTGCGCTGCTCCAGGCGCTGCGCCTCGAGCAGCTTGTTGGCGGCCTTGAGCTCCGCCAGGCGCTCGCCGAGCTCGACCTCGATCGCGCCCAGCGCCTTGATCAGCCGCTCGGCCGGCGTGACGTAGTGGTTGGCGGGATACAGCGTCAGGCTCGTGCGCTCCTCGAGCACCTCGCCCAGCAGCGGGTTGACGATCGTCAGCGTGTCGATCTCGTCGCCGAAGAGCTCGATGCGGATCACGCGCTCGTCCTCGTAGGCCGGGAAGACCTCGACCACGTCCCCGCGCGCGCGGAAGGTCCCGCGGCGGAAGTCGGTGTTGTTGCGCGCGTACTGCATGCGCGTCAGCGTGCGCAGCAGGTTGTCGCGCTCGATCGCCTGGCCCTTCTGGAGCGGCAGCGCCATCTGCGCGTAGTTGTCGGGCGAGCCCAGGCCGTAGATGCACGAGACCGAGGCGACGATCAGCACGTCGCGGCGCTCCAGCAGCGAGCGCGTCGCGCTGTTGCGCAGGCGCTCGATGTTCTCGTTGCGGCTGGAGTCCTTCTCGATGTAGGTATCGCTCGAGGGGACGTAGGCCTCGGGCTGGAAGTAGTCGTAGTAGCTGACGAAGTACTCGACCGCGTTGCGCGGGAAGAGCTCCTTGAACTCGGCGAAGAGCTGCGCCGCGAGCGTCTTGTTGGGCGAAAGCACCAGCGTCGGCCGGTTGGCGCGCTCGACCACGGCCGCCATCGTGAAGGTCTTGCCCGAGCCGGTGATGCCCAGGAGCGTCTGGTGCCGCGCACCCGAGGAGAGCCCGCGCACGAGCGTCTCGATCGCGCGCGGCTGGTCGCCCATCGGCTGGTACGGGCAGACGAGCTCGAAGCGCCCCTCGCGGGCGCCGGAGTGGCGGCTGGTGAGTGCGTCGGTGCTCACGAGCCCATCCTAGGGCCGCGCCGCGCCGGACACATCCGCCGGAGGCCGCGCGGGTGTGCTCATCGGCTCGCCCTGCACGCCCGCCGTTCCTCCGCGGCGCGCGTCGCTGACTGCGACCGGCAGTCCGCCGGGAGCGGGCACCTCGATCGCCTGCACGCTGCCGAAGTGCTCTTTCGCCACCTCGACCGGGTGCTGGCGCCGGCTCTTCAACCCGGCCAGGAGCTCGGGATCGAACTCGGGTTCGAAGCGCGTCGCCGCGGGACGCCACTGCTGGTGCAGGCGCGGCGCGTGCACCGCCTCCTCGAGCGACTGCCCGAAGAGCAGCGTGCGCAGCAGCACCTCGGCCACCGCGGTGATGATCTTCGGTCCGCCCGGGCTGCCGAGCACCATGCGCGCGGTGTGTCCGCCCTCGCGCACGACCGTCGGCGTCATCGACGAGAGCGGGCGCTTGCGCGGCGCGAGCGCGTTGGCAGCGCCGCCGACCAGGCCGAAGGCGTTGGGGCTGTCGGCCTGCAGCGCGAAGTCGTCCATCTCGTCGTTGAGCAGGAAACCCGCCTCGCGCACCATCACGCCGCTGCCGAAGGCCTGGTTGAGCGTGGTCGTCAGCGAGACCGCGTTGCCCTGCGCGTCGAGCACCGAGAGGTGCGTGGTGTTGCCGCCCTCGCGCGGCGGCTGCCAGGCCTCGACCAGGGGCGCGGCGAGCTCGCCGATCGAGACACGCCGCTCGGCGATCCAGCTGGGCGAGAGCAGCTCGTGCACCGGCACGCCGTTGCCGAAGTCGGGGTCGCCCATGTGCCGCGCACGGTCGGCGAACGCGCCGCGCAGCGCCTCGATCCACCAGTGCAGCATGCGCTCGGAGAGCGCGGGGTTGTCGCGCGGCTGCTCGTGCGTGCTCGCGAACTTGATGCGCGCGTCGCGCTCGGCGCTGCGCATCTCGGTGTCGAGCGGCAGGCCCTCGAGCACGCCCAGCGTCTGCAGGAGCACCAGGCCGCCCGAGGAGGGCGGCGGCATCGTCACGATCTCCTGGCCGCGGAACCAGCCGGTCAGCGGCTCGCGCGCGGCGACCTGGTAGCGCCCGAGGTCCTCGAGCGTGATCCAGCCCTCGCCCGTGCGCTCGCTCTGCGGCACCGGCGTGCGCGCGAGCTCGGCGACCAGCGCCTCGGCCACGCGGCCGCCGTAGAAGCCGCTCGCGCCGCGCGAGGCGAAGGTCGCCAGCGTCTCGGCCAGCTCGGGCTGGCGCAGGAGCTCGTTCTCGGCCAGCGGCTTGCCGCCGGGGAAGAAGACCTCGCGCGCGGCGGGGTTGAAGCGCTCGAAGACGCCCTTCTGCGCGAGATCGTAGGCGAGCCAGGCGTCGACCGCGAAGCCGCCGTGCGCGAAGCGGATCGCGGGCTCGCACAGCTCGGCCAGCGTGAAGCGGTGCGAACCGTAGCGCACGAGCAGCGCCTCGAGGCCGGCCGGCGTGCCGGGCACGGCGACGGACAAGGGACCCTCGAGCGAGCGCGCGTCGATGCGCTTGCCGCCCGCGTCGAGGTAGCGCGAGGCCTCCGCGGCGTCGGGAGCGCACTCGCGGAAGTCGAGCGCGGCGGCCTTGCCGCTGTGCGGCACCCACAGCGCGAAACCTCCGCCGCCGAGGTTGCCGGCCTGCGGGTAGACGACCGCCAGCACGAGCGCCATCGCGACCGCCGCGTCGGCCGCGTTGCCGCCCTTGTCGAGCACCTCGAGGCCGACGGCGGTCGCCAGCGGATGCTCGCTCGCCGCCGCGCCCTTCTTGGGCGCGGGCCAGGTGGCCTCGACGGCGAACGGCGTCGCGCTGCGGCAGCCCCCGAGCGCGAGGAGCGCGATCAGCGCGACGAGCGGCGCAAGGCGTGCAGCGAGCGACGGGCCCGGGCGCATCGGACGCTCGGAGGGTGGGATGACATCACGCTCTCTGGAGGCTGTGGCGCCCTGCGCCGCAGCCCAACAGGCACGCAGAGTTCGTAGAATCGATTCGTTCACGAACTCTCAGCGCGCGTCGCCGTCCTGCATCTCGTCGACGCGCACGCCGCGGCTCTTCAGGTAGGCGACCGAGGACTGGATCTGCTGCTCCTCGCCTTCGATCTCGACCACCACCAGCGCCATCGTGTCGGTGATGCTGGCCGCACGGATGTTCGGGATCACGCCGAACTTCTCCCCCAGCGTGTGGCTGACGATGGGCTCGGAGATCAGCTCCTGGGGAAAGGTGCAGAAGTACTTGTGCAGGGCCATGCGGGTCTTGGCTCCGGTGGTCGTTCCGATCAGGAGCACGTGCGCTCGCGGCGCCGCGCGCGACCGGCTCCGAAGGCCGCGATCCCGAATCCCACCAAAAGCAGGCCCGGGCCCGCAAGCTTCCCGTTCCAGGCGACCCGCAGGCCTGGATCGATGTCCAGCGCCCCGGCCGGTTCGTAGACCGCCGGGTGGTGCATCCAGTCGACACCGGCCGACTCGACCGCGAGCGTCACCGGCGAGAGGTCGAGCAGACGCGCGCTCCGCGCCGGCGGCCAGGGCCGGCCCAACACCGCGCCCGCGGAGGGCAGCACCGCCAGGCCAAAGCTGAGCACGGCGGCGGCCGCGATCGTGCGCGGACCCGGGCACGCGGGGCGCGCGAGCCCCCAACCCGCCGCGAACAGGCCGCTCCAGGCCAGCGCGGCCCACTGCGGCGCGGGCAGCGCGCGCTCGGAGAGCGCACCGGCGAGCGCGAGCGCGATCATCCACAGCGCCGGGACGCTCGCCGCGAAAGGCCAGGCCTTGAGGCGCAGCGCGCCCGCCGCGAGCCCGAGCGGGAACGCGAGGCACGCGATCCAGGCCAGCGCCGCGAGCGGATCGGGCCCGCGCTCGCCCGGCCACGCGCCGAGCGCGCCGAGCAGCCCGAACCCGAGCGCGAGGCTCAGCTGGCGCAGCATGCGCTCTCGCCCGCGCTCACGGGCAGAAGGTCACGCGCCGGCCGGCGCTGGTGTTGACGTTCGCGCCGCCCGCGGCCGGATCGCGGTGCCAGAGCTGGAAGTGCCAGGTCTCGCCGCCGTCGATGGTCATCCCGGCCGGCAGCGCGTGGAAGTCGAGCTGCTTGTGCGCGCTGCCCAGGAAGTCCAGCGGCGTCACGCCCATGCGGTAGATCGGGCCGGCGACGCAGAGGAAGCCGTTGCCGAAGACGACCTGCTGCGAGTGCTGACTCGCGAGGAAGATGCCGTTGACGTTGGGCGGACCGTTGAAGGCCTCGACGAAGAACGTGTTGCTCGCGACGGAGAGCGAGCCGCCGCTGGTGATGCCGGTGGGCTGGCCGGTCGAGTTGGGCGTCGCGGTGCAGTAGTCCTGCGTGAAGCACTCGCAGTCGTCGGGCACGCCGTTGGTGTTGTAGTCGCTCGAGGTGCCGTTCTGGATGTCGAGGTTGTCCGCGATGCCGTTGTGGTTGCAGTCCGGCGCCGGGTAGTACAGATCGGTGACCACCGGCCGGTGGTCCGAGGCCGTCGCGCTCGCGCCCTGCGGGTTGGGATAGCCCGAGAGCTCGGGCGGCTGCGCCGCTGCCGGGTTGGAGCCCGAGATGAAGAGCGTCGCGTTGCGCAGCGTCAGGATCGAGTCCTGCCAGCAGACGTAGTCGAACTTCGAACCCGAGTTGTGCGAGGCGTCGCTGCCGGTGAAGTAGTTGAGCGCGTGCTCGTACGTCGCGTCCGTGCCGTCGCGGTCGGTGCCGTCGCTCGTTCCCCCGGTGGTCTGCGCCATCGAGAGCCAGTCGGCCGGGCCCTTGGTGCCGTTGGTGAACTCGTCCTCGTTCCAGTCGCCGCCGATCACGATCGGCGTCTGCGCATCGAGCACGCTCGTCGCGACGGGGCTGTCGGCGACCTTGTTGAGCGGGTCGGGCGTGCTGCCGCCGTTGCCGTTGTACCAGTAGCGGATCACGTACGAGACGTTCTCGGCCGCCGTCACGCGCTGGTCGTGGTCCGAGCTCTGGCTGCCCGCCTTCAAGTGCGCGCAGCCGACGACCAGGTTGCCCGGGTAGGTCGCGTCGGGCAGGTTGATCTCCGCGAACATGAAGCCGCGGATCCCGCCGTCGCCGCCGGGCGCCCACTGCGAGGCCGTGACGTTGGGGATGTTCGGCATGGTGCTCTTGCCGTCGCCGTTGAGGTCCTGGAACGGCCAGCGCGAGAGGATCACGTTGCGGTTGAAGCCGTCGTTGTCGCTCGAGACGAAGACGTAGGGCAGGTCGTACGTCGCGGCGTACTTCTGCACCCAGGCCGTCACCGGCGTGTTGCCGTGGAAGCTGTCGACGCCGCCGTGCAGGAGGTTGTCGATCGTGGTCGTCAGCTGCGCGACGCTGTCCATCGACGAGCCCGTGCCGTTGCCGCTGTTGTCGGCGCACTCCTCCAGGAACAGCACGTCGGGCTTGAGCGACGCGACGATGCGCGCGACCGCGCACCAGTTGTTCGCGCCCTCGACCTTGGCGTTGGTCGAGCAGATCGCGTCCTGGACGTTCCAGGTCATCACGCGGATGTCGGTCGGGACCTGCTTGCCCCACTGCCCGACGGGCGGGTTCCACTGCGCGAACGCAGGACTGGCGAGGAGCGGGAGGAGGACGAGGGCGAGGGAGCGGTTCGTGCGCATGGCTGGGGGCTGAGGATGGGGACGAGCTCTCGGGAGTGTACCCCAGGGTGCCGCGGGGGCTGGGGACGACGTGCAGGTCGGATGGAACGCGCTCCGCCGGGGTTCCGCTGCACCCGCGGAATCGCCCCGGTGTCGGGCTCGGTCCGCCGCCCCTGCGCGACTCGCGCACGGAACCCGGGCGGACCTTGAGCCGGAGTCGGCGAATCCGTGTCCGTAGCGCGCTGCGGAGTCAACCGCACGAGCCAGACACGCGCCGTTGTCGACATTCGACCCTGCAATCCCCGCTCAGCCCACCGGAGAACGACCATGCAGAAGTTCATCCACGCCCTGAAGGAGGAGCACCGTCTGATCGAGCGCGCCGCGGCCTGTCTGGATCGCCTCACCGACGAGGCCATCGCCGGGGAGGACTTCGACGCCGTCGCTGCGCTCGACCTGCTCGAGTTCCTCGAGCACTTCGCCAACGAAGCCCACCAGCAGAAGGAGGAGCGCGTGCTCTTCCCGGCCCTCCTGGCCCGCGGCCTCGCCGGCGCGCGCATCGGCGAGCTCCTGCTCGAGCACCTCGGCGAGCGCCAGGCGCTCGAGGCCCTGCACGGAGAGCTCGAGGCGGCGGCCTATGGCGACCCCGTCTCGCGCGACCACTTCGCCGCGCTGGCCCACGAGTACGCGCTGGCGCAGATCGAGCACGCGTCGAAGGAGGACTCCACGCTCCTGCCCATCGCCGAGGAGCAGCTCGATCCGGCGCAGGACGAACACCACGTGCGGGAGCTCCAGGCCATCGAGCACGAGTTCGGCCTCCCCGCACGCGAGCACTACGAGGACGCGCTCGAGCGCATCGCCTGGCGGATCGGCGCGATGCCCGCCGCGCCGACGCTGCCCCCGCGCGCCGCGCTTGTCCCCGCGGCGGGCAGCGCCGAGCCGGCGTGCGAGCGCCTCTCCGCGCGCCTCGAGCCCCCGCTCGAGGAACAGCGCTTCCTGCTGGAGGACTGCTGCGGGCTCGATCGCGCCGATGGCTGCGAGGCCATCGTCACGCTGCTCGCAGGCCAGGTGATCCGCGAACGCGGCGAGGATCTCGCGCTCGAGCCCGCGGCCGAACCGAGCACCTGCACCTGATCACTGGAGGCGGCACCCGGACTTGAACCGGGGAATAACGGATTTGCAATCCGTCGCCTTACCACTTGGCTATGCCGCCCGAAGGAGGGCGCTTGAGGATAGCGGCATGCGCGGATCGGTCAAGCTCGAGGCCCACTTGGCGCGAGCGCGACACGATCCGCGCCTGCAAGATCCGGCGCGCTAGACTGGTTCCCGCGACCGCGGGGAAGTGGCGGAACCGGCAGACGCATCGGACTTAAAATCCGAAGGCCGCAAGGCCGTGCGGGTTCGACCCCCGCCTTCCCCACCACCGCCACCGGACTCTGGCCCCCTTGGCTGTGCGTCTGCGAGCCGGAAGACCCTGAGCGCGATGAGGTCGGCGACGGCGAGCATGCGCTGACAGAGTCCGGCGACCATGCCCGGCGTCTGTTCGTGGTTGTGGTTGGTGATCGGGCGCACGTAGTTGCGCCAGGCAATCCAGATCCACAGGTGCTGCTCGAGCCGCTCGCGCTTCTTGGTCGTGCCCCAGTTGCGCCGCACCAGGCGCCCCAGACCATCGCGCAGCATCGCCAGCGTGTGGTTCACCACGAAGAGCGGGTTGGAGTAGGTCCGCGGCTCCTTGGAGTGCGTCGTCTTGTGCACCAGGCGCTCGCCGAAGCGCTCGCGCAAGAGCTTCGCGTAGCTGTGCTTCTGGTCCGTGCGCACGACGACGCTTGCGGTCCCGGGCACCAGTCGCGAGAGCACCTGGAAGCACTCGTCGACCTTGATGCGCGACTGGCTCCTGCGCTTGCCTCCGGCTGACTCCTGCTTGGCGAGCTTCTCCTGCTCCGCGGGCTTGAGCGGCCTTCGGGCCGGCAGCGTCCCGACCGCCGTGTGCAGCACGCAGTGGCTGGGCTTGTGCACCAGCACGGGCACGGTCAGGGGCTTGAGCCGGCGGTTGTGCTCGTAGGTCTCCAGCTCGTCGAGCAGGAACAGGCCACCTTGCACGCCGGAGGCCTGGGCTGCCTTCACCTGCGCCGCGTGGAACGCGCGACACTGCTCGCCGAAGCGCTCCAGGCGGTGCATCACGAGCTTGCGGTTGCAGGTGTGCGTGCGGGCGAACTGGCGCTGCGTGAGCTTGGAGATCAAGGCCAGGAAGACCGGCTCGTCCAGCTCGGGGCGTTTGAGGCGGTAGTCGCCCGAGAAGGTCTGCGTCGAGAACGAGCGGTTGCACTGCTTGCACTGGAAGCGCTGGATGCGGCGGCCGTCGCAGGCGCGCACGAAGCTGCCGCGGCGCTGGTACTGGAACGACTCGTGCGATCGGCAGGGACAGAACGTCGGCGTGAAGCTCACGGGCTCTCCTCCGCGGACACGCACCACGACGCGCCGCACCCAGGAGACGCTCCCAAGGCCTCAGGGTCGCGCCTCCAGGGCGGATTTCACCGCCAATCAAGGGGGCCAGAGTCCCCCACCACATCACCCGCGGGGTCGAACGTGCTCAGCCCGCAGGTTGGGGCGGCGTGCCCGAAGCCTTCGGCTCGCGCAGCACTGCCGCGAAGAAGCCATCCGTGCCGTGCACGTGCGGCAGGAGCTTCAGGAAGCGTCCGTCGGCGCTGCAGACCTGGTCGGCCAGCGTGCCGCCGAGCACTTCGCGCGCGGGGACGAGCTCCATGCCGTCGGCGACCAGGGCCTCGACCACGCGCTCGTTCTCGGCGGCGAGCAGCGTGCAGGTGGCGTAGACCAGGCGTCCGCCGGGCGCGAGCCAGCGGCGCGCCTCGCGCGCGATCGCGAGCTGTTCGTGCGGCAGCTCGGCCAGCGTGCGCGCTTCGAGGCGCCGCAGGAGGTCGGGCTTGCGGCGCAGCGCGCCCAGGCCGCTGCAGGGCGCGTCGACGAGGACGCGTTGTGCGCGTCCGCGCGCGCGGGCGAGCTCGGGCGCGAGCGCCTCGCCCTCGCCGGGCGTGCGCGCGACGATCACGTTGAAGGCGCCGGCGCGCGCGGCGCGGCGTTCGAGTTCTGCGAGGCGCCGCGTGCTGCGGTCGAGCGCCAGCACGCGGCCACGGTTGCCGAGCAGCGCGGCCAGCGCCAGCGTCTTGCCGCCCGAGCCGGCGCAGGCGTCGACGACCAGTGCGCGCGAGGGTGGCGCGACGAGCAGCGCAGCGAGCTGGCTGGCCTCGTCCTGCGGCTCGAACTCTCCCGCCTGGAACTCGGGCCACTCGAAGACGTTGTGGTGGCCGTCGAGCACCAGCGCATCGGGCCCGAAGCGGCCGGGCCGGGCGAGGATCGCGCGAGCGAGGAGCTTGGCGCGCAGCTCCTCGCGCGTGCCCTTGAGCGTGTTGGCGCGCAGGCTGATGCGCGGCGTCTCGTGCAGTCCCAGCGCCAGCGCGCGCGCCTGGTCGCCGAACTCCTCGTGCAGCCTGCGAGCGAGGAAGAGCGGCAGGGCCGCGCGCTGCGCAAGCGCGCGCGCGGGATCGGGATCGGCGCAGAGCTCGCGATCGCGCGCCAGCATGCGCTCCCAGTCGACGCCGGGGAGCTCTCGCGCGGCGCGTGCCGCGTCGATGCGGCCGGTCAGGAGCAGGCTGGCGAGGTGCAGCGTGAAGACCGTCTCGGCCTCGGTCTTGCGCGGCAGCTGGCGTTCGAGTGCGGCGCAGGCGCGGCGCTCCAGGTGCAGGAGCGTTGCCAGCGCCCCCACCAGCGCGGCGCGCGCGCCGGCGTCGAGCCAGCTCTCGCGGCGGAAGAGCTCGCGCAGCACGCCGGCCCAGTACGAGCCGGCCTCGATCTCGCCCAGCGCCTCGGTCAGCGGGCGCCGCAGCGAGGGCTCGAGCACGTGCGCGCGCGCGAAGAGCGAGCGCAGCGGCACGCGCCGCAGCGTGCCGTCGGAGAAGCGCTGCTGGATCGCGCGCAGTCGCTCCTCGAAGGGACCGATGCGCCAGAGCTCGTCGGGCGCGAGCTCCTCGAGCGGCGTGCCGCTCTCGTTGAGCGGGCACACGTCGCGCAGCTCGACGAAGTCCTCGCCGCGCTCCTCGACGATCGCCAGCGGCAGGCCGTGCGTGCGGCAGAGGTACGGCCGCTCTTCGTAGATGCGGCACGCGCCCGCGGCGTCGAGGAAGGCGCAAGCGCCGGCCGCGTGCGGAGCCTCGCGCGCGAGCAGCTCGGGGTGGGCGCGACGGATCGCCTCCGCTTCGACCTCGAAGACGGTCAGGTCGTCCAGGCAGCAGCCGGCGCAGCCGCGCTTGCAGGACAGGCGCGCGGCGTGGTGCGCCGCGAGCTCCGCCGCGCGCGCGTCGACCTCGGCGCGCAGGCGCGCGAGCTCGTCGAGCGCCGCGGCGCGGCGCGCGTCCTCGTCCACGGCGTTCAGCGCGTCTCCAGCCAGCGCAACAGCATGCGCGTGCCGACGCCGGATCCCAGCGGACCGCCGACCCAGTCGCGCGAGGCGCCGCCCCAGGCGGTGCCCGCGATGTCCAGGTGCGCCCATTCGGTCTCGCCCACGAAGGGCGCGAGGAACGCGGCGCCCGCGCTGGAGCCCGCGCCCAGGTCGCCGCCCGAGATGTTCTTCAGGTCGGCGTAGGTGCCTTTCATCGCGTCCTTGTGCACGTCGAGCAGCGGCAGAGGCCAGAGACGCTCGCCGGTCTCCTCGCCCGCTGCGGCGAGCTCGTCGCGCAGCTTCTCGGTCGAGGCGAACATGCCCGAGAGCTCGTGGCCCAGCGCGACCACGACCGCGCCGGTCAGCGTGGCGAGGTCGACGATCGTGTCGGGCTTGATCTTCGAGACCGTGTAGCAGAGCGCGTCGGCCAGGACGAGGCGTCCCTCGGCGTCGGTGTTGAGCACCTCGACCGTCGTGCCGTTCATCGCCGTGTGGATGTCGCCGGGCTTGGTCGCGGCGCCGCCGGGCATGTTCTCGCTGCAGGGCGCGACGCCGTGCACCTCCCAGGGCACGTCGAGCTTGCGCAGCGCGTGGAACACGCCGAGCACCGCGGCCGCGCCCGACATGTCGTAGCGCATCTCGTCCATCTTGGCCGAGGGCTTGATGCTGATGCCGCCCGAGTCGAAGGTCAGGCCCTTGCCGACCAGCGCGACGACGCCCTTGGGCTTGCCCTTGGGCTTGTAGCTGAGGTGCAGGAGGCGCGGCGGCTGGCGCGAGCCCTGCGCGACGCCCAGCAGCAGGCCCATGCCGAGCTTCTTCATGTCGTCCTCGTCGAGGATCTGCACCGCGATGCGCCCGGCCTTGGCCAGCGACTTCGCGGCCGAGGCCATGTCGCGCGGCGTGAGCAGGTTCGCGGGCTTGTTCTGCAGGTCGCGCGTGAAGGCGTTGGCCTCGGCCAGCAGCGCGCCGCGCTCGACGCCGGCAGCGACGTCCTTCTCGGTCGCGAGGATCGTGCAGCTCTTGAGCTTCTGCTCCTTGGGCTTGCTCTTGTTCTCCTCGTAGCGGTACGCGCCCATCCCCGCGCCCTCCGCGAGCGCCTGCCCCATGCGCTGCGGGCCGAGCGCCTCGGAGAGCCACTGCGGCGCGAGGATCGCGACGCTCGAGGCACCGAGCGCCTCGGCGCGCTGCACGGCGACGGCTGCGAAGCGCCGCGCCTTCTCCGGATCGAGCGCGCTCTTCTTGCCCAGGCCGTAGATCAGGACGCGCTTGGCCGGCCCGCCGCTGGCGTCGGCCAGGCGCGCCTCCTTGAACTCGCCCTTGAGGTCGGCGAGCGCGACCTTCGAGAGCGTGACGCCCTGCGGCAGGCGCAGCTTCTCGCCCTCGGCGAGCGCGAGCGCGACCAGATCGGAGTTGGGGACGCGGGAGGTGAAGGCTTGGAACGTGAGCTTCATGGGCGTTGGGATCGGGGACTCACATGTTGGCGTACTTGGGACCGCCGCCGCCCTCGGGGACCACCCACTCGATGTTCTCGTAGGGGTCGGCGATGTCGCAGGTCTTGCAGTGCACGCAGTTGGAGAAGTTGATCGTCGGGCCCTTGGGCTGGCCCTCGCTCGGCCACTCGTAGACGGCCGCCGGGCAGAAGTGCTGGCAGGGGTTGCCGAACTCGCGCGTGCAGCGCTCGACGCACAGCGCGGTGTCCTTGACGAGCAGGTGCGCCGGCTGGTCCTCCTCGTGCACCGAGCCCGAGTGGTACACGTCGGTCAGCTTGTCCATCGAGCCCGCGTCGTCGTACACCGGCTTCTGCATGCGCGAGAGGTGCGCGGGGTGCATCGTCGCGTGGTCGGGATGGTTCGTGCGCCGCGCGACCAGGCCGCGTCCGGCGCTGATCATCTGCAGGCCCGAGTCGATCATCCCCGGCACGAGGCCGGACTCGAAGGCCTGGCGGAAGTTGCGCACGCCGTAGAGCTCGTCCTTGGCCCACGAGGCGCTGAAGAGGTCCTCGTAGCGCTTCAACCGCGCGGCGCTGGTGTCCTCGAAGGCGAAGGCCTCGGCGAGCGCCTCGGCCGCGAGCATGCCCGACTTGATCGCCAGGTGCACGCCCTTGAGCGTCGAGGCGTTGAGGAAGCCCGCGCTGTCGCCGACCAGCACGTACGAGTCGCCATAGAGGCGCGGCATGCTCCAGTAGCCGCCCTCGGGCACGGTCTTGGCGCCGTATGCGAGCACCTTGCCGCCGGCGAGGATCGCCTGGATCGCCGGATGCTGCTTCCACTGCACGAAGAGCGCGTGCGGGTCGAGCTTCGCATCGGGGTGGTCGAGGCCGACGACGAAGCCGAGCGCGAGGCGGTTCTCCGGCAGGCCGTAGACGAACGAGCCGCCGTACCCGACCGTGCCGAGCGGGTAGCCGCCGGTGTGCAGCACGCCGCCGAGCCACTCGGCGCCCCGTGCGGCGGGGATCTCCCAGATCTCCTTCACGCCCGTGCCGTACATCTGCGGGTTCTTGCCCGCGTCGAGCGCGTGGCGCTTGACCAGGTGCTTGGCGAGATGGCCGCGCGGGCCCTCGCCGAAGACGGTCGCTTTCGCGCGCACGTTCATGCCCGGCTGGAAGTTGTCCTTCTTCTCGCCGTGCTTGCCGATGCCGCTGTCGCGCGTGACGACACCCGCGACGCGCTCGGCGCCGCCCGCCTCCTCGAAGAGGATCTCGGCCGCGGCGAAGCCCGGGTAGACCTGCACGCCGGCGGCCTCGGCCTGGTCCTTCATCCAGCGCACGACCTTGTTCATCGACACGATCACGTTGCCGTGATTGCGGAACTGCGGCGGCACGAGCGGGCCGGTGAGGCGCTTGTGCTTCGTCGCCGAGTAGAGGATCTCGACCGCATCCCAGGTCACGTCCGACTCGACGGGGCAGCCGCGCTCGCGCCAGTCGGGGAAGAGCTCGCTCATCCCGCGCGGGTTCATCACCGCGCCCGAGAGCGTGTGGTCGCCGACGTCGCCGGCCTTCTCGAGCACGAGGATCGTCTTGTCGCTGATCCCGCGCGCGGCGAAGAGGCGCTGCAGGTGGATCGCGCAGGCGAGGTTCGCGGCGCCCGCGCCGACGAGCAGCACGTCGACCTCGAGCGTCTCGCGTTCGATGCCGGGGAGGTTGAGGGAGAACTGGCGCGGGGTGCTCATGGCTTCGAGGAAGGGCTCCGAAGCGCGAGAGGATAGCGTCAGCGAGCCTCGAGCGTGATGTCCAGGCTCTCGCCGGCACGCAGGGCGGCCCAACGCACGTTCCAGTCGGCGATCCGCGCGCGGACGAGCGCGAGCTCCGCCTCGGCGAGCTCGGGCAGCGGCGGCGAGCGCTGGATCGTGTCCAGGTAGGCGCGCAGGCCGGCCGTTCCGGGCTCGATCACGCCGGCGAGCTCGGCCTGCAGGGCGTTCGTGAGCGCCTCGGCCCAGAGCGTCTCCGGCTCCGCCTCGCGCGCGCCGATCGAGGCGGGATCGCGGCCGGCCGCGACCAGGCGCACGAAGCCGCGCCAGGGGAAGACCGACTCGACCGCGGCGTGCACGAGCTCGTGCGGCAGGATCCCCTGGCGCCAGCATTCGAGCACGCGCGTCGTCGCGCCGCACTCGATCACGAGCACGTCCTTCGCGTGCTCGGGAGCGCGGCGCGTGGCGCGCAGGTGGATCGACGGCAGGCGGCCCATCGGCCGGCGAGTCTAGCGCCAGCCAACGATCAGGTTTGCGGACGGCGCAGCAACCAGCGCGCACCGAAGGCCAGCCCCAGGCCGACGAACACCGGCAGCAGACCGACCACCAGGAAGCCCGGTCGGTCCTGCGGCTCTGCGGGGGTCAAGAGCAACAAGGCCACCAGCAGCCCGATCCCGCCGATGGCGCACACCATCCCGGTCAGCATCAGGCTCTTGCGCCGTCGGTCGAGCTTGGACTGCTCCTCCTCGCGCAAGTGCTGCAGCACGCTCTCGGAACCGGGGCCGGGGTTCAGCGCGAGGTGCTTGAGCAGATCGCTACGATGGAGCGCCTCGCGTTCCTTGCGGCGCGCGTCGGACCACAGCACCACGGCTGCGAAGGCGAACACGGCGATCAGGACCAGCACGGTGAAGGTCAACGCGAGGACAGGTGTGATCGAAGCTCCCACGGGTCTTGGTCTCGACTTTCACCCGGTCAGACGCCGGCTCCCCGGCCCCAGGTTGCAATTCCCCGGCAGAAGAGGGAATTCCCGCTCCCTGCAACCTCGCGCGGCCTGAGCGGCGTCCAAGCACGCGGAGCTGCCTGCGTTGAACGCCGAGGAGGACCCCGATGCCCAGGACGTGCGCCGTGTCGTCGCGGGCGAGACGGCCGCCTTCGAGGGCATCGTGCGCCGCTGGCAGAAGCCGTTGCTCGACCTCGCCTGGCGCAGCTGCCGCCGGCGGGATCTGGCCGAGGACCTGGCGCAGGAGGCCTTCGTGAAGATCTTCCGTGCCCTGCCGGGCTGGCGCGCGGAGTCGAGCTTCTCGACGTGGATCTTCGCCATCGCGCTCAACCACTACCGCGCGAGGCTGCGCCGCACGCCGCTCCAGCTGCTCGGCCTGGAGGCGGCCGGAGCGCTGGTGGATCCGGCCACGGCCGGCGAGGAGGAGGGCGAAGCGACGGTAGCCGTGCAGCGCGCCGTTGCCGGGCTCCCGCGGCGCTACCGCGAGCCGATCGTGCTGCACTACTTCCTCGGCCAGGACGTGCGCCACGCGGCCGCGATCCTCGGGATCGCGGAGGGAACGCTCAAGGCGCGGCTCGCTCGCGCGCGGTCGTTGCTGGCACGCAGCCTCGGAGCGCCCCGCAGCGAGAGGCCACCCGCAGGGGAGATCCAGCATGGATGAGATCGACCGGATCCTGTCGTCGGAGCCGCACTTCGAGCCTGCGGCGGACTTCACGCGGCGTGTGATGGCCGCCGTCGAGCGCGAGGCCTCGGTCCCGCCACCGCTCGTGTTCCCCTGGCGGCGCGTGCTGTCCGCAGCCGCGGTGCTGGCGCTCTCGAGCGCCGGCGTGGCGGCCATGCCCGCGCTCCACGAGCCGACGCAGCGTGTGCTCGACTCGCTCGGCACGCTCGACGCGCGGCTCGCGGCCGTCGCGCTCGCCGCGCTCGCACTCCTGCTCGGAACGCTGTGGGCCGCCTGGCGCGCGGAGTGAGGTTCGTGCGCGGTCGGCGTGCGCGTGCGGAGAGCTCAGGAGCGATCCCCGATCCAGTGCGCCCCGTCCGCGTAGATCTCCTTCTTCCACACCGGCAGCGTCAACTTGAGCTCGTCGATCAGGAAGCGGCACGCGGCGAAGGCGGGCGCGCGGTGCGGGCTGGCGACGGCGATCACGACGCTGGATTCCCCCACGCCGACGACGCCGACGCGGTGCACGACCAGCATGCGCAGACGCGCGTCGGGCTGCTCGGCGCGGCAGCGCTCGAAGATGCGCGCCATCTCCGGCCCGGTCATGCGCTCGAAGGCCTCGTACTCCAGGCGCACCACGCGCTGGCCGCGGTTCTCCTCGCGCGTCGTGCCGGTGAACGTCACGCACGCGCCGCAGGAGGGATGCTGCACGCGCCGCTCCAGCTCCGCGGCCGCGAGCGGCTCGCGCGCGAGCTCGAACACGCCGCGCTCGTAGTCGGGCTGCATGCTCAGCCCCCCGAGACCGGCGGCAGGAGCGCGACCTCGTCGCCGGCACGGATCGTCTGCCCGCCGCGCGCGTAGCTCGTGCCGACGACGACCGCGACGTGGGCCAGCGAGCCGAGCTCGGGATGCGCGCGCTCGGCGGCGCGCTTCAGTTCCTCGACCGTCAGCGTCTCGGGCAGGCCGCGCAGCGCCAGATGCGTGCGGCCGGCGCGTTCGCGCAGCGCGGCGAAGAGCTCGAGCTCGAGGTCCACCGCGGCGCCTGCGCGATCAGAAGGGCGTGTCGTCCTGCGCGGGGAAGCCCGTGTCGGCCGCGTCGTGCTGCGGCGCTCCGCCGCCCGCACCGCCGAAGGACTGGCGCGGCTCGCCGGCCGGGGCGCCGCCGCCCTCGCCGCGTCCGGCACCGACGAACTCCCACGTGTCCGCGACGACGTAGAGCTTGGAACGCTTGCCGCCGCCGTTCTTGTCCTCCCACGTGTCCAGGCGCAGCGAGCCCTCGATGAAGGCCGGCTTGCCCTTGGTGTGGTAGCGCGCGAACGGTTCGGCGCGCGCGCCGAAGATCGTCACGTCGATGAACGTGGGCTCTTCCTTCCACTCGCCGCTCTGGGAGTCCTTGAACCGGCGGTTGACCGCCAGCCCGAACTTGCAGATGGGCATGTTGCTCGACGTGTACGTCAGCTGGGGATCCCGCGTCAGGTTCCCCATCAGGATCACTTTGTTGTAGCTCGCCATGGATGCTCCGGCCGCGCAGTCTATCCCGCGGCCCCGCGCGAGGGAATCGCGGGCCGCTGGGGACAAGCGCCGGGAGCGGAGCGTAGGATGGGGTCGGCCCCCTACGACTTCCCTTTCGCGATGCCGACCCACGAACGCCCCGCACACAAGCCCCTCTCCGGTTCCGAACGCCGACGCTGGCTGCGCGCCGCCTGCGACATGCCGGTGACGCTCAACCTGGGAGGCACGCGCTGCGAGGCCAAGCTGCGCGACCTCTCGCGCGCGGGCGTGTGCTTCTTCCTCGACCGCTCGGTGCCGCTGATGACGGTGCTCGACGTGTCGCTCGAGCTGCGCCTGGCGACCGGCATGCGCCGCATCCGCGGCTCGGGCGCGGTGGTGCGCTGCGAGAAGATCTCGAAGGCGCTCGACCACTACGAGATCGCGATCTTCGTGCACGAGATGGCCGAGGTCGACCGCAAGGCCATCGACGAGTTCGTCGCGGGCCTGGGCCCCGAGGCGATCGAGCGCGCGCGCGGCAACGCCGGCGCCTGAGCGAGGCGCGGCGGATGCGCCGCGTTCAGGTCGTCCCCAGCGTGATCGCGAAGAGCGCGGCGCGGTAGATCCACAGGATCCAGGGCGCGGCCGCGGCGAGCAGCCCCGCGCGCACGAGGTTCGCCCCCCACGAGCCGCCGAAGGCGCGGCGCAGCGCGAACAGCGCGCACAGGCCGACCGAGGCGAGTTCGCCGAGCGAGAGCACCCGGTCGAACGGTCCCCACTCGGCCGCTGGGTTCGCGCGCAGCACGAGCCTCCAGACCAGCGAGGCCAGCACGAACAGGCCGGCGAAGGCGAGCATCTGGAAGGCCAGGAAGTGCAGCGCGAAGACGACGTGCGGCACCGCGCCGCGCGCGCGACGGCACAGGATCCAGGTGCACAGCGCGACCAGCGGCACCATCAGGATCACCCAGGTCTTGGCGTGCGTGTGCTCGGCCGCGTCGTAGCGCGGCGCGTAGTCCGCCAGCGTCGCCCCCGTGCGCGCCAGCCGCGCCGCGACGCGCCGAGCGAAAAAGCCGCCCGGCTCTGCGCCGTCGAGCAGCGCGGAGAGCTGGCGCGAGAAGATGCTCATGCCGGTCAGCGACTGCACCGCGAAGAAGAGCACGTTGACCACGAGGAAGAGCTGGATCGGCCCGACGAAGGGCTTGCGCTTGCCCGCGACGTAGGCGCGCGTGAGCTCGCCGGGTGCCGCGACCAGCGTGCGCAGGCTGCGCAGCAGCCGTCCGTCGAAGTGCGCGAAGTTCTCCAGCAGCTCGCCCGCGAGGTGACGCAGGTCGAGGTGGTGGCCGGTCGGCCGCTCCTCGCCGCAGCCGCCGCAGAAGCGCGTCGCGGCCGCGGCGCCGCAGCTGGGACAGCTCCACTCGCCCTGCACCTGGTGTGTCATGCGATGCGAGACGGCCGGCGCGGCTCAGGCCCCGCTCGCGCGCGCGACCAGCACGCGCTCGATGCCGGCGAGATCGCGCACGAGCTGCGCCTTCCAGCCCAGGGTGCCCGCAAGCGCGAGCACGCGCTGGCCCTGGCGGTGGCCGAGCTCGACCACCAGCGCGCCGCCGGGGGCGAGCCAGCCGCGAGCGCGCTCGAGCAGCGTGCGCGCCCAGAAGTCCGCGTCGCCCTCGGGTGCGAACAGCGCGAGGGCGGGCTCGTGCTCGAGCACCTCGGGCGCGAGCGTGCCCGTCTCCGAGCGCATCACGTAGGGCGGGTTGGAGACGAGCAGATCGAAGGGCGCGCGCGGGCCGAGCGTCGCGAGCGCGTCGCCTTCGACGAACGCGAGCGTGGCCGCGAGGAGCTCGGCGTTG
Source organism: Planctomycetota bacterium (assembly GCA_044229935.1). Lineage (GTDB taxonomy): Bacteria > Planctomycetota > UBA1135 > UBA1135 > JADJLZ01. The sequence goes on along the minus strand of JBGASC010000040.1, from coordinate 29,105 downwards.
CGCTGCGCGCACAGGATCGCCGCCGGCGAGAGGTCGAAGGCCGTCACGCGCGCGCCCGGCAGCTCCAGCGCCAGCGTGATCGCGAGGCAGCCCGAGCCCGTGCCGACGTCGGCGATCGCGGGCTCGCTCCGGCCGAGCTCCGCCGCGACGCGCCGCGCCTCGTCGACGACGAGCTCCGTCTCCGGTCGCGGGATCAGGACGCCCGGACCGACCTTGAACGGCCGGCCGTAGAACTCGCGCTCGCCTGTGATGTACGCCAGCGGCTCGCGCTTGCCGCGCCGCACGAACAGGTCGCGCGCGCGGTCGATCTCGGCGGGCAGCAGCGGGCGGTCCAGCTGCATGAACAGGCGCAGCCGATCGAGGCCGAGCACGTGCGCGACGAGCAGCTCGGCCTCCAGGCGCGCCTCCTCGACGCCCTTGCGCTCGAGGAACGCGCGCGCCAGCGCCAGCATGTCGGCGGCGGTGCGCGGTTGGGTCGGGGTCGGGGGGCTGGCCATCGCGACGTCGCTCACCCGCGCGCTCCACGGCGCCTGGCGCGCCGGCCCTCGGCCGCGAGCCGCTTGCGCGCCTCCTCCAGCTCGGCCGCGCGCTCGCCCTCGACCTTGGGAAACGCGAGGGCGAGCGCGTCGAGCGTCTCGATCAGCACCGCCATCACGACCAGGCGCATGTACCACTTCGTGTCGGCCGGAACGACGTACCAGGGCGCCTGGGGCGCCGCCGTGCGCGCGATCGCGTCCTGGTAGGCGGCCTGGTACTCCTTCCAGTGCGCGCGCTCCTCGACGTCGGAGAGGCGGAACTTCCAGTTCTTCTCGGGCTCGTCCAGGCGCTCCTCGAAGCGCTTCTTCTGCTCGCCCTTGCTGACGTTGAGGAAGAACTTCGCGATCGCGACGCCGTTGTGCGCGAGGTAGCGCTCCCACGCGGCGATGTCCTGCGCGCGCTGCTTCCAGAGCGCGTCGCCGGCGGGCCTCTTCGGCAGGCGCTGGCGCTCGAGCAGCTCGGGGTGCACGCGCACGACCAGCAGCTCCTCGTAGTGCGAGCGGTTGAAGATGCCGATGCGCCCGCGCTCGGGCAGCGCGCGCGCGACGCGCCACAGGAAGTCGTGGTCGAGCTCCTCCTCCGAGGGCGCCTGGAACGAGGTCACCTGGCAGCCCTGCGGGTTGACGCCCGACATCACGTGCTCGATCGTGCCGTCCTTGCCGGCCGCGTCGAGCGCCTGCAGCACCATCAGCACGGACCAGCGATCCTGCGCGTAGAGCCGCTCCTGCAGCTCGCGCAGGCGTTCGCGTCCGGCCGCGAGCAGCTTCTTCGCCTGCGCCTTGCCGCGCACCTCGCGCACCTCGGCGGGATCGCAGTCGGCCAGGCGGAAGTGCCGGCCGTCTTCGACGCGGTAGCGCCGCGCCAGCCGCGCGAGGAGCTTGTCGGTGTCGGCCACGCCCCGATCGTAGCGCGGACGCGCGCGCTCAGGCGAGGTTCTTGATGCGCTCCTCGCGGTCGGCGGCCACCAGGGCCTCGAGCAGCGGGTCGAGCTTGCCGTTCTGCACCTGCTCGAGCGGGAAGTTCTGGTTCAGGCGGTGGTCGGTGACGCGGTTCTGCGGCCAGTTGTACGTGCGGATGCGGTCCGAGCGGTCGCCGCTGCCGATCTGGCCCTTGCGCTGCGCCGAGCGCTCGGCCTCGCGGCGCTCGCGCTCCTTCTCCCACACGCGCGACTTGAGGATGCGCAGCGCGCTGGCGCGGTTGCGCAGCTGGCTGCGGTCGTCCTGGCAGATCGCGACGATGCCGGTCGGGATGTGCGTGATGCGCACGGCCGACTCGGTCTTGTTGACGTGCTGCCCGCCCGCGCCGCCGGCGCGCATGGTCTCGATGCGCAGGTCGTCGGGGCGCAGTTCGACCTCGACGTCCTCGACCTCGGGCAGCACGGCGACGGTCGCGGCGCTGGTGTGGATGCGGCCCTGCGCCTCGGTCGCGGGCACGCGCTGCACGCGGTGGCCGCCGGACTCGAAGCGCAGCCGCGCCCAGGCGCCCTCGCCCTCGACGGCGAAGACGACCTCCTTGAAGCCGCCGATCTCGCTCGGCGAGACGTCGAACTCCTCGACCTTCCAGCGCCGCGCGTCGCAGTACTTCTTGTAGATGCCGTAGAGGTCGCGCGCGAAGAGCGTCGCCTCGTCGCCGCCGACGCCGGCGCGGATCTCGACGATCACCTTGCGGCGCAGGTCCTCCTTGTCGGTGACCAGCGCGTCCTTGAGCTCGGCGTCGAAGGCCGCCTCCAGCGGCTCGAGCGCGGCGAGCTCCTCGCGCGCGAGCTGCGCGAGCTCCGGATCGGGCCTGGGCGCGGCGAGGATGGCCTCGGCCTCCGTGCGCCGCGCGAGCAGCACGTCCAGGCGCGCGGCGAGCTCTGCCAGCGACTCGAGGGCGCCGCGCTCCTGCAGCAGCGCGGGCAGACGGCGCGTGTCCGCGACGATCTCGGGGCTCGAGAGCATCTCGGTCAACTCGGCGTGCCGCGCAGCCTGCGCGCGCAGCTTCTGCACGATGGCGGGAGCGAAGGGCATGGTCAGCGGCTCCCGCACTCAAGGCCCTCGAGGCCGCCTCGCACGGGCGGGTGCCCGCGCGTCGAGCTACTTCTTCGCGTCCAGCGCGGCGGTGGTCTCGCCGAACTTCTTCTTGAAGCGATCCACGCGGCCGGCCGCGTCGACGAACTTCTGCACGCCCGAGTAGAAGGGGTGGCAGAGGTTGCAGATTTCGATGTGCAGCTCCTTGACCGTGGCGCGCGTCGTGAACGTGTTGCCGCAGCCGCAGTGGACCTTGCAGTCGAAGTACTTGGGATGGATGTCGGCCTTCATGGTGCTTCGCCCCCTGGGTTCGAGGTGGTGCTGGCTCCGGGAATCCCGGGGGAGGAGGCCTCGGAGCGCGTGAGGGGGTAGAAGGGTAGCCCCACGGCGGGTCGGGGGCAAGGGCGGTGCCCTGCCAAGGCCTCGGCGAGCGCGCGGGCCCAGGCTGGAGGCATGTCCGGTGCCGTCGAGTCGAGCGGCGGGCCTTTCGCCGCGATCCCGCGCCGCGTGCCCTTCGAGCACACGCTCGCGCGACGCGTGTCGAGCTTCCTCTTCGGCGTCGTCGCGCCGGCGCTGATCCGGGATGCGCTAGACTCGGGACATGAGCTCGCAACTCGACACGCCGCAGCATCCCTTCGGCGGCCGGATCGCGTGCAGGCTCGGATTCCTCTTCGGCGCGCTGCAACCGCTGGTCGGATGCGCCTGGATCCTGATGCACATGAACCTGAGCTGGCTCGTGCGCCGGCCGCTGCCGCTCGGTCTGCTCGCCCTGTTCGTGGCCTCGATGTGGAGCTTGACGCTGTGGCTCGCGCTGGGTCCCTGGCGCAAGAGCCTCGAGCGCGCGATCGCCGCGCTGCTCTGGCTGCCGTTCGGTCTCCTGGGCGTGCTCGCGTACTTCAAGTGGAGGTACGACCTGGAGATTGCGCTCGCGATCTTCCGTACGCCGGACGACACGAGCCCGCCCCAGCTGGTGTTCTCGATCCTGACCTTCCCGGTGTTCGCGAGCTTCGTGTACCTGCGGGCGAGCTGGATCGCGTTGCGCGGGAGACGCGCGCAAGCGCAGCCGGAGCCGAGCGCGACCGCTGCCGGGATGCCTGCGCCCGGCAACCGGGACACGGGTTGACGCCGCGCGTCAACATTCCAGCCTGGCTGGTTTCCTTCAGCGCGCGTCGAGCTCGGCGAGCAGGCGCAGGCTGAGCGCGACCGGCAACCCGACGACGTTGTCGAAGCCGCCCTCCTCGAGCTTCGTCACGAAGCGGTCGGCGCTCTCCTGGATCGCGTAGGCGCCGGCCTTGTCCTTCCACTCGCCGCTCGCGACGTAGTCGGCGAGCTCACGCGGCGCGATCGCGCGCATGCTCACGAACGTGCGCTCGAAGCCGCGGCACAGGGCCAGATCGCGCGTGCGCAGCGCGCACACGCCGGTGATCACGCGGTGGCGCGTGCGCGAGAGCGCGCCGAGCATCGCGGCCGCCTCGCGCTCGTCGGCGGCCTTGCCCAGCAGGCGCGCCGCCGCGCCCTCGCCGACCGCGACGATCGTGTCGGCGGCGAGCACGAGCACGTCGGGCGCGGAGCGCGGATCGTTCGTCGCGCGGGCGAGGAGGCGCGATGCCACCGCGCGCGCCTTGCGCTCGGCGAGCTCGAGCGCGGCCTCCTCGGGCGGCGTGCGCGGATCGAGATCCTCGTCGACCGAGGAGACCTCGACCGTGAACGCGAGGCCGGCGGCCGCGAGCAGCTCGCGCCGGCGCGGCGAGGCCGAGGCGAGCACGACGGCGCGGCGGAGCGCGGGCGCGGACGGAGCTCGGCTCGGCTGGGACACGCGAACCTCCGCGCGTCCTACTTCTTGCCGGACTTCTTGCCCGAGCTCTTCTTGGCCGCGGCCTGGGCTGCGGCCTTCTTCTTCGCGGCGAGCTTCTCGGCGTCGGCCTTCTTCTTCGCGGCCGCCTTCTCGAGCTCGGACTTCTTCTTGGCCGCCTCGGCGAGCTTCTTCTGCTTGGCGGCCTCGAGCTCGCGCTTCTTGGCCTCGATCGCGGCCTTGCGCGCCTTCTCGCGGTCCTGCTTCTGGCGCTCGAGCTCCATCTTCTTCGAGAGGCGCGCCGCCTCGCGGGCCAGGCGCTCCTTCTCCTTCTTCTCGAGCGCCATCCGCCGCGCTTCCTCGCGCTGGCGGTGCGCTTCGGCGCGCGCCTGCTGGACCTTCCACTCCTGGAAGGCCTTCTTCCCGAACGGGCACTCGTCGACCAGCGGGCACTCGTGGCAAATGGGCGACTTGGCGTGGCACCAGCGGTCGGCGACCTCGCCCAGGCGTTCGAGCAGCGCGAGGCCCTCGTCGCCGGGCAGGTACTCGTCGAGGTCCTTGGCCTTCTTCAGGCCGCCCTTGCCGACGATGCCGGTGCGCTCGAGCACGCGCACCAGCGCCGGATGGGCCGGCACCTTGCGCTCGCCGGCGAGGCTGAGGATCTGCGCCGTCGCGGCCGTGCCGAGCACGGGCATCTGCGCCAGCATCTTGGCGCCCGCGGGCACGTCCTCGCGCAGGAACTCCAGCTCCATCGCGTGCGTCTTGGTGAAGATCTCCTGCAGGTAGTCGCGCGCGTCGCGCGCCGGCTGCCACACGCCGCGCAGCTTGTCGCGCGTCTGCTTGCCGCCCTTGACCAGGCTGGCGATCTCCTCGGTCTGCGCCACGCGCATCTCGTTCCAGTCGGGATAGGCCTTCTGGAGAGCGGCGATCATCGACTCCGCGCGCTCCTGCGGCATGTGGCGCGCGAGCACGGCGAGCATGCCGTGCTCGAGCAGGCTCAGACCCTCGACGGGCTTGGGCAGCGCGGCCCGCGGCGTGATCTTCTTGAGGAGCTTCGTGAGCTGGTCGTTCTTCTTCGACACGCGGTGGCGGCGGGAGCGGGTGGACGCGGGAGGAACGGAACACGCTGCGGCGCGGGCCGCAGGCGCAGAGGGCGCTCACGCGCGCGGCGCGAGCGTCGGGAACGAGGCTGCGCTCAGCCTTCCTTCTTCTCCGCGCCAGCGGCCTTGGCCGCGGCGCGCTTGTGCTTCTTGCGCTCGGTCGCGCGCGCGGCCTTCGCCGCGGCACGGGCGGCGCTCAGGCTGTCGCGGCGCGTGCGCGTCGCGGTCTTCTTGCCGCGCACGCGTTCGCGCTTCTTGTGGGGACGCGCGACCACCACGCCGTTGCGGCGCAGGATCGAGGCCACGATGTCGCTGGCGACGGCACCCTGCTTGAGCCAGTACTCGACGCGCTCGCGGTCGAACTGCACCTGCTGCGCGGGATCCTTGCGCAGCGGGTCGTACAGGCCGAGGGTCTCGAGGCTGCGGCCGTCTCGCGGGAAGCGCGAATCGGTAGCGGTGATGCGGAAGCAGGGGAGGTTCTTGCGCCCCGTACGACGGAGGCGGATGACGACAGCCATGAGCGTGGATGAATGGTTGAGGGTAGCCGGCGCCCGGGAGCTCGCCGGGTCGGCATGAGGGGCGAATAGAACACACTTTTCCCCCGCCATTGGCAAGGGGAGGCCGGGGAAAAGGCGCGGCTCAGCGCCGCTTCTTCTTGTCCTTCTTCTTGCCCGACTTGCGCGTGTGGGAGGAACCCATCGGCCGCGGGCCGAAGGGATTCTGGCCCGCGCCCAGGCCCGGGAAGCCGCCCGGCGGGAGCCCGCCGGCGCCGCCCGCGCCTCCCCCGCCCAGGCCGAACATGCCGCCGATCCCGCGGCCCAGTCCGCCCAGGCCGCTGCCCAGTCCGCCGAGCAGGCCGCCGCCCGACGCGCCGCCGGAGGCGAGCTCGCCGGTGCCCGACATCGACTTCAACGCGGCCTCCTTCTGCTTCGCGCCGAACTGCGCGGCGAGGCCCATCTTGTTGAGCTGGCGCATCATCAGCTTCATCTCCTTGTGGCGCTTGAGGAGATCGTTGATCGCGCTGACTTCTTGCCCCGAGCCGCGCGCGATGCGCCGCCGGCGGCTCATGTCGATCGTGTCGGGCATCAGGCGCTCGCGCGGCGTCATCGAGGTGAAGAGCGCCTCGAGGCGGTTCATCTGCTTCTCGTCGATGTCGAGCGCGTCGGCGTGCTGCGAGAGGCCGGGCATCATGCCCAGCACCTTCTTCATCGGCCCGAGTTTGCGGATCATGCGCAGCTGGCCGAGCATGTCCTCGAGCGTGAAGTCCCCCAGCACCATCTTCTCGAAGCTGGCCTGGGCCTCCTTCTCGGAGATCGCCGACTGCGCCTTCTCGACCAGCCCGACGACGTCGCCCATGCCGAGGATGCGCCCGGCCATGCGCTCGACGTGGAAGCTGTCGAGCTCGTCGATCTTCTCCCCCACGCCGGTGAAGAGGATCGGCTTGCCCGTGACCGCCTTGAGGCTGACCGCCGCGCCGCCGCGCGCGTCGCCGTCGAGCTTGGTCAGGATCACGCCGGTGAGCTCGAGCGCCTCGTTGAAGGCGCGCGCCGAGTTGACCGCGTCCTGGCCGGTCATCGCGTCGACGACGAGCACCGTCGCCGTGGGCTTGACCGCCGCCGCGATCGCCTTGACCTCGGCCATCATCTCCTGGTCGACGTGCAGCCGGCCCGCGGTGTCGAGGATGACGAAGTCGGCGCCGAGCTTGCGCGCCTCGGCCACGCCGCGCAGGCACAGCTCGGGCGGCTGCAGACCGGCCTGATGGAACACCGGCACGCCGAGCTGGCGGCCGAGCACCTGCAGCTGCTCGACGGCCGCGGGCCGCTTGACGTCGGCCGCGACCAGCAGCGGACGGCGCGCGTTCTTCTCGCGCATGAACTTCGCGAGCTTGGCGCACGTCGTCGTCTTGCCCGCGCCCTGCAGGCCGGCCATCAGCACGACCGTCGGACCGTTCTTCGCGAACTCGATGCGCGCGTCCTTCGGCCCGAGCAGCTCGACCAGCTCGTGGTGGAACGCGGCGATGAACTGCTGCGTGGGATCGACGCCGGCGATGCGCTTCTCGCCCAGGATCCGCGCGCGGACCTTGTCGGTGAAGTCGCCGACGACCTGGAAGTGCACGTCGGCCTCGAGCAGCGCCGAGCGCACCTGGCGCAGGCCCTCCTCGACGTTGTCGGCGGTCAGCTCCTTCTTGTCGCGCAGGAAGGAGAAGGACTGGGAGAGGCGCTGGGTGAGGGTCTCGAACATGGGTGCAGGCGCGTCAGGCTAGCACGAGGGTCGGGAAGCGCTCCAGAAGCTGGCTCGAAGGCGTCCGCTGCGCTCGTCGGGCCGCTCGCGCACACGATCCGCGTCCGGTTCCCGCGGCCGCTCGACGAAGCGGGTCTCGCGCAGCGACTTGCCCAGCTCGTAGAGATCGGAGAGCTCCTGCAGCCGCCGTTCGACCTCGTCGGAGGTCGGGCGCTCGTCCAATTCCCGCTCACGCACCGCGGCGCAGGAGCCTTGCGATGGACTTCTGCAGTCGCGGTTCGTCGCCATCCAGCCCTTTCAGCGCGCGCGCCTCGAGCACCATGTCCCAGAGGCACTCGACGCGCTGCTCCGCCGTCAACCGCGCCCAGAACTCACGCTCGAACTCGAGCTCCTCATCCCCCTGCCGCACGAGGCGCAGCGTCCTCTCGCGCGGTCGATCGGGCACGGGCTCCAGGGTTGGATTGTAGCCGTGTGGACCGCGCATCCGCAACGCGAGGAACGGCTGCGTGGGCCCGCACCGGCGCTACACTCCCTCCATGCTCGTGCTCGATTCCCTGCGCGAGACGGCACACCGCGACGAGCCGCCGCCGTCCGCGCCCTGGGCGCTGCGGCAGACCTGGTACGACCTGCTCTTCGCGCACTGGCGCGTCGATGCGCACGCGCTGCGCGCGCTCGTGCCGGCAGAGCTCGAGCTCGATCTCTTCGACGGCGAGGCCTGGCTCGCGGTCGTGCCCTTCGGCATGCGCGGCATCGCGCCGCGGCGCGCGCCGGCGCTGCCGTGGATCTCGAAGTTCCTCGAGCTCAACGTGCGCACCTACGTGCGCCACCGCGGCCGTGCGGGCGTCTATTTTCTATCGCTGGACGCGGCCAACCCGCTCGCGGTCGAGATCGCGCGGCGCTGGTACCACCTGCCCTACCTGCGCGCGTCGATGCGCCTCGCGCGGCGCGACGGATGGATCGAGTACCGCTCGCGCCGCACGGATCCGCGCGGCGCGCCGGCCGAGCTCGACGCGCGCTACCGTCCGGTCGAGGCGCCGTTCCAGGCCGCGCGCGGCACGCTGGAGCACTTCCTCGCCGAGCGCTACCGCCTCTTCGTGGTGCACGCCGGCGAGGTGCGCGGCGCCGAGATCCACCACGCGCCCTGGCCACTGCAGCGGGCCGAGGCGGAGCTGCGCACGAACACGCTGGCGCGCGCGGCCGGGCTCGAGCTCCCCGACGCGCCGCCGCACCTCCTGTTCGCGCGCGAGCTCGAGGTCGTGGCCTGGGCCCTCGCAAAACCCGCGGGCTGAGCGTTGCGAGGGACGGGCGCGGAAGAGTACCTCTCTCTCGGCCGCACGCGGCTTCCGCCGCGGCGCCACGAACCATGCACCTCGCCCTCGCGCTCCTCTGTCTCGTTCCGCAAGCCCCGCAGGTCCCCGCCGACGAGCTCGCGCTCGTGCCGCTGCCGCTCTCGATCGAGCGCCAGGAGGGCACGTTCACGCTGAGCGAATCGACGCGCATCCTCTCCGACAAGGACGATCCCGGCGCGACCAGCGCGGCGGCGGCCTTCCTGATCGCGACGCGGCCCGCGACGGGCTTCCCGCTCGTCGCGTCGGCGCTCGAGGGCGAGCGGCCCAAGGGCTCGGTGCTCTTCACGCACGCGGGAGCGGATCCGGCGCTGGGCGAGGAGGGCTACGTGCTCGAGGTCGGCGCGGACGGCGCGATCGTGCGCGCGAGCGCCGCGGCGGGGCTGTACCACGGCGCGCAGACGCTGCTGCAGCTCTTCCCGCCGGCGATCTTCGCCCGCGCACCGCAGAAGGACATCGTCTGGAGCGCGCCCGCGCTGACGATCCGCGACATGCCACGCTTCGCCTGGCGCGGCGTGCTGCTCGACGTCTCGCGCCACTTCTTCACCAAGGACGAGGTCAAGCGCGTGCTCGACCAGATGGCGCTGGTCAAGCTCAACGTCCTGCACTGGCACCTGGTCGACGACCACGGCTGGCGCATCGAGATCAAGAAGTACCCCAAGCTGACCGAGGTCGGCGCCTGGCGCGACGGCGTCGGCTTCGGCCTCGACCCGAAGTCGACCACGGCCTACGGCAAGGACGGCAAGTACGGCGGCTTCTACACGCAGGAAGAGATCCGCGAGATCGTCGGCTACGCCGCCGCGCGCGCGATCACGATCGTGCCCGAGATCGAGATGCCCGGGCACTCGGTCGCCGCGCTGGCCGCCTACCCCGAGTACAGCTGCAGCGGCGGCCCCTTCGACCGCAACGTGCCGGCCGGCGTGCACGCCGGGATCTACTGCCCGGGCAACGACGCGACCTTCGGCTTCCTCGAGGACGTGCTCGGCGAGGTCTTCACGCTCTTCCCCGGCACCTTCGTGCACCTGGGCGGCGACGAGGTGCCGCGCGAGGAGTGGCAGAAGTGCGCCAAGTGCAAGGCGCGCATGGACAGCGAGCACCTCCAGGGCGTCGCTGAGCTGCAGAGCTGGTTCCTCAAGCGCATGGAGCGCTTCGTCAACGCCAAGAAGAGGCGCGTGATCGGCTGGGACGAGATCCTCGACGGCGGTCTCGCGCCCAACGCGGCGGTGATGAGCTGGCGCGGCACCGACGGCGGTCTCGCCGCGGCGAGCGCCGGGCACGACGTCGTGATGACCCCCACCAGTTCGTTGTACTTCGACTACCTGCAGGCGCAGCAGGGCGAGCCGCGCGGCATCGGCGGCTTCGTGCCGCTCGAACAGGTCTACGCCTACGACCCGGTGCCCGCCGGCCTCGCGCCCGCGAACCTCGCGCACGTCCTCGGCGCGCAGGGCAACCTCTGGACGGAGTACATCCCCAACCTCGCGCACGCCGAGTACATGCTCTGGCCTCGCTCGGGCGCGCTGGCCGAGATCACCTGGTCGCCGGCGGCCAAGCGAAACCTCGACTCCTTCCTCGGCCGCATGCGCGTGCAGCTCGAACGCATGAACCACCTCGGCGCGCACTACCGCGTGCTCCCGCCGCCCGGGCTCGAGTCGGCGCTGGTCTTCGAGGCCGGCTCGCCGCCCAAGCTGCGCCTCGCGACGAAATTCCCGCTGGAGAAGGCGCTGGTCAGCTTCGACGGCAGCGATCCCGCCATCGAGGGCAAGCCGATCGCGGGCGCGCTCTCCTTGCCCAACGGCAACTGCCGCGTGCGCGTGCGCCTGTACCGCGCGAACTCGAGCGACAGCTACCTGTGCGAGGCGCTGGTCGTGCAGGGCAAGGCGCGCGTCTCGACCTCGCTCGGCGCCGAGGGCACGCACCCGATGGCGCAGGCCTTCGACCTCGACCCGGTCAGCTTCTACTGGACCGACCGCAACGTGCGCCGCGACGACCACGTCACGCTGGAGTTCTTCGCGCCGCGCGTGATGAAGCACGCCAAGGTCACCACCGGCGACGCCGACAAGCCCAAGGACACGCTGCAGGAGGGCGTGCTCGAGATGCTGCCCGACGGCGGCAAGTGGACCGAGCTGGCCGAGTTCAAGGGCGGCGTCGTCGACTGCGACCTCCCGCCGCTGCCCCTGCTCGCGCTGCGCCTGCGCGCGACGAAGGACCAGCAGAACTGGATGCGCGTGCACGAGTTCGCGTTCGAGTGAACAACCGAGCCCGCCACGGATTTTCTGTGAACATTCCAGCCCGCCACGGTTGTTCGATGAAAAACCGTGGCGGGCACGGATGTTCGCCTATTTCTCCAGCGCGATCTCGCTGAAGCCGGTCCTGCCCGCGCGCTTGCCCTTCTCGCGCGCGAGGATGCGCAGCTCGAAGCGGCTGACCAGCACCTGCTTGCCGAAGGGCACGACGATCGGCTGCAGCTCGTCGTCGCTCGCGCCGACCTCCTGCGCCTCCTTGTCCTTGTTCAGGCGCACCGACACGCGCGTGATGCGGTCGTACTCGCCCTTGAGCGCAAGCGTGTTGCCGGCCTGGCCGAGCACGAGGCTGGAGGCCTTGATCGGCTTCGCCAACTGCACGGTCAGCAGCGGCGCACCGTCCTTCTCGCTGCAGACCCAGCGCGTGCACTCGACGCCGTCGAGCGCGTCGCCAGGCGCGCTGCCCTCCTCGCGCGAGCTGGCCGTGGCGTTGAAGCCGGCGCCCAGGAGCAGGTTGCGCGCGCGCGCCTGGGCCGCGAGCTGCATCCAGGGCTCGTAGGTGCCGTCGGAGACGATCGTCTTCTCCTTCGACTCGACCGTCGCGGACGACTCCTTCGCGTCGGCCGGCGCGTCGGGCGCGACCAGGAAGACGCGCGCCTTGACCTTGTACGTCCCGGGCTGCTCGAAGAGGTGGCGCACGGCGTAGTCCTCGGTGGTCCAGCCCTTCTGCGGGTTGCCGGGCACGCTCGCGATCACGTTGCCGTTGGCGAGGTACTCGACGCGCAGCACGCGCAGGCCCGAGAGCGCGCCGCCGCCCCAGCGCTGCAGCGTCGCCTGGCTGAAGCCGCCGACGAAGAGCACCGCGGTGGTGCGCCCGCTGGCGCGCAGCTCGACCGCCTCGCTGGGATCGGGCGCCAGGCGCGGCGCGGCGAACTGCTCCGGACCGGCGGTGCGCACGACCGGTCGCGAGGCGCGGCGCAGGAAGAGCAGCGCGAAGCAGGTGTCGTACTGGCGCGGGTGCGTGTGCCAGTTGTCCGTCGCCCAGCGCGCGTCGGTCCAGCTGCCGTCGCCCGACTGGTTTCGAGGCCGTAGAGCAGGTAGAAGCGCCAGCGCGCGTCGCCGCCGACGTTCTCCTCCAGCGTGAAGTTCGCCGCCAGCCAGTTGACGCCGAGCTCGACCGCGCGCTGGATGTCGAGCACCTGCTTGGGCGTCGCGCGCGCGCCGAGCTCCTTGCGCGCGACGCTGAGCACGCTGATGCCGGCCGCGGTCATCGAGGCCGAGACGCCCGCGCCCATCCAGTAGCGGAAACCGGCGATCGCGAGCTTGCCCGTGCCCGTCTCGCCGCTCGCCAGCGGCACGTCGACGTTGAACGGCTCCTCCTGCAGGCGCAGCACGGTCTCGATCAGGTCGCTCCAGACCTTGTCGGAGACGGCCAGGCCCGCGTGCGCCGCCGCACGCAGGCCCAGGGCCGCGTACTGGATGTTGGACAGATCCGGGTTCCCCGGCATGCCCTTCCAGCCGGTGAAGCCGTCGTCGTTGGGCTGCTCGGGATAGCTCCAGCGCCCCGAGCGGCCCGAGTCGAAGAGGCCCTGCAGCACGGTCTCCATGCGCGGCTTGTACTGCGCGTCGAGCGTCGCCTCCCAGGCGAGCAGCGCGAAGCCCGAGGAGTAGGTCTCCTCGGGCGTGTTCTGGTTGAGGAACTCCAGGCCGCGCGCGACGGCCGGATGGTCGACCGGGAGACCGGCGTGCAGCAGCGTGTACACGCACAGCGCCGTCTGCCCGGTCAGGAAGCCGCGCTGGTTGCAGGCCCAGGAGCCGTCGCGCTGCTGCTCGCGCACGAGGTAGCTCACGCCGCGCTCGACCGCGGCCGCGACCGCGCCGTCGAGGTCGGCGATGCGCGGCGGAGCGGGCGGCGCGAGCAGGTTGCCCTCGATCGAGAAGCGGTACAGGCGCAGGCGGCCGTTGGAGGGCGCGAAGCCGAAGGTGCCCAGCGCCTGCGCGCCGATGCTGCGCTCCACCACGACCGTCTTGTCGATCTGGATCGCGAGCTTCTCGCCGCTGCGACGCACCTCGAGTTCGAAGGGCTTGCCCGGCGCGAAGACCTTCTGCGCGTCGGGGAGCGCCGTGCGCTTCCCGCCGAAGAGCGGGCCGTCGAGGAAGGGCTTGTTCTCCTCGCCGTCGAGGCCGAAGCGGCTCGCGCCCAGCAGCACCGACGCGCCCGTGTTCTTGCGCTCGACCAGCTCCAACCGCGCGCGCAGCACGAAGTCGCCCTCGCCCAGCGCGCGCGCACCAAGGAGATCGTTGCCCTCGCCGCTGCCCTCGAGGAAGCTCTTCTCGGACCTCCAGAAGCGCGCGCGAAAGCTGGTGCCCTCGAGCTTGCGCCCGTCGAAGAGGATCTTCTCCGCGGGCTTGTCCTGCGCCGCGGGAGCGGCGCAGAGCGCCAGGGCCGACAGTACGATGAGCAGCATGCGGTTCACGTCAACTCTCCTCGGCGTGGGGCTGGTGCTCGCGCTGCCCGCGCCGTCGCGCGCGCAGGATGCCTTCGAGAAGGAGCGCGCGGCCCTGCTCGAGGGCGTCGCGACGCTGCCCGCGCCGGGCAGCCCCGGCGCGCTGGCGGTCTGGGGCAAGGACGCGTTCGTGCTCGTCGCCGGCGAGAACCAGGGCGCGCGCGCGGCGCTGGTCGCGGCGGCGCGCATCGGGAGCGGACGGCTGGTGGGCTTCGGCCACGACGGCTACCTGCGCGTCGGCGCGGCGAAGGAGAAGGACGGCGGCGCGCTGATCCTCGGCGCGGTGCGCTGGGCCGGCGGCAACGCGGGCCGCACGCAAGCCGGGCCGCGCGTCGCGGTCTGGTCCAGCGACCTCGCGCCCTGGCTGAAGGAGAAGGGCCTGCGCGCGACGGCGTTCCCGGGCAGGCTCGCCGACGCGAAGCTCGCCGAGTTCGACGTGCTCGTCTGCGGCGGACCGGGCCTCACCGAGGCGGAGGTCGCCGATCTCGCCAGGTGGGTGCGCGCAGGCGGCGGCGTCGTCGCGGCGCAGACCGGCTGGGGCTGGAAGCAGGGTGCGCGCGGGCTCTCGATGCGCGAAAACGCGCTCAACCAGCTCTTCGCGCCCGCGGGCCTCTCCTGGACCGACGGATTCGCGAACCCGACGCGCGAGGGCGGCTACGCAGCCGGCGTCCCGCTCCCGCCGCTCGTGCACGCGCTCGCGGCGCTCGATCGCATCGCGAAGAACGCCGACGCGCTCGACGAGGGCGCGCGGCGCCAGGCGGAGGTCGCGCTCGGCCTCGCGCTGCCGCTCCTGCCCGACGAGGATCCCTGGCTGCAGCCGCGCATCGCGAGCCTGCTCGAGCGCTCGAAGGGCGAGCTCGTCGCCACGCCCGAGCATCCGATCCGCCGCGAAGCGACGCTCGTGCGCATCCTCGCGCGCCTGGAACGCGCCCAGCTCGCGCGCGCGAAGCCGATCGAGGTGCGCGCGCATCCGGCCGCAGCGCAGTTTCCCGGCAGCGTGCCCGCCGGCGCGACGCCGGTGACGCGCAAGCTCACGCTCGCGCTGGGCGTGCCCGGCTGGCAGAGCACGGGACTCTACGCCGCCCCCGGCGCGCAGATCACGGTCGATCTCGCGCGCGAGCTCGTGCCGAAGAAGCTCGGCCAGCGCATAGGCAGCCACACCGACGAGCTGTGGGAGCTCGACAGCTGGCCGCGCATGCCTGCGATCACGCAGGAGGTCGCGCTGGCGCAGCCGACCACGCAGCTGGCCAACCCCTTCGGCGGGCCGGTCTACCTGGTCGTGCCCGAAGGGCTCGCCGCCGGCGAGGCGCAGGTGCTCGTGCGCGGCGCGATCGAGGCGCCGCTGTTCGTGCGCGGCAGGACGCCGCTGGAGGAGTGGAAGCGCGCGATCCGCGCGCGGCCCGCGCCCTGGGCCGAGATCCAGAGCGCGAAGATCGCGCTGAGCGTGCCCAGCGAGTGCGTGCGCGCGCTCGACGATCCCGAGGCGCTGATGGCCTTCTGGGACCGCGTCGCCGACGCGATGGCCGACCTCGCGGGCAAGCCGCACGAGCGCCTGCGGCCCGAGCGCTTCGCCGCCGACGTCGAGATCAGCGCCGGCTACATGCACTCGGGCTACCCGATCATGACGCACCTGGACGCCGCGCCGTGGATGGTCGACCGCGCGCACCTCGCGCAGGGCGAGTGGGGCCTCTACCACGAGCTCGGCCACAACCACCAGGACGGAGCGTGGACCTTCGAGTGCGCGGGCGAGGTCACCAACAACGTCTTCGTGCTCTACGTGCTCGACAAGGTCTGCGGCGTCGATCCCGCCAGCGGACATCCCGCGCTGGCCGAGGGCGCGCGCAAGCTCGAGGAGTTCGTCAAGGGCGGATCGCCCTGGCAGCGCTGGTGCGAGGATCCCTTCCTCGCGCTGCACATGTACCGCCAGCTGATCGAGGGCTTCGGCTGGGAGACGTACCAGCGCGTGATCGCGAGCTACGCCGATCCTGCGCAGGGACCGGCGCCGGCGGACGACGCGCAGAAGCGCGAGCAGTGGATGACGCGCTACTCGCGCGCCGCGGGCCGCGACCTCTCGGGCTTCTTCCGCGCCTGGGGCGTGCCGGTCGGCGACGCCGCCTGCAGCGCGCTCTCCGACCTCCAGGGCTGGATGCCGGCGGACTTCCCCCCGCATTGACCGCACGACTGCGCCTCAGTGCGTGAACGCCGCGTCGGGGATGCGCTCGGGCTTCTGGCCCGGGCGCGCCCAGGAGAGCTCGAGCGCCGCGCTGCCGGTCTTGTTGAACCAGCGCAACTCGATCGCGTGCGGCCCGGCCGCGAGCGCGCACACGCCGCTCTTCGCGCTGGCGCCGTGCAGGCCGTCGTTGTCGACGACGAGCTTCCCGTCGATCCAGAGCGCCGAGCCGTCGTCGCTGGAGAGCTCGAAGGTCCACACCTCGGTCTCGGGCAGGTCGACCAGGCCGACGTAGCGGCGCGCCTCGTGCTCCTTGCGGTAGTTCGCCGGCAGCTGCGGGCCGGGCGTGACCACGCGCGTCGCGGGCAGCTCGCGGCCGAAGTCCGGCAGCGCGTCCCAGTCGCCGGCGTAGAGCGTGCACTCCAGGCCCGCCATGCCGCCGCGCGCGTGCGCGGGCTCGGGCGTGACCTTCTTGAACTCGGCCGAGGCGAGCGGCGAGACCGGCTTGCCGCGGTGGAAGCTGCGCGCCTTGAGCGTGCAGCTCTCGCGGATCTCGATCGCGCCCGTCGCGATCGCGGAGTTGAGCGAGGGCTCGCTGCCGTCGAGCGTGTAGCGCACCTCGAGCGCCTCGGAGCCCGCGCTGACCTCGACCGGGAGCGTGCGGAAGAAGATCGGCGAGGAGGCGCGGATGCGCGGCTCGCGGTAGACGATCGGCGCGCCGGCGATGCGCAGCGCGACCACGCCGACGTCCGCGTCCGGGCGCGTGGTCGGCACCGCCAGCACGAGGTCGGCGCCCTTGCGCTCGACGGGGATGGTCTTGTCGGGCCGCGCCAGGAGCGCGCACGAGCGCACCTCGTTGCCCAGGCCTGGCACGACCAGGCGGCCGTCGTTGGGCCACTGCGAGACGAGCAGGTAGAGCAGCGTGTCGCCGCCCTCGCGCTTCTGCGTGCAGCGGCCCCAGGCGAGGCTCTCGAAGGGGCTCGCGCTCGTGCCGCGGATCGCCTCGCCGTTGGTGCGCATCCAGGCGCCGATCGCCGCCAGGCGCTCCTCGGCCTCGGGCGGGAACGTGCCGTCGGCGCGCGGACCGACGTTGAGCAGGAAGTTGCCGCCCTTGGAGGCGATCTCGCACAGCTTCTCGAGCAGGTCGCGCGTCGTCTTCCAGTTCGTGTCGTGGCTGTTGAAGCCCCAGTGGTCGTTCATCGTCATGCAGGTCTCCCAGTCGACGCCGGGCGCGCCGGTGGCCGGGATCTCCTGCTCGGGCGTGGCGAAGTCGCCGAAGCCCTCCTGCGAGTCGCTGAAGCCGCCCATGCCGGAGCGGTGCACGTCGACGCGGTTGTTGACGATCATCTGCGGATCGAGCTTGCGGCACAGCTCGAAGAGATGCGTGCCGCGCTCGTGGTTCCAGGTGTTCTCCCACTCGCCGTCGAACCACATCACGCCCGGGTGGTAGCGCTGCACGACCTCGCTCACCTGCGCGTGCAGGTACTGCTCGAAGCGCGCGTAGTCCGCGCCGTCGACCGGGCGGTTCTCCCAGCTGCGCCGCGGCAGGTAGTCGGGATGGTGCCAGTCCATGATCGAGTGGTAGGTGCAGAAGCGCACGCCGTGGCGGGCGCAGGCCGCGGCGAGCTCGCCCAGCAGGTCGCGCTTGCACGGGGTGCCGCCGATGTCCCAGGTCGTCTCCTTGGAGTCGAAGAGGCAGAAGCCGTCGTGGTGCTTGCTGGTGATCACGAGGTACTTCATGCCCGCGTCGGCCGCCATGCGCGCCCAGGCCTCGGCGTCGAACTTGACGGGGTTGAACTGCGCCTGGAGCTTCTCGTACTCCTCGACGGGGATGTGCGCGGTCTCGCGGATCCACTCGGCGTGGCCCGTGTCGCCCTTCCATTCGCCGGCGGGGATCGAGTAGAGGCCCCAGTGGATGAACATGCCGAAGCGCGCGTCGCGCCACCAGGCCATGCGCTGGTCCTGCTCGCTCTTCGCGTCGTCGCGTTTGGGGCCGTGCCCGCCGGAGCTCGAGCAGGCGGCGAGCGGGAGGAGACACAGGACGGTGCTGAGAAGGCGCGGGTTCATGTTCACTCCAGGGGAATGCCGGTGCGTTGCGCGATGTCGCGGAGGTCGTCGACCACGGCCGCGACCAGCGGCACGCCGTGCGCCGCGCGTTCGCGCTCGCACTCGCGTTCGGGGTCGCCGGGCAGGAGCGGTCCGTCCGTGCCCGGCGCGGGCTTCGTGCGGCGGAACGTGCGCACCAGATCGTCGATCTGGCGCTTGAACTCGTCGGGCTCGACGAAGCCGTCGATGCGCAGCGCGCCGAAGAAGTGGCCGATGCCCTGGCCGACCGAGCGCGCGGGGATCTCCTGGCGCAGCGCGAAGGGCGGCGTGAACGGGCCCCAGTTGGCGCCCGAGAGCACGGCCGAGAGCACGTCGACCATCAGCGCCAGCGCGTAGCCCTTGTGCCCGCCGCGCTCGCGCTCCGAACCCAGCGGCAGCAGCGCGCCGCCGTCGATCATCGCCTGCGGATCGCTGGTCACCGCGCCGTGCTTGTCGATCGCCCAGCCGAGCGGGATCGTGCTGCCGGTGCGGCGCGCGATCTCGACCTTGCCGTAGGCCGCGGCGCAGCTCGCCATGTCGATCACGATCGGCGGCTCCTCCAGGCCGGGGAAGGCGATCGCGATCGGGTTGGTGCCCAGCATGCGCTCGGCGCCCCACAGCGGCGCGACGAGCTTGGTCGAGTTGGTCATCGACCAGCCGATCAGGTCGCGTTCGAGCGCGCGCAGCACGTACCAGCCCGCGATCCCGTAGTGGTTCGTGTTGCGCACGCTGACCCAGCCGCTGCCCGCGACCGCGGCCTTGTCCATCGCGACGCGGTTGGCCCACGGGCCGACGACCAGGCCCAGGCCGTTGTCGCCGTCGACGGTGGCGGTGCTCGGCGTCTCGCGCACGATGCGCGGGCGGCAGCGCGGGTTGATGCGCCCCAGCTCGAGCATGTCGAAGTACGTGTGCAGCCGCGCCACGCCGTGCGAGTCGATGCCGCGCAGGTCGGCCGCGAGCAGCACGTCGGCCGCCGTGCGCGCGTCCTCCGCGGGCACGCCGAAGTGCCGGAAGGTGCGCTCGCAGAACTCGCGCAGGCGCTCGGCGGGAAAGCGCCGCGTCGGGACCAGGGGCGCGCTCACGGGAGCACCTCCTCGAGCACCTCGACGATGCGCGCGCCGATCGCCAGCGCCGCGGTCGCGGCCGGCGAGGGCGCGTTGAGCACGTGCACCGCGCGCGGCGCGCGCTCGAAGAGGAAGTCGTCGACCAGCGCGCCCGCGCAGGTCAGCGCCTGCGCGCGCACGCCGGCCGGCGCGGGCACGAGGTGCTCGGCCCGGATCTCGGGCATCAGGCGCTGCAGCGCGCGCGTGAAGGCCGCCTTCGAGAACGAGCGGCGCAGTTCGCCCATCCCGGCGCGCCAGTGCCGGCGCACCAGCCGCCAGAAGCCCGGGAACGAGAGCGCGTCGGAGAGATCGGGCCAGTCGAAGGTGCCGCGCGTGTAGCCCTCGCGCGCGAAGGCCAGCACCGCGTTCGGCCCGCACTCGACGCCGCCGTGCACCAGGCGCGTGAAGTGCACGCCCAGGAACGGGAAGCTCGGGTCGGGCACGGGATAGATCAGGTTGCGGCACAGCTGCCGCATCTGCGGCACGAGCTCGAAGTACTCGCCGCGGAAGGGCACGATGCGCGCGTGCGGGTGCGCGCCGCCGAGCTCGGCCACGCGGTCGGCGTGGAGGCCGGCGCAGTTGACCAGCGCGCCTGCGCGGAACTCCCCCGCCGGCGTCGCCGCGACGACCTCCTCGCTGCGGGTGTCGAGGTGGAACACGCGCGCGCCCGTGACGATCGTTCCGCCGCGCTCCTCGATGCGCGCGGCCAGGCGCGCGCAGACCGCCGGGTAGTCGACGATGCCCGTCTCGGGCACGTGCAACGCGGCGATGCCGGCGGCGTGCGGCTCGAGCTCGGCCAGGCGCTCGCGCCCGATGCGCTCGGCCGCGACGCCGTTGGCGCGCGCGCGCTCCTCGATGCGCGCGAGCGCGGGGAGCTCGCGCTCGTCGAGCGCGACGACGACCTTGCCGCAGCGCTCGTGGGCGACGCCCTCGCGCGCGCAGAACTCCTCCAGCTGGCGCTTGCCGGCGCGGCACAGCTCGGCCTTCTGCGAGCCGGGCTTGTAGTAGATGCCCGAGTGGATCACGCCCGAGTTGCGCCCGGTCTGGTGCTGCGCGAGCGCGCGCTCCTTCTCGAGCAGGACGAGGCTGCCGCCGGGGTGGCGCTCGAGCCAGCGCCAGGCGACGGAGAGCCCGACGATGCCGCCGCCGACGACGAGCAGCTCAGCGCGACCCACGCAGGCCTCCTCTGCTACGCTCGAGGCCGATGAAGCCCTTCGCCCAGACGCTCGAGCTCAAGGACGATCCCGCGCTGATCGCCGAGTACGTCGAGCACCACCGCCACGTGTGGCCCGAGGTCGTGCGCGCGCTGCGCGCGATCGGCATCGCGCGCCTCCGCATCTTCCTGCACTCCAACCGGCTCTTCATGTACGGCGAGGTCCCCGACGGGTTCGACCCGCTGCGCGACTACCAGCGCTACAGCGACGATCCGCGCTGCCGCGAGTGGGACGAGGCGATGCGGCGCTACCAGCAGCAAGTGCCGCGCGCCGACCCGCGCGCCTGGTGGACGCCGATGCAGCCGGTCTTCGATCTCGAGTCGGAGCCGCGTTCATGATCCCTGCACGGTGAGCTGTCGCTGCTCGCCGAGTCCCTCGACGCAGAGGCGCATCACCTGCCCGGGCCGCAGGTACAGCGGCGGCTTCATGCCCAGCCCGACGCCCGGCGGCGTGCCGGTCGAGATCACGTCGCCCGGGCGCAGCGTCAGGAAGCGGCTGATGTAGCTGACCAGGAACGCGACGCCGTAGACCATCGTGCGCGTGCTGCCGTTCTGGAAGCGCCGGCCGTCGACCTCCAGCCAGAGCGAGAGGTTCTGCGGATCGGGCACCTCGTCGCGCGTGACGAGCCAGGGTCCGATCGGCCCGAAGGTGTCGCAGCTCTTGCCCTTGACCCACTGGCCGTGGTGCTCGAGCTGGTACTCGCGCTCGGAGAGGTCGTTGATCACGCAGTAGCCCGCGACGTGCGCCAGCGCGTCCTCCAGGCCGACGTGCTTGGCGCGCGTGCCGATCACCACGCCGAGCTCGACCTCCCAGTCGGTCTTCTGCGAGCCGCGCGGGATCTCGACCTCGTCGTAGGGGCCGCAGATCGCGCCGGTCGACTTGGCGAAGAGCACCGGCTCCTTGGGCACCTCGGCGCCGGTCTCGCGCGCGTGGTCGGCGTAGTTGAGCCCGACGCACAGGAACGTGCCGACGCCGCCGACGCAGGCGCCGATGCGCACGCCCTCGGGCACCAGCGGCAGGCGCTCGGGATCGAGGGCGCGCACGTGCGCGAGCCACTCGTCGGAGAGGTACATCCCGCTCCAGTCGGCGACGACGCCCTCGAGCGAGCGCAGGCGCCCCGCGCGGTCGACGATGCCCGGCTTCTCCGCTCCCCGCGCTCCGAAACGAACCAGCTTCACGTGCTCCAGCCTCCGTCGATGACGTGGATCGTACCCGTCGTGTAGCCCGATTCGTCCGAGGCGAGGTACACGACCAGGGCCGCGATCTCCTCCGCGCTGCCCAGACGACCGATCGGCTGGCGCGCGACGAAGGCGGCCAGCGCCTGCTGTGGATCGCCCTGCGCCGCGACGCGCCCGCGCATCGAGGGCGTGTCGACCGTGCCCGGGCAGATCGCGTTGCAGCGGATGCCCTGCGCGACGTAGTCGGCCGAGACCGACTTCGTCAGGCCGATCACGGCCGCCTTGGTCGTGCCGTAGACGCAGCGCTTGGGCGCGCCCTTCACGCTCGAGGCGACCGAGGACATGTTGATGATGCTGCCGCGGCCCGCGGCGAGCATGCCGGGCAGGAAGGCGCGGATCGTGCGGTACATCGAGTGCACGTTGAGCTCGAACGAGCGCATCCAGTCGCTCTCGGGGCACTCCAGGAGCGTGCCGTGGTGCACCCAGCCGGCGCAGTTGAAGAGCACGTCGAGCGTGCCGAGCTCGCGCGCGAGCGCCTCGACCGCGCGCGCGTCGCACACGTCGAGCGTGCGGCACTCGATGCGCGCGTCGGCCTCGCGCAGCGCGGCCAGGCCGGCCGCGTCGATGTCGGTCGCGATCACGCGCGCGCCCTCGCGCGCGAGCGCCAGCGCGCTGGCGCGCCCGATGCCCGCCGCCGCCGCCGTCACCAGCGCCCGCCGTCCCGCGACGCGCCCGCTCATCGCGCCCTCCCGCCCGCGGCCGCCAGGCGCTGGCCCCAGAGCGGCCCGTCGGGGTAGCTGTGGCGCTCCAGCGAGGCGCGCTTCATCGTGATCGAGTAGCCCGGCGCCTCGGGCACGAGGTAGCGCGCGCCGCGCACGCGACAGGGATGCTCGAAGTGCTCGTGCAGGTGGTCGACGTACTCGGCCACGCGGCCCTCGTGCGTGCAGGCGACGCGCGCATGGTCGACCAGCACGAGGTGGTTGACGTACTCGCACAGGCCGACGCCGCCGGCGTGCGGGCAGACCGGCACGCCGAAGCGCTGCGCCAGCAGCATCACCGCGAGCACCTCGTTGACGCCGCCCAGGCGGCAGGAGTCGAGCTGGCAGAAGCGCAGCGCGCCCGCCTGCAGGAGCTGCTTGAAGACGACGCGGTTCTGGCACTGCTCGCCCGTCGCCACGCCGATCGGCGCGATCGCGCGCGCGATCGCGGCGTGGCCGAGCACGTCGTCGGGCGAGGTGGGCTCCTCGATCCACCACGGGTCGAAGCGCGCCAGCTCGCGCATGCGCGCGATCGCCTCGGGCACGTCCCAGCGCTGGTTGGCGTCGAACATCAGCTTGCGCGCAGGGCCGATCTCCTCGCGCACGATCGCCGCGCGGCGCAGGTCGTCGGCGGCGTCGGCGCCGACCTTGATCTTGAAGTGGTTCCAGCCCTGCGCGATGCCCTCGCGGCAGAGGCGGCGGATCTTCTCGTCGGGGTAGCCCAGCCAGCCGGCCGAGGTGGTGTAGGCGGGGTAGCCCGCGCGCTCGAGTTCGGCGATGCGCTCGGCCTTGCCGCGCTCGCCCGCGCGCACGATCTCGAGCGCCTGCGCCGGCGTCAGCGCGTCGGTCAGGTAGCGGAAGTCGATCAGCGCCACGAACTCCTCGGGCGAGAGCTCGCACAGCAGGCGCCACAGCGGCTGGCGGCGCTCCTTGGCCCAGAGATCCCAGACCGCGTTGACCACCGCCGCCGTCGCCAGGTGCAGCACGCCCTTCTCCGGCCCGACCCAGCGCAGCTGCGAATCGTTCGTCAGCGCGCGCCAGAAGCCGGCGAAGTCGCGCGTGATCGCCGACAGGCGCCGGCCGACGACCAGCGGCGCGAGGGCGCGCACCGCGGCGACGCACAGCTCGTTGCCGCGGCCGATCGTGAACGTCAGCCCGTGGCCCTCGAGCCCGGCGCGGTCGGTGCGCAGCGTGACGTAGGCGGCCGAGTAGTCCGGATCGGTGTGCACCGCGTCCGACCCGTCGAGCTCGTCGGAGGTCGGGAAGCGCACGTCGAGCACGTCGAGGCCGCGGATGATGAGGTCGTTCATGGAGTCCTTCCTGCGATCGACGCGGTGCGCCCGATGCGATACAGCTCGCGCGCGTTGCCGCCGAGCACGCGCTCGCGCTCCGGGCTCGCGAGGCCGGCCAGCGCGCGCGCGCACAGCGCGTCCCAGCGCTCGTAGCTCGCGGCGAGCTCGAGCACGGGCCAGTCGCTGCCCCACACCACGCGCGAGGGGCCGAACTCCTCGAGCAGCGCGTCGATCCAGGGCACGAGCTCCGCATCCTCGAAGCCCGCGCGCGCCTCGGTGGCCAGGCCCGAGAGCTTGACGTGCGCCCCCGAGCGCGCGAGCTCGCGCAGGCGTTCGCGCCAGCGCGCGCGGCCGGCCCAGGCCGCACCCTCGCGGATGGCGGGCTTGGCGCCGTGGTCGACCACGACACGCAGCGCGGGGTGCCGCTCGACGAGCTCGCACAGGAACGGCAGGTGCTGCGGCCGCACCAGCGCGTCGAAGACCAGGCCGCGCTTCTCGAGCGCCTCGAAGACCGGGCGCAGCGCGGGACGCAGCATCCAGCGCTCGTCGGCGAGGTCCTGGATCATCGGCCGCAGGCCGACGAGCTTCGGCTCGCGCGCGAGCGGCTCGAGCTCCTCGAGCGCGCGCGGAGACTCGAAGTCGATCCAGCCCACCACGCCCGCGATCCAGGGCGTCGTCGCGGCGAGACCGAGCAGGAAGCGCGTCTCGGCCAGCGTCGGCGCGGCCTGCACGGCGATCGTCGCGCCGATGCCGGCGCGCGCGAGGTGCGGCGCGAGGTCGGCGGGCTCGAAGTCGCGCCAGAGCGGCGCGAGCGCGGGCGTGAGCCAGCCGTAGTCGCCGCGCGCCCGGCGCCAGAAGTGCTGGTGCGCGTCGATGCGCGCCGCGTTCATCGCGCACCTCCGTGGCGCGCGGCGCCGGGATCGGCGGGCAGCGGCGTGCCGCCGGACGCGTCGGAGGCGTAGAGCGCCTCGACCAGCGCCATCGTGTGCCAGGCGTCCTCGACCGAGGTCGGCAGCACCTCGTCCTCGCCGGCGACGAAGCGCTGCAGGCTGCACATCGTCCCGCGGAAGGCGTCGGGGAACCAGTTGCCGCAGAGCGGCACGGCCTGCCACTCCTGCGAGCCCGCCAGCGCGATCTCGAGCGCGTCGGGCCGGCCGCGCGGGTAGTCGAGGTTGACGCCCAGCGTGACGATCGCCGCGCCGCGCGTGCCCTCGACGCGCAGCGAGGAGTCCTGGTGCTTCGGCCCGTGCTTGTGGTGGTGGTTGACCGAGAGCGCGCAGCGCACGTCGGGCGCGTAGTCGAGGATCGCCGTGGTGCGGCTGGAGGCGAGCTCGGCCGCGTCGGGGTGCTTGACGGTGCGCGCGAAGACCGCGCGCGGCTCGCCGGCGAGCGAGCGCAGGAGGTCGAGGTAGTGGATCGAGTGCAGCGCGATCTCCATGCGCTCGAGACCACGCATGAAGGGCCACAGCTCCCAGGGCATGCGGCAGTTGACGTGCACCTCGAACTCGACCAGGCGCCCGAGCAGCCCGCGCTGCACCGCGTCCGCGAGCGCCAGCATCGCGGGCGAGAAGCGCAGCTGGAAGTTCATCGCGGCCGTGATGCCGCGCTCGCGGCAGGCGCGGCGGATGCGCGTCGCGTCGGCGAGGTTCTCGCCGAGCGGCTTCTGGAACAGCGCCGCACAGCCGCGCGGGAGCTCGACCACGGTCTCGTACAGCGCGCGGCGGCAGCGCGAGGTCGAAGAGCGCGCCGGGTTCGGCCAGCGCCTCCTCGCGCGTGGCGTAGACGCGCTCGACGCCGAAGCGCTGCGCGCAGGCCTGGGCGCGCGCGCGATCGAGGTCGTACAGGCCCGCGACCGGCAGCCCCAGCGCGCGGTAGGCCGGCAGGTGCGCGTCGACCACGATCCCGCCGGTTCCGATGACGACGATCGGGCGGGGCCTCGCCGGCACCGGCCAGCGCTGGCGCAGGTCGGGGAGCCTGGCGCGCATGCCCTCGCTCATGCCTGCTTCCCGGCCGCCTCGCTGACGCCCGCGCCGAGCAGGCCCGACAGGCGCCGCGCCGCATCCTGCAGCGCGTTGCGCGTCAGCACGGCGGTGCCCGAGTCGGCGCGATCGAGGCGCTCGATGAACGGCACGGTCAGCGCCGCGACCGCCGCGCCGCGGTGGTTGAGCACCGGGTAGCTGAAGTCGTGCACGCCGCGGATGCGCGTGCTCTCCATCTCCTCGAAGCCGCGCTTCTTGACCTTGTCGAAGAGCGCCGCGAGCTTGGCCGATCGGTGAGTCCTGGCGCGCGCGCGCTCGAGCAGCTTGCGCCGGTCGTCCTCGTCCTGGAAGGCGAGCAGCACGCGGCCCGAGGCGGTGCTCGCGAGCTGGATCACCGAGCCCACGCGCACCGCGAAGCCGATCTCGCCCGGCGCGTCCACCTGCGCGATCACGATGCCGTGGCCCTCGTGCATCACGACCAGGTGGCAGGACTGGTGGATCGATTCCGCCAGCTGGTGCATCAGCGGCAGCGCCGCGTCGAGCAGGCGCGCCAGCGGCGCGTGGCGGTGCGAGAGCTCGAACAGCTTGAGCGTCAGCACATAGCGATCGCCCGGGCGCTGGATGGTCAGGTAGCCGCGCTCGACCAGGCAGTTGAGCATGCGGAAGATCTCCCCCACGCTGCGGTCGAGCGCGCGCGCGACCTCGGCCTGCGAGAGGCCATCGGGGTGCTTCGCGAGCAGCTCGAGGATGTCCAGGCCCTTCTCGAGGGCCGGAGCGCGGTAGCGACCGGGGACTTTGGGCTGCGCAGGGGCGCGTCGCGGCATGGCGGGAAACCTCCAGGCCCGTTTTACGAACAAGACCGCCTTTTCGCAAATACAAGCTGCGGGAGGCGGCGCGCGACAGTATTAAGGGATGGAGCTCCATCGGGACTCTGCCATGTCGCACGCACGACCGCTCGTCCTCCTCGCGCTCGTCCTCGGCGCGTGTTCGCATCCTGACGCCACGCCCTCCGCTCGCTCGAGCTTCGCCGTGATCCCCAAGGGCACGACGCACGTGTTCTGGAAGGCGGTCGAACGCGGCGCGAAGGAGAGCGCGAGCGAGCTCGGCGTCGACGTGCAGTGGAAGGGACCGCTGCAGGAGGACGACCGCGCGCAGCAGATCCAGCTCGTGCAGCAGTTCACCGCGCAGAAGGTCGCGGGCATCGCGCTCGCGCCGCTGGACCACACCGCGCTCGCCGCGCCGGTCAAGGCCGCGATGGCGGCCGGCATCCCGGTCGTGATCTACGACTCGGGCCTCGACGGCACGCCGGGCACGGACTTCGTCTCCTACATCGCGACCGACAACACCAAGGGCGGCGCGATCGGCGGCGCCGAGCTCGCGCGCCTGGTCGGCGACAAGGGCGAGCTCGTGCTGCTGCGCTACATGGTCGGCTCGGCCAGCACCGCGCAGCGCGAGCAGGGCTTCCTCGACGCGATCGCGAAGCACGCCGGCCTGCACGTCGCGGTCGAGAACCGCTACGCCGGCGCGACCAGCGGCGAGGCCAAGACCGCCGCGCTCAACCTGATGGGCGAGCTGCACAAGGCGCAGGGCGTCTTCTGCTCCAACGAGTCCGCGACCTACGGCATGCTGCTCGCGCTGCGCCAGGAAGGCCTCGCGGGCAAGCTGCGCTTCGTCGGCTTCGACAGCTCGCCTCCGCTGGTCGAGGCGCTCAAGTCCGGCGAGATCGACGCGCTGGTGGTGCAGGATCCGCGCAAGATGGGCCGCCTCGCGGTCGAGACGCTGGCGAAGAAGCAGCGCGGCCTCAGCGTCGAGACGACGATCGACACGGGCGTCGTGCTCGTGACGCGCGAGAAGCTCTCCGATCCGGCGATCCAGAAGCTGCTGGAGTAGCCGCGCCCGCATGGTCCCCGCGCCGATCCGGCTCTCGATGCGCGGCGTCGCGAAGAGCTTCGGCGCCACGCAGGCCCTCGCGGGCGTCGACCTCGAGGTCGAGGCGGGCGCGCTGCACGCGCTGCTGGGCGAGAACGGCGCGGGCAAATCGACGCTGATGAAGGTCCTCTCGGGCGCGCTCGCGCCCGACGCGCGATCGAGCTCGAGGGCCGGCCCTTCGCGCCGCGCTCGCCGCGCGAGGCATCCCGGGCCGGCGTGCGCATGGTGCACCAGGAGCTCGCGCTCTGTCCGGGCTTGTCCGTGGCCGAGAACCTGCTGCTCGGCGAGGAACCCGCGCGCGGCGGCTGGATCGACCGCCGCGCCGCGCCGGCCGCCGCGCGCGAGGCGCTCGCCGCGGTCGGACGCGCGGAGCTCGACCTCGACGCGCGCATCGAGAGCCTGCCGATCGCCGAGCGCCAGCTGGTCGAGATCGCGCGCGCCCTGCGCGGCGACGCGCGCGTGCTCGTGCTCGACGAGCCGACCTCCAGCCTGCCGCGCGAGGAGGTGGCGCAGCTCTTCGCCCTGCTGCGCTCGCTCGCCGCGCGCGGCGTGTCGGTGCTCTACATCTCGCACGCGCTCGAGGAGGTGCGCGAACTGTGCACGCACTGGAGCGTGCTGCGCGACGGCCGGAGCGTCGGCAGCGGACGCGTGGCCGAGTGCGACGAGCGCCGCTGGATCGCGCTGATGGCCGGGCGCGAGGTGCGCGAGCTCTACCCGCGCTCGGAGCGCACGCGCGGCGAGGTCGTCCTGCGCGTCGCCGGCGCGCGCGGCAGGCGCCTGCCGCGCCGCGCCGACCTCGAGCTCCACCGCGGCGAGGTGCTCGGCCTCTACGGCCTGATCGGCGCGGGGCGCACCGAGCTCCTGCGCGGGATCTTCGGCCTCGATCCGCTCCAGGCGCGCGAGCTCGCGCTGCTGGGGCGCAGCGGCGTCGAGAGCCCGCGCGCGCGCTGGCGCGGCGGCGCGGGCTTCGTCAGCGAGGACCGCAAGCGCGAGGGCCTCGCGCTCGATCTCGATCGCCGAGAACCTCTCGCTGGCGCGGCTGGAGCAGTTCGCGCGCCGCGGGCTGCTCGACGCGCGCGCCCAGCACGCGGCCGCCGTGACCTGGACCTCGATGCTGGGCGTCAAGCTCGCCTCGGTCGAGCAGCGCTGCGGCGAGCTCTCGGGCGGCAACCAGCAGAAGGTCGCGCTGGCGCGCCTGCTCTGCGCCGGCTCGCAGGTGCTGCTGCTCGACGAGCCCACGCGCGGCATCGACGTCGATCAAAGGCGCAGATCTACGCCTGGATCGACCAGCTCGCGCGCGGCGAGAAGGGCCGCAGCGCGCGCGGCGTGCTGCTGGTCTCCAGCTACATCCCCGAGCTCCTCGGCGTGTGCGACCGCATCGCGGTGATGCGCGACGGCGTGCTCGGCCCCGCGCGCCCCGTCGCCGAGTGCAGCGAGGAGTCGCCACTCGCCGCCGAGGCGCTGCTCGAGCCTTCCCACACCGAGGCGGCCCGTGAAGCACCCTCGATCCCCGAACAACCGTGCCCGCTACGGTTTTTCACCGAACAACCGTGCCCGCCATGGTTTTCCACGCATCCGCGCGCCGCGCGCGAGCGAGGCCGCGCATGAGCGGACGTCTTCCGCGA
>JBGASC010000093.1:0-6401 GCA_044229935.1 Planctomycetota bacterium | reverse complement strand
GTCGAACCACTTCTTGCCGGCGACCGCGTCGGTGAGGAGCGCCTCGGGAATCTCCTCGCCAGCGTAGTGACGCTCGAGCGCGCCCCTGCGCTGGGCCGGCTCGTACATCGGCAGGAAGACCGTCAGCATGTGCTCGAGGTCGACGCGCGTCGGACGCAGGCGCAGCGTCTCGACCAGCTGGCCCTTGTGCGCGACGGCATAGGCGAGCGTGTTGAGGTAGAGCCTGCGCCCCGCGTCGCTGAAGCTCGCGGGCTTGCAGTGGAAGCCCCACATCACGAACGAGCCGTGGCGCGCGACCGCGGCGTAGTCGGGGCCCTTCATGTTGATGCCGCCGAGGATGCGCTCGGCATCGGGGAACTCCTCGAAGCCCGCGTCGCTCGTCACGAGGCCTGGCTCGTCGGTCTTCTCGTCGTACGAGGCGAAGATCGGGAAGGTCGCGACCGTCTTGCCGAAGCCGGGCTTCCACTTGGCGAAGTTGTCGGGCGCGGGCGTGTTCTCGACGCGCACGTCGACGGGGAAGGGCTTGGCGAAGAGCTCGTGTCCGGGCCGCAGCACGACGGCCCGATTCGAGAGGCACAGTCAGCCCGCGTGCCAGCTCGTCTTGAGGTGGAGATCGTCCGAGACGAAGCCGCCCTGCCCGCCCATCAGCACGACGGGGAAGCCCTGCAGCTCGTCGAGCACGAGCTTGATCTTCTCGCTCTTCAGCTGCAGTTCGCCGCCGGCGTCGTGCGACTCGACCTCGCCGTCGATCACGAGCAGGTCGAAGCCGGCGAGGTCCTCGCGCGTGAGCGCGCTGCCCGCGACGAACTGCACCTTCGACGCGTGCTCGCCGAGGAACGTCTGCCACGCGGCGCTGTAGGGCGTGCCCGGGTTGCCGGCGTAGAGGATCGAGAGCGGGAGCTTCTCGGCGGCCGGGGCCTGGACGCCGAACGCGAGGGCGAGCAGCAGCGGGAGCATGCGCTCCACTCTACCCCGGGAGCCTCAGCGCGGGAGAGGCCCGAAGAGCTTCTCGAACTCCGCCGCGCTCCTCGTGCCCGAGTTTCCCGTCCCCGAGTCGAACCCGCGCGTCACCTCGCGCTGCGAACGCAGGACGCCTTGCGCGTCGAACTCGAGCAGCAGGAACTCGTCGTCGCCCGACACGCTCTGGGCCGCGTCGAGCACGATGTAGACGATCGTCACCCAGCGCGTGACGTGCACCCAGTAGACCAGGCGCGCGCCGTCGGGGGAGACGTACTCGGGCTGGCCCAGCGCGCAGAGCACGTCCTCGCGCGTCGTCCGGCCGACGATCAGCGAACCTCGCACGGCGGAAGGCGTGTCGCCGCGGCGCTGCTGCTCGTCCGCGAAGCCGCGGTCGGGGTAGACAAGGCACGCGCTGCACCCCAGCAGCGCGGCGAGGCCCGCGGCGAGCGCGCGGAGGCGGAGCCGGTTCACCACAGCTTCACCAGGCTCGCGCGCTGGACGCGACGCTCGGGGCCGAAGACGAGCACGAGGCTGTACGCCGGCGCCCAGCCGTCCGTCGAGGGTTCGGCGCGCGCGAGCTCGGGCGTCAGCGCCCAGGTCTGGATGCGGCCGTCCTCGTGGCGCTGCGCGGGCGCGCCGAGGTGGTCGCACACGGCGTTCTCGTCGGTCGAACCGGGATGAAGCCAGTCGAACTCGGCGGGCAGCTCGACGGGCCGGACCTCGTACTCCGGGAACGTCATGCAGCCGGCGAGCGTGCAGAGGAGGAGCGTGGCGGAAAGCGCGCGCATCTCCCCTACTTGACCTCGGAGAGCTTGACCGCGCAACGCTCCTTCGCGCTGAGGAGCGCCGCCTCGAGCACGCGCTGCGTCTGGTAGGCGTCCTCGAAGTCCGGCAGCGGCACCACCGGCTCCTGGCCGGCGAGCGAGCGCAGGATGTCGGCCGCCATGTTGACGAAGCCGTGCTCGTAGCCGAGCACGTGCGCGTCGGGCCACCAGTTGGCGGCGTAGGGGTGCCGGCCCGCGCTGGAGGTGCACAGGATCCGGCGCCAGCCGGCGGTGCGCGGCTCGAGCGTGTTGTCGAAGAAGAGGAGCTCGTTCATCGACTCGAACTCGAAGCGCAGCGCGCCGCGCTCGCCGTTCAACTCGATCGCGTTGGCGTTCAGGCGGCCGGTCGCCAGGCGCGTCGCCTCGAAGCTCGCGGCCGCGCCGCCGGAGAAGCTGGCGAGGAAGAGCACGGCGTCGTCGACGTCGCTCTTGCCCTTCTTCGCGCTGCCCTTGCCCGAGAGCGAGGCGTCGCTGGAGGGCAGCGCGCGCTCGGTGATGAACGTGCGCGCGATCGCGCCGTGGATCTCGGTGATCTCCTCGCCGACGAGGAAGCGCGCCAGGTCGACGATGTGCGCGTTGAGGTCGCCGTGCGCGCCCGAGCCGGCCTGCTTCTTCCGGAAGCGCCAGAGCAGCGGCGTGTCGGGCCCGCCCCAGCTCTGCAGGTACGTGGCGCGCACGTGGTAGATGCGCCCCAGGCGTCCCTCGCGCACGAGCTGCCAGGCCAGCGCCAGCGCGGGACAGCGGCGGTAGTTGTACCAGACGAAGGTCTGCTGCTTGCGGCGCCTCTTGGCCGCGTCGCGCATCGCGCGCGCGTCGGCCAGCGTGCCGGCCAGCGGCTTCTCGCAGGCGACGTGCTTGCCGGCCTCGAGCATCGCGATCGACTGCTCGGCGTGCACGTCGTTCGAGGTGCCGACGTCGACGAGCCCGATGCGCTCGTCCGCGGCGATCGTGCGCCAGTCGGTGGTCCAGTTCTTCCAGCCCCACTTCCTCGCGAAGGGCTCGAGCTCCGCCGCGTTGCGCGCGGCGATCGTGTCGAGCTCGGCCGCGAGCGGCAGGTCGAAGAAGCGGTTGACCTGGCCCCAGGCGTTGGAGTGGGCGCGGCCCATGAACTTCTGGCCGATCAGGGCGACGTGCAGCGGTGTGGACATGCGGGGTGGCTCCGTGGAGCGTCGCATTGGATCCGCGCGGCGCCGCGGCCGCAAGCTCGTCAGGGCCAGAGCGCGAGCAGCAGCGCTCCCGCGCCGATGCCGAGCGCGAAGAAGAGCGCCAGCCGCGCGCCGAAGGCGCGGCCGCCGAGCGCGAACGCGATCACGCCCTTGCAGACGAGGTTCGAGAGCGTCGCGACCACGACCAGGCGCCAGGCGGTCGACTCGTCGAGCCTGCCGGCGTCGACCATCCGCGCCGTCGAGAGCGTGATCGCGTCGACGTCGGTCAGGCCCGAGAGCGCGGCGACGCCGAAGAGCGCGCCCGAGCCCTGCGCGTAGTGCCGCGCCGCGGCGACCGAGAACAGCACGGCCGCGTAGACCAGGCCGAAGAGCAGCGCGGGCCGCAGCTCCGCCGCCTGCTCGGCGTGCTCCGGCGGGACCTCGCCGCTGGTGCGGCGCAGCCAGGCGACGAGCGCCAGCAGCGCGAAGACCGCGCACAGGACGAGCAGCGGCGGCAGCAGCGCGGCCGCGTGCGTCGGCGCGGCGAAGAGGATCAGCGCCGCGACGCGCGCGAAGACCACCGTCGACGCGATCAGCACCACCAGCGCCGAGAGCGCGGCCTGCGCGGGCGCGGCGCGGGAACGCCGCGCGTAGCTGACCGTGGTCGCCGTGCTCGAGATCAGGCCGCCCAGGATGCCGGCCAGCAGCGTGCCCGCACGCTGGCCGAAGAGCCGGTAGACGACGTAGGTCGCCAGCCCGATGCCGACGATCAGCACGACCATCCACCAGATCTCGTGCGGGTTGAGCACCTCGAACGGGCCGTAGGCGCGGTCGGGCAGCACGGGCAGCACGACCAGCGCGATCAGCACGAAGCGGAAGAGCACCAGCAGGTCCTCCTCGCTCAACCGCCGCGCCAGCGAGTGCAGCCGCTCCTTCCAGCGCAGGAGCAGCGCGACGCTGCCCGCGAGCGCGATGCAGGGCTCGAGCATCCCCGCGCCGATGCCGACGCCGACCAGGAACATCAGGAGCAGCGCGACCTCGGTCGTGATGCCGGGATGGTCGCTCGGGCCGTCGCGCAGGCGCAGCAGATCCCCCACGACCACCGTGAGCGCGAGCGCGACCAGCGCGGCGCCGGGGAGCCAGCTCCCCGCCAGCGGCGCGAGCAGCGCGCCGAGCGCACCGAGCAGCACGACCAGCGGGAACGTGCGGACGCCCGCCAGCGGGGCGGCCGAGCGCTCGCGCTCGAGTCCGACGAGCAAGCCCAGCGCGAGCGCGATGCCCAGGCGCAGGAAGATCGCGGAGGTGGTCGGGAGCGCACCGTCCATGGGGTGCGAGTGTAGACCTCCCTCGCCGGGGACCAAGCCGGCGAGGGGCGAGCGCGGGGCGGCCGGGATCCGTACGAGCGCCGGCACCTTGCGCATTCGCGCGGGGCGGGAGCATACTGAGGTCGACCTGGCTCTCTCGAACTTCGTCGAGGAGGATCCGATGCAGCGCTCGTGGTTGTTGGGTGGCCTTTCGTTGCTGGGCTTGCTCGTGCTCGCCGACGCCTCGCAGGCGCAACGGCGCTGCTGAGGGGGATCTCGCGGCGGGCGTGGCTCGTACTCGGGACCTGGAGAACGCGGAGGCGGACAAGGCGGCGCGAAGGCGCCCGGTGGCGGCGGCTACGGAACGCCGGGAGGCGCGACCTCGGGCGCGATCCCGCGTCCGAACATCCCCACGCTGCCGCAGTGGGCGCTCGCGCCCGCGACGAAGACGGAGGATCCGGCGGACTGGCGCCGCTGGTGGGAGTACAACCAGGACGCGTACCTCGACCTCTCCGGCCGACTGCACGGCAGCCTCTCGTCGGCGGAGGAGAGCTTCGACGCGAACGGCGCGGCGACCGACTACGGCGAGTTCGTGCGCGCGCGCCTGGACGCCTCGCTGCGCGAGGTGATCAGCAAGTCCGGCGGCACGAATCCCTACGTCGCCGCGGCGGTGCTGGCGCTCGCGAAGACCGCGCCCGGCGTCGAGTCGAGCGAGCTCGATCCGGTGCTGTCGTTCTACCTGCACGAGGGCACGGTCGATCTGCGCGGCATCGCCGCGCTCGCGCTGGCCGTCGAAGGCCGCGTCGGGGCGCGCCAGGCGCTGCAGTCGCTGCTGCTCGACGACGCGGAGGGCCGTCGCCTCGCCCAGGCGGCCGCGGTGCCGCCGCTGGAACGCGCGTACGCCGCGTACGGGCTCGGCCTGGCCGGCTCGCGAACGCACGACGCCGAGGAGCGCACGGAGATCGTGCGCACGCTCTTCGCCACGCTGCTGCAGAAGGACCTGGTCGAGGAGATCCGCGTCGCCTCGGTGATCGCGATCGGACTGGTTCCGCTCGACGAGCTGCTCGGCCCGGCGGGTTGCGACTGCGGCGGGATCGGGCATGAGCCCCAGACCTGCAGGCTCTCGCAGATCGCTTGGCTGTGCGACGTGCTCGGCGACGACAAGCAGCCGGCCGCGGTGCGCGTGCACGTGCCGACCGCGCTCGCGCGGCTGGTCGGCGGGATGAACGAGGAGGTGCGCACGCTGGTGGTCGAGGCGCTCCTGCCCGTGCTCGACAAGGGCACGAGCGAGTTCGGCTCGGTGCGCCAGAGCGCGGCCATCGCCCTGGGCGAGATCGCACTCTCCGGCGCGAGCGAGACCGACCGCCGCATCCGCGCCGCGCTGCAGCGCACCGCGGGCTTCGGCGACGAGGCCTCGCGCAGGCTCGCATTGATCGCGCTGGCGCGCGGCGCGAGCAAGCCCGGCGCGCGCGAGGCGAGCGTGCGCGACGCAGCCAACTTCCTGGAGCAGTCGCTGGCCTCCAGCCAGAACCGCATCCGCCCCTGGGCGGCCGTCGCGCTCGGCGTGCTGGCGCACGAGCTGCGGCGCACGGGGCAGCCCGTGCCCGGCGATCTCGCGGCCGCGCTGCGCTCGGGCCTGGACCGTGCGCACACCACGGACGAGTTCGCGGCCTGCGCGCTCGGCGCCGGCCTGTGCGGCGATGCTGCGCTGGCCGAACCGCTGATCGCGGGGTTGGGGACCTACAAGGAGGACTCCGCGCGCGGCATGGCGGCTCTGGGCCTGGGCCTGATGGGCGCCCGCGCGGCGATCCCGGCCCTCGAGGCCGTGCTCGCCGAACCCGAGCACCGGCCCGAGGTCCACGGCCGCGCGGCGCTCGCGCTGGGGCTGCTGGGCGACGACACGCTCGTGCCCTCGCTGGTCGAACGCCTCGCGGCGGCGTCGAAGGCCGAGGTGAAGGCCTCGCTGGCGCGCACGCTGGGCTGCATCGGTTCGCCGGAGGCCCTCGACGCGCTCGTGCGCCTGGTGCAGGACCTGCAGGGTCCGATCGAGGCGCGCCGCGCCGCCCTGCAGGCGCTCGGCACGCTCGCCGCGCGCGAGGGTGCGCGCTGGAACGCCACGCTGGGTCCGAACCAGAACTACCTCGCGCCCTGCGCGAGCCTGACCAACC
>JBGASC010000039.1:0-50074 GCA_044229935.1 Planctomycetota bacterium | reverse complement strand
CCTGGCGCTCGTTCTGGAACGGGCCGCAGGGCAAGCGCGGTCCGATCTCCATGCGCTGGAACGTGCACGGCTGGCCGACGCTCTACATCCTCGATGCGCAGGGCGTGATCCGCTGCAAGATGCTCGGCGGCAACGAGAAGTTGATCGACCAGACGCTGGAGAAGCTGCTCGCGGAGGCGAAGCCGGCCGGCGCGGCGAAGTAGCGTGATGCGGACGTCGGACGAGTTTTTCGTGCTCGCCCTGTCGACCTTTCGGCCCGCGGAGCGTCTCCTAGAATGGAGGAGCTCATGTACGCGCCCGAGGACCCGCCGCCGACGCTCGACCCTGCCATGCTGAAGCTCCCGCGCAAGCCGCGGGTGCGGCGCATCGTCATCGAACCCTATGTCGATCACAGCGGAGGGCACGAACTGCGTGTTTGGATCCTCTTCGACGACGCGACCACCGATCGGGAGTTCATGTCGGACGCTGTGCGCGAGGTCACGCGCGTGATCACGGATGCCCTGCTCGAGATGGGCGAGCGGCGGTTTCCGTACACGCGCTATCTCCGCAGCCGCGAGTTTCGCCGGCGGCGCGCGGGCTGAGGATGCAACGCCATCCCGAGCGTCTGCTCGCGCAGGCTCTGCATCTGGCGCGGCGTGATCGTTTCCGACCGGAACAGGTCAACCTGCGTCGAGCCGTGAGCTCCGCGTACTACGCGCTCTTCCACGGGCTCGTCGACGCGTCCTGCGTGCGCTTGGCCGGGCCGGGCAGGAGCCAGCAGGAGTTGCGACGAGTCCTGGCCAGGACGTTCACGCACGCCGAGATGCAGCGCGCCTCGCGAGCCTTCGCGCAGGGCGGGAACGGCCTGACGACTGGACTGCGTCGAGCGCTCGGCGGGGTGGAGATCTCCGCCGGCCTGCGCGAATTGGCCCAGCTCTTCCATCGTCTGCAGGTCGATCGACTGGAGGCCGACTACGACCTCGCCGTGCGGTGGCGGCGGGGTGACGTCCTCGTGCAGATCCGGTCCGTGGGAGCGAGCCTGGTGTACCTGCGCAACGAGCGCTCGGCCAGGGACCTGCGCACCTACCTCGCGTCGATCCTGGTGTGGAATCGGATCACGGGCCGGTGAGGACCCTGCAGAAGCGGCGTGCGGAACGTGCGCTCCAGGCGCGCCCGCTCACTGCAGGATCGGCAAGCTCTGGTGGGCCTTGATCGCCAGGCGCTGGGCGACCTTGCCTGCGATCTCGCGGAAGCGCACGGCGAGCATCGAGTCGGGGTTGGAGATCACGACCGGGTCGCCCGCGTCGCCGCCGACGCGCACGACCGGGTTGAGCGGCACGCTGCCGAGCAGCGGGAAGCCGTGGCGCTTGGCGAGGCGCTCCGCGCCGCCCTTGCCGAAGACGTCGACCACGGTCGAGAAGCGGCCCTCGGCGTCGGTCGCGAGCACGCTCTCCGTGCCGCCGGTCGAGAGGCGCACCTTCGTGCCGGGCTTGGCGCCCTCGATCATGCCCTCGATCGCGAAGCCGGCCATGTTCTCGACGATGCCGAGGATGTCGACGTTGACCTGCTTGAACATCGAGATCGCCTTGCCGACGTCGAAGGTCGAGACGGCCTGCGGCGTCGTCACGAGCACCGCGCCCGAGAGCGGCACGATCTGCGCGAGCGAGAGCTGCGCGTCGCCCGTGCCGGGCGGCATGTCGACCAGCAGGTAGTCGAGCTGTCCCCACTCGACGTCGGCGAGGAACTGCTCGATCAGCTTGTGCACCATCGGGCCGCGCCAGATCACCGGGCGCTCCTCGTCGAGCAGGTAGCCGATCGACATCGTCTTCACGCCGTGGCGCGACTTGGGCTGCAGCTTGCCGGCCTGTCCCTCGGGCGAGCCGGAGAGGCCCATCATCATCGGGATGTCGGGGCCGTACACGTCGCAGTCGAGCAGCCCGACGCGCGCGCCGGTCGCGGCGAGGGCGCAGGCGAGGTTGACCGAGACCGTGCTCTTGCCGACGCCGCCCTTGCCGCTGGAGACGGCCAGGATGTGCTTGATGTTCTCGCCGAAGCTGCGCGGCGCCTGGTTGCCGACGACGACCGCGGTCATGTCGACCTGCACGGTCTTGACGCCGGGCAGCTTGCGCAGGAGGTCCTCGGCGTGGCGCTTCATCACGTCCTTCACCGGGCAGGCGGGCGTGGTCAGGTTGATCGTGACCTTGACCGCGCCGTCGCAGATCGTGTGCTGCGTCACGAACCCGAGGCTGACGATGTCCTTGTGCAGGTCGGGGTCCTCGATCTGGCGCAGCGCGTTGAGGATGTCGTCCTTGGTCGTTTCGGCCACGGTGGGGGATCTCGGCAGAGGGTCGATGGAGCGGAACGGGGGGCGACTACTCTAGTTCGTGCGCGTTCCCCGGCAAGCGCGGGACCGTCGCTCAATCCGAGAGCCGCGTCTGGACGCGCTTCCAGAGGTTCGCGCCGGCGCGCGCAATGGCCTGTGCCGCAGGCGCGTGCGCGTCCTGGAGGACCAGCGGACGTCCCTGCGCGGACGCGGAGCGCAGCTCGGCCGAAACGGGCACGCTGCCGAGCAGCGCCGCGCCGCGCGGGCCGCGCGGCCCCGCCGCCTCGCGCGCGAAGGTCTCGACGCGGCCGAGCAGCGGCCGGGCGCACTCGAGCGCGCGCTCCTCGCCCTCGCGCGCCACCTCGACCAGCGCGTCGACGCCGAGCGCCTCGAGCCAGGCCTCGTTCGATTCCGCGCCGGGCGCGAGATCGACCAGCACGAGCTCGGGGCGACCGAGCTCGAGCCCGTCCTCGAGCAGGCGCGCGAGCTCCTGCTCGAGCAGCTCGCCGCCGACGCCGCCCAGGCCGCGTTCCTCGAGCGCGCGCGCGAGCGAGACGGCCTGGACCTCCGCGCCGCGCCCGCTCGCCGCAGCGATCCCGAGCCGGCCGAGCGCATGCGCTCGCGCCGAGGTCGGCATCGAGCAGCGCGATCGCGTGCCCGCGCGCGGCGAACCAGGCGGCGAGCTCGACCACGACGCTGGTCTTGCCCGCGCCGGCGCGCGCGCTCGCGAACCCGATCGTGTGCTCGGTCGAAGGCGCTCCCACGCGCGGAGACTAGCGCACCGGCGGGGTTGGCGTCTGCGCCTGCGGCTCGCGCGCGGGCGCGGCGGGCGCCGCGCCCGCCGGCGCGAGGCCCGCGGTCAGCGTCGAGACCACGCGCACGACGAGCACGAGCAGCAGCGCGGACGCGCCGACCATCGCGATGTGCCAGGGCTGCGGCAGGAATCCCAGCGAGACGATCAGCGTCGTCGCCCCCGCGGGCGGGTGCGCGAGGTCGAGCGCGAGCATCAGGCCGGTCGTGATCCCCAGGGCCAGCGCGGGCGCGAGCACGTGCTCCCAGCCGCCGCCGCTCAGGATGCTCGCGCCGCCCGGCACGAGGCCGAAGGCCCAGAAGCACAGCCAGCCGGCCGCGGCCGCGAGCGTGTGCGCGCCGATCACGTTGCGCGGCGCGGCGGGCGGCGCGGAAGGAAAGGCGGTCAGGATGAACGCGCTCGCGCCCAACGCCGGGAAGAGCAGCGGCGTGCGCGTCCAGAGCGTCAACGCGCCGATCACGCCGATGCTGATCATCGCGTTGACGGCACACACGAGCGCGCGGCGGCGCGGAAGGAAGTTCGTCGTCAAGGTGGGGGCAGGCTGCGCGCGAGGGCTCTCCGCAGCGTACGACGGGATCGCACTGCTGGCCAGCGCCCGCACCCGTAGGGATTGCGGGTGTGCGCTGCTACCTTGGGCGCGATGAGCTCCGCACCCAGACACGCCGTCTGCCTCGTCTCCGGCGGCATGGACTCGGCCGTCGCGCTGGCCGAGGCGCGCGCGCAGGGCTTCGCCTGCCACGCGCTCTCCTTCGACTACGGCCAGCGGCACAAGAGCGAGCTCGAGGCCGCCGCGCGCGTCGCCCGAGCGCTCGGCGCGAGCGAGCAGCGCGTCGTGCGCGTCGATCTCTCGACGCTGGGCGGCTCGGCGCTGACCGACGCGATCGCGGTGCCCAAGGACCGCGACGAGAGCGCGATCGGCCGCGGCGTGCCGGCGACGTACGTGCCGGCGCGCAACACGGTCTTCCTCGCCGTCGCGCTGGGCTGGGCCGAGGTGCTCGGCGCGCGCGACCTCTTCGTCGGCGTCAACGCGATCGACTACTCGGGCTACCCCGACTGCCGGCCCGAGTTCCTGCGCGCCTTCGAGGAGCTCGCGCATCTCGCGACCGCGGCCGGCACGGAGGAGGGCGCGCGTTTTCGCGTGCACGCGCCGCTGATGCAGCTCACGAAGGCCGGCATCGTGCGCCGCGGGATCGAGCTCGGCGTCGAGTTCGGGATGACGCAGAGCTGCTACGACCCGATCCTGCGCGGTGGGGACGCTCTCGCCTGCGGACGCTGCGATGCGTGCCAGCTGCGCAGGAAGGGCTTCGTCGAGGCCGGCGTGCTCGATCCGACGCGCTACGCCTGAGCGCGGAAATCGCGGGAAGAGGCGCGCGCGGCCCGCGTCCATCGGGGCCCGCTCGCTGGACCCCGAACCGATGAGGATCGCCATGAACGTGCTCGCCGCCGCCTTCGTCACGCTCGTCTCGAGCTGCCTGTTCGCACCCGTCGCCGCCGTGCACCGCGCGAGCGGACCCGCGGGCGGACCGCAGGAGTACTTCCCCGTGCCGCCCAAGGGCATCTCGATCCAGGTCGGCGCGGAGAAGCTGCCGCGCCTCTCGGACCTCCTGACGGAGTTCTCGCACACGACCGGCATGACGATCGTCAGCGACGAGCCGACGCGGCGCATGCTCGAGGTCGGCTGCGGCCTGAACCAGAGCGTCGACGTGCCGCCGGCGCAGGTCTACGCCTTCGTCGAGAGCGTGCTCGCCTACCACGGCTTCGTGCTCTACCACCTGCGCTCCGAGGCGCCGCGCCTGCTCGGCGTGATCCACCCGCGCGCGATGAACGAGAGCGCGGCGACGATCAAGCCGGTCTACGTGCCCGTCGAGGAGCTCGCGGTCTGGAAGGACCATCCGGCCTTCCTCGTGCAGACGATGCTGACCTTGTCCAACGTCGACGTGCGCATGCTCTCGAACGCGATGCGCCAGCAGCTGACCGACGCGCGCACGCAGCAGCTGATCCCGCTGGGGAACTCGAACTCGCTGCAGATCACGGCCCCGGCCGGCGCGTTGACGAACCTGGTGACGATGCTGCAGCGCTGCGACGAGGAGGCCGCGCGCCAGCCGAGCAGCGAGCCCGCGCCGCAGAAGCCGGCGGAGAGCGGGAAGCCGGGGAAGTAGCGCGGTTCGCGCGTTGCGCGCGAGGTTCGCTAGACTGACCCGCGAGGCCATCGACTCGCCCTTCCTGCCCGCGCCGCTCGCTGCGGGAGTCGAGTCACCTCGAGGGAGTTCGCATGAAGCTCTGCTTCGCCGCCATCGCGCTCGCTGTCAGCCCGACGCTCGCGCAAACCACGTCGACCGCCACGCCCCAGGCCGCGCCCTCACCGTCGGAGCCGGCTCCGCGGTCGGCCGACGTGCTCGCGCTCTTCGTCGTGCCCGAGCAGGGCCTGCGCATCGAGCCCGGCACGACGCTGGCGCAACTGCTCGCTGCGTACGCCGAGCGCAACCACTGGAGCCTGCTCGCGAGCGACCGAATACGCCGACACCTCGAGGCGGAGCACGTCCCGCTCCTCGCGGCGCTCGACGTTGCGCCCGCGGCACTGCACGCCGTCGTCGAGCGCCTGGTCTGCGCGAGCGGACTGCGCCTGCGCTTCGTGCACGCGCAAGCGCCGGTCGTCGTGCGGGTCGAGGATCCCGGCGAACGCTCGCCGGCCGAACCGCTCGGCATCGAGCGCAGCGAGCTCGAGCGCTGGGTCGCGCATCCCGCCTTCGCGGTCTCGCTCGTGTTGCCCGTGCCGGAGCACCTCGACCCGTTCAAGCTCGCCGCCGCGCTGCGCGACGCCCGCATCGCCGATGTCACGGACTCGATCGTGCCGCTGGCCGGGCAGAAGCTGCTGCTCAACGCCACGGGACCGGAGGTCGCGTCGATCGTGGCGACGGTCGAGCGTGCCTCTGCCCCGAACTCGGGCCGGGAC
The DNA here is from genome assembly GCA_044229935.1 of Planctomycetota bacterium. Taxonomy (GTDB): domain Bacteria; phylum Planctomycetota; class UBA1135; order UBA1135; genus JADJLZ01. Next base: position 44,008 of record JBGASC010000039.1, on the reverse strand, counting down.
GAAGCGACCGGCGTGCCGCTCCCCGAGAGCGGCATCGAGCTCCTGCGCACGCCAGGCCGGGCGCTGCACGTCGAGGCGCGCGCGAAGAACCGCATCGTGCTCGCCGACGTGCTGGCCGCGTACGCGCAGCTGATGGGCTGGCAGCTCGTGCTCACCGACGACGTGCGCCGCACGCTCGAGCAGTCGGACTGCCCGCCGCAGCCCGCGCTCGACGTGCCCGCGGAGAACGTGCACCTGCTGGTCGAGTCGCTGACGCGCGCGCACCAGTTCGCACTGCGCTTCCGCAGCACGCACGCGCCCGTGCTGCTCGAGGTGCAGTCGGTCTCGCGCGAACGGCCGATGCGCGAGCGCCCCCAGCCGCAGGTGATCGCGCCGGAGGAGCTCGCGCGCTGGGTCGCGCATCCAGGGTTCCTGGTCGCGACCACGCTGCACTTCCGCGGGATGGACCCGGCCAAGCTCGCCGACAGCCTGCGCCTGCTCGATCTGTCCAGCGACAGTTTCTGGGCTCTGCCGCTCTCCGAATCGGACGCCGTGTACCTCGGCGGCTTCGCGCCCGACCTCGCCGGCATCGTCCGCTCGCTCGGCGACCTCGGCGCACAAGCAGGCCAGGCCGGCGCGGCGCTCGAACTGCCGCAGGCGCCCACAGGTGTCGAGCTCTTCGTCCGGCCCGTGCGCGGGCTGCACTTGGAGGATCCGGAGCGGAGCGTGCTCAAAGTGAACCAGCTGCTCGCACAGTACGAGCAGGTCACGGGCTGGCACATGCTGATCTCGCGTGACACGCTCACGCAGCTGCAGCAGCTGCAAACGGGGCTCACTCTGCCGCTCGATGTGCCGCCCGAGCGCGTGCACGCCGTCGTGGAGGCGGTGCTGGCGGCGAACGAGTTCGTGATCCGCTTCGCGACGACCTCCGATCCGGTCGTGGTGGTCGTCGAGGGCCTGAACACGCCGGGCAAGGGCAGCCTGCGGATCGGTCTGCCAGTCGTCCCACCGAGCGAGCTGCAGCGCTGGAGCGAGCACCCGGCGCGCCTCGTGACGACGACGTTCCGCATCCCAGGCGTTGACGTGCGCACGCTCTCGAACTCGCTGCGCCAGATGCTCAGCGACCAGCTGACGCAGCAGATCATCCCTGTCGGCGACAGCACCGGACTGCTCGTAACCGGGCACGGCTCCGAGGTCGCGCAACTGGCCGGCATGCTACGCGGTCTCTCGCCGGCTGAACCGGGCGGCGCATCTGGTCTGCAAACGCCACCGCTGCCTTCGGCGAGCGGCGCCGCAGAGCTTGCGTTGCTCGCGCCGCCCGCGCAGGCGCTGCACCTGGAGGCGCCAGCCCCGCAACCCGCGACGCTGCTGCGCGTGCTCGAGGTGTACACGCAGCTCGCCGGCTGGCGCCTGCTCGTCGACGCTGACGTGCGGCGGCAGCTCTCGAACGCTACGGTCGAACTCGGGCCGGCGTTCGATGTGCCCGGACCGCAGGTGCACGGGTTCGTCGAGAGTCTGCTCCACACACGCGGGTTCGGCATGCGCTTCGCCCACGTGCAGAGCCCGGTCCTGCTCGAGATCGAGAGACCGGACAGAGGCTGGATGAGCCAACCGCTCGTCGTGCCCGCGACAGACCTCCCGCGCTGGAGCCTGCATCCGGCGATCCTCGTCCAGACGACGATCGAGTTCGCGCACACCGACGTGCGCACGCTCTCGAACAGCCTGCGCCAGTTCTTCAGCGACGCGTCGACGCAGCGGATCGTCCCCGTGGGCAACTCGAACGCCCTGATCGTCGTTGGATTCGCGGAGGATGTCGCGCGCCTCGCCATGATGATCGGGGCCGTCGATCGTGCTGCGGCGGGCGATGAGCACGCGCGAGAGGCGCTGCAGCCGCCGGCACAGGTGCTCCCGAGCGGGATCGAGCTGTTCGTCACGCCGACGAGGCCGCTGCACCTGGATAAGCCCGACGGCAAGCCGTTGACCGCTGAGGAGCTGCTGCGGGCGTACACGCAACTCCTCGGCTGGCGCGCAGACGTCTCGCGCGAGGTCGCGATCGCCCTGCACCAGACCAAGTGCACGCTGGCGCTGCCGCTCGACGTGCCCCCCGAGCGCGTGCACTCGTTCGCCGAGGGCGTGCTCGCAGAGCACGACTTCGTGCTGCACTTCGCGCACGCGCGCGATCCGGTCGTGCTCGGCGTCGACAGTACGCAGACGCCCGGGCGCATGAACCTGCGCATGCAATCGGCGGTCATCCCGGTGACGGAGCTCCCGCGCTGGGCTGAGCACCCGGCTTTCCTGGTGTCGCTGGCTCTGCGGATTCCGGGCGTCGACATGCGTCCGTTGTCGAACCAGCTGCGCCAGCGCTTCACCGACGCGCAGACGCAGCAGGTCATCCCGCTCGGCGAGGACGGCGGGATGTTCCTGACCGCATTCGCGCCGCAGCTGCTCGGCTGCGTGCAGCTGATCCTCTCGGGGACGAGCGGCGCCCAGTCGCTCCCGCGCGTGGCGCCGGACGCGAGCGCGCCGCTCTTCCCCCTCGGCGCCGACGATCTCCTGATCGAGGCGCCCGACGGGCGCGAGGAGACGGCGCTGGCGATCGTGCGCGCGTTCGCACGCTGGTCGAACCGCGAGCTCGAGATCAGTCACGAGGCGGAGCAGGCGCTGACCGCAGACGAGCACCGTCCGCTGCTCGACGCGTACCACGTGCCGCGGGGGATGGTGTACGCCTTCGTCGCGAGCCGGCTCGAGCGCGCGAACTGCCGGCTGATCCCCGCGCCGCTCCCTCATCCGACTCGATGGGTCGTCGAGCTGCCGAACAGCAGGGCCTACCCGCCGCTGGACAACCTGCCCGAGATCGCGCTCGCCGATCTCACGGCCTGGAGCGGGTACGGCGCCACGCCGTTCCGCACCACGCTCGCGCTCGATGGCGCGATCGATCCCAAGCGCGTCGTCGAGTACGTGCGCCAGCTGCAGCGCACGGGCGATCCGTGTCTGGTGCTGTCGGTCGGCGAGCACGTGCTCGCGCTCGCCGGGACACCCGCGGAGATCCAGCGCGCAGCGGGCGCGGTCCTGCAGGCCTGCGCGCCGGACGCGCAGGTGAAGTAGTCTGTCCGGCGAGGTTCCCGATGCTCGCTCTCTTCCTGCTCGCGTGTGGACTCCAGACGGCGCCTGTCCAGGACGATGCGGCGCGCGTGCAGCGCCTCTTCGCGACGCCGAAGGAGGGCCTCACGATCGCGCGCGCCGTCGATCTTGGTCCCCACACGCTCCCTCTGGTCCACGAGTACGCAGATCGGATGGGCTGGAAGCTCTCGATGGATCACGAGACCGAAGCGCAGCTCCTCTCGTCGGAGACTGGAGTGTGCGAGGAACTCGTCGTTCCGCCCGAGCGCGTCGAGCTCGTCGTCGGTTCACTCCTGGTGACGAACGGATTCTGCACAGCGTTTCCCGCGCGCTTCGAACCCGCGACGCTGGTCGTGAGCTCGACGCAGTCTCCCGGCTGGGTCAGTCGCGTCAAGGATCCACTCGCGCTCACGGAGTCTCAGCTCGCGCAGTGGAGCGGGCATCCGTCCCTCTGCGTGTCCGTCGACATCGAGGTGCCGGAGCTCGAGAGCGCGCGGATCGCTGCGCAGCTCGCGAGCCTCTACACGGACGCGCCGCTGCGTGTGAAGCACGTCGGCACTGGTCACATCGAGCTCGTGGGCCCGATCGCCGCAGTTGCGCCGACGCTGGAGACGTTGCGACGCGCGGCCGAGTGGGCCGAGCCGCTGGAGGCGGCGCGTTTCCCTGGGACCGGCGAGTCGAAGCCTGCAACCGTTCCCGAGCATCTGCGCGCGGCGTTCCCGTTGCCGAGCGCGGAGCTCTCGCTCGAGAAGCTCCCGCCCAAGCCGCACGTGTCCGACGTGCTCACGAGCTTCAGCGCGTGGTCCGGCCGGCCGGTCGTCGCCTTGCGTGACGCACGCCACGCGTTGATGCGGTGCGATGCGACCGGTCTCTCCGAGCGCGTCCCTGCGGCAGACGTCTATCCGCTCGTCGCGCGGCTCCTCGCCAGTGCGAACTGCACGCTGCAGCCATGCCCGGCCGGCGCGCCGCTCTACTGGTTCGTCGAATCGCAGCAGAAGAGCTGGCTCAACGCCGCGGCCGGCGCGACCCCGTGGATCCGCCTCGACGAGCTCGACTCGGTCGCCTCGCTGCGCGCGAGCGTCTTCCAGACCTTCGTGCGCCTGCCCAAGGACGATCGTCCCGGGAGCTCGGGCTACGAGCGCCTCCAGGCCGAGGACGAAGCGAACCCGTTCCGCATCCGGACACTGGGCGACAGCGAGCTCCTGACGATCCTCGGCACGCCGCAGGCGATCGCAGAGGCGCTGCACACGCTGCAGCGAATGGTCCCGAGCGCAACCGCGCCGCGCTGAGCCCGCCGCCCTCCCCCTTTCCCCGCGCCGGCTTCCCCTGCGCCGCGCGATCGCGCATCCTGTGCGCATGAGCGTTCCGGTTCGCACCCTGCACACGAGCGAGACCCCCGCGTCCAGCGACGACCCGCGCGTCACGGCCCTCGCGCGGCTGGTCGGCGTCGTCGATCGCTTGCGCGGCGAGAACGGTTGTCCGTGGGACAGGAAGCAGACCGTCCCGACGATGGCGCCCTATCTCGTCGAGGAGGCCTACGAGGCGCTCGAGGCCGTCGAGCGCAAGACCGACGCCGATGTCGCGGAGGAGTGCGGCGATCTCCTGATGGTGATCGCGCTGGTCGCGCGCATCGCCGAGGAATCCGGCCGCTTCGATCTCGCCGCGGTCGCGCACGGCGTCAGCGAGAAGCTCGTGCGCCGCCACCCGCACGTCTTCGGCGAGGTCGAGGCCAAGGACGCCGAGACCGTGCTCGCCAACTGGGAGGCGATCAAGAAGCAGGAGCGCGCCGACAAGCAGGAGGACTCGAGCGCGCTCGCCGGCGTGCCGATCGCGCTGCCGGCGCTGCAGCGCGCGGCGCGCATCTCGAGCAAGGCGGTCAGCGCGGGCTTCGCCTGGTCGAGCGTCGCCGGCGCGGTCGCGAAGCTCGCCGAGGAGCAGCGCGAGCTCGACGAGGCGCTCGCCGCGAGCGGCATGGATCGCGACGCGAAGAGCGGGACGAGCGCGCAGCGTGCCGCGGTCGAACACGAGCTCGGCGACGTGCTGCTCGCCGGCGCGTTCCTCGCGAGCTACCTCAAGCTCGATCCCGAGGCGCTCTGCCGCGCCGCGCTGGCGCGCTTCGAGTCGCGCTTCCGCGCGATGGAGCAGGATCTCCCGGGCCCGATGAAGGAGCAGTCGCTCGCGACGCTGATGACGGCCTGGGAGCGCGCGAAGGCGGCGCAGAGATGAACCCGCAGTCTCGCTCGGCGGCGGCGCTGCGCGCCGAACGGCCAGACGACGTCCCGAATGAGCCCCGGTGGGCTCGCACCTGACGAGGAACACGAACCCATGACCCAGCTCGTCGAAACGCGCGGCCTCTACCGCTTCCAGCAGCAGGACGGCCAGAAGATCGCGATCCTGCGCGGCGTCGATCTCGTCGTCGCGGAGCGCGAGCTGGTCTGCGTGATGGGGCCCTCGGGCTCGGGGAAGTCGACGCTCCTGCACCTGGTCTCCGGCCTCGACGAACCCTCGGCCGGCACCGTGCTGCTCGGCGGCGCGGACCTCGCGCAGCTCTCGGTCGAGCAGCGCACGCTGCGCCGGCGCGCGGCGATCGCGTACGTCTTCCAGTTCTTCAACCTGCTGCCCAACCTGAGCGTGCTCGAGAACGTCGGGCTGCCGCTCGCGATCGCCGGCGGACATCCCGAGCGCGAACGCGAGCGCCTGCTCGCGCTGCTCGCTCGGCTGGGCCTCGCCGATCGTGCCGAGGCGCTGCCGCACCAGCTCTCCGGCGGCGAGATGCAGCGCACCTCGATCGCGCGCGCGCTCGTCGGCGGGCAGAAGCTGATCCTGGCCGACGAGCCGACGGGCAACCTCTCGCAGAAGGCCGGGCTCGAGGTGATGCAGCTCCTGCGCCGCGCGGTCGACGAGGACGGGCGCTCCGTATTGCTCGTCACGCACAACCCGCGCGACGCGTGCTTCGCCGATCGCCTGCTGTTCCTGGTCGACGGCGAGATCGCCGCGGAGCCGCGCCTCGCGGGCCCGGGCTTGAAGGTCGAGCAGGTGCACGCGGCGCTGGCGAAGCTCGCGATCTGAGCCGCGTGCGGCTCGGCGCTGCGTTCGTGCGCGCGCTCAGGTGTCGCGTTCGCAGGCCGCGAGGCCTCTTGCGACGCCGCAGTACACGGCTGTCGCGGCAACCGGTCCGGCCATGAGCCTACGGACGATTCCGTAGCCACGCGGGGCTGCTGAATTCCCGCCAAGCCGCGCGCGGAGCGGACCGATACACCCCGCGCCGCGGCGGCACGACTTCCCCGATCCGACCGGCGCGGCATCACCGCCGCGCGAGCGTACTCCCGCGCTCGCGCGGCGCCTCTCTGTGTGAGACCCATGCCGATCCTCGACGAGCTGCAACCGAACTACGCGAAAGCCGACGCGCGCACGGCCGAGCTGTGCGACGAGCTCGAGCGCGTGATCGCGGAGCTCGCCTCGGCCGCGGGCGGCGTCGAGCAGCGCGCGCGCGAGCTCAGCACGGCGGCGAGCGGGACGGCCGAGCGCTCCAGCGGCGCCGCCGACACCGCCGAGCAGATCGCGCTCAGCTTCGACTTCGTGGCGCAGGCGACCGACGCGCTCGCGGCGCGCGCGGGCGAGGTCGGCCAGCGCGCGGGCGAGTCGACGCGCATCGCGCACGAGGCCGTCGCGCAGCTGGAGCGCACGAACGCCTCGGTGGCCGAGCTCGACCGCATCTCGGGCGAGATCGGCGAAATCGTCAAGCTGATCTCGGCCATCGCGCAGCAGACCAACCTGCTCGCGCTCAACGCCACGATCGAGGCCGCGCGCGCAGGACAGTTCGGCCGCGGCTTCGCCGTCGTCGCCGCGGAGGTCAAGCGCCTCGCGCACGAGGCGGCGCAGGCGACGGCCGAGATCGGCCGGCAGAACGCGGCGATCCAGTCGGTCACGGCCGGCTGCGTGCAGGCGATCGGCGGCATCGGCACGACCATCCGGCAGCTCGACGAGATCTCCAACGCCGTCGCGGCCTCGGTCGGCGAGCAGGCGCGCGCGACGCTCGAGATCAGCGCCAACGTGCGCACCGCGGCGGCCGGCAGCCAGAGCGTCTCGGCCGCGATCACGGCCGCCAGCCAGGACGCCGAGCGCACCGGCGCCGGCGCGGCCGACGTGCTCGCCGCCGCGAACGGCATGACGAACACCGTGGAGAGCCTGCGCTCTCTCGGCAACCGGTTCCGCGAGGAGCTGGAGCACTAGCAACCGCGGAGCGCGCGCCCGCGCGCCGCACCTCAACCGACCCCCGACCTCAACGAAAGCAAGACGACCATGGCCCTCATGACCTGGACCGAGAACTACTCGGTCGGCATCAAGTCGATCGACATGCAGCACCAGAAGCTGATCGGCATGCTCAACGAGCTGCAGGACGCGATGCTCGCCGGCAAGGCCAACGACCACATCGGCCGCATCCTCGACGCGCTGGTGCAGTACACCGTGACGCACTTCGCCTACGAGGAGAAGCTCTTCGCCGCGCACGGCTACAAGGACGCCGCCGCGCACAAGGCCGAGCACGACAAGCTCACCAAGCAGGTCGCGGACTTCCAGATGCAGTTCAAGACCGGCAAGGCCAAGCTCTCGTCGGCGCTGATGAACTTCCTGCGCGACTGGCTCAACGGGCACATCCTCGGCACGGACAAGAAGTACAGCGCGCACCTGGTCTCCAAGGGCGTCGCCTAGTCCGAGCCCGACGCACACCGTCTCTTCCCGGGGCGCGCCCCGCCGGATCCGGCGGAGCGCGCTCTCCGCGTTGCTGCGCATCGAGGGAGGACGCGGCGCAGGCCCGCGTTCGTGCGCATCGCAGACAAGGTTGGACAGCGCGGTGCGCGGCCGCGATCCTCTGCGCACCTTGTCGCTCGTCCGCACCATCGCCGGCACCAGCTTGCGCCAGCGTCCGGGCCGCACGCTCTTCTCGATCCTGGGCGTCGGCCTGGGCATCGCGGTCGCGGTGGCGGTCTTCACGCTCGACCACAACACGGTGCTCGGGCTCTCGCTGCCGGGGCTCTCCGACTGGCGGCCGGCGCTCGAAGTGCGTCCCGCGCGCGGCCTCGCCGACCCGCACGCCGACCTCGAGCACACGGCCGGCGTCGCCGGCGTGTCGGCGATCTTCCAGAACGAGGTCGCGCTGCGCCGCGCGCGCTCGAGCGGCGAGGGCGTCGGCAGCGAGCACGAGCGCGTCAAGGAGAACGCGCCGGGCGGCGAGGAGCGCACGCAGGCGCGCCTGTTCGCGCTGGAATCCGCCTCCGCGGCCGAGCTCGACGCCTTCCGCGTCGCCGACGGGCGCGGGCTCGATCCCGCGGCGCGCGAGCGCGAGGTGCTCGTCGGCAGCGAGCTCGCCGACGCGCTGCACGTCGCGCCGGGCGACGAGCTCCTGCTCGCGCGCCCGCCGCGCGCGCCGCGCACGGGTTGCGTCGACGGCGAGGTGCGCGCGCTCGATCCGAAGGAGGCGGCCGAGGTCCCGGTGGAGCAGCCCTTCCGCATCGCGGGCGTGCTGGCGCGCGAGAAGCTCGGCGCGCGCTCCAAGGGCATGGTCGCGATCGTCGACTATCGCTGGGGGCGCGAGCTGTACCGCGGCGCGAGCCTCGAGCCGGTCTTCTGGGTGCGCCAGGACCCGCGCGTCGACGTCGAGCGCCTCAAGTCGAGCCTGGCGCGCAGCTACTCTTACGAGCTCAACAAGAGCGTGCTCGTCGGCGCCGCGGCGCAGGAGCGCGCCTTCCGCAACGGCGTGCGCATGGCGGGCCTGCTCGCGCTCGTGCTCGGCCTGTACGTGATCTTCCACACGCTCTCGATCGCGCTGGTCGAGCGCGTGCGCGAGATCGCCGTGCTGCACGCGCTCGGCACGACGCGCCGGCAGATCACGCGCATCTTCCTGTGCGAGGCGCTGATCATCGCCGCGAGCGCGGCGCTGGTCGGCCTGGGCCTGGGGCTGGGCCTGGCGCGCGTGCTGCTGCTCGCGGGCATCACCACGCTCGGCACCGGGCACAAGATCCAGCTCTTCGTCGTGCCCTGGACGACGGTGCTTCCGCTGGCCGGCATCGGCGTGGGCGTCGCGCTGCTCGGCTCGGTCTACCCGCTGCTGCGCGCGCGCGGCGCGAGCCCGGTCGCGGCGCTGCGCGGCGAGGCGCAGCACCACACCGGCGTGGCGCGCGGCTTCCACCTCTTCGCCGCGCTGCTGCTCGCGGTGCTCCTGCCCGCGCTGTACTTCGTGGTCGTGCCGGTCGTCGGCGAGGCGCAGGGCGTGCTGATCGGCGCGATCCTGGCCGCGGTCGGGCTGCTCGCGCTCCTGGTCGTGCTGCCGCTGGTCGTGCCCGGCATCGTGCGCGCGCTCTCGAACCTGCTGGCGCGGCCGCTGACGCGCGCCTGGACCTTCTCGGGGCGCATGGCGGCCTTCGCCATCCGCGAGAGCGGCACGCGCATCGCGGTCAGCGCGGCGGCGATCGCGCTCGTCGCCGCGGCCTTCGTCGGGTTGAAGGGCATGACCGCCAGCCTCGAGGGCGAGATCGTCGTCTGGGCGCGCGAGGCGCTGGTCGACAAGGTCTACCTCGCGCGCATGCCCGCGACGCCGCTGGCCGAGCTGCGCAAGCACCTCGCGAAGTTCCCGGGCGTGCTCGCGATCGAGACGGGCAGCGCGCGCAGCTACGCGCCCTTCCTGCTGCTGGGCATGCGCGCCGACGAGCTCGCGCGCTACGGCCCGTGCAAGGACGACCCCAGGCTCGCCGCGGCGATCGCGCGCGGCGAGGGCCTGATCCTCTCGCGCCAGCTCGCGCGGCAGCTCGGCTACAAGCTCGGCGATCGCGTGCACGTCGGCAACGCGGCTGGCGCCGTGCAGGATCTCGAGGTGCTCGCGATCAGCGACGCCTACGGCTACTTCCCGCACCCCGACGAGCGCCTGTACGGCGTCGTGGGGGACACGTTCAGCAAGCGCGCCTTCTGCCTCGACGTCGACAGCGTCACCGAGTGCGCCGTCGTGCTCGCGCCCGGCGGCGATCCCGACGTGGTCAAGGCCGCCGTGCGCGAGATGTGGCCGACGATCGACATCCTGCGCTACGAGACCGGGCGCGACCTGCTGCGCACGCACCTCGACGACCTGACGCGCGACTTCCGTCTCTTCGACCTGATCCTCGGCCTGACCGCGCTGCTCGCGGCGCTGGGCGTGCTCAACGGCTTGCTGCTCAGCGCGCTCGAGCGCACGAAGGAGCTCGGCGTGCTCAAGGCCCTCGGCGCCAGCGCGCGCCAGGTGGCGGGCATGGTGCTCGCCGAAGCCGCCGTCGTCGGCGTGATCGGCGGGGGCGTCGGCACCGCGCTCGGGGCCGTGTTGACGCCCGTGATCGTGCGCGCCCTGGAGGGCCTGTCGGGGCTGGACCTCCCGGAGGAGACCGCGGGGGTGTGGCTGCTCTGGGTGCCGCTCGGCGCGGTCGTGCTCTCGCTCTTCGCCGCGCTGATCCCGATCGTGCGCATGACCCGCACCGATGCCGTGGCCGCCGTGCGGACGGGCTAGGGCCTGCTTCCGCCGGGGTGCTCCCCGCCACGGGGCGCCTCCAGGCTTGCCCCCTGGCTGGAGGTCGGTATACTCCCCGCCCTCACAACGCGGGGACGTAGCTCAATTGGTTAGAGTACCGGCCTGTCACGCCGGTGGTTGCGGGTTCGAGTCCCGTCGTCCTCGCCACTTCCTCCCGTCGCGAGGGGCCCATTGCTAGGCTGCGCGGGAGCTCCTGCAGCGCGCGCACCGCATGCCCCCCCGAATCTTCAGCGGACTCGTTCCGCTCGTTCTTCCGCTCGCCCTCTTCCTCGGCCGGCCTGCTCAGGATCCTCCGGGTCCGGGATCCTCCTCGGGGAACCCGCCGCAGCTGCCCAAGCCCGCGCCCGCCACGCCGGCGCCGAGCGAGGAGCAGGAGGCTGCGCTGGCGAAGGTGCTCTGCGAGGCGCTCGATCGCGGCGACCTCGAGGCTGCGCGCAAGGCGCTGGCCGAGGGCGCGCGGCCCGACTTGGGAATGGGGGCGGGCGAGGACACGACCAAGGGGCGCACGCCGCTGATCCACGCCGTGCTGAGCGGGCGCGCGGAGCTGGTCGAGCTGCTCATCGGCGCCGGCGCGCGGCTCGAGGCGGGGGACGATGCGAAGCACACGCCGCTCATGTACGCGGTGATCGCGAAGAACCCCGCGATGGTGCGGCTGCTCTTCCGCGCAGGCGCGCGCTTCGACGCGCGCGACGATTCGGATACCGAGGCGCTGGGCTACCTCGAGGCCGGGTCCGAGCTGGCCAGGCTGGTCGAGGAGCTCGGACGCGCGAATGCGGCGCTGCTCGCGGCGCTCGCGGCGGACGACCTCGCCGGTGCACGCAAGGCGCTCGAGGACGGCGCCAGCCCGAACGCGAACGACGGGGAGAGCTCGCTCCTGATGACAGCGGTGCGCAAGGGCGACGTGCAACTCGTGGAGGCGCTGCTCTCGCAGGGTTGCCGCCCAGACCTCCTGCACGTCCAGAGCTTCTCGCTCCAGACGCCGCTCGGCGTCGCGGCGGGAGAGGGCAGCCTGGAGCTGCTGCGGCTGCTCGCGCAGGGGCGCAAGCTCGCGCCCATCGCGCTCGACACGGCGCTGGCCAGCGCGGCGGCCTCGACGGCCGGCGAGCGGCTCGAGCGCGTCCAGCTCCTGCTCGCGAGCGGCGCGAATCCGGCGCGTCCGATGCTGCTCCAGACGCCGGCGCTCCCGGCTGCCGCGGCCCAGGGCGATCTCGAGACGATGTCCGCGCTGCTCGCAGCCGGCGCTGATTCGCAGGCGGTCGACGAGGCGCTCGGCCGCGCGGTCGCGATCGAGGATGCGGCGCGGGCCCTGACGGTCGTGCGCGCGCTGCTCGCGATCGGCGCGAACCCGTCCAACGACTACCTCTCGACCAACGCGCTCGGCGACGCCGCGCGGCGCGCGGACGCCGAGGTGCTCGCACTTCTCTTCGCGAAGACCGACGACGCGGGCCTGAGCGCCGCGGTGGCGCAGGCCTCGCGCGACGGCCACGCGGACGGTCTGCGCTGGCTGTGCGAGCACGGCGATGCGCGGGTCGACTTCGCCTTCCGGCCCGGGATCTTCCCGCCGGCGCTGGTCGCGGCGATCGAGAAGGGTCACCTCGACTGCGCGCGGATCCTGCTCGCGGCCGGCGCGGATCCGAACCTCGCGCCGACCTTCGACCACGACAGCCCGCTGATCGCCGCCGTGCGCGCGAAGAGCAGGGAAGCCGTGTCGCTGCTGCTCGAGGCCGGCGCCGAGCCCGAGCGCAGCTACGAGGTCTTCCTGCGCGGCCAGGTCTCCGCGCTCTCCTTCGCGAAGGAGAGCGGCGACGAGGGGATCCTCGCGCTGCTCGCGGCGAAGGCCGCTTCCCCCGGCCTGGATCCGATCGGCCGCACGCTCGCGCGCACCAAGCTGCGCTTCGAGGACATCGGCGCGTTCCATCGCATCCGCTTCGACGACCCGAAGACGGGACGTTCGCAGACGGTCTACGTCCGCCGCACGGTCGAGGAGTTCGGCAGCCTGCGGGTGCAGGAGGCCTTCTCGCTCTGCTTCGACGCCGCGAGCGCACCGAGCACCGAGAACCTGCGCACGTGGTTCCTGGAGCGCTTCGCCGTCGGCGGGCTCGTGCTCGAGGCTCCCGGGCCTGCGCAGGAGCGCTGGCGCGTGCGCTTCCGCGTCGCGCTGCCCTGCGATGCGCGGCCGCAGCGTCTCGTGGAGTACCTGCAGATCGTGCAGTCGACCGCCGACGAGCTGGAGCGGAAGTTCCAGCCGGGAGAGGAGGACCGCCTGTGATCTCTGCCCTGCGCTGCGCGCCGTTCGCACTCGCGCTCTGTGCCGTCCAGTCCCACACTCCGGACGCCGCCGCGGAAGGGGCGCGCTTCGAGCGCGCGCTCAAGGCCACGGGCCTCGCCTGCGAGGCGAGCGCGAGCGGGCTGAGCTTCAAGGTCGCCTTCGAGCACGAGCACGGCCGCAGCCAGACCGTGTTCGCCAGCGTCGAGGCGGCGCGCCCCGGAGGACTGATCCTGCACACGATCTACACCACCGTCTGGGTCGACCTGCAGGCGCCGCCCGGCGAGGAGCTGCTCCGCAAGGTGCTCACGAAGACGAAGAAGTTCGGCAGCTTCTACCTGTTCCGGGTCGAGCCGAACCGCTGGGCCGTGCGCTTCGGCACCGACTTCGACGCGACCGATCTCCCGGAGACCTCGAAGGCCGGCGATGCACTCGTGCGGCGGTTGCGGGACACGATCGAGTTCGTCGATCGCGTCGGCGAGGAGACCGACGTCGAGCTGAACGGCGAGACGGACGTGCGCTGAGGCGATCGAGCGGCCCGCTGGGGGGCGCTGCCGTCCGGCGGAGGCACACAACGAGTGCGCGGGGCTCCGCGCAACCCGGGCTCGGAGGCTGGACGTGAGCCGCCTGCCTGCAGGGTGCGGGCGCAACGGGCGAGCGTGCCGCGACGCGCGAACTTCCTGACCAGCGTGTCTTCCAACCCCCGGCTGGCGGGGACAATCGGCGAACCCGACCGTGCAGGAGTGTCCGAGCCGTCGCTGAAGTCTGTCACGGGCGAAACAGAACCGTCTTCCCGCGCTCGGGCGTGCGGCCTGCGTCCTTGGGGAGGAGTCCGAAGGGCTCTCAAGGCCCGGATGTAACCGACCGATCTCCGCTGGGCACTCGCATCTCCCCGATGCGCGTTCCCCCCATGCACCATCGCTCCCCCGATTCCGTCACGCTCCTCCTGGAGATCGCCCGCCGCGTCAGCACCCAGCCCAACGAGCGGGACATCGCCAGCGAGGACGTGCGCTTCCTGCAGTCGCTGCGGTCGCAGTCCGACGGGGGCACGGGGACGCTCGAGACGCTGCTCGAGCTGTGTGCTCGCGGTGTCGAGCAGCTGCACACGCACGCGGATGCACGGCTGGGCACGACGCTGACGCGCGCGATCGGCTACATCGCGAAGTTCCTCGACACCGACGGCGCGTGCGGGATGCGCGTGCTGGAGGACGCCACCCAGAGGCTGGCGGAGATCCTCGGTGTTCCGCTGCCCGAGAAGGTGCGCTCCACGAGTGCGACGAGCGCGACCGGCACGACGACCGAAGCAACCGGCGCGTCCACCCGCGGAACCAGCGCCGCTGCAGCGACACCGGCGGGGGCCACCCGCGCGACCCCCTCCGGAGCGAACACCCAGTCGACCGCTCCGGCGAAGGCCGCACGTGCCACGCTCGACGACGCCGTCTCGCTGCTCCTGACGCTCGGCCCGACGGATCAGGAGCACATCGCGCGCCTGGCGATCGTGCTCGAGGAACTCGTCCATGCCGAGACCGTCCCCGAGCGGCTCTCCTGCCTGCGCGACGCGGCGCAACAGACGCGTCTGGCCATCGGCAGCGACGGCATGCGCGCCGCGGAGCTGCTCGGCCTCACGAGCGAGCTGCTCGAGCGCGCGACGAAGATCCCGGGCCAGGCGGAAGCGGCGGCCTCCGCGCCGGCCGCGGCTGCGGCGAACACGAACACAGGCGCGAGCTCGCCGGCGCAGCCGAGCGCAGGCTCAGGCGCCGGCAGCGCAGCGCCAGCGAGCCCGAGCACCGCACACGCGAGCACGAGCACGAGCGCAGCCCCGGCCAGCACCCCGGCCGCCGCCGCGAGCCCGTACGAGGTCCCGAGCGGACCCTCGATCGAGGCCTTGCCGGCCGACTCCGATCTCGAGCTGCTCGGCGGCTTCATCGTCGAGAGCCGCGAGAACCTCGAAGGCGCCGAGGCGGCGCTCTTGACGCTCGAGAGCAACCCCGACGACCTCGAGTCGGTCAACACGGTCTTCCGCGCGTTTCACACGGTCAAGGGCTCCGCGGCGTTCCTCGGCCTGAAGTCGATGAGCGCCTTCGCGCACAAGGCCGAGAACCTGCTCTCGCGCATGCGCGAGCGCGAGATCCGCTGCGTCGACCACTACGCCGAGCTGGCGCTGCTCTCGTGCGACATGCTCAAGACGCTGATCGACTCGACCGAGCGTGCGCTCGAGACGAAGGAGATCCGCGCACCGGACGGCCTGTGGGACCTGGCCTTCCTGCTCGAGCACCCCGAGGAGGCGCAGCGCCCGGAGCGCCGCAAGCTCGCGCCGACGGACGCCGCTCCCGAGCAGGCGATCCCGTTCGAGGACGACGCGCCCGCGGCCGCGCAGACCGAGGAACACGCGCCGGTCGCGGCCGTCGTCACGCCGGCGCCGCGCGCCGCGAGCGCGACGAAGAGCAGGCCGCTCGCCGCCGCCCCGGCGCGAGCGGTTCCCGAAGAGCACGCCGAGGACAAGTCCGCCGCCGAGGAGCGCGCCGCGCCGGGCGAGAAGGGGGCGCACGACGAGAAGGGCGCCGCCCGCGCCGGCCAGGACGCCAGCGTCGATTCGACCGTGCGCGTGCGCACCGACCGCCTCGACCGCCTGATCAACATGGTCGGCGAGCTCGTGATCGCGCAGTCGATGGTCGCGCAGGACGAGCTGATCAAGTCCTCGACGCAGCACGACCTGCTCAAAAAGGTCGGCCGCGCGGGCAAGATCGTGCGCGAGCTGCAGGACCTCTCGCTCTCGCTGCGCATGGTCCCGCTCAAGCAGACCTTCACCAAGATGGTGCGCATCGTGCGCGACGTCGCGCGCAAGAGCGGCAAGGACGCGCTGCTCGTGCTGCAGGGCGAGGACACGGAGATCGACCGCAACATGGTCGACGAGCTCTCCGACCCGCTGGTGCACATGGTGCGCAACGCGGTCGACCACGGCATCGAGCCGCCCGAGGTGCGACTGGCGGCCGGCAAGCCGGCGCAGGGCACCGTCAGGCTGCGCGCCTACCAGTCCGGCGGCAACGTCGTGGTCGAGATGCAGGACGACGGCCGCGGCATGAGCCGCGAGAAGCTGGTCAAGAAGGCGATCGAGAAGGGCCTGATCGAGAGCGACCGCGGCATGAGCGACGCGGACGTCTACAACCTGATCTTCGCGCCCGGCTTCTCGACCGCGGACAAGATCACCGACGTCTCCGGCCGCGGCGTGGGCATGGACGTCGTGCGGCGCAAGATCGAGGTGATCAAGGGCCGCGTCGACATCCACACCGAGTTCGGCAAGGGCACGACCTTCCGCATCTACCTGCCGCTGACGCTGGCGATCACCGACGGCATGCTCGTGCAGGTCGGCCAGGAGCGCTACATCGTGCCGATCACCAGCATCCGCCTGAGCTTCCGGCCGACGGCGCAACAGCTCTCGTCGATCACCGGCCGCGGCGAGCTGGTGATGCTGCGCGGCGAGCCGATCCCGATCGTGCGCCTGCACAGCCTCTTCGGCCGCGACGACGCGGTCACCGATCCCTGCCAGGGCCTGCTGGTGATCGTCGAGGCCGGGCAGCGTCCGCTGGCCCTGCTCGTCGACGGGCTGCTCGGGCAGCAGCAGCTCGTGGCCAAGACGCTGGGCTCGCACGTGCAGCGCGTGCCGGGCATCTCCGGGGGAGCGATCCTCGGCGACGGCTCGGTCGGCCTGATCCTCGACCCCGACGGGCTCGCGAAGCTCACGCTCGCGGCCGCACCCACGACCATCCGGGACGCGCAAGCGTGCGCGGCCGCGGACTAGACCGCCTGGAGCAACCGATGAACACGCAGACCGCAAGCACCCGCAAGCCGACCGACCTCGCCGGCAAGTACCTGACCTTCTTCCTCGGCGACGAGGAGTACGGGATCGAGATCCTGCGCGTGCAGGAAATCATCGGTCTCCTGCGCGTCACCCCCGTGCCGAACACGCCCAAGCACATGCGCGGCGTGATCAACCTGCGCGGCAAGGTCGTGCCCGTCGTCGACATGCGCGAGCGCTTCGCCATGGGCAGCGTCGAGGCCACCAAGCAGACCTGCATCATCGTGGTGCGCTCGGGCGAGTCGGAGGTCGGCGCGATCGTCGACCGCGTCTCGGCCGTGGTGAACATCAAGGCCGAGGAGATCGAGGAGATGCCGCCGATGGGCGCCGGCGTCGACACGAGCTACCTGCTCGGCATCGGCAAGACCGAGGGCCGCGTGCGCCTGCTGCTCGACATCGAGCGCGTGCTCTCCGACATCGGCGAGAGCGTCACCGCCGGCGCGACGCCGCAGTCCTGAGACCAGTGATCCCCGCAACGAGAAACCTGCAACCATGAACCTGCTGCGCGATCTCTCCATCGGTGCCAAGCTCGCGGTCCTGGGCGGCCTCTTGAACGCGGTCGCGCTCGGCGTGGGGCTGGTCGGCTACCGCGGGGAGAAGCACCTCGACGCCTCGATCGAGACCCTGACCACGGTCGAGATGCCGGCGGTGCGCGCGGCGACGTTGTGCGACATGCTGCACGACGCCATCCACGGCCAGGGCTTCGCGGCGGTGCTGCACGGCCAGGCGGGCCTGGAGCAGAGCCGCAAGGACGCCAGCGAGGCCGGCGCCCAAATGCGCCAGCGCGTGCAGGAGCTCCTGGCCCTCAAGCTCGAGCCGGACCTCCACGAGGCCTGCACGCAGGTGGCCGGCCAGCTCGACACCTACATCGGCGCGCTCGACGGCGTGGTCTCCGCCATCGCGGCCGGCCGCGACGGGCGCAGCGAGCTCACCGAGCTGGACGCGCAGTTCGAGAAGCTGGCCGTGACGCTGGACCACACGGGCGAGTCGATCGTCGAACGCGCGAACGCGGCCGGACAGAGAGCGCAGGACGAGGCCCGCAGCGGGCGCGTGATCCTCGTCTGGAGCAGCGTGATCGGCCTGATCGCCTCGATCGTCGTGTACCTCCTGGTGGCGCGCGCCATCAAGCGGCCGCTGCAGGAAGCCACGCACTGCGCGCAGCGCATGGCGCTAGGCGACTTCACCACGCAGGTGACCTACCAGTCGAAGGACGAGCTCGGCACGCTGGCCGAGTCCTTCCGCTCGCTCTCGACCTACGTCGGCGGCATCTCCTCGGCAGCCGACGCGCTCGCGCGGGGCGATCTCGCCACGCGCATCGAGCCGCGCTCGGAGCACGACGTGCTCTCGCGCAACTTCCAGGAGATGCAGGCCTCGTTCGACACGCTGACGATGCAGCTCGATGCGCTGATCGCCTCGGCGCGCGGCGGGCAGCTCTCCAGCCGCGCGAACAGCGGAGCCCTCAAGGGCGCCTACAAGGACCTCGTCGACGGACTCAACTCGCTGCTCACGGCGGTGGCGGAGCCGATCGAGGAGTCGGCCACGGTGCTGGAGTGCGTGGCGCAGCGCGACCTGACCGCGCGCATGCAGCGTGCGTACCAGGGCGACTTCGATCGCATCAAGCAGGCGCTGAACTCGGCCACGGCCAACCTCGAGTCCAGCCTGAAGCGTGTCTCCGCCAGCGCGGACCAGGTCACGGCGGCCTCGGGCGAGATCAACTCGTCGAGCCAGTCGCTGGCGCGCGGCGCCTCGGAGCAGGCCAGCGCGCTGGAGGAGATCTCCGCCAGCCTGCAGGAGATCCGCTCGATGTCGGTGCAGAACACCGCCAGCTCGAAGGAAGCGCGCACGCTGGCCGACGTGGCCACGGCCAGCGCCGAGAAGGGCAGCGGCAACGCCTCGCGCCTCTCCGAGGCGATGGGCCGCATCAAGCAGTCGAGCGTCGAGACGGCCAAGATCGTCAAGACGATCGACGAGATCGCGTTCCAGACGAACCTGCTCGCGCTCAACGCCGCGGTCGAGGCCGCGCGCGCGGGCGATGCGGGCAAGGGCTTCGCCGTCGTGGCCGAGGAGGTGCGCAACCTGGCGATGCGCTCGGCCGAGGCCGCGCGCACGACGGGCGAGCTGATCAGCTCCTCGCGCACACAGGCCGACGAGGGCTGGAAGCTCAACAGCGAGGTGCACGCGAACCTGACCGAGATCGTCGCGGGCATCAAGAAGGTCAGCACCGTGATGGGCGAGATCGCCGCGGCCTCCGAGCAGCAGTCCAGCGGCGTGGGCCAGGTCTCGACCGCCGTCGAGCAGTTGAACCAGGTCACGCAGACCAACGCGGCGAGCTCCGAGGAGACCGCCAGCGCCGCCGCCGAACTCTCCTCGCAGGCCGACGAGCTGCGCACGCTCGTCGCGAGCTTCACGCTCGACGAGCGCGCGGCCTCGCCGGCGCACGACTCGACGCATTCCGGTGCCGCGGACTGCGGCGACGCGGAGGAGTCACCCGAGTGCGTCGACCAGACGCAGCTGTGCGCATCGTCCCACGCGTGAAGAGGTCCCACCACAGGCCCCAGCCCCCCAACTCTCGATCATGAAGGTCTCCACCAAGCTCGTCTGCCTCTTCCTCGCCTTCGGCGTGCTGCCCCTGGCGGTCGTGACCGTCGTGTTCGAGAACCGCGCCAAGGAGCTCGAGCAGGAAGCCTGCGGGCAACTGCAGACCGTGGCCACGGCGATCTCCGACAAGATCGACCGCAACCTGTTCGAGCGCTACGGCGACGTGCAGGCCTTCGGCATCAACTCCGCGATCGCCAACCACGACGCCTGGTACAAGCGTGGCGAGGGCGCCAACCCGATCGCGGCGGTGATGAACCGCTACGTCGACACGTACGACCTCTACTACCTGACGATCCTGGTCGACACGCAGGGCCGCGTCGTCGCCGTCAACGACAAGGACAACGACGGCAAGCCGATCGACACGCAGTCGATCTACGACCAGAACTACAGCAGCGCGCCCTGGTTCCAGGCCTGCGCGCGCGGCGAGTTCACCACCAAGATGCCGTTCAGCGCGCCGGAGAACCTGGTCGCCACGGGCACCTTCGTCGAGGACGCGCACGCGGATGCGGACGTCGCGCGCGCCTACAAGACCGGCGACGCGCTCTGCCTGGGCTTCTCCGCGCCCGTCTACGAGAACGGAAAGGTCGTCGGCTACTGGAGCAACCGCGCGAAGTTCTCGCTGGTCGAGGAGATCTTCAAGGCCGCGTACGCGACCGCGAAGTCGGTCGGCACGCCGCACACCGAGTACACGCTGCTCGACGGGCAAGGACGCGTGCTGGTCGACTACGACCCGTCGACGACGCACACCGAGGAGATCCAGCACGACCCCGAGGTGCTCTTCAAGCTCAACCTGGCCGAGAAGGGCGTGGTGGCCGCGCAAAGCGCCGTGGCCGGCAAGACCGGCGGCTGCATCGCCTTCCACGCCCGCAAGAAGATCGACCAGGCCGCGGGCTACGCGCACCTGCGCGGCGCGCTGGGCTACCCGGGCATGAACTGGTCCGTGCTCGTGCGCGACCCGTACGAGGAGGCGATGAACGACGTGCTGGCCGTGCGCAACGCGATCTTCTGGACCGCGGGCATCGCGGGCATCCTGATCCTCGGCCTGGGCTGGTGGATCGGCCGGCGCTTCAGCGCGCCGCTGGTCGAGATGTCCTCCAAGGCCAGGCTGATCGCCACCGGCGACACGGCCCAGACGATCGCCCACACCTCCAAGGACGAGGTTGGCGACCTGGCGGAGTCGTTCCGCTCGATCATCGGCTACCTGCGCGAGGTCTCGACCTCGGCCGAGGCCATCTCCAAGGGCCGCCTCGACGTGGTGATCACGCCGCGTTCGGATCGCGACCTGCTCTCGAGGAACTTCCTCGGCGTGCAGGACGCGCTCAAGGAGCTCGTCAGCGGAACGGATCGCATGATCCAGGCCGCCAACGCCGGACGCCTGACGGAGACGGTCGACACCGCGCGTCTGGAGGGCGCCTACCGCGAGCTGCTCGAGGGCCTCAACAAGCTGCTGGCCACGATCCGCGAGCCGATCGAGGAGTCGGCCACGGTGCTGGAGCGCGTGGCGCAGCGCGACCTGACGGCTCGCATGCAGCGCAGCTACCAGGGCGACTTCGACCGCATCAAGCAGGCCTTGAACACCGCGGCCGCGAACCTGGAGGCGAGCCTGACGCAGGTCTCCGGCGGCGCGGACCAGGTCACGGCGGCCTCGAACGAGATCAACAGCTCGAGCCAGTCGCTGGCGCGGGGTGCCTCGGAGCAGGCCAGCGCGCTGGAGGAGATCTCCGCCAGCCTGCAGGAGATCCGCTCGATGTCGCAGCAGAACACGGCCAACTCGCAGGAGGCGCGCACGCTGGCCGACAGCGCCACCTCGAGCGCCGAGAAGGGCAGCGGCAACGCCACGCGCCTGTCCGAGGCGATGGGCCGCATCAAGCAGTCGAGCGAGGAGACGGCCAAGATCGTCAAGACGATCGACGAGATCGCGTTCCAGACGAACCTGCTCGCGCTCAACGCGGCGGTCGAGGCCGCGCGCGCGGGCGACGCGGGCAAGGGCTTCGCCGTCGTGGCCGAGGAGGTGCGCAACCTGGCGATGCGCTCGGCCGAGGCCGCGCGCACGACGGGCGAGCTGATCAGCTCCTCGCGCACACAGGCCGACGAGGGCTGGAAGCTCAACAGCGAGGTGCACGCGAACCTGACCGAGATCGTCGCGGGCATCAAGAAGGTCAGCGCCGTGATGGGCGAGATCGCCGCGGCTTCGGAACAGCAGTCCAGCGGCGTGGGCCAGGTCTCGACCGCCGTCGAGCAGTTGAACCAGGTCACGCAGACCAACGCGGCGAGCTCCGAGGAGACCGCCAGCGCTGCCGCCGAGCTCTCCTCGCAGGCCGACGAGCTGCGCACGCTCGTCGCGAGCTTCACGCTCAGCCGCGGCACGTCCTCGTCGCCGCGCAATCCCCGGCCGCTCGCGCCCCGTCCGACGCCGGCTCCGGCCGCGCGTCCGGCGGCTCGCAAGCCGGCCGCCGCGCTGCCTTCGACGGCACGCACGAACGATCACCAGCCGCAGAGCGCGGCCGAGTTCATCCCCTTCGGCGACGAGAAGGACTCCAGCACGCTGAAGTCCTTCTGAGCCCAGCCGCATCCCCGACCTCCCACGCAGTCACGCGACCCAGAACCACCCCAGCCACACGATCCCCATGCAGCTCCTCAGCAACCTCCTGTCTCGCACGCGCAGCGTCACCACCAAGGGCAGCATCCAGGTCAGCGACCGTCAGCTCGACCAGCGCATCCGCTTCCAGGGCCTCAACGAGGACGACCTGGGCCTGATCCTGGCCTGGAAGGCCGAGCTCTCGACGGCGCTGCCGATCATCGCCGAGAAGTTCTACCAGCGCGTGACGGCGACGCCCGTGCTGAAGGCGCTGCTCGAGTCGCGCACCTCGGTCGAGCGTCAGCGCCCCGTGCTGGCGAACTACCTCTCGACGCTGCTGGACGGCCGCATCGACGACACCTACCTCGCGATGCGCGAGAAGGTCGGCCGCATCCACGACGCGATCGACCTCGACAACTCGTGGTACGTCGGCATGTACGACCTCCTGCGCACCGAGTTCGTGGCTGCGGTCGAGCGCGCCGGCGCCTCGCGCGCGGACCGCGATCGCGTGCAGGAAGCCGTGATCCACGTGCTCTCGGTCGACATGGCCCTGGTGCTCAACGCGCTGGCCAACGCGCGCCAGGCGCGCATCCAGTCGCTGCAGCAGGAGGAGCTCGAGCGCGCCACCAAGACCGAGCACTTCGTCGAGGTCCTCAGCAAGTCGCTCGAGAAGCTGGCGCACCGCAACCTCGACTGCCGGATCGACGAGGTGTTCGAGCCGCGCTTCGAGCCGCTGCGCAGCAACTGGAACGGCGCGATCACCAGCCTGCAGGAGAGCATGCAGCAGGTCGCCAGCGGCGCGGACCAGGTCACGGCGGCCTCGGGCGAGATCAACTCGTCGAGCCAGTCGCTGGCGCGCGGCGCGTCCGAGCAGGCCAGCGCGCTGGAGGAGATCTCCGCCAGCCTGCAGGAGATCCGCTCGATGTCGCAGCAGAACACCGCCAACTCGCAGGAGGCGCGCACGCTGGCCGACAGCTCGACCAGCAGCGCCGAGCGCGGCAGCAGCAACGCCCAGCGCCTCTCGGAGGCGATGGCGCGCATCAAGCAGTCGAGCGAGGAGACGGCCAAGATCGTCAAGACGATCGACGAGATCGCGTTCCAGACGAACCTGCTCGCGCTGAACGCCGCGGTCGAGGCCGCGCGCGCGGGCGACGCGGGCAAGGGCTTCGCGGTGGTCGCGGAGGAGGTGCGCAACCTCGCCATCCGCTCGGCCGAGGCCGCGCGCACGACGGGCGAGCTGATCAACTCCTCGCGCTCGCAGGCCGACGAGGGCTGGAAGCTCAACAGCGAGGTGCACGGCAACCTCAACGAGATCGTGGCCGGCATCAAGAAGGTCAGCACGGTGATGGGCGAGATCGCCGCGGCCTCCGAGCAGCAGTCCAGCGGCGTGGGCCAGGTCTCGACCGCCATCGAGCAGCTCAACCAGGTCACGCAGACCAACGCGGCCAGCTCGGAGGAGACCGCCAGCGCGGCCGCCGAGCTCTCCTCGCAGGCCGACGAGCTGCGCACGCTGGTCTCGAGCTTCACGCTCGGGCCCGGCGCGCAGACGAGCACGCGCAGCACGCACAAGCCCGCGCCCGCGCGCACGAGCACGCCGGCTCCGGCCGCACGTCCTGCGACGAAGAAGCCCGCCCCGCCGCTGCCTTCGGGCGCGCGCGCTCCGGCCGGCAAGCCGCAGAGCGCGGCCGAGTTCATCCCCTTCGGCGACGACAAGGACGCCGGCACGCTCAAGTCGTTCTGATCCCGCCGATCGACTCGCACGGGTCCGCCTGCGGGCGGACCCGCCGATCCACGCCATGAAGGACCTCCAGCTCAGCCCCAAGGCCTTTGCCCGGATCCGCGACACCCTCTACCGGGTGGCGGGGATCAATCTCGAGGCAGGCAAGGAGGAACTGGTCAAGGCGCGCCTGATCAAGGTGCTCAACCGGCTCCAGCTCGAGGACTTCGAGAGCTACCTCGACTTCGTCGAGCACGACGACTCGGGCGACGAGCTCAAGCGCATGGTGGACGTGCTCACCACCAACAAGACCAGCTTCTACCGCGAGAACGAGCACTTCGAGTACCTGCGCGACCAGATCGCGCCACAGTGGGCCGCCGCGGCGCACGCGCCGCGCATCTGGTGCGCGGGCTGCTCGAGCGGCGAGGAGGCCTACACGCTCGCGGCGGTGCTCTCCGAGTGCCTGCCGGCGCCGCGCTTCGCGCAGCTGGCGATCCTCGCGACCGACATCTCCGAGCGCGTGCTGACCACCGCGCGCGCGGCCGAGTACCCGAGCGAGCTCGTTGCCGAACTGTCCGCGGACGTGCGCCGCCGGCACTTCGAGGCCGCGGCTCCGGGCAAGGTGCGCGTCGTGCAGGCGCTGCGCAAGAAGATCAGCTTCGCGCGGCTGAACCTGATGGGGCCCTGGCCGATGCGCGGGCCCTTCGACGCGATCTTCTGCCGCAACGTGATGATCTACTTCGACAAGCCCACGCAGACCGCGCTGGTCAACCGCTACCACGCGCTGGTGCGTCCGGGCGGGTACATGTTCGTCAGCCGCTCCGAGAGCCTGGCGGGCGTCGAGCACCCCTTCGAGTACCTCGAGCCGGGGGTGTACCGCAGGTGAGCACGACGACGACCAGGCTGGTCGTGGTCGGCATGGCCGACCTCAAGCACTCGCGCGATGCCGGCGAGACGCTCGTCACGTATGCGCTCGGGAGCTGCATCGCGCTGACGGTCTACGACCCGGTCGCGAAGGTGGCCGGCATGCTGCACGCGATGCTGCCGCAGTCCTCGATCGATCCGGCCAAGGCGCAGGCGCAGCCGGCCGTCTTCGTCGACACGGGCGTGCCGCTGCTCTTCCTCGAGAGCTACAAGCTCGGCGCGAAGAAGGAGCGCCTGATCGTCAAGGTCGCAGGCGGCGCCTGCACGCACGGCGATCCCGAGAAGGACATGTTCCAGATCGGGAAGCGCAACGTGCTGATGCTCAAGAAGCTGCTCTGGACCAACAACGTGCCGCTGGCGGCCAGCGACGTGGCCGGCACCGAGTCGCGCACGGTCTTCCTCGACCTGGAGACGGGCAGGATCCGCGTGCGGACGCCCAGCGGGGAGCACGAGCTGTGAGAGCCTTCCTGGAGGTTGTCGGCCGATGAAGCTGAACGTGATGGTCGTCGATGACTCGGCGGTGATGCGCGCCATGGTCATCAAGAGCCTCAAGCTGTGCGGCATCGAGCTGGGCGAGGTGTTCGAGGCCCAGAACGGTGTCGAGGCGCTCTCCAAGTTCGCCGCGGCCTGGGTCGATCTCGCCCTGATCGACGTCAACATGCCCAAGATGAACGGCGAGGAGCTGCTCAACCACATGCGCGACGATCCCGCGCTGGAGCCGCTGCCCGTGATCGTGATCTCGACCGAAGGAAGCGAGACGCGCATCACGCGACTCAAGTCCAAGGGTGCGCGCTTCCTGCGCAAACCATTCAGCCCGGAGAGCCTGGGAAACCAGATCCGGGAGATGCTCGGAGGAAACGATGCCGAACGATCTGGAAACCAAGCTCTACCAGGCAGCGGCCCGAACTTTTGAGGACGTCTGCTTCCTGCTGACGCTGCGCGAGCCGGCGCTGGACAACCCGCCGCCGGCCGAGCGCGAGGTCGGCGTGCGCATCGGCTTCCAGGGCGTCTTCCAGGGCGCGCTGGAGATCACCTGTCCGGTCTCGATCGCCGAGCAGCTCGCCAACGCGATGCTCGGCGGCGACGCGCCCTCCGAGCAGCAGCGCCAGGACGCGTTCGGCGAGATCTCGAACGTCATCACCGGCAACCTGCTGCCCGCGATCGCCGGCAGCCAGCTCGTCTTCGACGTCAGCGCGCCCGGCAAGCTCGCGGGCCAGGAGCCGCTCGCCTGGCGTCCCTGCGCGCGCGTGCGACTGCGCAGCGACGAGGGCCCGATCGATCTCACGCTCTACATCGAGGGCCTCGAGCCGGAGGTGAAGCTGTGATCCGCGTGCTGGTGGTGGACGACTCGGCGGTGGTGCGCAAGGTGCTCTCCGACGAGCTCTCGAAGGCCCCCGACATCGAGGTGGTCGACACGGCCGTCGATCCCTACGTGGCGCGCGAGAAGATCCTGCGCCTGCGGCCCGACGTGCTGACGCTGGACATCGAGATGCCGCGCATGGACGGCCTCGAGTTCCTCTCGAAGCTGATGGCCGCGCAGCCGATGCCGGTCGTGATCGTCAGCTCGCTCACGCCGCGCAACAGCGAGATGGCGATGAAGGCCCTCGCGCTCGGCGCGGTCGAGGTGCTCTGCAAGCCCGGCTCGCAGTTCTCCGCGCCCGACGTGGGCCGCGATCTCGTGCGCGCGGTGCGCGCGGCCTCGGCCGCCCACGTGCGGCGCATCAGCACGCCGCTCGCAGCGCCCGTGCAGAAGAAGGAACTCGCCGCAGGCGCCTCGGCCTACACCAGCGGACAGCACCTCTTCGCCATCGGATCGTCGACCGGCGGCCCGCGCGCGGTCGAGACGCTGCTCTCGGCGCTCCCCGGCGACGCGCCGGGCACGATCATCGTCCAGCACATGCCGGCCGACTTCACCGGCCCGTTCGCCCAGCGCCTGAACTCGATCAGCGCGATGGAGGTGCGCGAGGCCCTCGACGGCGACTTCGTCGTCCCCGGCCGCGCCTTCGTCGCGCCCGGCGGCAAGCACCTGCTGGTCGAGAAGAGCGGCGCGCGCTACGTGCTGCGCCTCAAGGACGGTCCGCCCGTGCACTACCAGAAGCCGGCCGTCGATCCGACCTTCCAGTCGATCGCGCGCGTCGCGGGACCGAGCACGATCGCCACCATCCTGACCGGCATGGGCTCCGACGGCGCGAGCGGACTGCTCGCGCTGCGCGAGGCCGGCGCGCGCACCTTCGCCGAGGACGAGTCGACCTGCATCGTGTTCGGCATGCCGCGCGAGGCGCTCAAGCTCGGCGCCGCCGAGCGCTCCGTCCCGCTGCCCGAGATGGCCGGGGTGATGCTCGAGGCGCTGCGCAAGCTGCGCAACCAGGCGGCGTAGGCGGTGTGGTGGACCGGCGCGGGCCGCGCTAGGCTCTGCGCAGGAGTCCTCGCATGCTCGCCTCCGCCCTCGCCACGCTGTGTGTCCTCGCTCCCGCGCAGGCGGTTCCCGTCGTCTCCACGAGGGTGCGCTCGGCCGCGCTGTTCAAGAACGGCCTCGCCTTCACGCGCCGCACCGGGGTGCTCGTTCCCGGCGCGATCGAGCAGCGCCTCGACGCGCTGCCCGTTCCCGCGCACGGCAGCTTCTGGATCGCGACCGATCCGGCCGGGGTGCGCCTCGTCGCGGCGCGCGCACGGAACACGACCCTCGCGGAACGCAAGCCCGCGCTCGACCTGACGCAGATCCTGCGCGCCAACGTCGGGCGCAAGCTCTCGTTCTTCCTGGGCGAGAAGGACATCGTCGTGGGCACGCTGCTGGCGATGCCGGAGCCTCCCGGCGGCGAGGTCGACCCGGATCCGCGGCCCTACGGCTACCGTCCGCCGCCCGCGGGCGCGCTGATGATCGTCGAGACCGAGGAGCACGCGACGATCGCGCTCGACCCGCACGACGTGCGGCGTGTGGTCGCAGCCGCAGGCGCGCTCGAGCTGGAGTACGGCCGCACGCGCGCCGCGAGCGAGCTGGCGCTGACGCTCGCGGCGCCGGCGGCTGCCGGATCCGCGCTCGAGTTGTGCTACCTCGAGCATGGCCTCTCCTGGGCGCCGTCGTACTCGATCGAGCTCGGCGACGACGGCAAGGCGCTGCTCTCGGCGCAGGCCGAGGTCTTCGACGAGGTCGAGGACCTCTCCGGGGCGACCCTGCACTTCGTCACGGGCTTTCCCAACCTCGCATTCGCGCACGTGGTCGATCCGATCGCGCTGCAGGGCGACCTCGACGCCTTCCTCGCCGCGCTGGGCGAGGGTCCGCTGCGCTCGACCCCGCAGGTCGCGAGCCAGGCCTTCTCGAACGTGCTCGAGGCGCGCAGCAGCGCACGCTTCCCGGTCAACGGCCCGCCGCCCGAGGGCAGCGCGCTCGAGGACCTCTTCTTCTACGAGGTGAAGGACGTCGCGCTCGCACGCGGCGAGCGCGGGCTCTTCCCGCTCTTCACCGCGCGCGTCGCGGCCGAGTCGTACTTCGCCTGGGACGTGCCCGACAGCCTCGACGGCTCCACGCGCGATCGCAACGCCGAACCCAGGACGCCGGAGATCTGGCACTGCGTGCGCCTGGCGAACGACTCGGGACTGCCCTGGACCAGCGCGCCTGCGATGAGCCTCAAGGCCGGGCGGCTGCTCGGGCAGGACACACTCGCCTACACCGCGGTGGGGGCCAAGGCCCGCGTGCGCATCACGCGCGCCGTCGACGTGCAGGGCGATGCGAGCGAGGTGGAGGTTTCGCGCGAACGCAACGCGGCGCAGTTCCAGGGCTGGAGCTGGGACCGCGTGCACGTGCGCGGCGACCTGCGCGTGACGAACTACAAGCGCGAGGCGGTGCAGCTGGAGATCGAGAAGCGCCTGCACGGCGAGGTCCAGGAGACGCCCGTGGGCGCGAGCCTCGAGTCCGAGCTCGACGGGCTGAGTTCGGTCAACCCGAGCCGACGCATCCGCTGGAAGCTGGCGGTGGACGCCGGCAGGACGGCGAGCCTGGGGTACGAGTACACGCTCTTCGTGCGCGGCTAGGACGCCAGGGAGCGCGGCGGCCCCGACTGGCCTTGTAGGAAATTGCAATTGCACCCGTTGTCGCCTCGCGCGCTTGCGATAGGCTGGCTGGAGAACCCTTCGCGCACGGAATCATGCTCAACGGCCTCCCCCCTCCGACGCTGGTCCAGGACTCCCGGGGCTTCGGGCGGCTGCTCGACGACCTCGCCGGCGAGCGCGAGATCGCGGTCGACACCGAGGCAGACTCCTTCTACAGCTACCGCGAGAAGGTCTGCCTGATCCAGGTCACGGTCGGCGAGCGCGACTACCTGATCGACCCGCTGGCCGGCTTCGACATCCGGCCGCTGGGGGAGATGCTGGCCGACCCCGCGCGTCTCAAGGTCTTCCACGACGGCGAGTACGACATCCTGATCCTGAAGCGCATCTACGGCTTCCGCTTCAAGAACCTCTTCGACACGCGCGTCGCCGCGGCCACGCTGGGCTCGCCCAACCCGGGCCTGGCCAACGTCCTGCGCGAGCGCTACGGCATCGAGCTCGACAAGTCGATGCAGCGCTCGAACTGGGCCCAGCGCCCGCTCTCCGACAAGCAGATCCGCTACGCGCGCCTGGACACGCGCTTCCTGCTGCCGCTGATGCGCGAGCAGCGCCTCGAGCTCGCCCAGCGCACGCGCGAGCACTTCGTCGAGGGCGAGTGCCAGCGCCTGGAGGCGCTCGAGCCGCCCGAGGACGGCTTCGATCCGGACGAGTTCGTGCGCCTCAAGGGCGTGCGCACGCTCGATCCGCTCTCCCGCCAGGTCGCGCGCGAGCTCTTCATCCTGCGCAACAGCCTGGCGAGCGAGAGCGACCAGCCGCCTTTCCGCATCCTGAACAACGAGACGCTGGTCGAGATCGCGCGCGTGCGCCCGCGCGGCGCGAACGACCTGCAGCGCGTGCCCGGCTTCTCGTTCAAGCAGGGGCGGCGTCTGGGCGACGACGTCCTCGACGCCGTGCGCCGCGGCGAGGAGCTCGGCCCGCTGCGCCGCCTGCCGCAGCTGCCCAACCGCGAGGGCACGAGCGACCTCGACGAGCACGGCATCGAGCTGCACGAGCGCCTCAAGAACCGCCGCAAGGAGCTGGCGCAGGAGCTGGGCATCGACTCGGCCTACCTGCTCAACCGCCACGTGCTCGGCCGCATCGTGCGCCACAAGCCGCGCACGCTCGAGGAGCTCGCGCGCATCGAGGGCGTGCTGCCCTGGCACGTGCGCGACTACGGCCAGGAGCTCATCGCGGTGGTCGAGCAGTTCGAGCGCGACCGCGAGGCGGGCCTGGTCCCGGTCGGCCGCAAGCGCGGGAACTGGCGCGGCTGAGGGCGGGGTGCGCGCCGGTGCGCTCGCACGTGCGCCCGTGCCCCGGCCAGACCTGGCGCGAGTTGCACGGCTGGAGCAGACTTGACCCGTGACCAGCGAAGGCGATGCGTCGCGCGTGCAGCCCGCGGCCTGGTATGCAGCGCCGCTCGAGGAGTTCCTCGCGAGCCCCGAGCGCGAGGTCCTCGGCACACTCTCCGGGAAGAGCGAGTTCGCTGTCGAGGTCGAGCAGGCGGGGGCCTGGGCCGGCGAGATCTCCTGCCTCCGCGCAGCCACGAAGGGGCTATCGGGTTGGATCTACCTCGAGTTCGAGGTGCCCCGTCTTGGGTCGCGGATCGATGCGGTGCTGCTCCTGGGCGGAGCGCTCGTGCCGATCGAGTTCAAGGTCGGAGCGCGCGAGTACGCGCGCTCGGATCGCGAGCAGGCCTGGGACTATGCCCTCGATCTGAAGAACTTCCACGAGGCCAGCCACGCGGCGTCGATCTTCCCAGTGCTGCTCTGCACAGAGGCCACCCAAGCAGACGAGGACTGGCCCGCACCGCACGCCGATGGCGTGCGCGCACCGCTGCGCACGAACACGGTGGGATTGGGCCGCGCACTACGGCGCGCGTGTGATCTCGCGCCTGGACCGACTCTCGACGGAGACGCGTGGGGGCGTGCTCGCTACTGTCCGACGCCGACGATCGTGCAGGCCGCCCGGGCGCTGTACGCAGGGCATTCGGTCACGGCGATTTCGCGCAGCGATGCGGGAGCGCGCAACCTCGAGGTCACCGCGAAGCGCGTGGAAGGCGTGATCGAAGAGGCGCGCGTGCGACTGGAGAAGGCAATCGTCTTCGTCACTGGCGTCCCCGGTGCCGGGAAGACGCTGGTGGGTCTGGACGTCGCCACGCGCCGCGGCAAGCGCAGCGACGAGGCGCATGCGGTCTACCTCTCCGGCAACGGCCCGCTCGTGGCCGTGTTGCGGGAGGCGCTCACGCGTGACGAACTCTCGCGGCGGCGCGCACGCGGCGAAGCGGTCCGCAAGGGCGCGGTCGGGCAGGAGGTGCAGGCCTTCATCCAGAACGTGCACCACTTCCGCGACGAAGCCCTGCGCGATCCGCTGCGACCTCCGGTCGATCGCGTGGTGATCTTCGACGAGGCCCAGCGTGCCTGGAACCGCGCCAAGACCGCCGACTTCATGAAGCGACGCAAGAACCGCCACGGGTTCTCGCAGTCCGAGCCCGAGTTCCTGCTCTCGTACATGGATCGCCACGGCGATTGGGCGGTCGTGATCTGCCTCGTCGGAGGCGGGCAGGAGATCCACACCGGCGAAGCGGGGATCGGCGCCTGGCTGACCGCCCTGCAGGAGGGCTTCCCGAACTGGCGCGTGCACCTCTCGCCGCAGCTCGGGGGTGCCGAGTACGACGCGAGCGAGACGATCGCCGGCCTGGTGCGTGCAGGACGGCTCGCGCCGGATCGAGACCTGCACCTGGGCGTGTCGATGCGCTCGTTCCGCGCCGAGACGGTCTCGAACTTCGTCGCAGCCGCGCTCGCCGGAGAGACCGACACCGCGCGCTCGTGTCTGCGCGAGTTCTCCGCGCGCTATCCCGTGGCCGTGACCCGCGATCTGGAGCTCGCGCGGCGCTGGATCCGGGAGCGCGCGCGGGGCTCCGAACGCTACGGCCTGGTCGCCTCGTCTCAGGCCCAGCGCCTCAAGCCGCATGCGATCGATGTGCGCGTCGACGTCGATCCCGTGCACTGGTTCCTCGACGACGCGAACGACACGCGCTCGTCGCTGTTCCTCGAGGATGCGGCCACCGAGTTCCAGGTCCAGGGGCTCGAGCTCGATTGGGTGTGTGCGACTTGGGATGCCGACCTTCGCCGCACGCCGCGCGGCTGGTCGCACCACTCTTTCCGCGGCGATCAGTGGATCCACATCAACGCCCCCGAGCGCAGGCGCTACCAGCTCAACGCCTACCGCGTCCTCCTAACCCGAGCGCGCCAGGGCATGGTCGTCTTCGTACCCCCGGGCGATGCACGCGATTCGACGCGTTCACCTGAGTTCTACGACTCGACCTACGCGTACCTCGTGCAACTGGGTTTCCCTCCGGTCGCCTGAACTCGACGCCCGTTCTCCTGGGTGCGGCCCGAGCGCTCGAGCGAGGCCGTCGCGGGAACTGGCGCGGCTGAGGGCGGGGTGCGCATCGCGGTGCGCCTCGCGAAAACGAGCGAGGCCGCGCGTCGAACGCACGGCCTCGTGATCTGGTGGAGACGAAGGGAGTCGAACCCTCGACCTACGCATTGCGAACGCGTCGCTCTACCAACTGAGCTACGTCCCCAGAGGGCGGGAGATGATAGGGTCCCGCGGCCGCCGTGAAAAGCCCCTGCCTGGGGCGAGGGCGGGGAGCGCATGGCCTTGCTATCTTCCCGGGCGATGGAAACTCCCAGCGGCGCCGGACCCGGTACGAACGAGACCCCGCCCCAGAAACCGGCGCACGTGCGCGAGTTCACGCTCCGCGCGGTGATCGCCGGCCTGCTGGTCGCGGCGGTGATCGGGGCGAGCTACCCGTACATCGTGCTCAAGCTCGGCTTCGGGCCGAACATCTCCGTGGTGGCGGCCTTCTTCGGGTTCCTCGCGCTGGGGCTCGTCTCGAAGAGCTACAACCGCTGGGAGAACAACCTCGTGCAGACCGCGGGCACGGCCGCGGGACAGATCGCCTTCCTCTGCTGGCTGCTCGCGGGGTTCGACCTGCTGCGCGCGCAGCCGGGGAGCGGGTTCGACGTGCAGCTCACGAAGCTGCAGGTGTTCCTTTGGCTCTCGGTCGCAGGCATGCTCGGCGCGCTGCTGGCGGTGCCGCTGCGCAAGCACTACATCGAGGACGAGAAGCTCGCCTTCCCCGACGGCATCGCCGCGGGCGAGACGCTGATCCTGCTCGACTCCGCGGGCCCGCAGGCGAAGAAGTCCGCCACGGCCATGCTCGCGGCGCTCGGGGCCTCGGCACTGTGCATGCTCGCGACGGCGCGGGGCTGGATCACCGAGGTGGTCGCGGTGGGGGCTGCGCTGATCCCGGTGCCGACCGGCGTGGGGCTCTCGATCTCCCTGCTCAACATCGGGTCGGGGATGATCATCGGCCTGCGCATTTGCGCCAGCATGTTCCTGGGCATGCTGCTCTCGTGGGCCTTCGCTCCCGGCCTGCTGATCAAGGCGGGCATCCTGCACGAGGGCGCGAAGCGCGGCGACGTCCTGCTGTGGGTGATGTGGCCATCGACCGGACTGCTCGTCGCGGGCGGACTCACCGCACTGTTCCTGAAGTGGAAGACGCTCGTGCGCACGTTCCGGACGCTGCGCGGATCGGCGCTGCAGTCGGGCGACTTCCCGCTCTCCTGGGTGCTTGTCGGCTCGCTCGTGCTCGGCACGGCGCTGGTCGTGATCCAGAAGCAGTTCATCGGCACGCCGGTGTGGATGTCGATCGTCGCCATCCTGCTCTCGCTGCCGATGATGCTCGTCGCGATGCGCGTGCTGGGCGAGACCAACTGGGGCCCGATCAGCACGATGACCAACGTCATGCAAGCGCTCTTCAGCGCGATCGCGCCCGGCGACCTGCGCGCGGGGATGATCTCGAGCGGCATCACGGGGTCGGTGGCGGCCGAGTCCGAGGGCCTGATGCAGGACTTCAAGGCCGGCCACATGATCGGCTCGACGCCGCGCGTCCTGACCTGGATGCAGCTGATCGCGATCCCGGTTGGAGCGCTGGCGCTGGCCTGGATGTATCCGTCGCTCGTTCAGACCTACGGCCTGGGCGGGGACAAGGGGCTGTCCCCGCCGACCTCGCTGCGTTGGGTCGGCTTCGCGATGGTCCTCAAGGACGGCTTTTCCAAGCTCGACCCGAGCGTGCTCCCGGCGCTCGCGATCGGCGCGTTCCTCGGCGTGGTCTTCACGGTGCTCGAGCAGAACGCGAAGCTGCGGCCCTACGTGCCTTCCCCGACCGGCGTCGGCATCGGCATGCTGATCCCGGCCAACGCCACCGCGACGATCCTGATCGGCGCCGTCGTCGCCTGGGTCTGGGAGAAGCTCAACCCGAAGAACTCGAGCTTCTATTCGATCCCGGTCGCCTCGGGCCTGATCGCCGGCGAGGCACTGGTGGCCGTGATCCTCGCCATCGTCTACGGCGTGGGCTGGTGGTCGCCGCCGGCCTGAGGCGCTGATCGCGCGGGTCACCGCAGGAAACTGCCAGAATCCACCCAACGCCCCCCGCGAGGTCTGCATCGGGTGGCCGCAATGGGAGCCGACGTCCACTACAGCGCCGAGGAACTGCTGGCCCAGGCGGGCTGGCTCGGCGCGCTGGCTCGGACCCTGGTGGCCGATCCCGGCGAGGCCGACGACCTCGTGCAGGAGACCTGGCTCGCCGCGCTGAAACGGCCTCCGATGGGCGATCGCCCGCTGCGGCCGTGGCTGGCGCGCGTGGCTCGCAACCTCGCGCGCATGCGCCGGCGTTCGGAAGGCGCGCGAGGGGAGCGGGAACGCTCCGCGGGACGCGTCGATCGCGAGCAGCCGACCAGCGCGGAGCTGGCCGAGCGCCTGGAGGGGCAGACGCTGCTCGTCCAGGCGCTCGCCGAGCTCGACGAGCCGTACCGCTCGACCGTGCTGCTCGCGTACTTCGAGCAGGCGAGCTCGGCCGAGATCGCCGCCCGCGACGGTATCAGCGAAGGCACCGTGCGTTGGCGGCTGCACCAGGCGATCCGAGAGCTCCGGACGAGGCTCGATGACCGGCACGCGAACGATCGTTCGGCGTGGGTCGCGCTGCTCCTGCCGCTCGCGCGGACGGAGAGCAGCGCGCTCGCGACGGCGTCGGGTGCGGCCGGAGGAGTACTGGGGATGAGCCTGTACCTGAAGCTGTCGACCGTCGCGGTGTTCGTGTTCCTGATCGCGTGGTTCTCGTTCCGCGCGCTGCGGCCGGATGCGGCCGAGCTCGCGGACGCGCGCGTGCAGTCGACCGAGAGCGTGGTCTTCGCGCCGCTCGAGGAGGCGCCCGCCACGCTGGTGGCCGAGGTCCCCGGCAGCGCGCGCAGCGCGGCGGGCGCGGCCGCCCCGGGAGCGAGCGGCGCGGCGCCGGCGCGCGAGCCTCTGGCGCGACTGCGCCTGCGCGTGCTCGACGAGCAGCACCAGCCGATCGCGGGCGTGCCGATCGAGGCGCGATCGAGCGCCTACTTCCGCGCGCAGTCCGCGACGAGCGGAGCAGACGGTCGCGCCGAGCTCGAGCTGCAGGCGAACGAGGGGCTGCGCGCCAACCCCGAGGCGCAGCTCGAGCTCGAGCTCGTGACCCGCGCGCCGCAGTGGACGATCGGCCGGCTGCGCCCGCTGGTGCACGCGGGCGAGAGCGCCGACCTCGGCGATCTCGTGCTGCAGCGCGCAGGCGCGGTTCGCGGCCGGGTGGTCGATGCCGCCGGGGCGCCCATCGAGGGCGCGACCATCGCGCTGCGGACCGACGACGTGCTGGTCCCCGGCTCGGCGCAAGGGATCGAGATCAGCGACCTCGAGGGACTGCCCGGTCCCTCGACGCACAGCGATGCGCGCGGCGAGTTCCTGCTCGCCAGCGTTCCGCCCGGGCTGCGGCGCATCGGATCCAGCCTGGAGGACTTCATCACGGTCAGCAGCGGCTTCGTCGAGGTGCGCGCGGGACTGGAGTCGCGCATCGAGGCGCTGGTGCTGCTCGAGCTGCCGCAGGACGCGCTGATCCGCGGGCGCGTGCTCGATCCGCACGGCGCGCCGGTGGCGTGGGCCGAGGTGGGGTACCACGTGCGCCGCTTCGGGAGCTCGGGCAACGGCGGGACGGCGACCGACGCGCAGGGCCGCTTCCGGATCCTCGCCCCGGAGGGAGGACGCTTCTCGCTGTGCGTGCGCGCTCGCGACCAGGCGCTCGGGCTCGCGCTCGTGGAGGACGTCCAGCCGGGGAACCCCGAACGGGTCGTGCACCTCCCCGAGGCGCGGCCGCTCGAGCTCCGCGTGCACGACCGCGAGGGCCGGCCCGTCGAGAGCTTCTACGCGTCGCTCGAGCGCGGCGAGCAGTGGCTCGAGCGCACGAACACGCTCGCTCATCCCGGTGGCGTGGCGCGCTTCCGGCTGCCGCCGCTCGCCTTCAGCCTGCGCGTGCGCGCCGAGGGCTACCAGGAGCTGGAGCTGGAGGACCTCGATCCCTCGCGGTCCGCCTTGCTCGAGCTCAGCCTCGATGCGCTGCCCGGCGTGCGCGGACGCGTCAGCGCCGACGGGGCGCCCGTGGCCGGCGCCACGGTCGAGGTCTGGGAGGAAGCGCGGCAGACGAGCGAGATCGACGGGTTCCCCGTGCGCGTCGAGAGCGAGCTGCTCGCCAGTGCGACGAGTGCCGGCGACGGCAGCTTCTCGCTCACGCTGCGGCGTGCCGGCCGCTACTTCCTGCGTGCCGCGGCTCGCGGCCGCGCCCCGGCCGAGATCGGGCCGCTCGAGATCGATCCCGGACACGGGCGCGCGGACCTCGAGCTCGCGCTTCCGCGCGGAGGCAGCGTCGAAGGCCGCGTGCTCGTCGACACGAGCCGCTCCGCGGCGGGGCAGGTGGTCGCCTTCTCGCGCGGCGACGGACACGCGTTCACGGTGCGCACGGACGAGTCGGGGAGCTTCCGCGCCGAGGGGCTGATGCCCGGACGCTGGCTCGTCGCGCAGGCCGCGCACGAACTCGTTCCCGGCCGCCATTCCTCGAGCTCCTCGCCCGGGCCGGTGGGCGAGATCCCTTCGAACTGCGAGGTCGTCGAGGGGCGCGCGACGCGGGTCGAGATCGACCTGCGAGCAGCGCCCGGCGATCACCTGGTGGTGCGCGGCCTGCTGCGCACGCCAGGTGTGGAGCTCGGCGTTTGGCAGGCACAGCTCGTCGCCGCGGCCTCGGGGCTGCGAGCGGCGAGCGCCAGCGGCACGCAGCTCACGGCGGACGGCAGCTTCGAGCTCGACGCGCCCGCCACCCCGCGCCGCCGCATCGTGCTGCGCGCGCTCGAGGGCGCGTGGAGCGGGTTGACGCTGGTCGGCGAGATCGATCCCGGCGCCCGCTCGCTCGAGTGGACGCACGAGCTCCAGGGCGGAGAGCTCGTCGTGCGCGGCGCCGTGCCGGAGGGGCACACGCTCGCCGCACTGTGGACCGACGGCCAGGGCAAGCTCGCCTTCGCCTTGCTGCGCCCTGCTCCCGGATCGAACGAAGTGCGCGCCCGCATGCCCGCCGGCAAGCTGCGGGTGGTGGACGCGCAGAAGGTCGACGGACCGGAGCAGGCCCTCGCGCTGCCCGCCCTCGCGCAGGGCGAGCTGCTCGCGGGTGGCAGCACCACGCTGTCGATTCCCTGAACATCCGTGCCCGCTACGGTTTTTCATCGAACAACCGTAGCGGGCATGGATGTTCACGCATCCGACGGCGGACCGGCGTGCCTTGCACGCGGATTTTCCCCGCCCGAGGCCGACCCTGGCCCGGAGCGAGCGTCTCTCTGGACGGCATGCAAACCGATCCTCGACCGCGCGGGGACCACCCCGGCGCCTTCCACCACGTCACCAACCGCGGCCTGGCCGGCCGCACGGTCTTCGAGGGGCGCTCCGACGTGCGCCACTTCCTCGCCCAGCTGGCCTGGGCCGTGCACGAGCGACACCTGGAGGTGCACGCCTTCTCGATCCTGACCACGCACTTCCACCTGCTCGTGCGCAGTCCGTGCGGCGAACTCTCCGACGCGATGATGCGCATCGAGTACCGCTACGTGCGCCACTTCAACCGGCTGCGCGAGCGGGACGGCTCGCTGTTCCGCTCACGCTTTCGCTCGCGGATCATCGACTCGGACGAGTACTGGGGCAACGTCATCCGCTACATCGACGCCAATGCGGTCGAGGCCGGGCTGTGCTCGCGCCCCGCCGAGTACGAGTTCGCCAGCGCGCGCAACTACCTCACCGGCCGGGCCTGCCCGTGGCTGGAGCGCAGCCAGATCGAGCGCACCGTGCGGTGGACTTGCCGGGCGCAGACATTCCACGCGAGCGACTACGAGCGCCTGTTCGGGACCGCGCCGGACGCCGAGGAACGCTGGATCCTGGAGCGTCGCCTCGAGCAGGGCGGGCCCAACGACGGCGGGCTGGGCTCGGGGAGCGAGCTCCTGCTCGCGGCTCCGGAGCACGTGCGACGCTGGCTCGCCGAACGGACGGAGCTCGCGGACGGAGGCCGGACGGGCCTGGTCCTGGCGGCACCTGCGCGGATCCGCCAGGCGGTTGGCGACGCTGCAGGCCTGGATCCGGATCCGCCCGAGGACCGCAGGCGACGCTCGTGCTGGCAGACGATCGAGATCGGGCTCTTGCGCCAGCTCAGCGGGCTGACGCTCCGGGAAATCGCCGAATCGAATCGGGTCTCGCGCAGCTGCGCGTGGCAGCAGCTCGTGCGCCATGCCGAACGGCTGGCGGGCGATGCCGACTACGGCCGGCGGGTGGAGGAGGTCGTGCGCCGCGTCGGCGAGGGGCGCGGGCTGGCGATCGGTGGAAAACCGTGGCGGGCACGGTTGTTCGCAGAAAAACCGTAGCGGGCTCGGATGTTCGTCAACCGGCGAGGCGCAGCTGGGCGCGCTGCGCGACGCACTCGAGGGCGGCGACGCGGTAGGCCTCGGCCAGCGTGGGGAAGTTGAAGACGTTGTCGATGAAGGTGTCGACCGTCATGCCGCCGACCAGCGCCATCTGCGCCAGGTGGATCAGCTCGGTGGCGCCCTCGCCGATGATCTGCGCGCCGAGGACGCGTCCGGCGACGGGGTCGGCGACGAGCTTGAGCATGCCCTCGACGTCGCCCGAGATCTGTCCGCGCGCGAGCTCGCTGAAGTAGGCGCGGCCGACGAGCGCGCTGCCGTGGCGCGATTGGACCTCGCTCTCCGAGAGGCCGATGCAGGACATCTCGGGGATGGTGTAGATGCCCGCCGGGATCGTCTCCGAGCTCGTGCCCAGCGGCAGGCCGAAGGCGTGGCGCGCGGCGCGGCGGCCCTGCTCCATCGAGGAGGCGGCCAGCGCGGGCGGGCCGATCACGTCGCCGGCCGCATAGACGTGCGCGAGCGTGGTGCGCAGGCTGGCGTCGACCGGAATGTAGCCGCGCTCGTTGGTGGCCAGGCCGAGCGCCTGCAGGTTGAGTCCCGAGACGCAGGCGGTCCGTCCGAGCGCGACGAGCGTCTTCTCGGAGCGCAGCGTGCTGCCGTCGTCGAGCGTCGTGATCGTGGCGCTGATGCCGTCGGTACGGCAGCCGACGGGCTTCTTGCCCGGGATCCACGTGCCGCCCATCGACTCGAAGGCCTTGACGAAGCGGCCGGTGATCTCCGCGTCGAGGAAGGCCAGCGGGCGCGGGCTCTTGTCGACCATCGTCACCTTCACGCCGAGCGCCTGGAAGATCGTGGCGAACTCGGAGGCGATCACGCCGGCGCCGAGGACGGTCAGCGACTCGGGCAGGTAGATCAGCGAGAGGATCGAGTCGCTGTCGAGGATCTGCTCGTGGTCGATCTGCATCTCGGCCGGCAGGCGCGGGCGCGAGCCGGTGGCGATCACGAAGAAGTCGGCCTCGACGAGGCGCTTCACGCCGGCGGGCAGCGTGATCTCGAGCTCGTGCGCTCCGGCGAAGCGCGCGCGGCCGCGCTGGAACTCGATGCCGGCGCGCTCGATCTGGCCGCCCATGAAGTGCTCGTGCGCGTGGCGCACGTGGCCCAGGCGCTTCATCAGGCTCTCGACCTTGGTGTGCGAGGTGATCTCGGAGGAGGCGATGCCCGCCGCGCGCTGCTTGAGGCCGGCGAGGTAGAGCGCGCTCTCGCGCAGCGTCTTCGAGGGGATCGTGCCGCGGTGCACGCACTCGCCGCCGGGCGTCGGGTCGCGGTCGACCAGCAGCACGCTGCGCCCGGCCTGCGCGGCCTGCAGCGCGGCCTTGTGGCCCGCGGGACCGGAGCCGATCACCACCAGCTCGTAGCGCTTCTTGTCTTGCGTCATGGGGAATCGTGGCGTTGGAGCGCGCGGGGAGGGAGCGCGCGCGGACTCAGCGGAAGGCGTCGGCCGCGCGCAGCACGAACTCGCGGCGCGCGAAGAGCGCCTCGGTCTCGTCCTCGTACAGGCCCAGGTCGGCCAGCACCGGATGCGTGCGCAGGACCTCGTCGGCCTCGCGGTCGGGGTGCACCGACGCGTGCGCCAGGAGATCGGCCAGCATCGTCGTGCGTGCGAACTCGACGTGCTCGCCGGCCGTCTCGGGATCGTGGTGGCAGCGCACGGAGGCGACCATCCAATCCGGCAGCTTCCAGCTCTCGAGCACCAGCGCGCCGACCTCGCAGTGGAACTCGCGCAGCAGGCGATCGACGAGCTCGCCCTCCAGGCGCTCGGAGCCCGAGAGCTCCAGCAGCGTCTGCAGCACGACCGGCTGGCCGATGTCGTGCAGCAGGCCGCAGAGGAAGGCGCCCTCGACGTTGCGCCGGCAGGCGCGCGCGATCTCCTTGGCCCAGGTGCCGCTCATGGCCGAGTGCAGCCACATCGCGCGCAGGCGCTCCTCGTGGCCCTTGAGCACGAACACCTTGCTGCGCATGGCGACCGCGACGGCGATGTCGCACATGGTC
Source organism: Planctomycetota bacterium (assembly GCA_044229935.1). Classification (GTDB taxonomy): domain Bacteria; phylum Planctomycetota; class UBA1135; order UBA1135; genus JADJLZ01. The sequence continues at coordinate 3,480 of JBGASC010000039.1, read as the reverse complement.
TTGAAGCCCAGGCGGCCGATGGCCTGCTGCAGCGAGACGATCGGCTCGCGCGGCGCGTAGGCCGCGGAGTTGGCGATGTGCAGCGTGTGCGCGGCGAGCGCCTGGTCGCGCTGGATCAGGCTCGAGAGGCGCGCGGTGTCGCAGCTCGAGTCGTTGCACAGGCTCAGCACGTCGGTCGCGGTCTGCGGCAGCATCGGCAGCTCGAGCCGGCGCTGGCTGACGCGTTCGACGAGCTGCTGGCGCAGGAGGGCCTCGGCCGAGGCCGAACGGTCGATCGTGGGGGAAGGCATGGGGCGCTGGCCTTCATCGGCACCCGGCGGCTCCGCACTTCATGCGCCCGCGGACGAGGAACTCGTGTTCCACGCGACGCCGGAGGGCGCAGCGGATATTTTTTCCGCCGCATGCACACCCGCCACGCGCCCGACGATCCCGAATCCCAGCGCCTCGCGCAGGACGACCGCCGCGAGAGCAACTGGAAGCGCTGGGGGCCGTACCTCTCGGAGCGGCAGTGGGGCACGGTGCGCGAGGACTACTCGGCCGACGGCAACGCCTGGGGCTACTTCCCGCACGACCACGCGCGCAGCCGCGCCTACCGCTGGGGCGAGGACGGCCTCCTGGGCTGGTGCGATCGACAGTGCCGCATCGCCTTCTCGATCGCGCTGTGGAACGGGCGCGACGCGTTCCTCAAGGAGCGCCTCTTCGGCCTGACCGGGCCGCAGGGCAACCACGGCGAGGACGTCAAGGAGGAGTACCACTACGTCGAGGCCACGCCGACGTACTCCTGGTGCGCGGCGCTCTACCGCTATCCGCAGCGCGCGTTCCCGTACGACGGGCTCGTGGCCGAGAACGCTCGGCGCACGCGCGCCGACGCGGAGTACGAGCTGGTCGACAGCGGCGCGTTCGCCGACGAGCGCTGGTTCGAGGTGCGCGTCGAGTACGCCAAGAACACGCCCGAGGACGTGCTGATCCGCATCCACGTCGCGAACCACGGGCCCGAGACGGCGACGCTGCACGTGCTGCCGACGCTGCTCTTGCGCAACACCTGGTCGTGGGGCAATCGCGAGGAGGGCTGGAGCGACAAGCCGCTGCTCAACCTGCGCTCGGCGCGCGAGATCCAGGCCACGCTGCCCGGCCTGGGCCGCTACCGCCTGTGTTTCGAGAACGGGCCCGAGATGCTCTTCACCGAGAACGAGACCAACACCGAGCGCATCTTCGGCACTCCCAACGCCGGGCCCTTCGTGAAGGACGCGTTCCACCGCTACGTCGTCGAGGGCGTGCGCGCGGCGGTCAACGCGGAGATGCACGGCACGAAGGCGGCCGGCCGCTACGTGCTCGAGCTCGCGCCGGGCGCGACGCGCACGCTGCGCCTGCGGCTCTCGCGCGAGGAGGAGAGCGGCCTGGAGGCCTTCGGCGAGAGCTTCGACGCCCTGTGCGCGAAGCGCCACGCCGAGTGCGAGCGCTTCTACGCGGTGCGCCTGCCCGCGACGCTGCTGCACGAGGAGCGCGCGGTCGTGCGCCAGGCCTACGCGGGCCTGCTCTGGTCCAAGCAGTTCTACAACTACGTCGTCGACGAGTGGCTCAACGGCGATCCGCGCCAGCCCGCGCCGCCGCCCGAGCGCAAGCTCGGCCGCAACCGCGACTGGCGGCACCTCTACAACCGCGACCTCGTCTCGATGCCCGACAAGTGGGAGTACCCCTGGTACGCCGCCTGGGATCTCGCCTTCCACATGCTGCCGATGGCGCGCGTCGATCCGCGCTTCGCCAAGGACCAGCTGCTGCTCTTCCTGCGCGAGTGGTACATGCACCCCAGCGGCCAGATCCCCGCCTACGAGTGGGCGCTCTCCGACGTCAACCCGCCGGTGCACGCCTGGGCCTGCTGGCGCGTGTACAAGATGACCGCGCCGCGCGGCGGGCGCGACCGCGAGTTCCTCGAGCGCTGCTTCCAGAAGCTCCTGATCAACTTCACCTGGTGGGTCAACCGCAAGGACCCCGACGGCAACCACCTCTTCTCGGGCGGCTTCCTCGGGCTGGACAACATCGGCGTGTTCGACCGCTCCGCGCCGCTGCCCAAGGGCGGACAGCTGCAGCAGGCCGACGGCACGGCCTGGATGGCGTTCTACTGCGCAACGATGCTCTCGATGGCGCTCGAACTCGCCGCGGAGAGCACGGCCTACGAGGACATCGCCTCCAAGTTCTTCGAGCACTTCGTCTCGATCTGCGACGCGATGAACACGCTCGGCGGCAGCGGACTGTGGAACGAGGAGGACGGCTTCTACTACGACCGCCTGCTGCTGGGCGGCGCGAGCGAGCCGCTGCAGGTGCGCTCGATGGTCGGGATCATCCCGCTGCTCGCGGTCGAGGTGCTCGACCAGGCCGTGATCGACCGCTGTCCGGGCTTCAAGAAGCGCATGCAGTGGTTCCTCGAGCACCGCGCCGACCTCGCGGCGATGCACAGCTACCTCGAGCGTTCGCCCAAGGGCGACCACCGCCTGCTGGCGATCCCCTCGCGCGATCGCCTCGCGCGCGTCTTGCGCTACGCGCTCGACGAGTCGGAGTTCCTCTCGCCCTTCGGCCTGCGCTCGCTCTCGAAGGTGCACGGCGAGAAGCCCTTCGAGCTCGCGCTCGACGGGCAGACCTACCGCGTCGGCTACGAGCCGGGCGAGTCGCGCACTGCGCTCTTCGGCGGCAACTCGAACTGGCGCGGGCCGGTCTGGTTCCCGCTCAACTACCTGTTCGTCGAGGCCCTGCAGCGCTACCACCACTTCTACGGCGACGGCTTCCGCGTCGAGTGCCCGACCGGCTCGGGGCGCTGGTTGAACCTGAGCCAGGTCGCCGACGAGTTGTGCCGGCGCATGGTCGCGCTGTTCGTGCCGGGCGCGGACGGCCGGCGCCCGTGCCACGGCGACGACGCGCGCTACGCGAGCGATCCGCGCTTCCGCGAGCTGGTGTTGTTCCACGAGTACTTCCACGGCGAGACCGGGGAGGGCCTGGGCGCCTCGCACCAGACCGGCTGGACCGCGCTGGTCACGCGCTGCGCGGAGGAGCTCGCGCACGGACGCTCGGGCGCGAAGGACGAGGACGATTCGGCGCGCGCGCCGCTGGGGTTGTTCGAGACGCGCTTCGCGACGAAAGCGCCGCCGCGGCCCAAGCGCTGAACGCCGGGCCGAGACCTCTCGCTCGTGGATCGCACCCACGCCCGGACCTGGGTTCGAGCCTGCATGCGCGGGCGAGACACGCGAGACATTCGCACTGGTTCGGACCAGGCCTGCGCACGATGTTCGGCGGAGCTTCGGGCGTTGCGGAGGGGTCGGGAGGCGAGATGCAAGCGTCCTCGTGCGCGAAGAAGGCGACCAGGGTCAAGTGCAGGCGCGAGCTGACGACTTGGGCGGCTCCGCAGCCCGGTGCGATCGCAATCGAGGTACGATAGAGCCCGTCGACCGCGGCGGCGGACACTCCAGGCCAGGCGCCATGCAACCTCGA